>JBEKMH010000018.1:0-97729 GCA_050008615.1 Candidatus Cybelea sp.
AAGGAAGTCCACGAAACAAGATCTTCAGTCTTCTCAAGTGAACCATAGTCTTTGACCAGGTTGTCACGTTCGGTTAGGAGATCGCATAACACATCCTTAGTAAGCCTCTGCCTATTCACGTCTGAGTCCCTTTACTTGGAGACGAAAACAAGAAAACTTACTCCGAACGCTTTATCGCTACTCTGCCAGAACTAACGCTGCAGTACTCCGACCTCTCGGAATCAATGATGATACCGGCTACGAAGTTGCCTATCACGATCCGCTGAAACGGGGCGGGATCAAGCTGGGAAACATCTCCGGCCAGCGTTTGGATCGCCGTGAGGCCGCTTCCCGAAATCGTGTCCGCTACGAATACCGCAAGCCAAACCGGGACGCTGCCACTATCGGAGTACTGTTGATAACGGCGTTTCTTGCTCTCTAGCACGGTGGGTGCTGTACTTACCATCCGCCTATGATCCGCCAAGTCGAGAGGTGGCTGAAACCGCACGTAGGTCTCCGGTTGATCAACCGCCATGACGGCCCATGTCACCCCGAGGCGTCGCAACTGGTGGCACTCGGGTGGAGGCTCCAGTACCTCAAAGACGGTCGCAGATTCCCGTTGAATCCCGAGCAGCAGCTGCACCATTTCGTCAGCAACAGCGTGGCGAAAAAGGGCGCGTGGTGCTTCATCGAAATCAAAGAGTACGTGCAATCCTTCAATATGAGCCGCTAACGTAGCATTGTCTCGGCGAACAGCCTGAACAATATTGAAAAGTGCATTCATATTGCCCATGTACTCTGCGATTAGCTCATCAGCGAACCTCGTCATTTCTATCCTGACGATGGAACCATTGACTTGACGGGCTTCAAAATCTGGTGTATTGGTGTTTGGTCGAGCCTCTAATGTGCGGATCGACTGAATCTCGCTATCGACCTCACAAGAGACGAGAACCATCGCGAGCGACTCTTTCTCGCCGAATCGGTTACCTGACGTTTCCTCCGGGTGATTACCCAGGGGCGTACCGTCAAACATTAATGCGCAAACCCGAGCGCCGCGTTCCGGTAGATTTGACGCCGGAAGCTCGCCGTAGGCATCGCGAATCGTCCGCGGTCCGTTCACGCTCAGAGCCTCGGCTTGAGCGGGACGTACGGCGGGCGGTCTTCAACCCAACTCTGGACCACTGACCGACTACGACGACGACCAGAGACAGGCGATCTGAGGCTCGTGCAGCAAGAGCGACTCTTTCGGACGCCTTGGGAGTAGTTCAGCCCAGCCCCCGAACAGACGTTCGGCTCCTTTACCAGTTCGCGAGCGAGTGGTCGAAGGGCAACCGAAGCCATCGCCGCAAGATTCGCTCCTAAGAAACCCTTCGGCTGAAAGGATCTCTGTGATTGGCAATACGCCACTATCGGTGGAAGGTCCAACCCGCCGCGCCATAGCTTCGTCCCTCGATCTGTCACTGCTGAACGCGAACATCTGATGCCAAGAATCTTCGACAACATTAAGGTGTCGCTGCTTCCGGCCCTTTCTGACACTCTCAAGATCTCTGAGCGTGCGGAGTTCTGCGTTGGATACTTCAACCTCCGGGGCTGGAAGCTGATCGATCAACTGATCGATGCGTGGCCTCCCAGCAATCCTGCAAACTGTCGTGTCATCGTCGGAATGCAAAAGCTCCCCGAGGACGAGCTGAAGGAACAAATGAGCCTGGCAAGCGGTCCAGACGGCATGGACCAGCAGACGGCATTGCGTCTCAAACGCACGATGGCGCAGAACTTTCGCAATCAACTGATGATTGGCGCACCAAACAACGAAGATGAGGCGGGGCTACGTCGTTTGAGCGCTCAGCTCAAAGCCGGGAAAGTGGCCGTAAAGTTATTTCTCAAATACCCATTACACGCTAAGCTCTATTTGCTACATCGGACGGATCCAAACAATCCTAACATCGGATTCCTTGGAAGCAGTAACCTCACGCTGTCGGGATTATCAAGGCAAGGTGAACTTAACGTTGATGTGCTGGATAAGCCGGAGGTAACCCTGCACTCGCTTCGGCACACGTTTGCTTCTTGGTCGCTGGCGAACGGAGGCGACATCGTGGCGGTCCAGCGCGTACTTGGCCACTCGGTTCCAAGCACAACGTTGAACCTCTACAGCCACGTCGTAGAGGGTGGCCGAGAGAAGGCCATCGCAGCCGCGAGCGAGATGCTACGGCAGGTCCAGGCCACCAGGGCGGTAGGTGCGAAATGAGCGCCGCCGAGGGCCGCTGCTCCGACCAACTGCAGCCAAAGTGCAACCACCGGCAGTATGCGGCGTTATCGGTCCAGCGAAAATCCCAATGAAATAAGGGGTTCCAGCGACATGGAGAGGTGGCAGAGTGGTTGAATGCGGCGGTCTTGAAAACCGCTGAACGTGAAAGCGTTCCGTGGGTTCAAATCCCACCCTCTCCGAATCCCGATACGGGCAGCCGGCGCTTTGACCTTCGCCCGGCCAGCTCGGTACGCCCACAGGGCTACAGAAGCTTTGCAGCCCATTCCATTTCCACTTATTTCGGTTGAAGCTGGTAGTCGCAGGAACTCGTTGCACCTGTCGCACCAGGCCGTGCCAGGCGGACCGACCTTTGGAGCGGGCTCGGGCCAAGCTTTCGACCGATCGCAGAATGCCGGCTCTCGTATTGCAGAGCTTGTGCGAGAAAGCGACGTTGCCTAGATCCCAGAAGCGCTCAATCGATGCGTCGAGCCAAGGCTCCTTGTGGTCAATGCCCAGATCGTCCGGTGACCCGATCGTTTGTAGGCAGCGGTGACAGTAGTTGAGCTTAAGCTCGCAAGCGAGGTGGAATAGGAGCAGCTTTCTGAGACGATGTGTAGCCGTTCCGATCGGAACGCCCAGTTGCGCAAGTTTCTTTCGTGACATGTAATAATCATAAGAGACCGGGTGCCAGATGTATGGCATTGTGTGCGCCGACTCGCGTTACGCAAAACGGCCTTGTCACGGAGCCCACCGAACCTGAATCCTCGCCTCTCTTGACCGGCGGTTAGACGATCGCATAGGTGCAAAGTGATCGCCGCCTTTAATTAGAGGCTTTTCGCATCAAGGCACGCAACTGCACATAACCCCCCACTTTAGACTCCCGAAAGGCCCCCATTGAAAATCAAAGACGCGATAGCGGAGATAATGCGCTGTCGCCTGGTAGACCCTGCCCGCGCTACGATGCTCGAAGCCCAGGTCTTAGGGCGCGGAACTAGCGTCTCCCTCGATCCCACCGATAGTCCCGAACAGAAAGCGGCTCGCGCAATGTTCGGCTTGGTGTAGGTGTAACTCGGTCCTGTTTGTTTAGGCGGCTAGTTGGCTTGACCCGCGGCTTGCAGGATTAGCGACGTAACCTCCGGCGCATGACTGACTAGTGACAGGTGACCCGCATCAATCTCGATCGTTGTCGCTTTCATGCGCGCAGCCATAAATCGTTCTAAGTCCGGATTAATCGTCCGATCTTGCTTAGAAACGGCGTACCACGACGGTTTGACCCGCCAGGCAGCGACAGTCGTTCTTGCCGTGCCTGAGAGCGTCGCGACATTTGGCGCTTGCACCGCGTAGAGTTCGCGGGCCTTGACGGGGTCAACACCGTTTGCGAAATCGTTGAGAAATGCATCCAAGTTCAAGCGAGAAAACCCATCGCTCGTAACGAGGCCCGCACTTGCCGGAGGGAGTGGGAATCGCTTCGCGAGTGCCATGTAGTCTTCGCCCGAATCAGGGGCGCGAGCCGCGATGTAGACAAGGCCCGCAACGTTGGAGGCGCCGCCGGCCTCCGTTGCCACCATGCCTCCATACGAATGCGCCGCGAGCACCGTTGGGCCATCCTGCATCGCGAGAGCGCGGCGCGTGGCGGCGACGTCGTCGGCAAAGGAAGTTAGCGGGTTTTGAACCGCCGTCACACTCAAACCCGCAGCTTGTAGGCGTACGATGCATTCAGACCAGCTCGAGCCATCCGCATACAGACCGTGAACTAGAACAACGTTGCGTACGACGGAGGCGGCCCGAGCGGTCTTCGTCCCAAGCAACGAGCCGGCGACTCCGGCGGCAAGGGTCATAGAAAACGTGCGTCGATTCATCATGGTCCTCCTTTTTGGCGGCGAAGCTTGTAACAGTTCTAGCTTGTCTGCGCGATACCAGTGCGGCCAAACGCTCGGAGTTTTGGGCAAGGCTTGATCAATCCGGCGAGAGAAGAGGCGTGGCGGATTGAGTCTTGGAGATGAAATGAGTGCTATAAAAATGCCACCTGTCTCACGAAGGGGCATACTCGAACTCGCCGCATCGTTTGGAGCACTAGCAGCGATTGGCAGCGTCACTGCCGGCGCGGCGCCGCGTGAGGGAGTCGTGGGTGCTTGGAGCCTCGTGAGCTTCGACATTGACGAAAAGGGCGGCCCATCCAAACCTCGCTTCGGGCAAGAGCCCGTCGGGTATTTGCTCTATACCGCCGATGGACACATGGCTGCGGTGCTCGCCGGAACGCACCGTCCCGAGTTAAAATCGCCATCCGGAAGCTCGTCAACCGAAGAGCAGCGTACGCAGGCTCTGGCGAACTTTCTCGCATATGCCGGCCGCTACGACATACGCGGCGATCGCGTCTTCCATCACGTCGAAGTGAGCGTGTTTACCAATCTCATGGGAACGACGCTCGAACGCCAGTTCAAAATCGAAGGCGACGTGCTGACCATTCGCACGGTGCCCCCTGAAATTTGGGGTAGCTCAAATATCCTCGTCTGGAAACGCGTCTAATATTGCACCCTGCCGGCCATATTCTTGTACTCTTTCCAAACCACGACGGCTTCCTCGCGCAGGATCTGCTCGGCGGGAATCGAGCGTTCGGTGGTCGGTTTCTTTAGCTCGGCGTAGATCATCGTGTCGTCGAAGTTGCCGTACTCTAGCGCATCGCCGACGGTCGCTGCGAAGTAGATCTTCTTGATCCCGGCCCAGTACGCGGCAGCCGCGCACATCGGGCAGCACTCCGCGCTGCTATACAGCGTACAGTCGTCGAGCTTAAAGCTGCCGACTTTTTTGCAGGCTTTGCGGATGGCTTCCATCTCGCCGTGCCATGTCGGATCGTTTTCAGCGACGACTCGGTTCGCTCCCTCGGCCAGAATCTCGCCATTCTTGTCGACGATAACGGTGCCGAAGACTCCGCCGGCTTTTTTCACGAGCGAAGTCTCTGCTGAAAGTTCGATCGCGCGTCGCATGAATTTCTTGTCTTGTTCGGTCACAATAATCTCCTTCAAACTGGGGTTCGCGCGCGTCTGGGGCCGACCTGTGCGAATCTAGAAGTATTCGAAACAGCTCTAGCAAACTAATCGAGGGTGCTATCCTCGGACGATTCCGGAAATTCGAATCTCGTACTCTGTGCGCGCGTTCGTCCGGACAAAGAATCCGAGTTCGCACAGTGGCACGTTCGCTGGCAAACGGCGGTGCTTGCGGCACCGGGCGCGCTGAGCTTCGAATACCGTCCTCCGGCACCGCCCGATCAAGAAGAAGCAATCGCGCTCGCGTCCTTCGACAGCATGGATTCGTTGCGCCGCTGGCGCCACGGCGACGAGAGCCGATTCCTCATCACGCAGGCGGTTCCGCTGGTCGAAGGCGGAATTGTGATGCAGCTCGCCGGCCAGGCCGCGGCAGGATACATTCCCCAGCACAGCGCCACCGAACTCATCATCACGCAAATCAAACCGGGCAAGGAGGAGGCCTATCGGGCGTTCGCCGAGCGCATTCAAAAAGCGCAGGAGGCGTTTCCAGGCTACGTCGGCTCGTTCGTGCAGCCGCCACACCAAAAGGAGCCTGGCTGGACGACGGTATTTCGCTTCGATACCGAAGAGAATCTCGAGAGATGGCTGCGTTCGCCGCGTCGGGCAGAGCTGCTCAAAGAGAGCGAGGATCTGACGCACGGTTTTGTTGCGCAGCGGATGGATACGTCCTTTCCCGGCTGGGTCCCGAACGATCCGGCGACCGGAAAACCGCCCAGCATTTGGAAAACGGCGTGCCTCGTTCTGCTCACGCTCTTTCCGGTTGTCATGCTCGAACTCAAGTTCCTTACGCCGAATCTGCGCACGCTCAATCCGGCGCTCGGAACGTTTTTCGGAAATGCCATCAGCGTAGCGCTAACGACGTGGCCGCTGATGCCGCTCGCGGTTCGCGCGTTCCACGCATGGCTGTTCCCGGAAAACCAGCCGCGCTGGCTCGTGCTCACCAGTCCGTTTGTGCTGCTCTGTTGCTATGCGATAGAAATCGCTTTGCTCTGGCGGCTGCTCTAGCGTCAACTAACACATGACGCTCTAGGGCCAATCCCAAATGAGGCCCTCTGCTGCAGCACCGCTGCAGCCGGATAGTCCATAAAGAACGAGCGCGGTGCTGCCGATCGCGAACAGCAGCAAGGTGATGGCTATGATATATAGCGGCGTTCGACCCGAGGGGTGCTTCGTGCGGTATGCGGCTAAGAACAGCGCCAGTGCGGCGGCGCCGAATATCGCTAAAATCGCACACAATCTCATCAGGGAGACCGCTTTGCTGTGCGGACAATATCGCGCCGACAGATCCCGCGCGACGGCCATCTGCAAGTGATCCATCGCGAGGAGAACGACCGTGTATCCGGGTGTCATGGGCTAAAACAAGCGGCTCGACGAGCACCAAGAGAAAACGAAGAACGCACCAAAGCCGGCGGCGCCCGCGACGAGGAGCAAGAGCGCCGCACCGGCATAGAGGGAAGCACGAAACGCCGCGGACCTGCTGCGCGATCGGCCCCAGGCGACCAATCCGAGCGCGGCACTGCACGACAAGGCGACAATTGTCCATGCCATGGCCCTCGAAAAAGCGCCTTGGCCCAGGCACGTGAACGTCGTAAAGCTTGCCGCGGAAACACCGGGTGCACCGAGCCCCATCGAGTACGGTGCCGACGCGTAGCACCCGTAGAAGATCGTGAACCCGAGCGCGCCGGTGCAGACCGCAAAAAACAGAAGAACGGCCGCCTCGAAACGCCTTCCAGTCCGGCGTACTAGGAAGGCGGCACCGCCGAGCGCCAAGAGTAGGCCCCACAGCCACATGAAGGCGTGCGCATCTTGCCGCACGCAGTACCGGGCTCCCAAACCCCAAATCACGTTCACGGGAGATGGATTCTTCCCTGAGCGCGATTAGGGTAAGCGCCGGTTCGCGAGCTTGAAGGTCACGTAGGCCACGGCTTTGGACGTCAGTTCCAGCACGAACGGATCGTTGTTGGAAAGATTGTCGCACCAACGATTCGGCTTATCGACGCAGGCCTCGTGGAAACCGGGGACGACGCCCTCATAATCGCCGCGATAGCCGCCCCACAGTAGCGTCTCCCATCGCCGTTTGCAGCAGTCTTGTCCGGTGAGAATGCCGGAGTTCGGAACGCCGGCTAGGCTAAAGGAGAGAGAGTCCGTACCGTCGTTGCCGAAGCCCGCCGGGCGAGAGACGACGCCACCGGTGTTGAAGAAGTCGGCGAAGAAATCGTTGCCGATCTTCGACTGCGGAACGACGTTGCGCGGAAAGCGCTTGACCTTCGTTGCGTTGGCCGGGTCGGCGATGAGGATGTCGAAGTTCGGTGTGGCCGTGACGTCCGCGTCGACATCGAAGACGATGCGCTTTAGCTCGGCATGCGATAAGTGAGTCGTGTAATAGCGCGAGCCGAGCAGGCCCAGCTCCTCACCGCCGAACCATATGTACCGCAGGCGGTTGCGCGTGTGGGTTTTGGCCAGGTTGAGCGCGACCTCCAGAATCGTCGTTGAGCCCGACGCGTTGTCCAGCATGCCGGCACCGTAGATTGCGTCAAGATGTGCGTCGATCACGACGACGCTGCGCGGGCCGCCGAAAGGCGAATCGGCGATGAGGTTGTAGTCGACGTCGCTCTTATGTTGCGTGCGCTTCTTCGTGTAGATGTAGCGCTGAATGGTGACGGTATAACCCGCGGCTCGCACGAGCTTGGCCACGTAGGCGACCGAGGCCGCATAGCCGGGTGTTCCGGTGTCGCGGCTGGCGTGACCTCGGGGGCCCGGATTCTCGTTGGCAATCTGCTGAAACTCCGAGAGATCGCGCCATAGCGAGGCGCGTTGGATGCACTCCTCAAGCTTTGCCAGGGTGTCGTTTACGCGCTCCCGACAGCTCTTCGGGCCTATCGCAGCAGCAGCGCTGCCTGTCGTCGGCAACATGCCGGATTGAAAGCTCGCCGGATGGCAGCCAACGAGCGCGGCCGCCAACACACCGCCAAGTATCCGCAGCCGAATGTTGTTAGTCCTAGCGCGCCTAGCGCAGCCGACCGCGCATCCGGCGCGCCGACGAGACCGTTACGTTGACGGGTTTGGACGCGATGCCGTTGGCGACGACGACCAGCGTGCTGGCGCCCGAGCCGATGCTTGACGGGACGTCGAAGATCGTCGAAACGATCTTCGAGCCGGTGGCGACGCCCATCGTGCTGTGATCGTGGGTGCGGGCGTAGATCACGTTGCCGCTCGCGTTGTTGGTGATGCGAACCAGCGGATAGTTCGTCGCGGTCTGGTACTCGTCGCCGAAGGCCATCGCCTGAGAGAGACCGTTGAACTGTGTACCCGTGATCTTGTAGGAGCTGCCCGGCGCGATGCTCTTCGGAAACGATTTGATCGTTGGCGCCCAGCCGGATTTGGGCGAACCCGTCGGCGTGTACAGTTCGACCGACGACGAACAGAAGAGCCCGACTTGTCCGGTGGGCAGCAGAATCGGCGGGCAGGACGCCACGCCGTTCAGAGCCGTGAACGTCTTGCCGTTGTACTCGTATACGCCGCCGGAGTCACCAAAAACCATCACGTTGCCGCTGGGCTCGAGAAGTCCGAACGAATCGGCGGCGTTGTCGTTGTTGGGGAAATCGGGGCCTGTGGCCCACGTGCCGGCTTTGCTGCCGGTTGAATAATAGATCGCGGTGTGGCCCGTTCCCGTACCGCTGACGCCCTCGCCCGAACCCGTCGCGAAGACGCTGCCGTCGGGACGCAGAATGGCAGGGCCGATCTCGCCCGGCGGATAGTAGCAATCTTTCTTCTTTGGACCGTACTGGAGGCAGCCGCCCGAGGCCCAGTGCGAAGCGAGGATAACGGGCGTATCTCCGGCGGTCTTCCACGTTTGAGTCGAGGGGTTGTAAATCTCGGAGTTCGGGTCGTTCTTCACGTCAATGGTGAGGATGGTGCCGTCGGCGAGCAGCGTCCAGCCTTCCTCGGCGTTGAAGTCGGCCTTGCCGGAGTCGCCGACACTGGTCCATTTATTCGTCTTGGGATTATAGGTTGCGTCCCACTCGTGCAGCTTGTCGCCGATGAGCACGAGGTTGTTGGGCAGCATGGTTGATGGAGAGTCGCCGATCCAGCTCCAGCGCGACGGATGACCGAGCTTCGCCCACTTGTTCTTCACGGGATCGTAGATCGCGCCGAGATTGGTGAGGTCGAACTGGTTGTTGTTGTACTCACCGCCGCTGGACCAGAAACGGCCGTCAGCAAGAACTTGCGAGGCGCCGGCATCCGGACTATAGCCCGCGGGCATCGAAGCAACTTGTGTCCACGTTCCGTCAGCGTAACTACCGGACGAGTCGGGCGCGTAGCTGTACCACTGGTTGCCGTTGTTGCCCGATTGAACCAGGACGGTGCCGTCCGTCATGAGCCATTCAAGTGCCGCCTGCACCGGCGGCGAACTGTTCGCGCGGACGAGCCGCGCGCCGCTTTGCGCGAACGTGCCCAACGGCACACCCGGTAGCGACGATTGGCTGCCGCAACCGGCAAGCAAAGCTGCTGTAACGCCGGCGATTGCGGCGACACGGACGAAAACTAACGGAGAGCGGAGAGATAGCAAGGCGGTAGTCCTTTTAATGGCGGGGTCTGCTGACGGCGAGTGGAGCATCGCTCAAGCGGTGGTGCTTGCAGCTGTAGGGAGTCCCATCGAGCTTGAAGGGTCGATTTGAATGTATTCGTTTCTGCAGACGCGTCCGAAGAGCGGCTCGAGAAGGCTCCTAACGTCGTCGACCGAGGAGGCCTCCCACAAGCAGATCGCCGTCGAACGGTCTTTGCCCGTCACGGTTTGATGCAGCTTGAGATTGGCGGGGATGTCGTTGGTTGCGCCGTCCGCGGCGGCCCAAAACGCATCGCGGTCGCTGATCCTGTGAATGACCGAAATGAACATAGCCCATCCTTTTACGGTTATCGAGTGCCTCTTACAGCTTGACTACGCCGCTCGCCTGTTCCTTGCGTACCCTCGTCAATACGAACGGGATCGACCGCAATGCTACGAGCTTTTGACCTTTGGGGTTGGCGGGAGCGGCTTCCCTTCATCAAAGAATTGCAAGAATTCCTCAGTCGAGTTCACGCGCGGGAACGGCTCGTTTGGGATTGTCACGTTGAGGAACGCGCACAGCGGCGCCCAGCCTTCGGCCACGTCAAACACCAGGAGCCGCTCGGGCGGAATCGCGGAGCGGACCTCTTCGGTACGCCGGCGGTACGCGGCCAATGCGCTCTCCTTGTTCGTAAGTTCGCCGCCGAAGGTTTGCTCGACGATCGCGATCTCCATCGCCTCCATCATCGCCGTAACGTGAGGCGGCAGCGGCATCTCTTTGTAATTGAGGAACAGGCGGCCGATCGTGGCGGAAAAACTGTTCCACCATGCGTCCTCCGGCCGCACCGAATGGATGACCTTCGCATCGGGGTAGGCCGCGGCGAGTTCGCGCCAAACATGGGAGCCTGGCCAGTCAACCTGGGCGTGATAGCCTTTGAAAACGTCGCCCCAATCAACCGGTTCTCCGGCGACAAACGCTCGCCAGTGCGTCACCTGTTCGGGATTTTCCATTACTTCTTCCATGTGGTGGCACGGGCCAAAACCCAACATCTCGAGCGCGCGCTTCAGCGACGCCGTGCCTGTTCGGCCGAAGCCGGAACCAATGACCGTTATCGACATAAACTCTCTCCCTTTTCAAGCGAGCCCGGAATCCCGACCCCGGTCATACGTTCTTAGGCCCTCGCAACCTGGTTCGCGATGGAACGGAGCCGCGGCGGCGAACCACGTCAGCCTCCGATCCGTTCGGCTCCGGGAGGCAGGCGATGAAGATTACACGTTTTGGCCGCGGCGTACTTTGCGTAACGTCGAGCGCTTTATTAACGGCGCTTGTGGCAGCTTGCTCGACGCACGGCGGCAGCGGAGCATTACCAGGAGTAACCGGACTAGGCAGTGGCTCCGAGCTGGTGCACACCCAAACGTTCAAATACACCGCGCACCGGCAGACATTCGAGGTGCCGGCCGGAGTGACGACGATAAAAATTCTTGCGTTCGGTGCGAGCGGTAGCGGCTCGACCGGTGGCTACGGCAGTGAATCCGCCGGTGCCGCCGGCGGGAGCGTGAAGGCGACGATCCCGGTGACGCCTGGAGAGAAACTCGCGGTCCTCGTTGGCGGCGAGGGTGCAACTGCCGGCGGATTCAACGGCGGTGGAAACGGCGGCAGCACCGGCGGGAGTGGTGGAAACGGCGGCGGCGGAGGCGGCGCTTCGGACATACGCCAGGGCGGTGATAAATTGGCCAACCGCGTCGTCATCGCGGGCGGCGGCGGCGGTGGTGGCGGCCCCAGCGTTTTTTACGGCACGGGCAATGGCGGTGCGGGCGGCGGAGGCCTCGGCGGCGCAGGCGGCGGTGACTGCTACAGAGATGGGCCGGATGGCTGCGGCGGCGGAGGCGGCACCCAAAGCGCCGGGGGAAGTGGCGGCGCCGGCGGCCAGCGGTTTTTTGACTATCAGAACGGAAACGCCGGCCAAGACGGCAAGCGCGGCCACGGCGGCAGCGGCGGCAGCGGCCCGAGCAGCAGCGGCCGTGGCGGCGGCGGAAGTGGCGGCGGCGCGGGCGGCGGCTGCTACGGCGGCGGTGGCGGCGGAGCCGGCTCGCTGAGCACCAGCGGCGTCGGCGGCGGGGGCGGCGGGGGCGGTGGTTCGTCGTACGTCGAGACAGGCGCAACCCACGTCAAAAGCGTGCAAGGTGCTGCACCTGTGGGCAACGGGCAGATCGTTATCTCCTGGTAGCGACACACAACAAAGGAGGAAAAAACTTTGGCTTACGCCTTACGGGGCACGCTGCTCGAAGCGTGTTCGTGCCGGACACTGTGCCGCTGCTGGATCGGTGAAGATCCCGACGGCGGCTCGTGCGATTCGTTCCTTGCCTATAACATCGAAAAGGGCGAGATCAACGGCGTCGACGTGACCGGACTGACCTACGTGCAGGTGGTAAAGATTCCCGGAAACGTTCTCACCCCCAAGAGCTGGAAGCGCGTGAGCTACGTAGATGCGCGCGCGACCGACGAACAGAAAGCCGCGATTCTCGACGCCTGGCATGGCCGCTTGGGCGGACCGCTTGCGGACCTGAACGACTTGATCGCCGAAGACGTCGCGATCGAGAGCGCGCCGATCGAACACGACCTCAAGGGTGGCGAAGGCACGCTCGTCGTCGGCGACAAGGTTCGCGCAACCATGGCACCATATCGCAGCCCCTATGGGGCGATTACCACGCTGCGCGACAGCCTCTTTAGCACCATTCCCGGTGCCCCGGCTTTTGTTGCGAAGGCGGCCGAGCACGTCGTCAACATTCCCGAACACGGAATGGTTTGGACGTTCAAGGATCGCAATGCGATTCAGGGCGATTTTCTGCTAGAAGCGTAGTTTGATGGCAGCAAACGCCGCGTCTCGGCACGTGCGCTTCAATACGATCGGCGTGCTCGGTTGCGTTATCGCGGCTGCGTGGGCGGTCTGCGTGTGGGCGGAGCTGACCGGCTACGCCGCGCAAGTCCATCACGATGCGCTCTACGAAAGCGGACGGCCGTATTGGCTTGCCGCGATCGTCGTGCTGGCCGCATGGCAGTTCATGACCGCTGCGATGATGCTGCCTTCGTCGCTGGGATTCATCCGGCTTTATGCGGCGACGGCCGGGCGCGCGCCGGATTTTCCGCTCGCGCTGGTCTTGTTTTTAGGTGGCTACTTCGCCGTCTGGACGGCGTTTGCGCTGGCTGCGTTTACCGGCGATATGCAACTGCACCGAATCGTCGATGCGTGGCCCTGGCTGGCAGCGCACGCGGCGCTGATACCGGCGGCGACGCTCGCGCTCGCGGCCGTTTATCAGTTCACGCCGCTCAAAGATGCGTGTCTTAAGGCGTGCCGTCATCCGGGCATGTACCTCATGCGTCACTATCGGCGCGGCGCACTCAACGGGCTGAACCTCGGCTTCGGTCACGCGCTCTATTGCGTTGGCTGCTGCTGGGCGTTGATGCTGGTGATGTTTGCCGCGGGCGTCGCGCATTTGGCTTGGATGGGCGTGCTTGCGGCGATGATGTTCGTCGAGAAGGCGACGCCGTGGGGAAACCGGATCGTCGCGCCGGCCGGCGTGGTTTTCGCCGCGCTTGCCGCGATCGCACTCTTGGCTCCCGGCGCCCTCGGAGGCTTGTGAGGGCGTTGACGATGCACGCAGGGATTGCAGGCACGGGAAAAATGGGAAGCGCGATGGCGCGCAATCTTCTCGATCGTGGTTATCGGATATCCGTTTGGAATATCGATCGTGACATGATGGAGCCATTGGTCGCCGCGGGCGCTGCGGCGTTCGAGGACCTCGAAGGGCTCATAGGAAGCGTTGATGCGACGATCGCGATGCTCTGGGACGATAACGTCGCGCGAGAAATCTCGCTGCGCCGGATCATTCCCGCAGCACACGAGGGCGCGCTCGTCATCGAACTGTCGACGCTTTCGCCGCAGATGTATGAGACACTCGCAGCGGCAGCAGCGCAGCGCGGCGTGGACTTTCTCGCTTGCCCGGTCCTTGGCAGCGTCGACGGCGCGCGCACCGGCACGCTGACGCTCTTGCCGGGAGGCACGAGCCAAGCCTTCGACCGCGCTCAAGAACTCTTGAACGCAATGGGCTCGACGATTAAGTTTACCGGTTCGCCGGCGGCCAGCGGACACGTCAAACTCGCCTATAATTCGATGCTGTGCGTGAATGCCGATGCGATTGGCGAGCTGCTCGGGATTATGGCGCGGGCCGGCGTCGATCGCACCCTCGCCGTCGACGCGCTCGTTACGGCGCTCGAGCGCGTCGCTACCAAGCGTCAGCAACTGATCGAGCGCGACACGCATCCGCGCTTTTCGGCCAACGCCCTTCTCAAAGATTTACGGCTTGCCCGCGTGGCAAGACAGAGCCTGAACGTGGACGCGCCGCTGATGGAATGCGCGCTCACAGAGTTCGAAAGAGCCGTCGAGTCGGGCGTTGGTGACGAAGACTACATCGCCGCCGGTCTGGCATTGGAGCGCGCGCTATCCGTCGAGTGAAGTCTATCCCGGTGAGCGAGCTGCGGCGCCGCCTCCGCGACGGCACGTCGCCATTCTTGTTGGACGTTCGCGAGCCGGGGGAGCTGGCAGATGGCATTATCGCGGGTTCGGTGAACGTTCCCATGCGCGAAGTAAAGGACCGCCTTTCCGAGCTCCCGACGGATCGCGATATCGTCGTGATCTGCCATATCGGCGCCCGCAGTGCGTACGTCACGCAGCAGCTCAATGCGCTCGGCTACGATCGCGTGGTGAATCTCGACGGCGGAATGGATGCCTGGATTGGAGGGACTGAATGCTGAGCCGCTCCATCGCTTGCCTTTGCGTAACCGCGGCGTTGCTCTCCGGCTGCGCTGCGCTTCGGTCGGAGCCGGGCGCGCTCTCGCAGGGCTCGCGCGCGCTCCCTACCGAAGCCACGCCGCCGCCCAACTGCGGCCGTTACGGACCATGCTCGGTCGACGCGTGTTTCGGCGCGATCTGCATCGCGTATTCAACGGAAGGTGAGGTGCAGGCGGAGCTGACCAGCGGAATCGTCGACGCGCAGGGCGTCGCCGCCGACCGCCACGGAAACGCCTACATTGCAGACGCCCGCAGCGCCGCGGTTTTCGAATACGGGCCGTATCTGACGCCTTTAATTCAAACCTATCAAGATGATGGGGAAGTGCCGCTCGACGTCGCAGTCAACGAAAAGATAAAACTGCTGGCCGTCTCGAACCAATCCACCACAAGCAGCGGGCCCGGGAGCGTGAGCGTCTATGCTGGCGGGTCGCTGACGCCCACCGCAACGCTGAGCGATCCCGCCGTTTCCAAAGGCCAAGGAATCGGCATCGCCGTTGATGGTCTCGGGAACTGCGTCTGGAGCCTATACGATCCCAAATCGGGCCGCAGCAAGATCGATGAGTTCTCGGCATGCGCCGGATCGCCGGTCACGATTGCGTCGGGAAACCACGCGCTGCGCGGCATGGCATTCGATAAGGGCAATAACCTTTTTTACATCGTCGACGTCAGCACCATCCACCACGACATCTTCAAATGCCGCGGAACGTCGCACTGTGGACGGCTGGCGACCGATTTTGCCAAACCGGTTATGCTCAGTTTCGACGACAAGTGGGGCTTTCTCTGGACCGACGATGCCGGCGTGCTCGAGGGACCGCTGCTTGAATCCATCAACCCCAGGAACGGTCACGTCGTGTCGAGCTTCCGCGCCGGGAGTTCGACCGATCCGCCGTTCGGCATCGCCCACGCACCAGGGCCGGCCTATTAACTCAGATGCCGGGCAGTGCCGCGATGATGGCGCCGAGAAGAAAAATGCGCGTGCTCACTCAGATGCCGCCGACTATTTTTACGCAGGCGCTTAAAAGCTCCGCGTGTGAATGCGGTAGAGCGCGCCTAACAGATAGGGCATCTCCAAAAGACTGAAACGCTCTTCGCTGCCGATGGCGAGCGTGTAGCGCTGCGGAGCGGCGATGCCGTGCATGGTAACGGTGATCGTTGACGTTCCCGCGGGAAATGCCACGACACGATCGGATGTTGCCAGATACGTCACGCGCGAAAACGGCTCGAAAAATCGCTGCGTTTGCTCGAAGTCGATCGTGGCGATCGCGTGGCCGGAGGTATTGGCGATCGTGGCAACCGGTCGCGCCGGGTTGTTTGCGTCGCGTCGGTCGACGAGGAGCTGCACGGGAACGGCAACGGCCTTCGGCGTTTCGATCGCGTAGCGGTCTTCCTCGCCGGCTCGAAGATGGCCGTAGAACGCCCACGACTTCTGCGGATCCGCGACGACTACGGGGTCGTTCGTGTCGCGCGGCGAGCAGGCGAAGCGCGGATCGTGCGCGCAGGCGCGCCCTGCCGAAAGCGCGCCGGCGATCAGGACAGCGATCAGCGCCGACGCGAGAGCCGTCAGCATCCGTTTCACAATAAAAGGGAATTAGGACGGAGCGCAAGCGGCGCAGCGGCCTTCGAAGGTTACGCGCTCGCTTGCAATCTGGAAACCATGCTGCAACGCGAGCGTTTTGAGCGTGCGCGGCGCAATCGCGTAGGCAACGTCTTCGATCTCGCCGCACGCGCTGCAGCGAAAGTGCGCATGCCGCGGTCCCGAAGGCTCGTAGGTCGCGGCGTCGGTTCCCGGCAAATACAGTTCGGAGACCAAGCCGAGGTCGCGCAAGCGCTCGAGGCCGCGATAGACGGTCGAGAATCCGATGCCAGGCCGGCGCTTGTGCGCTTTGGTGAAGATTTCGGAGGACGTAAGGTGGCGGCCGATCCCGCTCACTTGCACGATGTCGTAAATGAGCTGGTAGTTTTTCGGCAGCTTCGGCTGCGTGCGCGCTGCCATTTTAGGCGATGCTGGCCGCGGGCAGCAGGATTCCGCCGAGTGTGAAAGTGAAAGTCACTCTTAAGCCTTCGCCGGCATCACCAACCTTCCCCCTGGATCGGAGAGACTAGCAACAGATGGAAAATACGATCGCCGAACTGTCGGACGCCGACCGCGGCTGTCCTGTAAAACACGTTCCCCTGCGCCCGCGGGTCAACATCGATTGGTTCCCGGAGTTATTAGATCTTTCGGTGCTTCACCGGCCATCGGCGCTCTCCGACCCGATGGGTTCCGATTTCGACTACGCTCGCGAGTTTAAGAGCTTGGATCTCAAAGCAGTCAAGACCGACCTCTTCGAATTGATGACCGCTTCGCAGGATTGGTGGCCGGCCGATTACGGCCACTACGGGCCACTTTTGATTCGCATGGCCTGGCATGCCGCGGGCACGTACCGCGTCGGCGACGGCCGCGGCGGCGCGGGCTCCGGCCAGCAGCGCTTCGAGCCGCTCAATAGCTGGCCCGACAACGCAAATCTCGATAAAGCGCGGCGCTTGCTGTGGCCGATCAAACAGAAGTACGGCCGAAAGATCTCGTGGGCCGATCTCTTGATTCTCGCGGGAAACTGCGCGCTCGAGTCTATGGGATTTAAAACGTTCGGATTCGCCGGCGGCCGCGTCGACGCGTGGGAACCCGATGAAATGACCGACTGGGGCCCCGAAAACGACTGGCTCGCCGACAAGCGCTACACCGGCGAACGCGATCTCGAAAAGCCGCTGGCGGCGGTGCAGATGGGTCTGATTTATGTGAATCCGGAAGGCCCCAACGGCAATCCCGACCCGCTCGCCGCGGCGGTGGATATTCGCGAAACGTTCGCTCGCATGGCGATGAACGATGAGGAGACCGTCGCGCTCATTGCCGGCGGCCACACTTTTGGCAAGACGCACGGTGCGGCCGATCCCGCGCAGTACGTGGGCCTCGCTCCGGCCGGTGCCGGCATCGAAGACCAGAACCTTGGGTGGCGCAACTCGTTGCGCAACGGAAACGGCGACAGCACCATCACGAGCGGCCTCGAAGGCGCCTGGACCCAGCGCCCCACGCGATGGAGCAACCTCTATTTCGACAATCTCTTCAACTACGAATGGGAACTGACAAAGAGTCCGGCCGGCGCCTACCAGTGGAAGCCGAAGGACGGCGCCGCGGCGGGCAGCGTTCCCGACGCGCACGATCCGTCCAAGAAACACGCGCCCACCATGCTCACGACGGACCTCTCTTTAAAGTTCGACCCAGTCTACGGGCCGATTTCGAAGCGTTTCCACGAGAATCCGCAAGAGTTTGCCGATGCCTTTGCCAAGGCGTGGTACAAACTCACGCATCGTGACATGGGTCCCATCTCGCGCTATCTCGGTCCGGAGGTTCCGGCCGAGCCGCAGATCTGGCAAGACCCGTTACCTGCCGTCGACCATACACCGATCGACGCGCAGGACGTCGAAGCCCTCAAGGGTCGCATTCTGTCCTCAGGGCTCACGGTGTCGCAACTGGTGGCGACCGCGTGGGCCTCGGCATCGACGTTTCGCGGTACCGACAAGCGCGGCGGCGCAAACGGTGCGCGCATTCGTCTTGCACCTCAGAAGGACTGGGCCGTCAACACGCCGGCTCAGTTGGCGACGGTGCTACAATCGCTCGAGAAGATTCAAGCGGAGTTCAACACCTCGCTCTCCGGAGGCAAGAAGGTTTCGCTGGCCGACGTCATCGTTCTCGGCGGCTGCGCCGCGATCGAACAGAGTGCGAAGAACGCCGGCCACGACGTGAAGGTAAGCTTCACGGCGGGGCGCACCGACGCGACCCAAGAGAGTACTGACGTGGATTCGTTCGCCGTGCTGGAACCGGCCGCTGACGGATTCCGCAACTACCTCGGCGACGGACGCTCGCGTTCGCCCGAGCAACGGCTCATCGATCGTGCGCAACTACTCACGCTGACCGCTCCGCAGATGACGGCCCTCGTCGGTGGCCTGCGCGTCCTCGGCGCGAATGCCGGAAACTCGAAACACGGCGTCTTTACGAAGCGGCCGGGCACGCTGACGAACGATTTCTTCGTGAACCTGCTCGACATGACGACCAAGTGGCAACCGGCCGCGAGAGACTTCACGTATGAAGGTACCGACCGGCGCACCGGCGAGCTTACCTGGACCGGCACGAGTTGCGATCTGGTCTTCGGCTCGAACTCGCAGCTTCGCGCGATTGCCGAGGTGTACGCGATCGAGGGCGATCACTTCGTCCGCGACTTCATCGCCGCGTGGGAAAAGGTGATGAACCTCGGTCGCTTCGATCTCACCGTGCCACGGCAATGATGTCGAGGTTCTTGAAGCCCGTGTAGGTCGCGGGCAGTTTGGGCCGTCCGGAAAGCCAGCCCTTTGCCGGACGGCCGAAGGCGTACACACACTCCTTGCGGGCGTTTGCGACGTACGCAACAGAGGCGTCGCCGTTGAAAGCGACGCCGCTGATCGAGGCGAGCTGCCCCGGCGTGCGAAAGCTGTGCCCCCCGCTCGGCGAGGACACCGAAACGACGCCAGGCACGCCAGGCCCAAGCGGAAGAAGGCGCTCGCACGCCCACCGCGGCGATTTAGCGGCTAGATGGTTCGCGTGTAACGATATTCGTCCGTGGGTTCACCGCGAATGATCTCAGCATTTTTGGTGAACGACCGTCGGGTAAAGCCCAAGCGTTCGAGGAGGTGAATCGAGCGCTGGTTTTCCACATGAACCGTTGCGACGAACTCTCTTACATCGTAATCGCGCTCCAGGCTGAAGAGCATTCGTCCAACGGCTTCGCGCGCATACCCGGCTCCCCAATCCTTCAAAAACAGCAGATATGCAACCAGAGCGCTGCGGCCCTTAACCGTTGCCTGCAGGTGCCCCACAAAACGCCCGGTTATTTTCTCGCGCAGCAGCCAGTTCAGCCACAGTTCGCAAGAATCCGGAGAGCGTCCGGCCTCGAGGCGCCTGTACCGTTCGCGCAGCCACTCTCGGCCGGACGGCGGAGCGTCGGCGATGTACTCGTAGAGCTGCGGAGATTGAAGACCATCGTATATTTCGTCTGCGAACTTTTCGGCGAGCGGGATTAGTTCGAGGCGTTCGGTTTCTAAGTAGATGGAAGCAGGCGCGATCACTTTATGAAGGGGACGTTCTCCGGCGTGATGATCTGCGCAATGTCGCGAAAGATCGCGTTGGCCACTCCGGGAAACGGCTTCTCCACCTGGCTGTTAACCAGGACGATGATCGTCGCACCGGTAGCGGGCATATAGTACGCTCCCGTGTTATAGCCGGTGATGCCGCCGGTATATCCGTACCAGCCGGCCGAGCAACCAATGCCAAGACCGAACGAGAGGTTTCCCTCCCCGGTCGACAGGCACGTGAGGCGTGCTCGTTGCGAAGCGGCACTGTTCGTGGTTCCGGTTACGTAGGCTTTGACCCATCTCTTCATATCGGCCATGTCGGAGATCATGGCACCGGCCGCCCAAGAGACCGAGGGCGCGAGAACCGCCGACTCGTCGATCCACTGCTTCTTTGCATTGAGCGAGTAACCGTGGGCGTACGGCGCGGGCATGCCCCAATTGGTTGTCGGAAACGACGTTTGGTTTAGGGCCATAGGCGCGAGGATTCGATTTTGGATTTCGCGTTCGATCGTGTCGTGCGTTACCTTCTCAATGATGAGTCCGAGCAAGAACCAGTTGGTATTGCTGTAGTTGTACTTCGCTCCCGGCGCGAACAACGGCGGTTTCCTGGCGGCGATCGCCACCCAATGCCTCGGCGTCTGCCGAGACCACCAAGCTTCGCTCTGCTTTTGGACCGCCGGGATGGAGTACGCGTCGATGATTCCGCTGCGCATCTCGGCTAACTGGCGCAGCGTGATACGGTCTTCGTTCGGCACGGCGAGCCCGAGATGGAAGTGGCCGATCGTGTCGTCAAGGCTCAGCTTCTTCTCGTCAACCAGTTGAAGCAGGACCGTCGCGACGAAGGTCTTTGTATTGCTGCCGATGCGGAAATGGTCGTCGAGCGCCATCGGATGACGCCCGGAAAGATTGCCGTATCCGAAGCCTTGGGCGAACGCGACTTTCCCTGGTAACCACACTCCGATGACCGCGCCTGGGACGGGTTGCAGGCCGCCGAAAGCCGCGAGCTCCTTGTTGACGGCGGCGGCGATTGCCTTCGAAGCGTTCGGGTTAAGCTGGGCGTTCGCTGCACCGCCTGCAACGGGCGTGGTGGACAGCGCAAAGATCAGCGCGACGGTTGTTAGCCAAAAGCGTTTCATAGAGGCGGCCCATTCGACGGGAGCCGCAGCATCCCCAGGTGCAGGCGGGCGACGCTCGGCGTACGAACGGCGTTGGCGGAGGGAACCAAAATGCAGAACGTTTTGCGTTATCGCATTTGCGTCGTCGTCGCGCTCACCGTTGCTTTAGTAGGGTCGAGTTTCGTGGCCGCCCGCGCCGCGGATCCTTCATCGGTCCCCGTCATCCAAAGCATCGTGCGTAACTCGATGGCCGCAAACCACCTCAAGGCCGTCATCGTGCAGGTGCGCTCGGCCGGAACCGACGTTTATACCGGCGCGTTTGGAGACTCGATGACGGGAGTGCCGGCGACGCCGGAGATGCACTTTCGCAACGGAGCGCTGGCGTTCACATACATGGCGACGCTGCTGCTCGAGCTCGTCGATCAGAAGAAGGTGACGCTGGACACCAAGCTCTCCACCTACTTTCCTGCCTTTCCCAACGCGAGCCGCATCACGCTACGAAATCTGGCGCAAATGACCTCTGGCTACGCCGATTATGTCTATCAGCCCGAAACGATGCAGGGCGTCTACGCCGATCCGTTCCGCCAGTGGAGCCCCGAAGAACTAACGCAAATCGGTATCACGAAACCGATGGAGTTCGAGCCCGGCACGAACTGGGGATACTCGCACACGAACTACGTCATCCTCGGCCGGGTGCTCGAGCAGATCGCCGGCATGCCGCTCGCCGACGCGATACGCAAGTACGTCATAGACCCGATGGGCCTCAAGCAAACCGGTGCCTTGACGACGCCGGAGATTCCAGCGCCGGTCTTGCATGCGTTCAGCTCCGAACGCCGCGAACAGTTGGGCATCAAGTCCGGCGTGCCGTTCTATGAGGAAGCAACGTTTTGGAACCCGTCGTGGACGACCGTCGAGGGCGCCGTCGAGACGACCGACATAACGGATCTCAGCGCGTCGATCGAGGCGGTCGCATCCGGAAAGCTGTTATCGCCCGCATCGTCCGCCGCGCAGACCGTTCCCAGCCTCATCGGATTCGGCCACACCCAATCGGGGTGTCCCTCATGCCGGGAAAACACCGCGGCGTTTAACTACGGCCTCGGCGTGATCATGGCCGGGTCGTGGGTCTCTCAGTCGTTGGGTTTCGCCGGCGCCTCGGGCATCGTCGGATACTTGCCCGCGCAGAAGCTCACGATCGCGGTGGAAGCGACGAACGGGCCCGGCGCGTATGACGACAAAGGCAATGCGGGACTCGGTGCGGTCGCGGTGTTTCATGCGCTTGCCGATGCGCTCGCGCCCAATACGTTGCCGGAGCTACCTCACTGAGGTGCGCGTTAGAGAGCTTGTTGGAATGCGCGCGAATACGAACTTGGAGTTTGTGTCAAACCATTGCTACAAAGTCACTCGTAGTCCGGAGCGAAGTAGTCGCTGTCGAACTTGTGGCGGATGAAAAATTGAGCCGGGTGCGGGGCTTTGATGGGCACGAAGGCACGAGGGTTCTGCGTAAAGTCGAAGCAGTCGCCGGCAGGCGAGATCGCCCGCGCGTCGGACGCGGCCATTTGGGAGAGGCCGTAGAGATCTTCGGCAAAGCGCAAGACGCTTGCCGTTTCATACTGCGTGTGCGAGACGTAGTTCTTCTTGGCGTAAGGAGAGATCACTAAAAGCGGAACGCGGAAGCCGTTCCCGTCGTAATCCTCGTACGGCGGTGCGACCGGATCGTAGAATCCGCCCCAGTCATCCCACTGGATGAAGATCGCCGTCGAGTCCCAGAACTTGCTCTGCCCGACCGTGTTGACGAGGGCGGAAACCCACGAAGGACCGTAGCCGCCGCCGCATTCGAGGTGATCGGACTCGGCGCATTCGGGCGTGATCCAGGTGAAGTTCGCCAGCTCGCCCTTGCGCACGTCGGTGATAAACGTCCAGTTCGGCGATTTAACGTCTTTCTTCCAATCGGGGCCGTTGAAGATGTGGTTGATCGCCTGATAACCGGACCACGTTCCGCCGTTGCCGCCCTGGTCGTTGCCGTACCGCGCTGCGTAGAAGCGCCACGACAGCTTTGCATCGTCGAGTTCGTCGCCGAGCGTCGTATAGTCGAAACAGGCTTGCTGGTAGCCGCCGTATAGGTACCGATCCTGGGTGATCGTGGCGACGACGTCGCTCGTGCCACCCGCGCAGCCCCAGAGCAGCGAGTTGGGCAGATTAACGCTCGACTGCGCTTGCGCGGCGATCACGTACTGATGCGAGACAAAGCTCTCGTCGAGGTGCGACTGGAACATATTGTCGCCGACGACCCACTCGTGCGCCATGTCGAAGTACGGTTTCGACTCGCTATGCGGCACGTAGACGTACTGCGGGTTGGATGGTCCGCCGAACGACTCCTCGCCGTTGAAGCCGTTCATCTGGCAATCGGTTCCGGGGAGGCTTCCGGTCCCGTTGCAGGCGGCAAACATCGCCTGGGCCGAGTGATCGATCTCGTAGACGGTTTCCAGCGTCTCGGGCTGCAGGGTGATCGTCTGACCGTACGAGTTCTTTCCGGTGGGAACGGTATTGGCGCCGGGGTATCCTTGGAACAGATTGTTGAAGCTTCGGTTCTCCTGGACGATGTAGATGACGTGCGTTATCTTCCCGGATCCGGTGGCATTGATGGCTCGCAACATGGCGCCATTTTGCATGTACGGCAGGGAGCCTTGCGCGCCGGACGCGCACCCCGTAAGCGCAAGAATTGCAAGAGCTGCAACGTAACGAAGCATCATAAGATTAGCTTCCGCGGCGCCGCCGCGCTTCCCTAGTGGGCGACCGCCACAACCGCCTCGGCGAAGGCTTGCGGCGCTTCCTGCGGCACGTTGTGACCGATGCCCTTAAGGATTCGGTGCGAGTACTTGCCCGAGAACTTGTTGCGGTACGCAGCGCCGCTTGCGTTGGCGCCGTCGAAGTCGCTTGCAATCGTGATCGTGGGAACGGCGATCACCGGACCTCGCTCGAGGCGTGCTTCCAAGTGGGCGTATTGCGGCTCGCTTTTCACCAAGTTTATCCGCCAGCGGTAATCGGAGATCACGATGGCGACGTGGTCGGGGTTATCGAAGGCCGCTGCAGTTCGATCGAACGTCGCATCGCTAAAGTTCCAGTGCGGGGAAACGATGGTCCAGATCAGCTTGGCAAAATCGTGGCGGTACTTCGTGTAGCCGAGCACGCCGTTTTCGGTGGCAAAGTAATACTGGTACCACCATCCCAACTCGGCCTTCGGTGGCAACGGCAGCACCGTCAACTTACGATTGGTGATCAGATAGCCGCTCACGGCGACGAGGCCCTTGCAGCGTTCCGGCCAGAGCGCCGCGATGATGGCCACCGTCCGCGAGCCCCAATCAAAGCCGCCCAGAATGGCCTTCTCGATCTTGAGCGCATCCATTAGCGCGATGATATCCAGCGCGACCACCGCCTGTTCGCCGTTGCGCGCCGTCGAACTCGAAAGAAACGTCGTCGAGCCGTAGCCGCGCAGATAAGGAATGATGACCCGATACCCCGACGATCCCAAGATCGGCGCGACGTCGACGAAGCTGTGGATGTCGTAGGGCCAGCCGTGCAGCAGAATTACCGGCTCACCATCGGCGGGGCCGGCCTCGGCATAGCCGACGTTCAGGAGTCCGGCCTTGACCTGCTTGAGTGAGCTAAACGACGTGTGCGTCCCCGGTTGAGGCGTTAAAACCGTCGTCGTATCTGCCGGATTTGCGCTGTCAGCTTGCGCGTCCGCCGGAGCGAATATTCCGAGTTGGGCGCCGGCGATCGCCATGGCCGCGGTCCCGAAGAAGCGGCGGCGGTCGAGATTGAACCGCTGGTTGATTTCAGCCATGCGCGCAAAGATTAACCGGAAGGCAAGCGCCGCCTTTCCTTGCTACCGAACGCATGCTAACGACTGCGGCTCGAGCCAGCTGTTGGCGCGCGGCTATAACGAGATCGCTTAGTCGGTGCGCATGCGCCAGCGGCGAATCGCCTCGTCACGGAACTCGACGCCGGCGGAGTCGACTTGCCATGCATCGGTAGCGAGACCGCTTCTCCAAAAACCACCGCGTGCTGAGCGGGCAGGCTCGACAGCGCGCCCATCATCATCTGGCCGGTGTCGGGAAGCGCGCCCTCGACGAAACGCTGGTCGAGGTCGTTACCCAAGCGCAGTGCGAATACCGTTCCGCATTGCGACAACGCCTGTGGTGAAAGCTCCGACGGGCGTTGGGAAATCAGTGCGAGGGAGATGCAGTACTTGCGTCCCTCGCGTGCGATTCGGCTGATGGCGCGCGTACAGGCTGCGAAGGCGTTCCCTGCGGCCGCAGGCAGGTACCGATGCGCCTCTTCGCAGGCCAAAAGTATCGGAGGACGCCGGGCCGGATCGGACCACGACGTGAAATCGAAGAGTACGCGGCTGGTTACCAAAACGACCACGTCGGCGATCTCCGAGGGGACGCCCGACAGCAAAGTGCTTCGCCAACAGCTCGTCGACCATGACGAAGGCCGACTGCAGCTCGTTGGCCGAGCGTACACTGTTAAAAGATCCGTGCTCGTCACCGTGGTGACGGGCGCGCCCAGAGGCGGATACCGCGAGACCCCTCGTTGAAACAGCGCCCCGTGTTCGCCCGAGCCGGTGATCTCACCGACCAGACCGACGGAGATTACGCGCGTCCGGGTTGCGCCGTCGAGCTCGATCGAGTTGGCGATCCCGATGACGTCCCGATAGCCGCAAATCTTGACCAAGGCCCCGGCGCCGATCGCGCTCTTGCTTGACTCGTCGATTTGACCGGTGGCGATGATTTGAGAGCCGGTGATCTCCGTGACTTGCCCCAGTAGCTGGCCGGGATCTCCCTTGGGGGAGCCGTTGAGCTGGGCATCACCGTTGAGGTGGGGAGCTACCGTTCTGAAGGCTTCGGCGCGCGAGCGACCGTAGTGTGCGCGCCGTGGACGATAGTGGGCCTGCCATCAGGCCGATCAGCATCGGCGAGATCGAAGCGGCTCGGGTCAGAATCGCCCGAACCATCCTGCGGACGCCGCTGGTCAAGCTCCAGTCCGGGGCGACCGGTCCCGACATCTACCTCAAACTGGAGAACTTGCAGCCGATCAACTCGTTCAAACTGCGCGGGGCCGCCAATGCGGTCGCCTGCCTCGAGCCTGCCCGGCGTTCGATCGGGGTTTGGACTATCAGCGCCGGCAACGCCGGCCAGGGCGTTGCCTACGCGGCCCGCCAAGCGGGGGTGCCCTGCACGGTCGTTACGATTGAGACCGCGCCCGAAACGAAGGTCGAGCGAATGCGCGCGCTTGGCGCGCGACTAGTGCCGGCGTCGTTCGACGCATGCTGGGAAGCGATGGAGCGGCGGACGTTTCCCGGCGTCCAAGGCACCTTCGTCCATCCGTTTGACGACGACGATTTCATCGCCGGCAACGCAACGATGGGGCTAGAGATCGTCGAGGACCTTCCGGAGGTTCGGACGGTGATCGCCGCCATCGGCGGAGGCGGCCTCGTAACGGGCGTCGCCTTGGGCGTGCGGGCGCGTAAGCCTCAGGTTGCTATCTTCGGCGCGGAGCCGGAGAGTGCCGCGCCGGGGGCAGCATCCTTTGCGGCCGGCAAGGCGTCCCCGTTTCCGCAATGGCGAGCGACGTTCGTCGATGGTGCCGGCGGGAAAAGCGTCTTCCCGCGGATGTGGGAGCGGATGCGACCCGTCGTTGACGGATCGATCGTGGTTACGCTCGAGGAAACCAAACGCGCGATGCGAGTGCTCGCGGAGAAGGCGCGCGTGATTGCCGAAGGCGCCGGCGCGCTCTCGGTTGCCGCGGCGCTTCGCTGCGAGGCAGACGCCGGTCCGATCGTCGCCGTTGTGTCGGGCGGCAATATCGAGCTTTCTACGTTTTGTGAACTCATATTCTGAAGATCGTTCCGTCGCCGTTCGGGCCCGAAAGGCCGGCCTGTGACGTGGTTCCGTAGAAGGCGCCCCCGGCGACGAGCAATCCCGCCGCCGGATTTCCGCCGTCCGCCCCGCCCATGAAACGGTGCAGCACGAGTTCCTTGCCGGATGTGCTCACTTCAAAGATCGTCCCGATGCCGCGGCCGCTGCTGCCGTAGCCGCCGAAATACGTCGTGCCATAGAGCATGCCGCCGACGGCGACGACGCTACCGAATGGGCTTATGCCGTCCGTCCCGCCCTGGAAACGATAAACCACGCGCTCTTTACCCGAATCGTTCACCTCGAAGACGGTCCCGTAGTTGGCGCTTCCCGGAGTACCGCCGTAGACCGTGGTTCCATAGAACACCCCATTTACGACCGTCACCGCCGCTGAGGGAATCTCGCCGTCTCTTCCACCCTTGAAACTGTAAAGCACGCGTTCGTCTCCCGAGGTGCTAACCTCAAAGACCGTGCCGCCCGTGTGACGCCCGCCGCCGGCCGTCGTACCATAGAGCGCGCCGCTTGCAACGATCAATCCGGCCAGCGGCCCCCTTCCATCGGGAGTGTTCGTGAAGCGGTAGATTATGCGTTCCTTACCCGAGGTGCTGACGCTAAAGACCGTTCCGTTATCGCCGGTTCCGCCCGCGTACGTCGTTCCATAAAGCGTTCCATTTACGGCGATGAGGCCGCCATACGGATACGCGCCATCCGTTCCGCCGTCGAAGCGATGCAAGACGCGTTCTGTGCCCGCGAGATTTAGCTCGAAGACCGTGCCGTTGCCACCGCTTGCCCCGTGACCGCCGCTGCGCGTCGTACCGTAGAGCTTTCCATTGAGCTCAAGCAGCCCGGCTAACGGTTCGGATCCATCCTTCCCACCTTCAAAACCGTACAGCACCCGTTCTTTGCCGGACTCGTCGATTGCAAAAACGCTGCCATTGTCGCGGCTCCCGCCAAGGGCCGTCGTCCCGTAGAGTTCGGAGCCGGCCTTTATCAGTGGTGCTTCCGGTTCAATTCCGTCGGTTCCACCTCCGAAGATGTAGAGGGTCTTGAAGCTCGCGGCCATCGGCGATCCAGGCGCGAGCGGGGAGATGCCGCTGGTCGATTCCGCCGGGAACGCAGAAAAGGCTCGCGAGCAGCTCGCGAGCACGATGCTGAGGAGCAATGCGATGATACGCATTTGAAGCTCGCGCGCAGGACGAGAGGGCTAGGCGCTAGCGCTTGTCGCTGCTAAACGGGTCGGTCGACTTCGCTACGTAGGTGTACTTCTCGCCGCAGATGCGGCATACGTTCAGCGGGCTGCCGAAATGTTCGTGCGGCGCGTAGACTTTCGGGGCGGCCTTGGCGCGCTTCTTGACAACGCGTACGGTTTCGATGATGTCCTCATTCTCGCCCCCGAGGCTGGGCAAGCAAGTCGCTCCCAAATTCGAAAACGTGGGCTATCTATTCGTGCCCGCGCCAAAAAGAACCCCTCATAACACGTTGTAGATGTCCGAGGCCATCTCGCCAAGCGTCTGTCCGGCGTAGTGAGCGGCGTCCCGGCTGGGATCGGCGCTTCCTTTCCCCGCCATCCGGTTGATGTAGAACGCGAAGGCGATGTGGCGCCCATGGCTGGTGGTGACGTAGCCGGCGAGCCCTTTTGTGACGAGCTCACCGTCGTCGAGCGGATTCGCCGAGCCCCAGGTGCCGGTCTTCGCGCGAACGTGACCCGCGGCAGCAACGCCGTTTTGAATGTTGAAGAGCGTTCCATCCACTCCCATGACCGGCAAACCGCGCTCCAACCAGGAGAACCACGCTTGCGCGGAAGCCCATGCCAAGTAACTCACCATAAAGCGTGGCGTGAAGAACGCAAACGTGCCGAGACCATCCTGCTGCGACGCGCCCTTGAGATCGAGACCCGCGGCCGAAAGTAGCGCGCGTTCGCGAGCGAATGCGGCTTTCAGAAAATCTCTCTTTGCATGCGCGACGTAAATCGCCCACAGATACGGCATCAGGGCCGCGTGCAAGTTGTCACTAACCTTGAGCGTGACGTAGACGTCTTCGGAGACCGGCGGAGATTGATGCTGCGCCACGAGATTCGCGGGAGCGTAAAACGGCGCGGAGGCATCGTGACTGAAACTAGCGACGCCCGCCGGCGGGCGCAGCGTGACGCGGGCATCTTGCAGCGCAACGGAAAATGCCGCTTGCGCGAAGCGCTCCGGCTCGGGCACTCGGTACGCAAATAAGATCGGCCTTCCAGCGGGCATAGCGCCGGTAATCGTCACCACGTGCGACCTGTCGGCGTTCGTCTTGTCGCCGGAGAGATCGATCGTGGGCTCAGATTTGGGAGCTCCGGTCGTCGCGGCGTTGACGAATTTAACGTAGGGCGTCTGCGGAGAGACGGCAATTGCAACGGGATCGCCGGCCTTGGACCCCGGGGTCACCATCACGTCGACGAGGTTGTCGTTTACTACGATCGCTGAAACGATCGCACCCGTTCCGCCCTCCGGCGCTTGATCGGGAAAGAGCGACGTGTCGACCGCAACTACGCCGTCGACTTGCCTGATGCCGGCCTGCGCGACTTGCGTGGCGAGGTCGCGCAGAACGGTCAGCGGATCGCCCGGAACGGCTTTCGTGTCGTAGCTGCCGTCATAGGAGTGATCTTCGTTCTCGAAGGCGAGCGTGCCGTCGGGGCGTATTCGCTGCGAAAGGTTCGGATCGCCGCCGGCGACCAGCACGAGGTCGCCGTGCAGCACGCCGCGCGAATCGATCGGCCCGGTGCGATAGACCGGCGTCGTCCAGCGAAAGTTCGGTCCGAGCAATGCCAAGGTCGTCCCAGTCGTCAGCAGTTTCGTGGTCGAAGCCGCCTCCATTAACACGCCGGCATTTCGACTGTAGAGTGGACGCTTGGCGTCGAGGTCGTAGACCTCGGCAGCCACGATTGCGTGCGCGAATTGCGGTCGAGCAACGATACGATCGAAAGCCGCCGCGATCGACAAAGGATGCGCCGGTGTGCCCTGGGAGAGCAACGCCGTTGCGAAGGTTAGGAGCAGCGCGAGATGCATTAGCCTCCGTTCATGTCGAGAAAGAGTTCGGTCGCAAGCGCGAGGAGGAAGCCCGCGCACATCGTCGCCGTTACGAAGGCGGTCAAGCCCGTCCGGCGCAGCACGCTCCAAAGCTCGCCGATGACGAAGACGAGCGCGCCGATCGCAACTGCCAGGAAAAGCACCGAAAGCGTCGGTGAGTAGAAGCTGTAGCCGATAATCGTTCCGAGGAAGGTGGGGCCGCCCGCGATCAAACCCGCCAAGCCGATTTGCGCCCACGACGGAACGACTCGCCCGACCAACGGCGCCGCGACCCCGAAACCTTCCGTCGCATTGTGGAGACCGAAGCCGACGATCAGCGCCAACGCGACCGCCGTCGCTCCCGATGCCGCCGACGCTCCGATTGCCAGGCCTTCACCGAAGTTGTGAGCACCTATTCCGATCGCGATGATCGCAGCGAGAACGATTGGATTGTCCGCATGCGCCGCGGCTTGCCGGGTGAAATGCGTCGCTGCGCTCCCCAAGCCGACCAAACCGATCGCGAGGCCAATGACGAAGACCGCGATCATTGTTGCAGGGAACGGCCCGGCGCCGGCGTGCCAAACGTTGAGGCCCGCCGAAATCGGCGCGATCGCGTTCTGCGCGATCTCGACGACGAGATAGAGAAGAATCCCAATCGCGAGTGCGTTGAGCAGCGCGATGGTCTGCGCGGAAAGGCGTCGCGCGCGGGCGATCGGCAGACCGAGGAAAATAGTGAATCCCGCGATGGCGCCGAGCAACACGGTCCACCAAAAGCTCAGGGCATGGCCGGGGGTGCCGGCGACCGGTTTCATCGCGCGATACATCGAAAGCAACGTGTTGGGCGTGCCGGCATAATGAATCGCGGTGATCAGGCCCGCCGGCATCCCGCTTGCGTCTTCGATATGATCCATGACGTGGCAGTGCACGAGCCACGTGCCGGGCCTTGCGTCGGCGTGAACGACGACGTCGACGCGCTGCCCCGGGGCAACCAGGACCGTATCCTCGACGTCGCGGTAGTCGACGGGCTCGGCGTCGCGCGCGATGATTTGTTGGTAATGCCCGTGCGTGTGCATCGTGTGGAACTCTTCGCCGGAGATGTTGATCCAGCGGATTCTAAAGCGCTCCCCGGCGCGAACGTCAAGTGCGCGCGTCGCCGGATATTCTTTACCGTTGAGCGTGAAGTGATTTTCAGCAGCGCTTTGAATTTGCCAGGACGAGATCATCTCGAGGAAATCGTGGGCTAAGCCGCGTTCGACCGGAAGCGGATGCGCCGGCTCGACGATAATCGCGCCGTACAATCCGGAATCCAGCATCGCCTCGTTGTCGTGGCTGTGATAGATGAACGTGCCGGGCTGATCGGCAACGAAGCGATAGACGAAGTGGCCGCCTTGCGGAACGAGCGGCTGCGAGATGCCGCCGACGCCGTCCATCGCGACCGGAATGTCGTGCACTCCGTGCAAGTGAATCGAGTCGGGCATCGTGTCATCGTTGGTATAGTCGATAACGATGGTATCGCCCTGATTCACGAGCATCACCGGACCCGGGACGACTCCGTTATAGGTGTTCGCCATCACGGTCAGGCCCGGCGCAAGCGTCCACGGCGCGGAGCGCTCGACGATGTGAAAGACTTTGGTGCGTCCCTGCCTTAGCGGGACGGCCTGGTAGGCGCCATCCGGCCGCCGAACTTTGGCTGACTCACCCGGAGCCAGGGTCGCCTGCGGGATCGGCCCTCTGATTGGCTGCAATCCCAGGGAGGTTGAGTTTGGCGAGACCGGCTCGTCGGCGTCAGCTAAAACCGCAGACGGCATTGCTATCGATATCAGCAGAAGGGCGGCAGCGGCCGCCACGACCAGCCGGGAAAAGTGGGATTTCATTGTTAGGTGCGCCTAAGATTGCTGCTAGGCGCACCTTTCTCCTAGCAGAAGTGCGGCTTTGCCCTTTTAATCGCGGTTGCCCATAAAAGCGGGCGTTTGCCTATAAAAGACGGCCCCGCAGATCGCGAGGCCGTGTACAAAGGGCCTACGAGATTCATTTGACTACCAGCTAAAGACGACGAGGCCGCCACCGGCCGCATTCTTCCAGCCTTGCCAACTCCGGCCGCCGTATGCGCTCGACTCGATGTACGCCGATCCGCCGCCGCCACCGCCTGGACCGCCGGCATAACCACCGCCGCCGCCGCCGTCGTAATATTCACCATCTAAACCTCCGCCGCGACGAAGACGGCGCGACCATGGTCGAATACGGCCTGCTTGTCGCCCTTATCGCGATGGTAGCTCTCGTTGGAATTACGCTCCTCGGTACCAACCTCCAATCGCTCTACACCACCGTCGCCGGCTCCGTTTGAGCCGAACCCCTACCCAGAGATAAAAACCCGGGGTTCGTCGAGCCGATAAAAGGAGTAGCGGCGAAGCAGCGATGTTTGTCGCGGAGAATCTCTGCATCTCAACTCAGCATTCGCCGTTTAACCTCGAATAGCGGTCGGCCAGGCCGAAGTTCGTCCCTTCTGCCCACGCCGCGAAAAAGGGCCGGTATCAAGCCGGTCCTTTTTGATTTCCTTGCGAAAGAGAAGCACGTGCCCGATGTTCGACTCAGCCGCGGTTTGCGCATCCCAGCCGATTTAGCGTCCCCGGCGCTCGGCGAGCTTCTGCAGGCAATCGCAAAGCAGGAGGGGCCGTGGCGCGGTTTTGCGCTGCGCGTGCGCTTTGGGGATTTGCATCTTCCCGATGTCGGTTACGTCGCGGTCCCTATCCATCTGACCGCGGAGAAGAGCGCGAAGGAACCCCGCTCCTACGATGTTGCGTTTAACGCCGCCAATCTTCCGGCCGCATTTCCCGGCTTTAGCGGGAGGATGAGCATCGAGCCGGGCGAGATCGGACAGAGCGAGCTTCGTTTGTCAGGCAGTTACGAGCTGCCGCTGCAGTTCTTTGGGAAGCTGCTCGACGCCGCGCTGATGCCCAACGTTGCGGCGCTCTCGCTCGAGAACTTCATCGACGAAATCGCGGCAGCGTGTCAGGCGCGCGTCGACCAGCGCGAAGCCGATTTCGTCCGCTACCGTTTCTTACAGTAGAACGATGCTGTGACGGAGGCGCGCGCCGAGTGCTGCATCGTGGGCGGCGGTCCCGCCGGAATGATGGCCGCACTGCTGCTTGCACGCGGGGGCGTCCGGACCGTTTTGCTGGAGAAGCACGCAGATTTTCTGCGCGACTTTCGCGGCGATACGATCCATCCGTCAACGCTCGACGTCATGGCCGAGCTCGGCTTCCTCGAAGCGTTCTTGAAACGCCCGCACCAAGAAGTCACCACCTTAGCGGGTAACCTCGGAGACCAGCTCGTCACCGTGGCGGATTTCACGCATCTCCCGACGCGCTGCAAGTTCGTCGCTTTTATGCCGCAATGGGACTTTCTGAACTTTCTTGCAGAAGAAGCCAAGTGCTTTGGGACCTTCGATCTTCGAATGCAGGCTAGCGCCAAGGAGTTGTTATGGGAGGACGGACGCGTTGCGGGCGTGCGTGCGCAGACTCCAAACGGCATGCTGGATATCCGCGCCGGCCTCACGATTGCTGCCGACGGGCGCGAATCGGTGGTGCGTAAGGAAGCCGGTCTGGAGGTCGTCGAGCTTGGCGCTCCAATGGACGTGCTGTGGCTGCGGCTGACCAAACGACCCGAGGATCCCCATGAAACCTTCGGTTACATTCGAAACGGGCGGATCATGGCGCTGATCGACCGCGGCGAATATTGGCAGTGTGCGTACGTCATTCCGAAGGGAACGCTCGCCGAACTGCACGAGCGCGGATTGGGCGAGTTCCGCCGGCAGATCGGCGAGATCGTGCCCTTTTTGCACGATCGCGCGGACGAGCTGCGGACGTGGGACGACGTTAAGCTCTTGACGGTCCGCGTGAACCGGTTGCGGCGGTGGTACCGTCCGGGGCTACTCTGCATCGGCGACGCCGCGCACGCCATGTCGCCGATCGGCGGAGTCGGGATCAACCTCGCGATTCAGGATGCGGTCGCGGCATCGAACATGCTCGCCCCCAAGTTGCTCGACGGCACGCTTTCGACTCGCGATCTGCGCGCCGTTCAGCGCCGGCGTGAAATGGCGGCCAAGCTTACGCAGGCGCTGCAACTGTTCATTCAAAGCAGAGTCATCGGCAAGGTTCTAGCAAACGGACGCGCGCCGCTGTTGGGCCGTTTACCGGGCTTGCTTCGGTGGCTGCCGTTCCTGCCGCGCATTCCCGGATATCTCGTGGGCTTGGGTTTTCGCCCCGAACACCTTAGCCGTAGCCGCTCGACGTAAAAACGATGGCACGCGGAGTTGTACTGGGAGTTGTCTCTATGCTCGTAATCTTGGGGCTCGGCGCATATCTGGGACTCAAGGCCGGCTTGATGCCTGCCAATGCCGACGGCAAGCCGTCGCGGCTGGAGCGTTGGGCGGCGCGAACGTCACTTCGCGCAACGCTGGAACGAGAGGCGCCCAAAGGCCCGAACCCGCTTCCGCTCGACGATGCCAACCTGATCGCCGGAATCAAGTTGTACGCTGCAAATTGCGCCGGCTGTCACGGCGCGTCGGACGGCCGGCCTTCCAACATCGCCCTCGGGCTCTATCAAGAGCCTCCGCAGCTAGCTAAAGACGGAGTCGAAGACGATCCGGATGGCGTGACCTATTGGAAGGTGGATCACGGGATCCGGCTGACGGGGATGCCGGCGTTCGGCAAAAGTCTCGACGACCAGCAGCTCTGGCAGTTGACGCTCTTCCTTAAACACATGGACGGCCTTCCGCCGGCGCCGCACCGCGTTTGGGTTAGGGCGTCGGCTCTGGGGCGGTCGTCGGCGTCCCGCTAAAGATGTACTGGTCGTTGGAGTTGGCGTTGTTGTAGTTCGGTGCCGGATTGCCGAACTGGTTTTGCATCGCGGGGCCGGAGAGTACGGCGGCCGTCTCCGGATAGACCTGACCGCGGAACGAACCGTCGCTGTTCATGGTGCCGACGACGTGCAGCTTCCCTTCGGGCCCGGCGCCGAGGCCCAGGTCGAGGCTCGACGGTCCGATGCTCAGCCAGATGTAATCTCCGTCGCGGCCGCCCACGACCGGAATGTACAGCTTGTTAAAAGTAGTGTGATAATAGCCGCGGATGGTACCTGCGGGAAAAAGCTGAAGATCGAGCCTGCCCGAGATCGGGTACTGCGACCCGTAGACCTGCGTGATCGCCGTTGTGTAATGAAGTTCCGTTGCCGAAGCCGCTGCTTGAGCCGACGCCGCGTTCGGCGTCCCAAGCAAGGTCGCGCCTACAAGCGCCATGCAGCTCACCAGCCGTCCCAAAGACCGTACCATTCTGACTCCTCTCGGTTGATCGTCTCAGGGAGTAGAGCGCTTATCCCGGCGAGAACGTGACGGGCGTGGCACAACCTGCGGAAATCGATCTCCGAACTTTCCCGGCGTGGGAACGCCCCGACCAGGTCCGCAAAGCGCTCGACCGCCTCCCGTCGGGGGGCTCGATTACCCTCATCACGGAGAACGAACCGCGGGCATTATCCGATCGCATCAGTCAGGAGCAGCCGGATCGCTTTGTAATGGAAGCGCGCCGCATCGCCAGCCGCATGTGGCATCTGCGCCTGACCGCTCGCGCGGGGGGAGAGACCGGCCGTAACTTGGCCGCCCAACACCTAAGCCACTGTTCCGCATTTGCCGGGCTCGATGCTGAGGTTCGAGAAGAGCTCGGCGCGGCCGCCGTTTGGCAAACCGGCCGTCGCGGACAGACGCTGGTTGCCGAGAATGCCGACTGGCCGTTCATGGGCGTGGTGACCGAGGGCATCGTGGCGCGTGCCAACGGGGGCGGCCGCGAACGCGAGCGCATCCTCTACGAAATTTTCCCATACGAAGTCTTTGGCGTTGCCGAGTATTTCGATCGCGGTCTGAAGATGGCGCGCATCGCCGTCTTCTCGAAGTCCGCGCACGTCCTCAAGCTGCCGTGGGACGCCGTGTCACGCGTCGCAGCCGTCTATCCGCCACTGACCAATGCGCTGGGCATCGTTTTGGCGCAGCGGGTTCGCCTGCTCGCAGATGCGCTCAGCGTGCAAGGATCGCTTCCGATTCTCGGCCGTATCGCGAAGGTGCTGCTTCCGTATGCGATGCACGAGCGCGGGCTCGTGCCGGCTGCCACGTCGCTGTCGACCGTTACGCAATCGCAGATCGCGGCCTCCGGCGGTACCGTGAAGGAAGTGGCCGCTCGCGCGATCGCGGAGCTCGAGTCGCGCGACGCGTTACGCCGCGAGCACGGGCACATCCGATACCTCGATCGCGAAGTTCTTTTGGAACTTATCCGCGACGTCTCTTAAGCCGGAATTCGATCGAAACCGGCGTATGGCCGGAGCACCTCAGGCACCGTAACCGTCCCGTCGCGCTGCTGATAGTTTTCTAGAATTGCGATGAGCGTTCGGCCGATGGCCAAGGCCGAGCCGTTGAGCGTATGCACGAACTCCGGTTTCGCGCCGGGCTCGCGCCGGAAGCGTATCGAAGCGCGGCGCGCTTGGAAATCCGTGCAGTTCGAGCACGAGCTAATCTCACGATAGGCGTTGTTGCTCGGAACCCAGACCTCGATATCGTATGTCTTGGCCGCGTTGAAGCCGATATCGCCGGCACAAAGCGCGACGACGCGGTGCGGCAGCTCGAGGTCCGCGAGCAGCGCTTCGGCGTCGCCCGTTAGCTTCTCGAGTGCTTCAAAGGAGGCTTCGGGCGCCGTCAGCCAGACGAGCTCGACCTTCTCGAACTGATGCTGCCGCATCAGCCCGCGGGTATCTTTACCCGCCGCACCGGCCTCTTTTCGAAAGCACGGTGTGTGTGCGACGTACTTCTGCGGCAACTCCGAGAACTCCAGAATCTCGTCGCCGCGCAGCGCCGTCAGCGGAACCTCCGCCGTCGGAATCATGAACAGGCCGGCATCGCGATCCTCAAACATTGCGTCGGCGAATTTGCTCAACTGGCCGGTCGACCACATCGTTGCGCGCGAGACGAGCAATGGCGGCGCGATCTCGAGATAGCCCCGCTCGCGCGCGCGATCGAGAAAGAACGCTGCGAGCGCCCGCGACAGGCGCGCGCCGGCGCCGGTCAGCACGGCGAACCGGCTGCCCGAGAGTTTTGCGGCTCGCGTAAAATCCAGAATGCCGAGCCGTTCGCCGATCTCCCAGTGTGGTTTTGCGGGGAAGTCGAAGTCGCGGGGCGTTCCCCAGTGTCGAAGCTCGACGTTGGACGCTTCGTCGGAGCCGTCGGGGACGGAGTCGTCGAGAAGATTCGGCGTCTGTTCGAGGAGCGCTCGCAGCGGCGAGCTTTCACCGGAGGTTGACAGCGCGCGAGCTCGTTCTTCCAGTGCAGCGATCTCGGTGGAGAGCGCATCGATCTGCGGCCGCGCCTCGCGCGCCGCGGCGGCTTTATCGTCTGCCTGGCCGATCGTCGCCGAAAGGCGGTTCTTTTCTGCCTTCGCCTTTTCTGCTGCAGTCAGCGCCGAGCGGTACTCCTCGTCACAGCGCAGAAACTCGTCGACGATCGACGGATCGGCTCCGCGGCGAGCGAGTGAGCGTCGCACGCGGTCGGGATCGCGTCGAACCAGAGCAATATCGAGCATGGAGAAGCGCGCCATTAACCAGTCTGTAAATCCAGTCCTACCAACGGTTGGATTTGTAGCCGAAACGCTGCTCGCGCCGCAACAGGCGATCGTGGCATTTTTCGCGCGCGCACGGCTTGCACCACCAGGAACCGAGATGGTGCCGCTGGACGACTCGTTTGGGCGCGTCCTAGCGCAGAACGTCGTCGCCGGCGATGATTATCCAAATGCCGCGCGTTCGCTGATGGACGGTTTTGCGCTGCAGTCGCAGTTCGCGCCCGGTGATTTCAAGATCGTCGCCGGCGTGGTGATGGGCGCGGCTACCACGAGCGCGCTGACGCCGGCAACGGCGATGTCGATTCCCACGGGTGGCCTTCTTCCGCCCGGCGCCGATGCGGTCGTGCCGATTGAAGACGTGCGCGTCGACGGAAGCCGGCTTCGCGTCGACGCCTCGATCGATCCTGGGTCAAACGTCGCACAGTGCGGCGCCGACATGCGGCGCGGCGAGACGATTTTGCAGCCCGGGCGCCGCATCCGCGCAGGCCAAGCCGGTGTCCTCGCGACGCTTGGAGTTACCCAGGTTTTGGTCTACCGCCGTCCGACGATCGCGGTGCTGTCGAGTGGAGACGAACTCGTCGAACCGCAGGCGCAGCCGCGCCTCGGAGAAATTCGCGATTCGAACCGTTACGCGGTCGCGGGTTCACTGCGAGCGATGGGCGCCGTTGCGCGCCACTATCCGACGTTGCGAGACGAGGCGGAGGCGTTTGAATCGGGACTGGCGCGCGCGCTCGCGGAGTGCGACGGCGTCGTGGTGACCGGCGGGTCGTCGGTGGGCGAGCGCGATCGCCTGCCGCATGCCGTTGCGCAGACAGCGAAGCCCGGAGTGATCGTGCATGGTTTGCGGGTCAAGCCCGGTAAGCCGACGCTCTTGGGCGCCGACGGAGGCAAGCCGGTTCTGGGCTTGCCGGGAAACCCCACGTCGGCGTTGTTCATGCTCGAAGCGGTTGCGTCGCCCATTGTCGCGGCCCTCACGGGCGCCCCGATCGAGCCGGCGACGGTGCAGGCACGCTTGGAGGGGCCGGCCCACAGCCGTGCGGGCTGGACGTGGTACGTTCCGGTCAGCCTGCGACGCCACGGAGAAGTGCCCCTCGCGCAACCCCTTGCCTTACGCTCGTTTTCGGTGAGCTTGGCGGCGCGCGCCGACGGCTACATCGTTATGGGTGAGCGTGACGAAGAGTGGCCCGCCGGCAAGCTCGTGACCGTGCATCGCTTTCTAGGGGGTTGACTCTCACCGTGATTCGACCGACGCCCGCCGTCGAAGGTCTTCCCGCGACGACGCCGTTCATTGGTCCCGAGCAGCTGATGCGCGAAACCGGCCAGCGCGAGCTAGTTCGCTTGGGAGCCAACGAAAGTGCGTTCGGACCTTCGCCGAAAGCAGTGGCCGCGATGACTGCGGAACTGCCGCGGCTTTCGTGGTACGGCGATCCTGAGTCGCTCGACCTGCGAGACGCCCTCGCGGGAAAACACGGCTGCACGGCGTCGCAGATCGTCGTAGGGGCCGGGATCGACGATTTGATGGGCTTGGCGGTGCGCGCGTTCGTCGCGCCCGGCGAGCCCGCACTGATGGCTCGCGGCACGTATCCGACTTTCTTGTACCACGTCATGGGTTACGGCGGCACGCCGGTCTACGCATCATACCGCAATGACGGCAGCCCCGATCTCGAGGAACTGGTGGCCACCGCGCGGCGAGAGCTTCCACGCATCGTCTATTTCGCGAATCCCGACAATCCCAGCGGGCACTTCGTATCGCGCGACGAGATGCAGCGTTTCTACGACGCCTTGCCGCACGACAGCCTGCTGCTGCTCGACGAAGCCTATGCCGATTTCGTGGACGAAGCCGAGCTGTTGCCGCCGGCGTTCGAAGACCGGCTCATCCGTCTGCGCACGTTTTCGAAGGCGTACGGAATGGCGGGAGCCCGAATCGGCTACGCGCTCTCAACGGAAAGCAATATCCGGACCTTTGCGAAGATTCGGTTGCACTACGGAATCAACCGAAACGCGCAGATTGGCGCGCTTGCATCGCTGCAGGACGACGCATTTACCCAGCACGTCGCCGCCGAGACGGCCCGCGCGCGCGAGGCGTACTACGGGCTCGCGCGCGAACTCGGCGCCCCTAGCATCGAGTCGCGTACCAACTTCGTCTGCCTCGGCATGGAGAGCGCCCCGCGGGCCACGTGCGTGATGAACGAGCTGCTCTTGCGCGGAGTTTGGGTACGTAAACCCGGCGCGCCGCCGCTGGATTCTTACATTCGCGTGAGCGCGGGAACCGAACCGATGCGGCGAGCCTTCGCCCAGGCGTTGCATGCCGTTTTGCAGGACACGCCGTGAGATACGCGATCGTCTCGGACGTTCACGGCAACCTCGAATCGCTCGAGCGGGCGCTTGCAGCGACGCAACCCTCCGATGCCCTCGTCGCACTTGGCGATGTCGTGGGCTATGGACCCAATCCCAACGAATGCGTCGCGATCTTGCGCGAACGCTGCCGGCATGCGGTGCTGGGCAATCACGATCTCGCCGCGCTCGAGAACTTCGGCGTCGATAGTTTCAACAGCGCCGCGCGCACCGCTATCCGCTGGACTCAAAGCGTTCTCGACGAGCCGAGCCGCGCGTGGCTCAACACGCTTCCCTACGAGCTTCGCTTTCCCGACTTCTTGCTCGTTCACGGCGCCCCGGTGCGGTATTTCGACTACATTCTCGATAAAGCCGCGGCCGCGGCCGCCTTCGAACGCACCGACGCGCCGCTGGTCTTCGTCGGCCACACGCACATCGCCGAGTATTGGTCGTGCGATGAGGCCGGCGCCATCGGTCACAAGCATATGCAGCATGGCGGCGAGCTGGTGCTCGAAGCCGGCAAACGGTACATCGTCGACGTGGGCAGCGTCGGTCAGCCGCGCGACCTCAATCCCGATCCGTCGTTCGTGCTCTACGATTCGGAGCGGCGCCGCGTCGAGTGGATCCGCTACAGCTATGCCATCGACGAGGTCGCGCGCAAGATGCACGCGGCGGGCCTGCCCGCCTATCTCGCGGATCGCTTGGCTTTGGGACGCTAATGGCCTCGAACGACGTTCCGTTTGACGACGGCAACTGCTTTGCGTGCGGTCCGGAGAATCCCATCGGCATGCACGTGCACTTCGGTCTTGCAGAGGGCTTCGGCGGCGTCCGCGCTCGATGCACGTTGGGGCCGCAGTACCAAGGCTGGCGCGGTATCGCTCATGGAGGCATCGTGATGGCGCTGCTGGACGAGGCGATGGCTCATGCTGCCGGATTCGCCGGGCACCGCGGCGTCACCGCAGCGATCAACGTGCGCTTTCGCCGGCCGGTTCCGCTCGGAGAGCCGATCGAAGTGCGCGGACGCGTCGCCTGGCAGCGGCACCGCGTACTCGGCGTAGAGGCCGGCATCTTCGACGCCGCCGAGAATTTGCTGGCGCAAGCCGAAGGGCGTTTTGTTTCGCGCGGCAAGCTCGACGCCGCCAACGACCGGCGCAATCCGTTGACAGCGTCCGAGGTTCCCACGGAATGATCGTCGAGAACCGCCGCGCGCGCTTCGAGTACCACATCCTCGAGTCGCTCGAAGCGGGGTTGGTCTTGACCGGAACGGAGGTGAAATCGATTCGCGGCGGCGGGGTCAGTTTAAGTGAAGCTTACGCGCGAATCCGCGACGGCGAGGCGTGGCTGGTCGGGATGCACATCCCGCCATATAAACAGGGAAGTTTTTCGAACACGGAGCCCAACCGGCCGCGCAAGTTGTTGCTGCATAAGGAAGAGATTGCACGCCTGCAAAGCCGCATTGGCGAAAAAGGACTCACGATCGTGCCGCTGCGGCTTTATTTCACGCGCGGCATGGCGAAGCTCCAACTGGGCGTGGCGCGCGGCAAGAAGCTTTGGGACAAGCGTGCCGACGCGGCGAAGCGCGACGTCGAACGGGAAATCGCCGCGCACGTGCGCCGGTCGTGAGAGGCGCTCGGCCCGAACGCGAAGTCGAAGCGGCGATCGAACGCGCCGGCGTGCTGCGCGAAGGCGAACGCGTCCTAGTCGCGTGCAGCGGCGGCCCCGATTCAGTTGCGCTTGCGGCAGCACTGCATTCCATGGCTTCTCGGATCGGAGTGGAGATCTCCATCGCGCACGTCAATCACCGCGTGCGAAACTCGGCCTGGCAAGACGAGTGCATCGTGCTGCAATTGGCCGCTGCACTCGGAGTCTCACTTCGGATCGTCGCGCTCCAAAGGCGAACCGAAGACGAAGCGCGTCTTCGGCTGGCGCGCTACCGGGCGCTTGCGAAAACCGCAAACTCAATGCGCTGCTCCGTTATTGCGACCGCTCACCACGCGGAAGATCAAACCGAGACCGTGTTCTTAGCACTGCTGCGGGGCTCGGGATTGGCGGGCTTGAGCGGAATGCCGGCGCGCCGCGCGCTCGACCCGGGCTTGGATCTCGCTCGGCCGCTCTTGGGCGTTGCACCCGAGTCGCTTCGCGCCTACTGCCACACCCGAGCGCTGCCCTACGCGGTCGACCCGACGAACTCCGATTCCGGGAGGCGACGGAACGCCGTTCGCGAAGCGCTTTCGAACCTGCGGCCCCTCTTCCCGGCACTGGATCGAGCCGTCGCGCGCGCGGCCGAAGTAATCGCCGAGGAGCATCTGGGGAGCGCGCGGGCCCGTCTTCGCCGATCGGTCAGAGAGCGCTTTGCGGCCGACGACGACCTCCGCGACCTCGATTTCGCCCACGTCGAAGCCGCGGTTCGAGCCCTCGAAAGCGGCCGAAGCGGCACTTACTTCATGAAGCCTGGGATTGGGCTGAGAGTCGAGGGCGGCTCCATTGCGGGTATCATAACTACGAGGTAACCGCCGGGGACCTGCCTATGCCGAAGCCTTTCGCAATAGGTTACGGTTTGAACTATCAGGAATCTACCACAATATTCCATACCCAGCCGAGCTTCGAGAGGGTCAAACGGTCTAACGTCAACGTGAACAAACATCTCAGGTCCATCGTCCTCATCATCCTGGCGGTCATCGCGGTCTTTATCGTCGTCGAGCGCTTCGTTGCGCCGAGCGAGGGAGAGACCCGTCTTGACTATGGCGCCTTTTATCAGAAGCTCGAGGCAGGTCAGGTTCAATCGTTTCACGCCACCGGGCTGAGCGCCATCGGCGACCTCGCCAACGGCACCAAGTATTCCGTCGCGGTTCCGAACCTCGATCAGACATTCGTCGACGAAGTCTATCGCAAGGTAAAGAGCGGAGCGATCAGCTTCGAGCAGCAATCGAACGCGGGGCTCCTCTCGAGCCTGATGACGCTCGGACCGCTCGCGATCACGATGCTGCTGATCTTCTTCATCTTGCGGCAAGCGCAGAGCGGCGGAAGCCAAGCGCTTTCGTTTGGTCGTTCGCGCGCGAAGATGCTCTCTGAGAACCGTCCGAAAGTGACCTTCGCCGACGTGGCCGGCGTCGACGAGGCTAAGGAGGAGTTGGCGGAGATCGTCGATTTCCTTAAGTATCCCAAGAAGTATCAGTCGCTGGGCGCGCGGATTCCCAAAGGCGTTTTGCTGCTCGGGCCACCCGGAACGGGGAAGACGCTGCTGGCGCGGGCGATCGCGGGAGAGGCGGGCGTTCCGTTCCTTTCGATATCGGGCTCCGACTTCGTGGAGATGTTCGTCGGCGTTGGTGCGTCTCGCGTGCGCGATCTCTTCGATCAGGCGAAGAAGTCCGCACCCTGCATCGTCTTCATCGACGAGATCGACGCGGTCGGGCGTCAACGCGGCGCGGGCTTGGGCGGCGGCCACGACGAGCGCGAGCAAACGCTCAATCAACTCTTGGTCGAGATGGACGGGTTCGATCAAAACACCGGCGTCATCCTCATCGCCGCCACGAACCGGGCCGACGTCCTCGACCCGGCGCTGTTACGCCCGGGGCGGTTCGACCGTCAAATCGTCGTCGGTCGCGCCGACTTCAAAGGCAGAGAGAAGATTCTCGAAGTTCACGCGCGCAACAAACCGCTGGGCCGCGAAGTTTCGCTCGAAACGCTTGCCAAACGCACGCCGGGCTTCTCCGGCGCCGATCTCGAGAACCTGCTCAATGAGGCCGCGTTGCTGGCGGCGCGGCGGGACAAGAACGTCATCGAGATGATCGACTGCGACGAAGCGATCGACCGCGTCATGGTGGGGCCCGAGCGTAAGTCGGTCGTCATGTCGCAAAAGAGCAAGAACATCGCCGCGTACCACGAGTCGGGGCACGCCATCGTAGGCGGAATGCTCGACAAGTCGGATCCGATCCACAAGGTGACGATCATTCCGCGAGGGATGGCGCTTGGCTTGACGTGGTCGCTTCCGGAAGACGACCGCTATCAAGTTACCCGCGAAGAGCTGATCGCGCAGATCACGATGGCTTTGGGTGGACGGCTCGCCGAAGAAATCGAGTTTGGCGACGTGACCACGGGCGCGAGCAACGATTTCGAAAAGGCGACCGAGCTAGCGCGCCGGATGGTCACGCAATACGGAATGAGCGAACTGGGCCCGATCCAGTACGGGCGCGGGGCGCATCAAGTCTTCCTCGGCCGCGATATCGGCGAGGAGCGCAACTACTCCGAGGAAGTGGCCAGCAAGATCGATGCCGAGGTGCGCAAGATCATCGAGTCGTCTTACGCGAACGGCAAACGCATCCTCAACGAAAATTGGGGCAAAGTCGAGCGCATGGTTGCGTCATTGCTGGAGTACGAAACGGTCGAGGCCGAGGAGGCTAGGGCAATCCTCGACGACCGCCCGTACGACCGAGTGCGCAACGCCGAAGTGGCTGCCGCCCCTGAAGGGCAGAGCGAACGCGCTGCGACCGACGAGGCCAAGCGGGCCGAAAAGCCCACGCGCTTTCCGCCGAAAATTTCTCCGGAACCCGCGTGAGCTTGCGCGCGCTTCTCTTCGCGGCGGCGCTCGTTGCTGCGTGGTCTCTTCCTGCGGCAAATGCCATGGCCGAATCGGCGTTGCAGCAAACCGGCACGCTGCCGCACGGCGGCATGTATGTGATCGATCCGGATACGACGGTTGCCTCGGCGGCGATCGCGCTTTGGTTTCGCGCGCCCGGAGCCGGCTATGACGACTCTACACCCGGAATCGCCGAGCTTGCGGCGACCGCCGCTGCGGTCGCGCCGCTGGCCAGTGGAAAGTCACTTTTCAAGCTCGTTCATAGCGTCGGCGGCGAACTGAACGTCGAAGTCTATCCGGATATCGTCGGCATTGCGACCGTTGTCCCAGCATCTTCGTCGCGTCGCGTCGTCGCCGCCATCACCGCCGCGTATTACGCTCCGGCCGTCGACGACGTCGCGGTGAAAACCGCTCGCGCAAACGCCGCCGTTCTCGGCGTGCAGCAGCGCTACGAAGCCGATGCGACGCTGCACGACCTTCTCTTTAAGCAGATCTTCGCAAACGGCCCGGCTCATTATCCGCCGCTGCCGGTTTCCGTCGCCGAGATCACGAGCATTTCCACCGCGCAGATCGGCGCTTTTGCCAAACGAGCCTTTCGCTCCGAAAACTCGATCCTCGCGCTGAGCGGAAACGTCGACGCTTCAAGCCTAACGGCAGTTACGGACGGGGGCGGCCCCGGACGCATGGATCCGCCGTACGACTCGACGCTGGCCGCGTCCCCCACTTCGGCGACGGCCTCGGGGCTCATCGGCGGGATTGGATTAGCGTGGATCGGCCCTCCCATTACTGACGAGAAAGCTTCCACCGCGTTGGATTTCATTGCCGATTACCTGTTCCGCGATGAGACGGGCGTCGTAACGAAGGGGCTCGACCAGAGCGCAAGCGATGCGCTGGTCATCGGTCAGTTCATCACGTTGCACGATCCCGGCGTGATGGTCGTAACGATCGGAGGCGATCACGCCGACCAAGTCCGCGATCGCGTGCTCGGCGCGCTCTCGGCGATGCGCACGCCGATGGACGCGCGTACCTTCAACGCGGCTCGGGAAGCGTTTCTCTACCACGTCGCTTCGGATACGCAGACGCCGCAAGAACGGGCCGACAATCTCGGCTGGTATGGCGTCGAAGGCGACCTCGGGTACGCTCCCGGAATCGTTGACGGAACGTACGGCCGTTCGGTGCGCTCGCTCGATCCAGCCTATGTGGCCGACATCGTAAAACACTATTTGGGGACGCCGGTCGTGGTCAACTTGCAAGCGAAGGAGTCGTCGCAGTGAGTCTTGCGCGTCGTGCCGCCGCGGTCTTAACCGCCGTACTGCTGCCGGTAACCGTGCTGGGCGCCGCCCCGGCGACCTCACCGCCGAGTACGGACACGGTCGCGGGAACGACGGTCCTCCAACAGGTCGACTCGGCCGCCTCGCTTACCGGCGTTACGCTAGTCGTGCGCGCCGGTCTCGATCGCCAGACCATGAAGCAGAACGGGTTGGCGGCGCTCGTCGCGGAGACAATCATAAAGACGCCCGTCGGTACACCCGCGATGCCGCTCGACGATGCAGTCGCCGCGCGCGGCGGCTCCGTGCGCTTCACGGTGGATCCGGGTGACGTTCGTTTCTACGTCGAGGCGCTTGCCGCCGACGCACCCGCCGTCCTCGACCTCTTGCGTGCTGCGATAGCGGCGCCGGATTTCTCTCCGGCGACGGTACGCGCGGCGCGCGTCGCACTCACGCAAGAGATTGCTGCCAGCCAGCAAGTCGCGTTGCAAGTCGGGTTGGATATGCTCAACGCGGCCTCGTCCGCGCAGGCCAACGCGGGACTGCCGGAACTCGGCACGCCCGCCTCACTCGCCGACCTGTTTCCCGCCGATGCCGCGGCGTTCTATCGCGCGTACTATCGTCGCGGCGGTGTGTTGGTTAGCGCTGCCGGTCAGCTGGGCGCGCTCTCGACGGCCACGCTCTCCGACCTTGCCGGCGCGCTTCCGCTCGGAACGACGTTGCCCGTTACCGTGCACGAGGCCGCGTTGCGAGGAACGACGCGCGAAATCGTCGCGCATCGCGACATTTCCTCGCCGTGGCTGATCGCGCAATATCCTGCTCCCAGGGTCGACAATCGAGATTTCGGCCCAATGCTCGTTCTCGCTGCGTTTCTTCGCCGGACGATCTCGGACATCGCGCAGGTCCCCGGAGTCGTCTCGCCGACCTTTGCGTCGCGATCCGTGGGTGCCGTGTACGTGTACGATCGCGTCCCTTCCAGCTTGGTCATCTACGTCAACGGCGGCCTGATCGGCAATCCCAGCCGGACTTTCGCGACGGCGCTCTCGGTAGTCAACGTGCTTGCCGCGACCACCCTGCAAGGATCCATCGAAGAGTTCAAAGCCGAGGCGGCCGGCGATTTCGCAGATAGTGCGACGACGCTCGAAACGCGAACCTGGCTTGCCGCGGTTTTTTCGCGCGAGAGCACCTCGCCGGACTTCATCAACCACGCCCTGGCGGCGATCTCCGCGACGACGCCGGCCGACGTGCAGCGCGCCGCGCGCACCTATCTCGGCAACCCGACGATTGCACTCGTTCTCCCTCGCGGCACGAACCTTCAGGATTAGGCGCCTTTCGGCGCCTAGGCCTGAACTGAATCAGGCCTCGTTTAATTAATGAACGTTGCCCTCGTTCACGATTATCTAAATCAGCGGGGGGGCGCGGAACGAGTCTTCGCGCATATTGTGCGGGCGTGGCCTGAGGCGCCGATCTATACGGCGCTCTACGACGAAGGCATCGCGGGCAATGACTTTCCCGCCGCGCGGGTGCGCCGGTCGTATCTCGCGCGAATTCCCTTGGCTAACCGCTACTTTCGCGCGCTGGCTCCGTTCTATCCGCGCGCATTCGAAAGGTTCGACCTTTCCGGTTACGACGCGATCGTAAGCTCGACGACGTCGTGGGCAAAGGGCGTGCGCTTTCCAAGCAGCTCGATCCACGTCTGCTACGTCAACACCGTTAGCCGTTTTGCGTTTGCCTACGAGGAGTACGTCGCCGGGATGACGCGAACGCCCCTCGTGCGCCGGCTCGTCGACCGGCTGGTTGCGTGGGACCACGTTCTGCATTGTCCCGTCGACGTCGATCGCTTCACCGTCGGAAGCGGCGAAGGCGACTACTTTCTGATCGCGTCACGGTTGCTGCCCTACAAGCGCATCGAGCTGGCAATCCGTGCCGCCGCCCTCGCCGGCGTCAAGCTCGTAATCGCCGGCACGGGCCCAGCCGAAGCGTCGTTGAAAAAGCTCGCGCGCGGCACGACCGCGACGTTGGTCGGTTACGTTCCGGATCTGGAGCTCAACGAGTTGCTGGGCAACGCGCGCGCGGCGATCCTTCCCGGTGAAGAAGACTTCGGTCTCGTTCCGCTCGAGGCGGCGGCCGCGGGACGCCCCACCATCGCCTACCGAGGCGGCGGCGCGCTCGAAACCATCGTCGAAAGTGAAACCGGGATCTTCTTCGACGCGCCGGAAGCCGAATCGCTCGCAGCGGTGCTACGAACGTTCGACGCCTCTCGTTTTGACGCGCAACGCTTGCGCGCGCATGCGGAAAAGTTCGCGCCCCCGCAGTTCGTGCGACGTTTGCGCGACATCGTTGCGCGGGTCTACCGAGAGAAACGCGAGACCTAGGGTGAGAACGACGTACGTCGCCGTCGCCATCTACGCTGTGGTCTACATCGCGCTGGATTTGAACAAGCTGTATGCGTTGCGTTACGGTGCCGATCTCGGGACGTACCTGCAGACGTTCGTCAACCTGCAGCACGGCTCGTCGTGGAACTTTGGGGAGTGGAAGCCGCATTTTGCGGTCCACGACTCGTGGGCGCTCGTTGCGCTCGTGCCGCTGCTCGCGTTGTTTCCACGCGCGGAGACGTTAATCGTGGTTCAGGTACTCGCAGTTGGGGCCGCGGCGATACCGCTGGTACTTCTAGCTCGCGAGATTGGAGTTGTCGCGCGAGCCGCGAACCTGCTGGGGGTTGCCTATCTCTTGTCGCCGGCGGCACAGGGACTCACCTACGATAACTTCTCCGAGAACGTCTTCGTACCAGTTCTGGCCTCGTGGGGAGTTCTTTTCGCGCGAAAACGCCTGCTCTGGCCGACGCTCGTGGCCGGTGCGCTGCTGGCCGGACTCAAAGAGGACGAGATTCTCTTCGTACTATGGTTCGCAGTGGCGTGCGCTCTGTCGTGGGATCGACGGATCGGCCTTGGGCTCGTTCTCGTTGCAACGTCGATCGGAGCGGCTTTCTGGGCGGTCGAGCATCTCGGCGGCGTGCATCCGAACGTTCCGCCGTATGGATTGGCAGTTTTCGACGTCGCGGGTAAGCTCAGCCTCATCGCGCTTCTCGCCGCACCCTTCGCGTTCGCTCCGTTCGCGATCGGCCGTTGGTTGCTGCTCGGCGCGCCGCTTCTGGCCGAAATCGTTTTCATGCAACCATGGAACTACGAGCCGAGCCGGCTCGGATCGCATTATGTGGCGCCGTTGCTGGCCTCCGCCGCAATCGCCGCGGCCTTCGGGCTGCGACGCGTTCCCGGATTCGCGCGGGCGATGGTGCCGTGCGCTCTGGTGGTAGCGCTGCTGTTCAACGACACGGTGCTGCGTCCGGGACGCTGGCCGTACATCGTCGACTGGAACGCTTACGCTCGCGCGGTCGCGTTGCGCGATAGCGGAGGGCCGGCGTTCCTGCGGCGTCGCGATGAGGGCGTGTGGGCCGTCGCCGCGGCCAATCCAAACGTCCGTCTCGATCCACGGCCGGATCCGAGGTTCGCCGGATGCCCGGCCTACGACACGAACGCCGGTGCGTTCTTTTCAAGCCTCCGGGGGCACGCGCCGGCGCGTCTCTGCGGCGGGGTGCCGGTAAGGCCATGACGATCTCGACGTACGGTCCGATCCGCGCCATGCGCGAGGATCGCGGACGCTTTGCCGCGCTGCGCGAGCGACGCGTCCTCATCTATTGGCCGCACGGGCTGGGCGATTGGGTCCATTTTGGGTACGTCGCGCCGTTGCTCGACGATTCGAACGCGTATGCGATCGCACGCTTCGGCGACGATTACGTCAGCATGCTGGAGGGGAGCCCGCTCGTGCGCGCGCTTTTCAGTGGCGTGCGCGCGCCCGGGGACGGCGCCGAGCTTGGCGCGACGCATCTCGGCCTAACTTTACGCCAGTGCAGCGGCAAGGACGTCCAGCTGAAAATCCCGTTTCCGCTGTCGCAGGCCGTTTCGGACTTCGCGCCCGACTCGCTGCTGTGGACCGACTATCCGGAAACGGAGGGGCGCACGGCCTATCCGTTCCACACCAAAGCCCGCAATCTGGCCCGGGTTCTCGTGCGGCCCGAGCGGCTTGCAAGTTTCGATCTCTCGCAGCCGCTTCGATCGGCGGTCGACTTTACGGCACCGGAGGCGACGCAACGACGCTTTGACGAGCGGTTGGCACGCGTGCTTCCAAAGGGGAAGCGGCTTTGCGTTATCTCGCGAGCCGGTATAACCGCGGCCCGCAAGAACTGGGGGGACGGAAGCGAGGTTCGGGCCTTTATCGTTGCTTTACGACGGCGCGCTTCCGATTGGATCGTCATCTCGATGGAGGACGAAGACCTCGGAGACAACGTCGTCGGGTTTCGCAGCCTCTTCGCGGACGCCGGCGAGCCGTTCGCGCGGCTCTTGCGGGCCTTGGCCACCCGCACCGATCTTTTCGTCGGCGTTCCGGCCGGACCGCTCCACTTTATGCTGGCGCGCGGCAGTGTGCCGGTTGTCGGGCTCTGGGTCGCGCACCATCCCGACTGGTACGACGAGCCCAATCCCAGCGCCATTCACATCGTCGGGCGCTACGTGCGCGATCGCGGATTCGACCGCCGCGTTGCGACGACGAGCAAACCGACGTCGCTGCGCCATCGGTTGTGCTACCTGGACACCGTGACGATCGGCGCGGAGCCGGTGCTCGACGCGGTGTCGGAACTCGTTTAAACGGCTTTAGGAATTAGTAAGAGCGCGACGATCGAGAACGAGTTGAAGAGCGCGTGGGATAGCATCGATGCGAAAATGTTTCCCGTGCGGTAATAGACTGCGCATAAGACGATGCCGCCCAGGGCCAGCGGAACCGCCGCGAATAAATCACCGTGCGCGATCCCAAAGAGCGCGCCGCTGAGGATGGCGCCACCCCAGAAGCCGCCGTAACGCAAGCCGAGATTGAAGAAGAGCAGCCTGAAAAACGTCTCTTCGGCAAAGGGTGCGAAGAGTATCGCAAAAGCAGCAAAGATTTCGATCGTCGTGGTGTTGTGCAGCCCTTTGAATATCTCGATGATGTCTTGCTGATGCTGGCTGTGCGCCAAACGGTCGATCAGCGTGGCGCTGCCGTTTGCGACGATAAACATTGCGATCGCTCCCAGAAGCGCGATTCCCAAGTTCGACCAGGTCGGCACGCGAAATCCCAGCTCTCGCAGGCTGAACTTCGAAAGGGCGGGCATCGCGGCGATCACGATCGCAACTAAAACGCCCTCCACCACGAACTGAAAGCCGATGAGCAGGTCGAACTCGAGCGGGTCGATGTTGGTGGGGGTCTTGGTGGTTTGCGAAAATACGAAAAGCGCGACGAAGAGGACGGCGATAAAGCCGGCCAGCAGCCACGTCCAGAAGCCCTTGAAGCTATCCTTTGGCCAGCGCGTCGGCCAGACGGGCGAAGTCGCCGAGGTCGAGTCGTTCACCACGAAGCTCCGAAGAAAGGTTGCACAACGATAACGCTCGCGCAGTCGCCGCGCGGTCTTGCGCCGGTACGCGAACGCGCCGCGCACGACCTTCCAAAATAGGTCGAGGTCGCGTACGGCGACGGCCGGCTCGGCTCGGCGCACCAGCCGAACGACGCTGGAGTGCACTTTCGGCGCCGGAAAAAATGACTGCGGTCCGACCGAGAAAAGCAGCTCTGCCTCCATCGCATACCCGACGGCTACCGAAAGGCTTCCGTAAGCCGCCGTACCGGGTGAGGCCACAAAACGCTCGGCGACGTCTTTCTGCACCATAACCGTTAGCGAGTCGGGCCCCGACGGCATTTCGATCAGCCGCAGCATCAGCGGAGTCGCGATGTTATAAGGAAGATTGCCCGCGACGCGCCAGGGCTTTCCCCCCGACCAACTGCGGTAATCGAAGGCCAGAGCATCGGCCAAGACGATTTGCGCCGCGGCTACATCCTCGCGCGAGCGAAGTACGGCCACGAGCTCCGGGTCGATCTCGATTGCGGTAAGCTGCGCGCCCTCGTCCAGAAGCGCGCGCGTCAGTGCGCCGGTACCGGCACCGATCTCAAGCGTGCGAAGCTGTGGCGGAGCGCCGTCGAGCGCCAAACGAGCGATGCGGCCTGCAATCGAAGCGTTGACGAGAAAGTTCTGACCGAAGCGCTTTTTGGGGCGGAGGCCCGCCTTCGCCAGCAGAGCACGGGGGCTCGACACCCCTCTATTCTACGCTACTACAGCCGGTAGACGGTGACGTCGCGGCGGCCGAAGAGCATGGCCCCACGAAGCGAGTCGAAGCCGAGATCGATTCGATTTCCAACGATAGCGCCGCCCGTATCTCCAGCGATCGCCATTCCGTAGCCCGGGATATACAGGCGCGTTCCCAGGGGGATTATGCGTGGGTCAACGGCCACGATTCCGTAGCCGGCGCGTCTTCCGCTGGCCGTCATGCCGTCGCCGCCTGCGCTACCGGCGGTGTAGGCCGTCGCCATCATCCGAATCGCGCCGCGAGCGACCGAGACCATTTGGGTCATGCCGCGTGCTTCAAAAGCGGCGAGCGTGCTTGGGCCGATTCCTTGCGCGACGATTCGGGATTCGGCTTTGCGGATCACCGTTGTGAACACGATCCGCTGGTGAACCGGTCCTCCGTCCCGCTGGGCATATTGGACTCGTACTTCAGCCAACCCGGGCCGGCCCCGAGCGATGAGCTTCGAGCTGCCCGGAAGCAACAGAAGAGACAGACGAGTTACGGTCTTCGGTTGAAGCCGGCGACGCTCCAGGCGTTCCCACCTGATGACGCCGTTGCTGTACGTTACGCCGGTAGCTGTGGTTTGCGAACCCGTTGGGGCCGCCCAGACTGGAGTGACCGCCAGACCAACAACGAGAAAAGCGGCGTAGATCACGCGTCCTATCAATCCGAAGTTCCTTTCTTGTCCCAAATCGCGTCCAAGGTCTGCGCTCGACACCCCGCAGCGGGAGCGGACGATGCACGCGGTTCGGCGTTCTTCTGAAGCGGCGCACGCGGCCGCTTAGGCAACGGATCCGACGGAAAACGCCTGTACATTTTGAGCCGGCTTGCTGTGCGTACCGGCAGGCCGGGCTCTGACCCGGGCACTATAGCACGCGTCTTTCGAAGCAAAAGTATGACAAAAGTCGCAATTGCGAGGTGACCCCTGCTTGCTTATACGCTTCGGAAGCGCTTTCGGCTTCCGCGGGGCGTGCCCGAATGCCGAAGCGAAGAAAGCCCGCGATGCAGCCACTGCGCGTTGGGCTATTTACCGAGATTTATCGCCCCGTCATCAACGGCGTCGTGGCGTCGGTCGAAGGCTTGGCTTCGGGTTTGCAGGCCCGGGGGCACGAAGTTTTTTGCTTTGCGCCGAGCATGCCCGGCACGGCCCGGTCCGAGGTCGACGTCCATCGGATTCCCTCGCTCCCACTCCCCGTGCGCACGCCCTACCGCTTGACGCTTCCGCTGGTGAGCCGGCGCGTCAACGCAGTGATCAAGGGTCTTTCGGTCATACACGCGCACTCGCCGTTCGTCACCGGCTGGATGGGCATGCGCTGCGCGCGCCGCTATGGGATGCCATTGGTCTACACTTATCATACGCAGCTCGAGGCCTACGCTCACTACGTGCCCTTCGAAGCCAATGCAACGCGCTTTGCAGCCAGCCGGCTCACCCGCACCTTCGCGAATCTGGCCGACGCCGTCATCGCTCCGACACCCGCGATGGCGGCGCGTCTCCGAGAGCTCGGCGTTACCGTGAGGATCGAGACGGTGCCGACCGGGATCGACGTTGCGCTGTTTGGCGCAGGCCGTCGCAGGGGTGACGTACGGGAACGAATCGGCGCGCGAACGGGCGATCGCGTTCTACTCTGCGTCGGGCGGCTGGCGAAGGAGAAGAACCTCGAGCTGCTTTTTGAAGCCCTTGCACGCGCGAACGATCCTTCGTTGAAGCTGGTCGTCGCCGGCGACGGACCGCTGCGTGCCGAGTTGGAGCAGTTCGCGCGCGCGGCCGGCGTCTTCGAGCAGAGCCGTTTCCTGGGCTTCGTCTCACGCCAAGATCTGCCCGATCTCTATGCAAGCGCCGACGCGTTCGTGATGGCGAGCACGACCGAGACCCAAGGCATCGTACAGGCCGAGGCGCTCGCCGCCGGGACGGCCGTCATCGCCGCCGACGCACCCCAAAACCGGGACGTCGTCGGCTCCGCCGGTCTGCTCGTACCAGCGACGGCGCAAGCGTTCGCGGATGCCTTCGGTCTTGTCGGGAGCGGCCCCGACCCGGCCCGAGCTGCCGTCGCGCGGCAAGCCGCGAAACGGTTCTCGATCCAGGATCAGGTCGATCGCACTCTCGCGCTCTATGAAAGCCTGATCCGCCCGGCCCGAATTGCTTGACCTCGAACATATGTTCGCATAAAATGGGGGTAAGGTTAATGCAATGCGAAGGCGTGGCGATGAGGTTCTCGAGGTAGCAGTCGGATACGCCGCCGGGCCGGCCGGCAGCGGCGTTGCGTATGCCGCTCTGAGCGAGGCCGAGGGTCGCGAGGTCGTGAGGCTTCCGTTCCGAATCGTGCGCCGAGGCGCGCTCGTGGAGCGCGCGATCGCCTATGCGGCGCTGGTGACGGTGGCACGCGCGCTCCGCAAACGTGGAGTGACGAGCGCGCGTTTTGTGATGCCGGACCGTCGGTTCGTCGAAGACGTGACGACTCGACGCGACTTGCCGGAAGCGCTCGCGCTTCCGTACGTTCGTTTGCGTTGTGCGCTCAACGCATTCCACGATGTCGAGATCGGCGTCGGAGCGACCGACGAGCTGATGCAAAGGGCAGGAGCGGAGGTAGCGCTGAACGTTGCGGCGTGAATGTTCTCCGCCTCGACTCGGGCGTTTTGCCGGTCGAGACGAAAGGGCTCGCAAAAGCCTTGATCGGCTGCATTCTCGTGCGTGCCGGCGAAGATGGGACGACTGCAGGCCGAATCGTCGAGACCGAAGCCTACCTTCCCAACGATCCGGCGTGTCATGCCTTTACTGGTAAGAGCTTGCGAAACGCGACGCTCTTTGGACCGCCGCATCGTGCCTACGTTTACCAAATTTATGGCACCTCGTTTTGCTTTAATCTTTCGAGCGAGCCCGAGGGAACAGGCGCGGGCGTGCTCGTGCGCGCCCTCGAGCCGATCGAAGGGCTCACGCTCATGGCGCGCCGGCGAGGCGTCGAGGGAGCGCGCGATCTTTGTCGCGGCCCGGGCCGCCTCTGTGGCGCGCTCGCCATCGATCGGTCCTTCGACGGCATCGATCTCTTCTCAAACCCCGTCCTTTGGCTGGCGCGTGACGACTGGGTTCCGGCCCGCGTGCGCCGCAGCCCGCGCATCGGGATAACCCGAGCGGCGGATCATCGCCTGCGATTCTACCTTGCTGGAAGCCCCTACGTGAGCGGACCGGCTCGCCTGAGCCCGGCTTGAACGCCGCCGGGGGCTTATGCTATAGTGTGAGCGTCGCGTAGCGGTCATCTGTTGACAGCCGCGACATCTTGACACCCTCACCGCTCACGCCACCGATCTGATTGCGACGGCAGCCTCTCCGTCGATCTCGAAGTTTGGCGTGCGCGATTCCATAAGAGAGAACTCTTCTGCAAACCGAACACCGTCCCAACATCGAGCATCGGCTAAATAACGATTCGCGGCCCCCACAAGGCGGAGCCCGGCGCCGCCGCCCTCGCCGTCGCCACCATTTTGGCCAACATCCCGGCACGTTCCAAGATCAGCTCCCGCAGCAGATCGAAGTGCCGCCGATGCTGACGGCCGCTCAGCTCTCCGAAAAGACGAAGACCGAGTTGATTGAGATTGCGAAGGAGCTGGAAGTCGAGCTTCTGACGCCCGCGAAGCTCAAGAAGGACGAGATCGTCGCGCTGCTGGTGCAAGGGCAGATCGCACGATCCGGTATCGAGGTTGCCAGCGGCATTCTCGACGTGCTGCCGGAGGGCTACGGCTTCTTACGCCGCGCGGGCTACTACATCGGCAACGACGACATCTACGTCAGTCAATCGCAGATTCGCCGCTTCGAGCTACGGCGCGGAGACATGGTCGAAGGCCAAGCGCGCCGGCCGAAGGAGAGTGAAAAATATTTCGGATTGATTCGCGTCGATAAAGTCAACGATCTCGATCCGGAGGCCATCAAGGGCCGGCGGATCTTCGAAAAGGGAACGCCCATCTATCCGCAAGAGCGCTTTAGACTCGAAGTGCGCTCGACGCAGCTCTCCACGCGCGTCATCGATCTTTTCTGCCCAATCGGCAAGGGCCAGCGCGCTCTGATCGTTTCGCCGCCAAAAGCCGGCAAGACGACGCTGCTCAAGAACATCGCCAACTCAATTTCGATCAACCATCCCGACGCCCACATCATCGCGCTGCTCGTCGACGAGCGTCCGGAAGAGGTCACCGACATGCAGCGCACGATCGACGGCGACGTCGTCGCCTCGACGTTCGACGAGCATCCCGAGAACCACACGGCCGTTGCCGAACTAACGATGGAGCGCGCCAAGCGCCTCGTCGAGCACGGAAAAGACGTCGTTATTCTCCTCGATTCGATCACCCGTCTCGCGCGAGCCTACAATCAGGTCGTCGCGAGTTCGGGCCGCACCCTTTCGGGAGGCCTCGATACGGCCTCGCTCCACAAGCCCAAGCGGTTCTTCGGTGCCGCGCGTAAGATCGAAGAGGGCGGTTCGCTCACGATCATCGCAACCGCGCTGATCGAGACCGGCTCAAAAATGGACGACGTGATCTTCGAAGAGTTCAAGGGCACCGGAAATATGGAGATCGATCTCACTCGCAAGCTTGCGGAGTCTCGCGTCTTCCCGGCGATCGACATCAAGCGCTCCGGAACGCGGCACGAAGAGCTGTTGCTCACGCCCGACGAGATGCGTAAGATTTGGATGCTCCGCCGCGCGACGGCCGTACTCAATACCGGCGACATCACTGAGATCATCCTCGACAAGATGGCGCAGACGCGTACCAACGAAGAGTTCTTGCAGACGGTCACTAAGGAAGCGCTCTCGATGAACCGCGGCTACGAAGACGGCGGCAACGGAAAGCATTAATATTTCCGCGTTTTAGAATTGGCGGCGAGGCCATGCGGCTCAACAGTTATTTAGCGCGGGCGGGGGTCGCGTCGCGCCGGCGAGCCGACGATTTGATCGCCGCCGGGTCCGTGCGGATCAACGGGGCTACCGTGCGACGGCTCGGGACCCTCATCGCTGCGAGCGATCGGGTCGAGGTCGACGGAGTACCCGTCGAGTTGCCGGTCGCGTCGACCTATCTGATCATCAACAAACCGCCCGGCGTGGTGACGACGATGCGCGACCCCCAGGGCCGCCGCACCATCGCCGGCTTCCTCGTCGACCGTCCGCGGGTATTCCCCGTTGGCCGGCTCGATTACGAGACCACCGGCATACTGCTTCTCACCGACGACGGAGAACTGGCGCACCGCTTGCTTCACCCACGTTTCGGCGTCGACAAGACCTATCGAGCCACGATCGCGGGGCGGCTTTCTGCCGACGACGTGCGGCGCCTGATGGAGGGAGTTGCGATGGACGGTGCGCGCGCGGCCGGGGCGAGAGTCCGCGTGCTTGCCGGGCGGCGCAACCGCTCGGTGGTGGACGTGACGATTCACGAAGGGCGGAATCGCCAAGTGCGCCGCATGTTCGAAATGCTCGGGCATCCCGTGTTAGAATTAACGCGTACTCGATTTGGGCCGTTGAAGCTGGGAGCGCTGCCGCCGGGCCACATTCGAGGGCTGACGGAAAAAGAGGTCGAGGCACTGCGGCGGCATCGCAGGCCGCCCGACGATTCGCCTCGTACCACCCCGGCTGAGGTGATGCCATGAATCAATCCGTTCGAACTCTCTCAATCGCCGTTGCGACGATCGTGGCCCTGACGCAGATCCCGGCTCGCGCACAGTACGCGACCGAGTTCGTGCCGGCCAAACTCATCAAAGAGGGGACCACGTCGACGACGATCGCCGGCAGCGGCAAGGTGGTCGTGCAGGTCCAGGTCAACGCCGACGGGACGCACAAGGTCACAAAGATCATCAGCTCGACGAACTCGGGCGATAACGCTGCGGCGACAGAGATCGCGAACAGTTCGACCTACAGGCCGGCTCACCGGGGAACCGCGCCGATCGTCGCTTTTTACGATTTCACCTTGAGATTCAACGGCCGGACGGTCGTACGAAGCTCGAGCGAAAGCTCCGGCGTGTCGCTCGCCGGTGCCTCGCTGTCGCCGGCCGCGAGCCAGGTCGCGGCGCTCATCCGCTCCGGTCAGTACGCACAAGCAAGATCCAAAGCGCAGATGGCGCTGCTCTCGTCGCCGGGCGACGACTCTTTACGCGAGATGTTGGGCGTAGCGGCGTATGACGCCGGGGATTTCACGGCGGCGGCGGCCGCTTTCGATAAGGTGCCGACGATCGGTTCGCAATTCCACGCGGCGGCGGCGCAAAGCTTCGCTGCGGCTGCGGTCAAGGGGGCGACCGACAACCCGGAGCAATCCCTCGCTTACGCGCGGAAAGCCGTGGAGCTCGTTCCCGACACCAACTCACACTTCGCCTTAGGTGTGGCGCAACTGGCAAGTAGCGATACTGCGGCGGCTCTTGCGTCGCTCAAGGCGGCCCACGACGCGGCCATGGCGGATTCCAAGATACCGGTTGCCTCGAAGGTTAACATCGACGCCGAGCTTCTGCAGGCGTATTTGGCCAACAACGACGAGCAAGACGCGCAAACCATTGCGGCTCAGATCAAGCAGCTCGATCCAAGCAGCACGGCCGGCGCCCGGGCGATGGGCGCAAGCCTGCTCAAGTCGGGCCAGGCTGCGGCGGTCGCCAAGGATACGCCGACCGCGTTGCGCGACTACGACGAGGCTGCCGCGCTGGGCGATACGACGATCGCCGTCACAGCCAACGTCTTAGCTGCGTTTGCAGTAGCACAAAGCGCGAAACCGGACTATAAGCGGATGCAAAGCTATGCCGATAAGGCAATCGCTCTGCAGCCCGATAATCCGCAAGCGAACTTTGCAGAAGGGATTGCTTTGGTGGGTCAGTGGGCAGCCAGCCACGACGACGGAACCAAGAAGAAGGCCGCCGACGCGTTTGCCAAAGCCGACCAACAAGCCAAAGCACAGGGAAATGAAGCGCTCTCGCTTCAGATCGAAACGTTCGTGAAACAGAACCTCAACTCTGGGTCGAGCGCTCCCTCGGGGAGCGGCCCCTAAAGCTACAGGACTTTATACAGGGGTAGGCCAATGGGTCGCCGTCACGGGGCGGAATGGTCGCCGCACAGCAACGCTAATTGGAGGGTCGTAGAGGCGTGTTTTCGGGATTTTTAGGTCTCATGCAGCAGGGCGGCTGGGATATGTGGCTCCTCCTGCTCATTTCGATCGTCGGCCTCGCAGTCGTCATCGAACGCTTGGTCTTTTTTCAGATGCAGCACGGCGACACGAAGGGCTTGCTGCGCCAGATCGGCACGAAGGTTTCAGCCGACGACCTCGACGGGGCGATCGCCATCTGTAAGAAGACGCGCGGGATGCTTCCGCGAATTCTCGAGTTTGGGCTGCGCCGCGGCGAGAAGAATCGCGCCGATATCACCGACGCGCTCTCGATCGCACTGATGGAGCATCTCAACTCGCTCGAGCGCAATCTCGCGATCATCGGCACCATTGCCGTCATCGCGCCGTTCGTCGGTCTTTTCGGAACCGTGCTCGGCATCATTCGCGCCTTCCAAGACATCGCGTTGAAAGGCAACTCGACCCCGGCGGTCGTCGCCGCGGGCGTCTCTGAAGCTTTGATCACCACGGCCACCGGTCTGATCATCGCGGTCATCGCGGTCGTGTTCTTCAACTTCTTCAAATCGCGCATCAAGAACTACAACCAAGAGATGATCGTCGCCGCCAACCAGCTCGCCGAAATGCTGCACTTCCACAACACCGGCTCGCCGATCCCGACCGACCTTTATCAACCTGCCGGCACCGGCACGAAGTAAAGCGCGTAGGGCACGACCGTGTCACTGCTATCCTCGCAACAAGATCAAGAGGTGATGGCGGAGATCAACATCACGCCGTTCACCGACGTTTTGCTGGTCTTGCTCATCATCTTCATGATTCTCGCCGCACTGGTCGCGCCGCCGGGTTTTGAAAAAGAGCTTCCGAACAAGAATCCCAATAGCTCGACCCAGCATAAGAACAAGAACGATATCGAAGTCGACGTCAACAACAAGGGCGTCATCTACGTCGACGGCGAGAAGACGAACGAAACCGGCATCTACCGCGTGATGTACGACGCATCCAAAAAGAAACCGCACCACCACGTTTCGATCGTCGCCGACGCGAAGGCGCCGTATGGGATCATCATCAGGATCCTCGATGCGGCAAGGCAGACCGGCCTCGAAGACGTCGGCTTCGTTACGTCATAGACGCATAAAGGGAGGTTGTAGAGCGTGGCCGTTTCCACCGGCGGTGGCGAAGATGAGGTAATGTCGACGATCAACATCACGCCGTTTACCGACGTGCTGTTGGTGCTCCTCATTATTTTCATCATTCTTGCCTCGGTTACCAAAGAGCCAAAGCTGCCCGACGCCTATAACAAACTGCGGGTAACGCCGTCCCAAATCGTCGTGAATATCGACGAACACGACCACATCCAAATCGGCTCGAACGACGTGACGATCGCAGATGCAAAGGCGGCCTTCGCGCAGCTTCAAGACGCGACGGATCACAAGTTTACAAGCGTCATTATCAAGGCGAATCCTGCCGCAACTTATGGGGTTATTCTGCAGGTCATGGACGCGGCGAAGCAGGAGGATCTCACCAATTTCGGGCTCGCCAACCACATTGAAGGCGCGCCCCCAGGAATGAATCCGTAGTATATGGCGCAGCGCGACCGCTATCTCACGACAGGAGAACGAGTCCGCAGCTTTTTTGGCTGGGCCTTTGTAATTGCGCTTCTCATCCATGTAGCGGTCGGCGCGGTCTTTCCGAACATCAACAAACATTCCGAGGAACAGCAAACCGAGAAAGTCCAGATTTCAAAGAAGACGATTATCCACACGCCGCCGCCGCCGACGCCCACCCCGCCGCCGACGCCGACGCCCCCGCCGCAGGCCACCCCGCCACCCAAACAGCAACAGGTCAAACAGCAGCCGATCAAGGTCAATCTCATTCAGAGTCACAACAGCGCCAAGACTGGCTCGACCGAGGTTCAGGGCGTAGAGCCCAAAAACGGCAGCGAAAACGGCGTACCGCAGGGAACGGGGACGGGGCCGCCGGCGCCGACGGCACCGCCGGGAACGCCCAAGCCCGCCTGCGCAAATCCGAACGTGGACGCGACGGTAACCAACCCGGTGCAACCGGATTATCCCGAGTCGGCAAAAGATATCGGGCTGGGGGCGGTCACCGTCCAAGTGGAAGTGACGGTCGGGCCCTCCGGAAATCTGGTCAGCGCGAAGATCTATAAGAGCGCGAACAACATGGCAATCGATCAGGCCGCCCTGCGCGCGGCGCGACAGTCGACGTACTCGCCGAAGCTCGTCGATTGTAACCCGGTAGAAGGCGACTATCTCTTCCGCGCCGACTTCCAACCAGATTAGGTTCCTTCGCGCTGCCGGCCTTTGCGCGCCGCATGACGCATGAAACGCGCGCGGCGCGTGCTGCTCGTCGCCTTCGCGTTCTCGCTGCTGCTGCATGCGATCGTTGCGCTGGTTTTACATCCGGCAACGGCGGATTTTCAAAGCCAGCCTGAAGCCATCTCGGTCGTGCGCCGCTCGACGGTAATCGTCGCGCACAACACGCCGCCTCCGCATCGCATGCCGACGCCGGCCCCGCGAAATCTTACACCTCCAAGGCCCCGTGCCAGCGGCGCCGCCGTGGCGCGCTCCGAGGGCGGCGGCCCGAGCCGCACTACGCCCCCGCCGCCTCCGCCCGCCCCCACACTGCTTCCATCGCCGGCCGGCGCGGGGTGCGCGCAGCCAAACGCCGCGGCGGCGGTCATCGCTACACCGGGGCCGCCGGATATCCCGGCGGCGGTCCGCGCCGACCGTACCAACGGCACCGCGCTAGTAACGGTGGCGCTCGATCCGCAAGGAAGCGTGACCGGTGCGAGCGTCGCGCAGAGCACCGGCAACTCGTCGCTCGACCTCGTAGCAGTCGCAATGGCGCGCGATGCTCGATATAGCGCGCCCTTGCACGATTGCAAACCAATCGCCGGCGACGCGACCTTCAGCGTGAAGTTCGTCGCATGGTAATTCGGCAGGCCGTAAGGCACCGTCGGGCAAACGCTGGGCCGTGACCTTCTTTCAGGCGCTCGTGCTGGCCCTCTTGCAAGGCGTCAGCGAGCTCTTCCCAATCTCGAGCCTGGGTCATACGATCCTCGTTCCGGCGTTGCTGCACTGGAATAACATCGACCGGTCGAGTGCTTCGTTTCTCGCGTTCGTCGTCGTGCTGCACCTGGGAACCGCACTTGCATTGATCGTATTCTATCGCGCGCAATGGTATGCGATCGTGCGCGCGCTCGCGCGCAGCGTCGTGGTGGGGCGGCTCAGCTCGGACCGCGACGAGCGAACCGGATGGCTGCTCGTGCTTGCAACCATTCCGGTAGGTCTTCTGGGCGTCGTCCTCGAGCATCCCGTTCGTCGCCTCTTCGGCTCGCCGGCCCCCGCCGCGCTATTCTTGGTGATCAACGGCCTCATCATGTTCGCGGGCGAGGCTCTGCGCCGTCTGCAACAGCGAGCCAAGGCCCGAAAGAGCAAGCCGATCGACCGTCTTAGCTATCCCGAGAGCTTCGCAATCGGTATCGCGCAAGCTTTTGCGCTGCTGCCCGGCATCTCGCGATCGGGAAGCTCGATGGTTGCGGGACTGCTCTGCGACCTCGATCACGAGCACGCGGCCCGGTTCTCGTTTCTGCTCGCAACGCCGGTTATTCTCGCCGCGGGGCTGCTCGAAGTCCCGAAGCTCTTTGCCCCTCAAGCGCATCTCGTGCTCGTTCAAGCGATCGCCGGAGGGATTGCGTCGGGCATCGCGGCGTACTTTTCCGTCGCCTTTTTGACGCGCTACTTCCGCTCGAACGATCTGCGGCCGTTCGGATGGTATTGCATTCTCGTCGGTTCCATCTGCTTCGTGCTTGCGCGAAAGGGAGTCATCACATGAAAACGCTCGCATTAGTCCTAGCCGTCGTTTGCTTTATCCTAGGCATCCTGTATGGCTTAGGAACGATCAATTGGTTCACGCAATCGGGCGCTGCGCACGCACACCACATCACGCATCTCATCATACTTTGGGTGCTCGCGCTGCTCTGCGTGATCTGGGCACGCTTCCAGAGCGCGCCGAGGCGATGAAGCTCTCTCACGTCGCTACGGACGGAAGCGTTGCGATGGTCGACGTGTCGGGTAAGAGGGTCACGTCGCGCTTCGCCAGAGCGCAAGCGCTGGTTCGAATGAACGCCGCCGCACAGACGGCGATTCGCGATGCAACCTTGGCTAAAGGCGATGCGCTGGTAGCCGCGCAAATCGCCGGCATCCTCGCGGCAAAGCAGACGGGCGTGCTGATTCCGTTGGCGCATCCGTTGCCGTTGACCAGCGTGGAGGTCGGCTTCCAATGGCGCGCCGACGGGGCGCTCGCAATCGAGGCTGCGGCCCGTACCGACGCGCAGACCGGCGTCGAAATGGAGGCTCTGATGGCCGCCACGATCGCGGCGCTGACGATTTACGACATGACGAAGGCCTTGGACAAGGGCATCACGATCGACTCGATTCGACTACTCGAGAAGACCGGCGGCAAGCCCTTCGACTGCGCTCAGGATGACAAGACGTGAGCTTTCGCGTTGCGCTGATCGTGCTTTCGGACCGTGCTGCGTCGGGCGAACGTCCCGATGCGTGCATTCCGCTCATGAAGGAGCGGCTCGGGGGCGTCTATTCGATCGCGCGCGAGACCGTTATCGCCGACGATCCAGCGGCGCTTCAAGCCGAGCTTATCGAGCTAGCGGACTCGCACGAAGCGGATCTCGTGCTTACCAGCGGTGGCACCGGCCTCTCACCGCGCGACCGCACGCCGCAGGCCACCGCTGCGATCCTCGACTACGAAGTCCCGGGGATCGCCGAAGCGATCCGGATGGTGTCCTTTGCCAACGTAAAAACCGCCATGCTCTCGCGCGCACTTGCCGGCGTGCGCCATCGCACGCTCATCGTCAACCTGCCCGGAAGCCCACGCGCGGTCGGCGAGGCATTGGACATCGTGCTGCCCGTCCTGCCGCACGCGCTGGAGCTTTTGAACGATCGCATCGCCGACGGATGATACGTCCCTCGACAGAGCCTGTCCTGAGCGAAGTCGAAGGGCTGGGGATGACACGGATATCGAGCTACCGCGAAGCCGAAGCGTATCTGCTCGGCACGATCGACGAAGTCACGTCGCCGCGCACCTCGTACAAGCTCGACCGGATGCGCGCCCTGCTGCATCATCTCGGAGATCCCCATCGTTCGTATCCGACGATTCACGTCGGCGGTACCAGTGGAAAGGGCTCGACGTCGACGATGATCGCCGGCGCCTTGCGCGCTTCGGCTAAGCGAACCGGCCTTCACACGAAGCCGCACCTGCACTCGATGACGGAGCGCGCCTGCGTTGACGGCCTGCCGATCTCGCGCGAGCGATTTACGGAGCTGCTCGAGCACGCAATGCCCGCGATCGAGTGCACGACCTCGGAGTACGGGCGTCCCACGTATTACGAGACCCTGCTCGCCTTGGCGTTCGCACACTTCGCGCAAGAACGGGTCGACGTGGCCGTGATCGAGGTCGGACTGGGCGGGCGGCTCGACGGTACCAACGTTCTCCAACCGGTGGTCGCCGCAATCACCTCGGTCGGCTACGATCACACCGAGATTCTCGGCACGGCCCTCGAAGCGATTGCCTTCGAGAAGGCCGGCATCGCAAAGCCGGGCGTGCCGCTGGTTCTCGGGTCGCTTCCGGATTCGGCGGCCGCGGTCATCGAAACCTATGCCGCGCAGGTCGGCGCGCCCGTCGTTTACGCGCGCGACGTCGTGCAAATCGACGACGTGCCGCCTCTGCCGATACTAGGAATTTTCCAACTCACGAACGCAGTGACCGCAATTGCCGTGCTCAAACAGCTCGGCGAGACGCTGCGCCCGAGCCGCGACGCGATCCGGCGGAGTTTTTCGGAGCTTTCGCTTCCGGGACGGATGGAGTTGCTTCCGGCAAAGCCGCCGGTGGTCTTCGACATGGCTCACAACGCGGAAAAGGCGGAATCGCTGGTCGACTCGTTGCGAGAGAGCTTCGCAGGCCGCCGCGTCCATTACGTCGTCGCGATCGGCGAAACGAAGGACGCGCGGCGCATCCTGGAGATCTTGGCCGCGTTGCCATGCACCTTCACCTTCACGTCGTACGCTGCCGCCGGGCGCCGCGCGATTGCGCCGTCGCGATTGGCCACGATCGCCGAGTCGATCGGGTGCTGGGGGCGTGCCATCGGCGATCCAATCGAAGCGCTAACGGTGGCCCGCCGTCTGGCGGCGATCGACGACGTCGTCGTAGTAACCGGCTCGACGTTCGTCGTCGGAGAGTTGCGCGAGTGGTTCATACCGGCGATCGTGTAAGGGGCGGCCTACGCCTGCACGGCGGCGAGCTTGCCTGGGGCGTGCAAACGTATATCATGGCGATCGTGAACGTGACGCCGGACTCGTTCTCGGGAGACGGCGTGGAGAGCGCTCCCCCTGCCAACGCGCATGCGATCGCTCAGTGGCGCGCGGGCGCGGATATTCTCGACGTTGGCGGGGAGTCGACGCGCCCCGGTCATCGGACGGTTGACGAAACCGTCGAAATCGCACGCGTGATTCCCGTCATTCGCGCGTTTCGGGCGGCCTTTCCGGCGGCTCCTATCTCCATCGACTCGTACAAGCCCGCGGTCGTGCGCGCCGCTCACGCAGCCGGCGCCGATCTCGTCAACTCCGTCTGGGGAGCGCCACCCGCTCTGCTCGACGCCGTCGCCGACCTGGAGATGCCCATCGTTGCGATGCACAATCAAAACGGCACACAGTACGACGGGCCGGTCGTCGATGCGGTCTTGGCCTATCTCGACGATTGCGCATCTCGGGCCGTCGCGCACGGGATCGCTCCGGATCGAGTCGTTCTGGACCCCGGCGTGGGCTTTGGCAAGACGGCCGAACAGAATATCGCCGTCTTAAAGGCGCTGCCGCGGCTGGTGGCGCTCGGATTCCCCACGCTGATCGGCACGTCGCGAAAGTCTACGCTCGGCAAGCTAGCCGGCAAAGAGGCCGGCGATCGCGTCTATGCAACGGTGGCCACGACCGCCCTTGCAATCGCGGCCGGAGTGGACGTCGTTCGCGTTCACGACGTGCGTGCGGCGCGCGATGCGGCCGCGGTAACGGACGCGCTGGTGCGCGGGTGGCGGCCGGACGGATGGACCGAATAACGCTGCGCGGCGTACGCGCGTACGGCCGCCACGGCTGGGAGGCCGCCGAACGCGATCGTCCCCAACCCTTCGCGATCGACCTCGACGCCGAGATCGATCTGCGCGCGGCGCAACTCAGCGACGATCTCTCCGACACCATCGACTACGCCGAGTTACATCGCCGGATCGTCGCGATCGTGGAGACCACGTCGTATGCGCTGCTCGAACGTTTGGCTTCGGATATTCTCGAGGCCGTTTTCGAGGACCGTCGCGTTGCGCGCGCGGTCGTAACGATCGCGAAGCCCGCGATTCTCGACGGTGCGACGCCGTCGGTCACGTTCGATCGGGGCAATCCGCGTTACGAAAACAGTTGAGCGTCCATACGGTCTACGTCGGGATCGGGGCGAACGCCGGCGACCGGACCGGCAATCTCTCGCGTGCTCTCGACGAGCTGCCCAACCTCGGAACGCTCGTAGCCATCTCCTCCACGTATCGGACCGCGCCATGGGGGCGTTTGGACCAAACCGAGTTCTTGAACGTTGTTGCGTCGCTGCGGACCGAGTTGTCGCCGCACGATGTGCTCGATGCGCTTCTTGCGATCGAACGGCGGCTCGGTCGCACCGCCGGTGAACGCTGGGGACCGCGCGTCATCGATCTCGACTTACTGCTCTACGACGATCTGACGATCTCGGACGAGCGGCTGCGTGTCCCCCACGAGCATCTTGCCGAGCGAGCCTTCGTGCTCGTACCCCTCGCCGAGCTCGACGATCGCTTTGCGGCGATGCGGGACGCACTGCCGGACTCCGAGTTGGCGGGCGTCGTAAGGGTCGAGCGCGAAGGCGGTACCATGATGTCGCCCGAGAACTCTTCGGCCATTAGCGAGCGCGTGCGCGCGCTGGCGGATTTCTTGAGCAGCGGCGACGCCGTGCGCGTACGGATCGTACGCGGAGATGACGAGATCGAGGTGGGGCGCCGGCAGCCGCAAGCCGATCGAACACGCCGCGCGAACGATCGAGCCGTTGCCGATGCGACTCGGCTTCGATTCGATACGATCAAGGCCGATCTGGTTGGAATATTTCATCTGAGCCGGCCGGCGCCGTCCGAAGGCGAGACCTTCGACGCCGACCGCGAGCTGGGTTACATCGAAGCGCTCGGAATTCGAACGCCCGTTCATAGCATGGGAGCGGGGCGTCTCGTGCGCATCGCAGCTACGGACGAATCGCCGGTCGAATACGGCCAGGCACTTTTCTCGATCGCGCGAGGCTGAGATTTTTCAAAAGGTTTTAATTGCCAACCGCGGCGAGATCGCGCTACGAATCAATCGCGCCTGTCAAGAGCTGGGCGTTCTAACCGTCGCAATTTTCTCAGAAGCCGACCGGGATTCGCTGCACGTGCGCCAGGCCGACGAAGCGTTCTGCGTGGGGCCCGGTCCGGCGGGCCGCTCGTACTTGAACATCCCGAACATCATCTCCACGGCGCTGATAACCCGGTGCGACGCGGTTCATCCCGGTTATGGATTTCTCGCCGAGAACGCGCGCTTTGCGGAGATCTGCTCCGATCACGGGCTGACGTTTATTGGACCCGAACCGCGAGTCATCGCCTTGATGGGCGACAAGGCGACGGCAAAGAACGTCGTGCGAGAGGCCGGCGTGCCGACCACACCCGGTACCGGCGTTGTGAGCTCGGTGGAAGAAGCGTACGAGGCGGCGGCGGCGATCGGTTATCCGATCTTGCTCAAGGCTACGGCGGGCGGAGGCGGCAGAGGCATGCGCGTCGTCGACGACCCCGGCGAGTTGCAACGAGCCTATGCCGGCGCGACGGCCGAGGCGGAGGCGAGCTTTAAAGACGGCCGCCTCTACCTCGAGAAGTTGATTCGCGCTCCTCGCCACATCGAAGTCCAAGTGCTGGGCGACGAGTTTGGAAACATCGTTCATCTGGGCGAACGGGATTGTTCGATTCAGAAGCCGGCCCACCAAAAACTCGTTGAGGAAACCCCGGCGCCGAATCTTGCGCCCGCGCTCCGCGCGTCGCTGCACGAGATGGCCTTGCGCGCGTGCCGCCACGTCGGCTACACGAATGCCGGCACGCTGGAGTTTCTTGTCGCCGGCGACGACGTCTATTTTATGGAGATGAACACGCGCATCCAGGTCGAGCATCCGGTGACGGAGATGGCCTACAACATCGATCTGGTCAAAGAGCAGATTCGCATCGCGTCCGGCGAGGCGCTGGGCTATGCGCAGAGCGATCTCGCCGCGCGCGGAAATGCGATCGAGTGCCGCATCAATGCCGAAGACCCTCGCAATCATTTCGCTCCGGCGGCCGGAACCGTCTCGAAGTTGGTCTTTCCGGGAGGTCCCGGGATTCGAGTGGACACGCACCTCTACGCCGGCGCGACGATTCCGCCATACTACGACTCGATGATTGCCAAAGTGGTCGCGTACGGCGACACGCGGGAGATCGCCATCGCGCGAATGGAGCGCGCGTTGCGCGAGACGGTGATCGAAGGAGTTCAAACGACGATCGATCTGTGCCTCGAAGTTCTCGCTGCTCCGGCTTTCCGCGACGGCCGCTACAACGTTGAATTCCTTGGCAACGAGCTGGCGCTTCGATGACGAAGCGAACGTCGCGTCGCGTGGCGCGCGAGCAGGCTCTCCAAGTTCTCTACAGCATCGTCATCGGCGCCCGCGAGCCGCACGACGCGTTGCGCGAAGTCGTGGGGGAAGATGCCGACGGCGAGCAACGGGCTTTCGTCAAGGAGTTGACGCTGGGCACGCTGGAATACGCCGAGGAAGCCGATCGCATCGTGAGCCCGCTGCTCGAAGGTTGGGCGCTCGAACGGCTCCCCACGATCGATCGCCTGCTGCTTGAAATGGCTACTTTTGAAATACACTGCCGCCCGAAAACGCCGGCCGCGGTCGCGATCAACGAGGCCGTCGCGTTGGCCAAACGCTTCTCCACCGAAGACTCCGGACGGTTTGTAAACGGAGTGCTCAGCGCCGTCGCAAATGCCAAGGAGTAAGCGCCGCGGGCGAGCCGCGCGCATCTTGCGGGGCTTTGCCGTCACCGTCTTTTTGCTGGCGCTCTTTGCCATCGGCACCGTTGCCGGAATGGTGGCCGCATACGGGCGCAACCTGCCCGACATCAGCCGCATGGCCGATTATCAGCCGGCGGCGACCACTCGCATCTTCGCTCGTGACGGCACGCAACTCGCTTCGGTCTATAAAGAGAACCGCGTCTGGGTTCCGCTCTCGCGCATTCCCGACGTCGTGCGCCAAGCCTTTATCGCCAACGAGGACCACAACTTCTACTACCATCACGGCGTCGACTTCGGCGGCATCGTGCGCGCGGCGTTCGCGGATCTCACGCACCAGCAACTGCAGGGCGCCTCGACCATCACGCAGCAGTTGGCTCGCCGGCTCTTTCTCAACGATCAGGTCTCGGTTTCGCGCAAGGTTCAAGAGGCGCTGTTGGCGATCGAGATCGAGAGATTCTACACGAAGGACGAGATCCTCGAGCGGTATCTCAACATCATCTACCTGGGGTCCGGAGCGTACGGCGTCGACGCCGCCGCGCACACCTATTTCGGCCGCAGTGTCGACAAGCTCACGCTGCCGCAGGCGGCGATGCTTGCCGGGGTGGTGGCCGCCCCTTCGGTTTACTCGCCGCTGGTGAACTTGGGGCTCGCGCGCGATCGCGAGCGCCACGTTCTCGATCGAATGGTTGAGAGCGGCGACATCACGTCTGCGCAGGCCGATGCCGCATTCGACGAACCGCTCGACTTGGTTTCAGAGCGCATTCCCGGTTTGCAGGGTTACCGCAACCCCTACTTCACGACGTATGCCATCGCGCAGCTGGAGCACTTGTTTGGTTCGACTGCGGTCGAGGAGGGCGGCCTTGCGGTCTATACCACCTTGGATCAGCGGATGCAAAACATCGCGCAGGAGGCGGTGGCGTGGGGCGTCCACCAGGCAATTGCCGAAGGGATCGGCGCGCATCAAGCGGCGTTGGTGGTTTTGCGGCCGTCGACCGGCGAGATCCTCGCGATGGTGGGCGGCGCGCATTTCTCGCTCGACGACCAATTCAATCGCGCCTGGCAGGCGCGGCGACAGCCGGGCTCGTCATTCAAGATCTACGATTACACGGCTGCGATCGATTCGGGGATACCGGCCAGCACGCTGGTTGACGATACTCGGGTAAGCTATCCGATGGGCGACGGAACGGAATGGTCACCCGAGGACGACGACCACAGCTATATGGGTGCGATCAGTCTGCGAGAGGCGCTGACGATGTCGCGCAACATCGTTGCGGTGAAGCTCGCAGACCGCATCGGGTTGGACCGTATCATCGACTACGCGCATCGCATGGGCGTGACGTCTCCTCTGGAGGCGAATCTTTCACTCGCGCTTGGCTCGTCGGTCGTCACCGTGCTCGATCAGGCCAGCGGCTATTCGACGCTAGCCAACCAAGGATTGCACGTGGACCCCACACCGTTTCGGCTGGTGAAGGATTCGCTGGGCACCATAATTTTGGACAATCGCTTTCCCGCGTCGACCGATGTCGTGAGTGCGGGAACGGCTTACATCATGACCTCGATGTTGGAGGACGTCATCGCGCACGGTACCGGCTATCCCAACGCCGTCATCGGGCGCCCCGCAGCCGGCAAGACCGGCACGACTTCCAGTTTTCGCGACGCTTGGTTCGTCGGCTATACGCCCGATTTGGTCACGGCGGTTTGGCTCGGAAACGATAACTATTCGCCGATGAACGAATCGTACGGCGGGAACATACCGGCGCGCATCTGGGCAAAGTTTATGAAGGCCGCGCTGGCCGGCACGGCGCCGCACGACTTTCCGTTCCCGGCTGAGGAGATCGAAAAGGTCGCTGGTTGCCGCCGCGGATACGAGTACTTCCTCAAGGGCACCGAGCCGCAGTCCGGTTGCGGCGGCTCGATCGACCAAACCGAGCCCGACGACGTCGCGCCCGCCGCCGCGGCTCCGCCCGAACCCGTGCAACCGCCGGTGGCGACGCCGTCGCCACTGCTTGTGCCGACCGCGCAACCGCCGCCCACGGACGAGCCGTAGGCTCGCGTGAAAACCTCAGCCGACGACCACAACGCGAAGCCGGCGTCGGTCGTCGTGACGGTCGGCGAGTTTTCGGAACGTTTGAAAGAGGTTTTTCGCCGGGTCCACGCGTTCGAGTACATCGGGATCAGCGGCGAGATATCGGAATGGACCCCGAGGTCCAACGGCGTTTATTTTACTCTCAAGGATCCGCATGCAGTCCTGCAATGCTTCGCCCACCATAGCCGCGCGCAGGCATTTCCGGAGCTCCCGCGCGGTTCGGCTATCGTTGCCTATGGAAAAGTTCGGCTTGCGCAGTGGCGCAGCCGTTACGAACTCGTGGTGGAAAGCGTCGAACTCACGGGCATCGGTAAACTCTTCCAGCAATATGAGGAGTTAAAGGCGCGGTTTCGCTCACTCGGCTTCTTCGAACGCAGCCGAAAGCGCAGCATTCCGTCCTTCCCCAACGTCGTGGCGTTGGTCTCGGCCAGCGGCAAGGGCGCCGAGGATTTTCTCAAGACAATGGAAGCGCGTGCGCCTCGCGTGCGCGTTCGCTTCATTGAAACGCGGGTTCAAGGTCTCGGCGCCGACGTCGACATTGCCGAGGCGCTCGATCGCGCCGCGGCCCTGAACGCCGACGTGATCGTGCTCGCCCGCGGGGGGGGCTCGTACGAGGATCTTTTTGCGTTCAATTGCGAACCCGTCGTGCGCGCGATCATGCGCTCCAAGACGCCCGTCGTTACCGGCATCGGTCACACTGCCGATCACCATCTCGCCGACGAGGTCGCCGACTTCGAGTGCGAGACTCCATCCAATGCGGCGCAGTTCATCGCGGGCCTCTGGCAGGCCGGTGAAGAGCGGCTTGCGCGGCTGCGAATCCATCTTGCCGGCGAGATGCGAGAGATACTGACCGATTCGATGCAGCGCGCGGATCGTGCCGACGACGCTCTGGCCGTCGCTTGGCAACGTGCGGTCGGGCGCCGGCGCGAGCGCTGGATGCTTTTGGAACGGAGCCTGTCGGCGCACAATCCAGTAGCGAAAGTAGCCCGGCAGGCGGAGCACTTCATGGAGCTCAAGACTCGCTTGAGCGGCTTACCTACGCACCAGCTTGCGCAACGGCAACGCGCCGTCGATGCGAGATTCGAACGCTTGGCGTCGCTTTCAAAGCTTATTTTGAGTCAGCGCGAGAATCAGCTTGCGCTGGCTGCGGGCCGGCTCGTCTCTTCCGATCCCGAAAAGCCGCTCGAAAGAGGATACGCAATCGTAACTCACGCCGGCCGCGCGCTGCGGTCCGCCACGCAAGTCTCGCCCGGCGAAACCATCGAAGCCCGGCTCTTTGCCGGGACCTTAGAAGCTCGCGTTGAAAAAGTATATGCCGATGGATGATTCGAACCCCAAGAGTTTCGAAGCAAAACTCAACCGCATCGATGAGATCGTAAAGCTGCTGCAAAGTGGGCAGCCCAGTCTGGAAGATTCGATCGTGCTGTTCAAAGAGGGTAAGAAGCTCTCACGCGAGTGCGAAGGGTTCTTAAAGAGCGCACAAGAGCAGATCGACGAAGCGATGGCCGAGCCGCCGTTGGGCGCCGGCGGCGATCGTGCTACCCCCGCTGCGGAGCTCGACCACGAGCTGCCGTTCTAGCCAAGCGGGCGCGTTCGCTCTCGTCAAACCGTCTGCCGAACACCTCGAAAGGTACGCTGCGGCCCTGAAAAGAGGTTGGTCTCCCGACAACCTGCGCAACGAAGCCCGAACCGAACATCTGCGCCAGATCGCGTCGGACCCCAACGCCTTTTTGAACTCGCTCGACGACCGCGAGGCTAAGAGCGGGCCAATCCGTCTGGCTAGCGGGTCGTTCGTTCCGCGTCTTCCCGGCTTTCGGCGCTGGATGTGGGATGGCGACTTCGCCGGTACGGTCGGACTGCGGTGGCAACCCGGCACTTCGGCTTTGCCGCCCTGGTGTTTGGGACACATCGGGTACGGCGTCGTTCCGTGGAAGCGCCGGCGAGGTTATGCCACTGCGGCGCTCCGTTTGATTCTGCCTGAGGCTCGTCGCGAAGGTCTTTTATACGTCGAGCTGACGACCGAAGAAGAGAACGTCCCGTCGCAGCGAGTCATTCTCGCCAACGGCGGCGTTTGCGTGGGGAGATTCGAGAAGAGCACCGCGCACGGCGATCTCGCGGGACTCCGCTTTCGCATCGATTTGAATGGAGGGGCGGCCGCGGATGCCGCCCAAAAACGGCCACCATGCGAGCGATAATCTCCGCCGCACTCGCATTTTCGCTGCTCTCGCTTGCGCAGCCGGCCGCGGCCGCCCAGAACCCCTCTCCGTCTCCGCCGGCTTCGGCATCGCCGGTGCCATCCGCGAATGGTCTCGCTCGCAGCCGGATCGATACGATGCTGCGCACCGGGCACGCCGATGCGTCGTGGTTCAGCGCGACCTTTTTGGCGCAGGTCTCCGCCGCCGAAGTGAACGCGGTTATCGCGGGCCTGCCTGCCACGCTGGGCGCCTACCAGAACGTTGAGTACACGCCGGCAAAGTTCGTCGCGCATTTTGCCAAAGGGACCATGGAGGTCCTGATCCATCTCGACGCGGACATGAAGATCGATGGACTACTCTTCAAACCACCGGAGATTGCCGCAAGCTCGCTAAACGACGCTCTGAGAACGCTGCAGCGCGTAGCCGGCACGGTATCCTACGCGATCGTCGAAAAGGGCCGGCCGGAACCGGCGGCGCTCAATCCATCCGAAGTGCTGGCGGTAGGCTCGGCGTTCAAGCTCGCGGTGCTCAACGCGCTTCTCGACGAAATTACCGGCGGCTCCCGGCATTGGAACGACGTCGTGCCGCTGGCGCAGCAATGGAAGAGCCTGCCGAGCGGCGTGCTACGCACGTGGCCCGCCGGAACACCGCTGACGCTCGCGACGTACGCTGCGGAGATGATCTCCATTAGCGATAATACCGCGGCCGACGCGCTGGTGCGGACCGTTGGCCCCGCTGCGCTCGCGCGCTACGCCGGCAGCAACGAACCGTTCTTGACCACGCGCGAGATGTTTATCTTGAAGTCAGACGAGGGCGCGAGCAGCCGCGGCATGTATCTCACGGTCGACTCGGCCGCGGGTCGAGCCGGAGTCCTGCGGCGCATCGACGCACTGCCGCTGCCCGGCATCGAGCAAATGATGACCACGCCGGACCTCGGCATTGAGTGGCACTACAGCGTTCGAGATCTCTGCAAGCTCATGGAACGAGTGGCGTCGCTGCCATTGATGTCGATCAACCCCGGGGTGGCCAATCCGGCGGATTTCGACCACGTTGCGTACAAAGGCGGCTCGGACACCGGCGTCATCAATATGACGACGATGGTAACGACGCATCGCGGCACCAAGCTCTGTTTTTCGGCGACGGCGAACGATTCGGCCCACGACGTCAACGACACGGCATTCGAGGCGGCATACGGAGCGGCGCTGCGCCAACTCAAAGACCTTTAGCGACGAGGTTCCTCAGGCTGAGGCGAGCTGCCGTTCGAGTGCGGTGAAGATCGCAATGACCTCGCGTGCTTCGTAGATCTGTTTGCGCTGCCGATCTTTCGTCGGCTTTAGAATATTTGCACGTTCTAATCGGTCGATTGCCCCTATGGCTGCCGGCAGCGAACACTTCAGCCGCCTTTGAACTTCCGAAGCGGTAAGGATCGGCAAGCCGGGTAGCGCATGTATGAGCCGAAGTACCGTTGAGTCCGAGCGGACGACTCCGACGCGCTCGCGCCAGCGCCTCTGCAGATCGAAGATGCGGCGCTCGAAAATACCGGCATCCCGAACCGCTCTCGTACACGCAGAGGCGAACGTGCCTATCCAGAAGTTAAAGCCTTCGACGGCCTTCTTCGAGGTAGGCTCACCGACGTAACACATTGCGTTGAGCCCTGCGACGTATTCCTTCGCAATCGTAGCTAGAACGAGTGAGACGGGCGGCGTGATCGCGGTCGTCAGCCGGCGTCGCCGGAGAACCATGTGAATCAGCGTCCGCCCGACTCGACCATTCCCGTCAGGGAAGGGATGAATCGCTTCGAATTGCGCGTGCGCAACTGCCGCTTGCACGACGGCAGGAGCCGCATCGCTGCTGCAGTACGCGCACAAGTCCTCCAGGAGGTCTGCAAGCAGCCCGGGCGGCGGCGGAACGAAACTCGCCGAACATGGATTATAGGAACTGCCACCGATCCAACTCTGTTTGTCGCGAATCTTCCCAGCCCGAGGTCCGGCTCCGGCCGGTCCCATCAATCGACGGTGCACGTCAAGAAGTAAATCGAGCGTTATCGGTTCGCCCGGACGCACTGCTCGAATCGCAAAGTTCATCGCATCAACGTTTGCGAGGATCTCCGCGGCGGTTACGTCGTTAACGTCGCTCCCTTGTGCGCGCGCTGCATCGGCCTGGAGCAATCGGCGAGCGCCAACTTGGAGGCCCTCAATCTTTGAGGAACTCACCGAGTCAGCACGCAGAAGAAGCCGGGCGAGTGCTTCGGTGTCGGCAAGCGCTCTTGCATCACGATCGAGTTGCGAGATCGCTCGTTCGGCGTCGGCCACATCGGCCGCTTCGCGAGCCGCTAGAAAAAGGGGTCGCCCTATGAGGGGATCGGGAACATAGGACCAATAGTGACATCCTTGCCGGTCTCTGCGCGGTAAGCTAGACAGCGGCCCCGTGCCGGGCCAAAAGGCTTTAATTCGTCTCCCCACAACTAAAGTATAACACTTAATCTTTAATTAGGGGTAACCGAAGTAACGTATCGCAGGCCTTGTGACCAAGTGTCCGACACCGTGAACTCGAAGCGCGGGTTCCGTCGCCTCGACGACGCCGTTGCCGATCAGGCCGGCATCACTCGCTCGCAAGCGCGCAGCCTGATCCTCGAAGGGCGCGTCAGCGTTGGGGGAAACCCGGCGACCAAGGCGGGGCAGAATGTCGCGTGCGACGCTCGCATCGCAATCGAGCAGCCGCGCCGGTTCGTCAGCCGCGGCGGTGAGAAGCTCGATCACGCATTGGCAGCCTTTGGAATCGAGGCGCACGGCGCCACGGCGCTCGACGTCGGCGCATCGACCGGCGGCTTTACCGATTGCCTCTTACAGCGCGGCGCAGCGAGCGTGACGGCGCTCGACGTCGGCTACGGTCAACTCGACTGGCGCTTGCGAAACGATCCACGCGTCGTGGTGATCGAGCGGACGAACTTTCGCCGGCTCCCCGATGATGCGTTTCCCGGCGGCTTCGACCTCATCGCGATCGACGCGTCGTTTATCTCGCTACGTACGATCTTGGAGCGCGCGGCACGATATCTGCGCGATAGCGGCACGATCGTCGCCCTCGCCAAACCGCAGTTCGAAGCCGGGCGCGAGCGGCTCGGCGCCGGCGGCGTCGTGCGCGAACGGGAGACGCACCGCGCAATCCTGGAAGAGCTGCGTGAGGCCGCCCTCCGCCTCGGGCTGGTTCCCGTGGCACTCAGGGGCTCGCCGCTACGAGGACCGGCGGGCAATCGCGAGTTTTTTATGAAGCTTCGCCGGAGCGGAATACCCTTCGAGGACGCACGAATCGAAGAGGTCCTCGACGAACGACCCGCATTATGACGGTGCTCGCCATCGAGTCCAAGATCGTCGCGCTGTTTGTCGACATGACGCGCGAGAACGCGCGATCGATTGCCCGCCGCGTTGCCGGCGACTTTCGCGCCGGCGGATTCGAGGTGGTAGATGGCCCGCGCGCCGCAGATGCCGCTCTGCTCATCACCGTCGGCGGGGACGGAACGCTCCTGCGAGCGGCGCGCATCGCGGTCCAGCACGACATCCCGTTATTGGGCATAAACACGGGGCGCTTAGGCTTCCTGACCGAGCTCGACGAGGACGATCCGCGTCTGGCCGACCTGCCGGCCTTGGTGGAACGCGGTCTCCTCATCGACCAGAGAACCGCGCTGCAAGCCGAGTACGGAGAACTGCGTTACTTCGCTCTGAACGACGTCGTCGTCAGAAAGGGGGAAGTCTCGCGCATCGTGCCCTTTGGTTTGCGCGTGGACGACGGGGCCGCGACTCAAATTGCGGCCGACGGAATCTGCGTCGCAACCCCGACCGGTTCGACGGCATACTTTCTCTCGGCCGGCGGTTCGCTCATCGCGCCGACCGTCGATGCGTTCGGCGTGGTGCCGCTGCTGCCGCATACGCTGTTTTCGCGTCCGCTCATCGTCCCGACGCATTCGACCATCGAGATTACCTCCGACCTCGAAGGCGCGCAGGCACACCTCGAGTGCGACGGAGAGGTGCTCAGCGAAGTGGCGCCCGGATCCAGCGTCGTCATCCGTTGCCATCCCAAGAGAGTCCGCTTTGCGCGCACCAAGCCGCTGCACTTTCTCGAGCGCCTCGAATCGAAAATGCTGTGGGGTGTTTCCATCAAGGATCCGCGCCGTTAAAGAATCTTCGATGCTAAGGCGTCTGGAAATTGAAAACTACGGTCTGATCGCGCGTGCCGCGGTGGAGTTCGCGCAAGGTGCGACGATTTTCACGGGCGAGACCGGCTCGGGTAAGACGATGCTGCTAGGCGCTCTCGACTTCGCGCTGGGCGCGCGAGCCGCTCCCGACGCGGTGCGACGCGGAGCGCGAGGCGGGGTGGTAACGATTTCATTCGAGCCGAACGATTCGCTGCGAGCGCGACTCGAGGCCGACGGCTTCGAGCTGGATCCGGGGGAAGAAGCGAGCATCGTTCGCGAGATAACCGAAGCCGGGCGCTCGAGCGTTCGCGTCAACGGCCGGCCGTCGACGGCGGGGTACGTTCGCGATATCGGCGATGCGATTGCCGAGCTGGTAGGCCAGCACGAGGCGCAGCGCCTCCTCTCGCCGGCCTATCATTTGGAGCTTCTCGATCGATTCGCCGGCGATTCCACGCTCGCGTTGCGCGATTCGGTGGGCGCGGCATATGCTCGGGCGCAAGCCGCGGCGCAATCGCTCGAACGGATGACCGGCGACGAACGCGATGCGCGCGAGCGGTACGACGAAGCTGTTTTTGTGACGCGCGAGATCGAAGACGCGCAGCTGGATCCCGCGCAGCTCGAGCAGCTGCGCGACCGCCGCGCGTATTTAGACAACGTCGAACGCATTGCCGTCGCGCTGGGCGCCGCGCACGAAGCTCTGTCGGTTAACGAGTCGGCCGCGACGCAAGGGCTGGGGACGGCGGCTGCTGCGCTGACGGGCGTCGCAAAGTTCGGCGAAGGCTTACGCGAAATGGCGCAACGAGCCGTCACCCTGCAGACCGACGCTGCCGAGCTGGGGGCCGATGTTGCCCGCGAGTTGGATTCGACCGAGTTCGAACCCGGCGAGCTCGAAGCGATCAATCTGCGGCTCGCTCTGATCGAACGTCTGCAGCGGCGATACGGCGGAACGATCGACGAGGTTATCGAGCGTGCGCGTCGCGCCAGAACGGCCATCGAAGAGTTCGAGAACCGCGACGACCTCTTGGAGCAGTTGCGAGCGGAGGCGGAAGTGGCCACCCGCGAGCTCGAGAGCCTGGCCCAATCGCTGACGAAGGTTCGGCAAAAGGCCGCGGGCGCTCTCGGGAAGCGCGTGATCGCCGAGTTTGGCGAGATCGCGTTGGGCTCCGGCCGCTTCGACGTCGATCTGCAGCGTTTGGAACGGGCCGGTCCGCTGGGTGCGGACCGCGTGGAGTTTCTTTTTGCTGCGAGCGCCGGCGAAACGGCGCGACCAATTGCGCGAGTTGCCTCAGGAGGCGAACTATCGCGCGTGTTGCTCGCCCTCGTCGTCGCGCTCGCGCGGTCGCGCAACTCCTTTGAAGCGTTGATCTTTGACGAAATCGACGCCGGTATCGGCGGTGCGACCGCGACCGCCGTGGGCACGCGGCTCGGTGAGCTGGCGCGACAAGGGCAAGTCGTCTGCGTAACGCATCTCGCGCAGATCGCAACGTGGGCCGAGCGTCACTACGTTCTCGACAAACTGGAACGTGGCGGCGAAACGACGATTGCCGTGCGCGAGCTCAACGGCCGAAAAGAGCGCGAAGCCGAGATCGCCCGCATGCTCTCAGGTGAGACACACGACGTAGCCTTGCGCCACGCCCGCGCGCTGCTCAAACGACAATGATCGATGGCGAGTGGGTATGCCGGCCGAGCGATTAACCTGAGAATTAGCGAGGCCGGCATACCCCGAGCTTTCTAAGGGATCTGGTGGATCTTTAGAACGTTAGTGCCGCCGGATCCGACGGGCATTCCCGTCGTAAAGGCGATCAAGTCACCGGAGTTCACCAGGCCCGCGCTCACCATGTGCCGCTCGGTCATGTAGAGCAGGACGTCGATCGACGAATACGGATCGATCAATAAGGCTTCGGTACCCCAAAGCAGCGCGAGCCGGCGCGCGACGTCGCGCTCCGGCGTGAGTGCGATGATCCGAGCCTGCGGGCGAAACGCGGCAAGGTGATGGGCGGTGTTGCCGGTCGTCGTTCCGGTGACGATGTACGGCGTCTTAAGTTCGGCGCTGGCCCGAGTCGCCGCTTCGGCGATTGACGAGGCAATCGTCGGCTCCATGTTCTCCAGGCGGCGGTCTCGCAAGAGCGCGTGCGGATAGTGGCGCTCGACTTCCCGCGCGATCTCCGCCATCGTGCGAACCGCCTCTGTTGGAAAGCTTCCCAGCGCCGTTTCGCCCGAAAGCATCACGGCATCGGTTCCGTCGAGAATCGCGTTGGCGACGTCGGTTGCCTCGGCGCGCGTCGGCCGAGGCGACGTGATCATCGACTCGAGCATTTGCGTCGCGGTCACGACCGGCTTGCTGGCGCGATTACACTTTGCGATGATCTCTTTCTGGATGATCGGCACCGTTTCGATCGGCACCTCGATTCCCAGATCGCCGCGCGCGACCATAACCCCGTCGGCGGCCGCGATGATGTTGTCCAGCTCGGCGAGCGCTTCGTGCTTTTCGATCTTGGCGATGACGGGAACGCGAAGCCCTCGCCCGGCGATGAAGTCCTTGACGATCGAGACGTCTTCGGCCGACCGCACGAACGAAATGGCGACGTAATCCACGCCGTGGTCCAGCCCGAAGGCGAGGAACTCGAGATCGCGCGGCGTTACCGACGAAATGTTCAACGAACCGTCGGAGTAGTTGATTCCTTGCGCGGGGCGAAGCTCGCCGCCGAACTCGACCGTCGTCTCGATATCTTCGGCGCTCTTTCCGACAATGAGCAGCGAGATCTGACCGTCCTGGAGGTAGAGGCGCTTACCAACCTCGACGTCGGCCGGCAAATCGCGATACGTCGTGCTCACGCGCTCCTTGGTTCCCGTGACATCCTCCGTGGTGATGATGAATCGATCGCCACGCTCGAGCCGTACGGAAGGCGCGCCGCCGGCAAGCAAGCCGGTGCGAACTTTTGGACCGGGCAGATCTTGCAGCACAGCCGTATGAATGCCCAGCTCTCGAGAAATCTGTCGCGCGGAGCGAATCACGGCGGCGTGCTCTTCGGGGGTTCCGTGCGAAAAGTTCAGGCGCAACACGTTGGCCCCGCACAAATAGAGCGAACGCAGCACGGCTGGATCGCGCGATGCCGGACCGACGGTCGCGACGATTTTCGTGCGCTTATGCAAAATTTGTTCCATCGGAGATTCAGCCTTGTGCCTCGGAACCGGCAGGCTCCTGCGGATGCAGCACCGCAGTTAAAGCGGTGAAATTCGGGCCAGGGCGGTGAAGTTCGGGCGCGATCCGCGGGACCGGCGCTATCCAGAACGACTGACGGGAAGCTTCCTCGCGTCGCTCCTGCTGCACGCTTTGCTTGCGGCGCTGCTCTTCACCGTGCTGGTAAGCTCGTCGGAGCAAGGCGCGAACGAGAACGTGCAAGGCGGCGAAGTAATAACGCTTTCGCGAACTTCCCCCGTCGTGGTACCCAATCAACCGGCGGCCACGCGCGCCGTCGCGCCCGTGCCGCACGTGTCCCAGATCGCGCCGTTGCATCACGCTCCCGTGACGGCGCCGCTCGCGCAGCGCTTGCCGGTCAATCGTCACGAGCTTGCAAAGTCCGCACCGACCGCGCCGCCGAATCCGCGTCCGATTCCACAAAGCACGCCGGAGCCCAACCCGCAGCCGACGCAAAATATCGCCGAGACGCATCCCAGTTACGAAGTGCCTTCGGCGCCGGTTAGCATTCCGACGGTCGGACCGATCGCGGTTGCGTTGAAGCCGCCGCCGACAGTCGCGCCGTCACCGGTGCCTTCAACCGCGCCCGTCGCCCGGGCCTCACCTAAGCCCGCGGCTCCAACGGCGCGGCCCAGCGCCAAACCCGCGACGCCCGCCCCAGCGCTGCCCAAGCCGGTGCCGACTGCGGCCTCCATTGCGCGCGCCAGCCCGGCGCCCGTCAGCGGCGTACCCAGCCCCAGCCCGACCAGCACGGCGGTGGTCGCGCGGACCGCCGGCACGGCACCAAAGCCCGCGCCGAGCGGCGGTGCCTCCCCCGGGCCGCGCACCGGCAACGGTCCGGTTGAAAAGGCTGCCCCACCGCGTCCGATTGCGGTACGGGCGGCACCATCGCCCAGCGCGCAACCGACCCGCGCCCCGAGGACGCGAAGCGCGCCGGACATCAATGCAAAGCTGCGTGCGATGCTTCCGAATAACCCGGTGAATCCGCAGAGCAAACAATACACGCCGACGTACTCGTTGCGCGGCCGCCTCGAGCCGACGCCGCCGCCCGAAGTCCTCGCGAGGACGAAATACATCTACGAAGTTAAGGGAACGGGAAACGAGGAACGCGTGAAAATGTGGGTCGTTGCCGCGCGTAAGGCAGGCCCGACGACGATCTGCACCGGATGGCTTGTGCGATATCCGCGCGCCATACGAGGCGGATATGCCGACCCGGCCGGCCCCGACTCGACGATCGTGCGCAGCAGCGCACCAGGCGGCCCGGCAAACGGCACGCAGATCGCGATTGGCGGGGGCAGCGGTGGCGCGCACGAGCCGCTCAGCCCGTTTGACGCGGGCATCGCGCCGATCGTGGACGGGATGGTTTCGCAGCCGTGTGACGGACGGCTTTTGGTGCCCTTCGCACAGTCGCCCGCCTCGTCGCCGTGACGGAGCGTCTTTCCCGCTTGCGTTCCGACGTAAGTCGCACTAGAATTCGAGTGTGCCGGAATGGCCGGCACGGTTAGTCAACACCAAGGAGGGCGGTTGGAACCGCAAAATCCGCCGGGCCATCGAGCCCGCGAACTACGCGCCAAGTAACAGGGCGCCTCTAGCGCGCCCACGGCGGCCGGACGATTTTCCGGCGGCGCGCCAGTCGCAAGATTGGACAACAGAGCGAGGGGCCGCGCCCACGTGGGGTTGCGGCCCGTCGTCCTTTTCGTTATCCTATGATGTGGATTTCATAAGGAGCGTGGGTTTCGTCCCGCGCTTCACTGCTTCAGAGAGCAACCTTCGACGACGATGAAAGGCGATATTGCAGCGGCCTTCGAGCGGGAACTGGATGCGATCGTGCACGACAAAGCCTTTGTTGGGCTGGAGATCGTGCAGCATCACGCACGATCGGTTCGTGGCGCTACCGAGTTGCGCGTGACGATCGACGCGGTGGGCGGCGCCGATCTCTCGCTCTGCGAACGGCTGGCGGCGCGCATTAACGCGACCCTCGGCGGGGTTAGTGCGGACTATAGCCTCGAGGTGGAATCGGCCGGTCTCAACCGCCCGCTGGTTCGACCGAAAGACTACGAACGATTCGCCGGCGGCCGCGTGCGGGTCGTCACGTCGCTGACCGTCAACGGCGGCAAGACGCATCGCGGCGTCTTGCGTGGCTTGCGAGGCGAAACGGTCGTCCTGGAGACCGAACGGGGCGAACTCTTGCTGCCGATGGCCGCGATCAGGTCGGCGAACTTGGAATACGACGTCCGCTTGGATTTACAGCGCGACAAACAACAACGGAAACAACTGCATGGCAACGATAGAACACACGGGAACTGAAGACAAACTCATCGACGTTCTGCAATTCATTGCGCGGGAGCGCAACATTTCGTTCGAAATGTTGCTCGAAGCGCTCGAAGCTGCATTATTGACCGCATACAAGCGTCACTTCGGAAGCGAGTCCAACGCGATCGTGCTGGTGGACCGGCAGAGCGGGGCTTACCGGGTGTTCCACCGCCGCAACGTCGTCGAAGAAGTTACCGATCCCAAACTCGAGATTGCTCTCAAAGAGGCCGGCAGCCCGTATCAGGCGGGCGACTTCTACGATGAAGAGGTCACGCCGAAAGATTTCGGGCGAATCGCCGCGCAGACCGCCAAGCAAGTCATCGTTCAGCGGATTCGCGAAGCCGAGCGAGACACCGTCTACAACAAATACGTGCGCAAGCTCAACGATCTGGTTACCGGCACCGTACAGCGGTACGAGCAACGCAACATGTACGTCGCACTCGAAGGCCGCGATGAGGCCGTCATGTATCTCGACGAACAGGTGCCGGGCGAAGCCTATCGCATCAACGATTTTATTCGAGCCTACGTGCTCGACGTCAAGAAGTCTCCGAAGGGACCGCAAGTGATCCTTTCGCGTGCGGCCGAAGGCCTCGTGCAGCGCCTTTTGGAGCTCGAAGTCCCGGAGATCGCCGATGGAACGGTCGAAATCATGGCGATCGCTCGCGACCCCGGCGGACGCTCGAAGGTCGCGGTGAGGAGCAATCGACCCGAGGTGGATCCGATCGGGGCGTGTTTGGGACCCAAGTCGAGTCGGATCGCCAACGTCACCGACAACCTGCGGGGCGAAAAGGTCGATATCATCCGTTACGATCCGGTCCCCGCGACCTTCATCATGAATGCGCTCGCGCCGGCGAAGGTAATCGCCGTCGAGCTCTTCGACGACGACGCCGTCGCGATGGTCATCGTGCCGGATTATCAGCTCTCCTTAGCGATCGGCCGAGACGGACAGAACGTGCGACTCGCCGCGAGATTGACCGGCTGGCGTTTGGATATTGCCAGCGAAAGTGAATCGGCGCAGGCTCGGGAGCGGTATCTCATCGAGCGGGAAGAAGCGGCTGCGCAACCGCCGGCTGCCGAGCCGGAGGAAGGGAGCGCAGAGCCGCCGGCGCCAGAAGGAATTGACGCGGAGCTGATCCGCAAGCTCGAAGAGTTTCGCCGCGAACGCCTCGGAAGCGACGATAGCTAATCCTGTCCGCACCTGCGTCGGCTGCCGCCGGAGGTTCCCGCAAGGCGAACTCGACCGTTTCGTGCGCTCGGCAACGGGTTGGCATGCGGATGGGAGCGGGCCTCGGGGCAAGCAGGCAGGGCGGGGTGCCTACCTCTGTTCGCCGCAATGCATCGAGCGCGCCGCGAAAAACAAGCGGTATCCGGGGCTTGGCGCGGCGGCGGTCGAATGTGGTTTAATAAGGAACTCGTGCAAGTAGATGGATTCGACGATGTCGCGTAACGACCACGCCCTCCGATGAGGGCCAACCTTTGATTACCTAGCGGAGCCGAGCCGTCGGTTGGGGCTCCGCGCTCTCCAACTGATGGGACTCGAGCGCCCTGCGCTCGAGAGTGAACTTGGCCGGAAAAGTACGGATTTTTGAGCTCGCAAAAGAAGTCGGGCTCACCTCAAAAGAACTCACGGCGCTTTTCAACGAACGATTGGGAGGCGTCTTCGAGGCGAAAAACCAGCTGAGCGTAGTGCCGGACCAGATCGCCGATCTGGTGCGCGCCGTTCTGCTCAAGGCTGTCCAAGCGCCGCCGCCTGCCAAGCCGAAAGCGAGCGCGCCGAGGGCCGCCGCTCCCCCGGCGGCCAAGGCGCCGGCCGCCAAGCCCGCGGCAAAGGCCGCGGCTGCTGCGTCTGCGCCATCGGCAGCGCCGGCGTCGCCCGCGCCGCCGATCGCGCGATTAAAGCCGGTCACGACTCGGGCCGCGGCTCGCCCTGCGGAGGCCCCAACGGCAGCCGCTCCGGCAGCACCGGAGCGCCCGGCGCCTGCCGTTGAGCCGCCTCCCGTTCGCATCCCCGCACCCGTCGTTCGGCCGCCGGAACCGATCTTTCAACTTCGCCCGGTGCCGGCGGGGCAGCCCTCGGTCGCAAAAAGGCAGGCGCCTCCGGCGGCGCCCGGGGCGGCGGCCTCGGCTTCGCCCGGACCACGAACTGGTCTTCCAGGGCGTCCTGGCGTAGCGCCACGCCCCGGCGAAGTCATGCCTGGTCAAGGCGGCAAAGGGACGGGCGCCCCGGCCCGTGGCCTGGTCGCTCCGCGGCCGCTCCCGCCACCGCGTCGTCCGGCCGGGAACGGCCCATTCCGGCCGATTACGCCCGGGATGCGTCCGGCACCGGGCCGCCCGGGTGCCGGACCGCCTACCGAAGCGCCGACGCCTTCGAGCGGAGCGCGCCCGGGAGACCGCGCCCGCAGCCATGAGGAGAAGGCGACCGCCAAGAAGGACCGTGAAAAAGAGCTGCTGCTCGAGAAAGAGCGTCAGCGCAAGAAGAAGGGCGACTCCGCCCCGGCGCCCGCGCGCGCGCTCGAGACCATCGAAATTCCCGATTTGTTGACCGTCCAAGAGCTGGCGACGTCGATGATCGTCCCGGCGCGCGACGTCATCACCGAACTGATCAAGATCGGAACGATGGCGACGATCAACCAGAATGTCTCGAGCGACGTCGCCATCCAAATCGCCAAGCGCTTTGGCTACAACGCGGTCGTCAAAGAGGCCGGCGAAGAAGTCACGGTCGAGCAAGAAGAGGACAAGCCCGAGATGATGACGCCGCGTCCGCCCGTCGTCACGGTACTCGGCCACGTCGACCACGGCAAGACGTCGCTCCTCGACAAGATTCGCCAAGCGAACGTGGCGGCCGGCGAAGCGGGCGGCATCACGCAGAAGATCGGCGCGTATACCGTCGAGCGCAACGATCGCAAGATCACATTCGTCGACACGCCCGGTCACGAAGCCTTCACCGCAATGCGCGCACGAGGCGCCAAGGTAACCGACGTTGCGATCCTCGTCGTCGCCGCAGACGACGGCGTCATGCCGCAGACGAGAGAAGCGATCGCGCACGTGAAAGCGGCACACGTTCCAATCGTCGTTGCCATCAACAAGATGGATAAGCCCGACGCGCAACCGGATCGCGTAAAGCAGCAGCTCGTCGAGCAAGGATTGCAGCCCGTCGATTGGGGCGGTACCGTCGAAATGGTTCCCGTCTCCGCGAGAACAGGAGACGGCATCGAGGGTCTGCTCGATACCGTGCTGCTCGAAGCCGACATCCGCGAACTGCGCGCGAACAAAAATCGTCGCGCGACGGGCGTGGTGATCGAGTCGGCGTTGCATCGCGGTCGCGGCGCCGTCGCGACGGTGCTCGTGCAGAACGGAACGCTGCGCGTCGGCGATATCGTCGTGGCCGGCGGCACGTTTGGGAAAGTGCGCGCGCTCATCGACGACAAAGGCAAACAAGTGAAGAAGGCCGGCCCCTCGATCCCCGTTGAGGTGATGGGCCTTTCCGACGTCCCGTCGGCAGGCGATACGCTCAGCGTGGTCAGCGACGAGCGTGTGGCTCGCGAAACCGCCGAGAAGCGCGCGACGCGCCGGCGCGACGTTCGCATGGCGGCCACGGGCTCGCAGCGAGTCTCGCTGGAGACCTTCATGTCGATGCCGGCCGAGGGAAACAAGGTGCTCAACCTGATCATCAAAGCCGACGGTCAAGGTTCGCTGGAAGCATTACAGTCGCGCATGGAATCGCTCTCGACCGAGGACGTAGAGATTCGCGTCATCCATGGCGGCGTCGGTGCGATCTCGCCCAACGACGTCAACCTTGCCAGTGCATCGAACGCCGTCTTGATCGGCTTTAACATTCGGCCTGACGAAACGGCTCGGCGCCTGGCAGAGAACGAGGGCGTCGACCTGCGCTTCTACCAGGTCATTTACGAGATCGAAGACGACCTCAAGAAGGCGATGCGCGGCATGCTCTCACCGGTCGAGCGCGAGGTCGTGCTGGGCCGTGCCGAGGTGCGCCAAGTCTTCAAGGTCAGCCGGGTCGGAACCATCGTTGGTTGCTACGTTACCGGCGGCAAGATCACGCGCAACGCGAAGGCGCGAGTCATTCGCGACGCCGCGGTCGTGTTCGACGGTGAAGTCGAAAGCCTGCGCCGCTTCAAAGACGACGTTCGCGAAGTCGCGGAAGGCTTCGAGTGCGGCATTCAGATCGCCAAGTTTCAAGACCTCAAAGAGGGCGACGTCATCGAAGCGTACGCTCTCGAGCAGGTCGCCCCAGAGTTGGCTCGCGCGTGAAGGCACAGAGGATCGCGAAGATCGATCACGAGATCCAGCGTATTCTCGGGATGCTGATCTCGCAGGAGCTGCAAGATCCGCGGCTCGCTTTCGTCACCGTAACGCACGTGGAGGTGAGCGACGATTTGCGGCACTGTAAGGTATTCGTTTCGGTGATCGGCGATCGCCATGCGGCGCGGCAGTCGCTCGACGCACTCACGCACGCGAGCCGCTTCCTGCGCGGTGAGCTGGGACGCAAGATCGACTTACGCTACACGCCCGAGCTGATCTTCGTGGAGGACCGCTCTGCCGAGCGCGCTATCGAGCTGGCTAAGACGCTGCGTGACGCGGCGCAACGTTTGACACCGGAGGAGAGCGAATGATCGAAAGCACGCCGCGCATCGCGTCGGTCGAAGAGGTCGTCGAGGAGCTGCATCGCCGCAGCTCCTTCGTAATGGTCAGTCACGTCAAGCCGGACGGCGACACCCTGGGCGCCGGACTCGCCCTCGGCCTAGCGCTCAAGAAACTCGGAAAGAACGTCTGGTATTTTCAGCAAGACAACGTCCCTCGCAACCTGCGCTTCTTGCCCGACGCCGATCGCGTCTCCAACGACCTGCCCACACCGGTCCGCGACGACGCGCTGTACGTGTTCTGCGACATGAGCGACTGGCGGCGCGCCGGCGAACTTTTGCCGCCGGTCGGCCGCGAAAACATGCTCGATATCGACCACCACTTGGGAAACTCCCTATTCGGGAAGCTGAACTTCGTGCTGGAGAACGAGTGCTCGACCGGAAGCGTGGTCATGCGGATTTTACGCGAACTCGGCATCGTCGTCGACGGGCGGATCGCGACCTGCATTCTCGCGGCGATCATGACCGATACCGGCGCGTTCATGCACTCGAACACCACGCCGGAGGTGCTCGACCTGTCGGCAGAGCTGATGCGGCTCGGCGCCGACAAAGAGCGCATCACGCGAGAGATCTTTGCCAATAAGCGCGTTGCCGCAACGAAACTCTTGGGCTGCATCATCGGCGCCATGCGCTTCGAACACGATGGCCGTTACTGTTATTCCTACGTCGACGACGCAATGCTCGCCGAGACCGGCGCGGACGGCGAAGACACCGAAGACACCGTCAACGTTCTCCTCGGACAGGAGGGCGTCGACGTCGCCGCGCTTTTTAAGGCGATCGAAGGCGAAATCCGCGTCTCCTTGCGTTCGAGCGGGCGCCTTAACGTGCAAGCGGTGGCCGGCAGTTTGGGCGGCGGCGGTCATTTCCGCGCGGCCGGCTTGAGCTACCACGGAACGCTGCGCGAAGCGATCGGCGGTGTCGAGGCGGCTTTGGTCGCACAGGGTCTCTAGGAGTCTGAACGTAGCGCCGGTGCGGGCGGCGACATGATCGGTTTCGTCAATCTCTTTAAGACGGCTGGTCCCACTTCGGCGCGCGTCGTCTCGCGCGTTCGTCGAATTTATGCGATCTACGGAGGCGATCGGAAGATCGCCGCCGGTCATCTCGGAACGCTCGATCCGCAGGCGGCCGGCGTGCTTCCCGTAGCAATCGGAAAGGCCACGCGGCTGATCTCGCTGCTCGAGGATCAGCGAAAGGGGTATGCGTTTACGTTGGTGCTCGGCCGCTCGACGACGACGCAAGACGCGTCCGGGGAGACCCTCGAAGAGCGAGCGATTCCGCCGAACTGGCCGCGTCTCTTGAGCGAAGCGCTCCCGCGGTTCGTCGGAAAAATTGCGCAAACTCCGCCGATGTACTCGGCCGCGCACCATGAAGGCCGGCGGCTGTACGAACTGGCGCGCGAAGGGAAAACGGTCGAGCGTAAGTCACGGCAAGTAACCATCTACGGACTGACGCTGCTCGGTGTTGAGCTCGCCCCTTCGACAGGCTCAGGGCAGGCTACTACGGCGCGATTGCGCGTGGCATGCAGCGAGGGAACGTACGTCCGGACGCTGTGTGTCGAACTGGGAGCGGCAATCGGCGTTCCCGCGCATATGGGCGCGCTCGTTCGCGAGGGCTCAGGACCCTTCGTTCTCTACGAAGCGCTCACCATTGACGAGATTGCGCGCGCGCCCGAACGGGCGTTGATCGCTCCCGAGCATATCATCCCGTTTCCCACGATCGTTCTCGATCTGCGCGGATCCGCCGACTTTCGCGCCGGTCGAGTCGTTCCGCTGCCCCATGGCGCGCCGGCTCGACACGTCTTCGTGCGCGACGAGTCGCGAACGCTAGTCGGCGTGGGCGAGGCGCTCGGCACGCTGCTTGCTCCGCGCAAGGTCTTCGTATGAACCTTCACCACCGGCTGGAGCGCGAGAGCGCACGGCCACTGGTGCTGGCGATCGGATTCTTTGATGGATTCCATCTCGGCCATCGCGAGATCGCGCGCCAGGCGCTGCGGTTACGCAAGCCCGGTTGGCGCACGGGAGTGCTGACCTTCGCAAATCATCCGGCCACGCATCTTCGCCCCGGGACCGAGCCCCCGATGATTTGCACGCAGGAGGAACGGCTCAGCCTTTTCGCGCGCGCCGGCTTTGACGAATGCTTCTTCGTGAAGTTCGACGAAAGAATCGCGACGCTCTCGCCCGCCGCATTTCTCGATCTGTTGGTCGATCGGCTCGGCGCGCACGGAGTGGTGGTCGGCGATACGTTCCGCTTCGGCCACCGCCGGGCCGGCGACACTGCGTTTATGAGCGAGTACCTGGCGCCGCGCGGCACTGCGGTCGTTGCGGTCGATCGGGTTAGCGAAGACGGCGAGCGCGTTTCCAGCACGCGCATCCGCGGCCTGATTCTGGAGGGAGATCTTGCGAGCGCGGATCGGCTATTGGACGGCACCGGTTACGAAATCCGCGGGCCGGTGGAGTTGGGCGCCGGGCGCGGCCATTCGCTGGGCTTCCCAACGGCCAACGTCCGCGTCCCAGGCAAGCTGATTCCGAGGGATGGAGTCTACTCCGCGACGGCGCGGTACGACGGTCGCGATTATGCGGGGCTCGTCTCAATCGGAACCAATCCCCAGTTCGACGGTACCCGGCGCACCGTGGAAGCGTGGCTGCGCGATTTCCAGCACACGATCTACGGGCGCGAGTTGTGGCTACGGGACCTGCGGTACGTGCGGGAACAGCGGTTTTTCCCGGATGTCGCCGAACTCGTGGAGCAAATGCAGCGGGACGTCGCCGCGGTCGGTTATCCGAGCTATGGCTAAGAAGGTTCGAGCTTCGGCCATTTTTCTCGTTTGCGCGCTCTCGGCGTGCGTTCACGCCGGCAGTGCCGATTCGACGGGCTCCGCCAAGGTTGCTCGCGTCGGCGAACCGGCGCCGCCGTGGACGGAGCCGAGCCTGCCTGGACCGACTCTTTCCCTGGCCACTTTGCACGGCAAGGCAGTCTATCTCAACTTTTTTGCGACATGGTGCCCACCTTGCAACGCCGAGGCTCCTGCGATCGACGCCATAGCGCGCGACTATGCCGCTCGCGGCTTGCAAGTCGTCGGCGTCGACGTGCTCGAAAACGCTGGTAAAGCAGCCGATTTTCGCCGAGAGCATCGGTTGACGTATCCCGTCGTCGTCGACGGCGGAACGTTGCGCGATCAATACGCCGTCAACGGCCTCCCGGTCCACGTATTCATCGATCGACTCGGAATCGTACGACGTATCGTCGTTGGTGAGATGTCGCCGGCAGATATGCGCAGCAACGCCGAACGCCTCTTGCAATGACGTTTTTGCTGCAGCGCGGGTGGTTTGCCTGGTGCTTGCCGGTTGCGCTAGCCGCCGGCATAACCGCCGGCTGCAGCGGCGGCGGCTCGGCGTCCGGCGTCGTGATGCCCGCGGCAAACTCGGGCGGACCGGCCGGATCTGGTGCGGTGGGGAATACCGTCGTGCGGATCTTCGTTCCGACGGCGCAGTCGAATGCTTTGGGTAGGGTGCAGGCGCCTCAGCCGCCCGTCGTCAGCGGCCCCCCGGTTCTTGGCGGCGTAGCTCCGCCTGTTGGCATCGCGTCTGGCGCCGCAGCCGGCGCCGGGCCGGGTACGCAAGCTCCGCCGGGCTCGCAGATGCTGGCGATCAATGTCAACGGTCCGGCAGCAATCAGCCAAACGCTGACGGTTGGGCCGAACGCCGGAGGCTGCGCGCCCACGACGGGCGGTACGAGCTGCCAACTGACGCTCGCGCTTCCGGCCGGAACCTATATGGGGACGATCGGAGTCGCCAACACCGCCGCCTCGACGGCAGTTGCTTTTACGGTGACGCCCAACGGACAGAACGTTTTCGGTGTCACGCTGAGCGGCGTGGCTGCACAGGTCGCGCTCGTTCCTGCATCTTCCCTGAGCGCGCAGAACCCACAGGGCGGAGTCGACCTCTTTGGTTCCGGACGGCACCCGATGCTTGTGGAAGCATTCGATGCAAACCAGAACGTCATCGTCGGCAACTCTCCGGGAACGTTTACGCTGAGCCAGGCCGGAGGCTCGCTTGCGGTCGGCATCACGCAACCCGCAAGCACTACTCCCAATCTTTTCTACGTGTCGTCGAACGGCGTCGGCAACACGAACTCGGCACTTCTCCGGGCGACTGCAGCGTATCTCGGGCCTGGGAACCCGTGCTCGCAGGCGAATGCCGTCTGCAACGGCACCGTTCGCCTCGACGTCCACCAACTTTTGGGCGTCGCAAACTCGAATGCAAACAACGTGACCCTCTACGTCAACGGCCAGAGCCTGCCGCTGGCCACCGTGCAAAACGGAATTAGCAACCCGCAGGCGCTGATCTTCGATCCTGCGGGCGATCTCTTCGTCGCGAATCAACCCGGGAGCGTGACCGAATACGCACCGCCCTATAACGTCGCACCGACGACGATAAGCAGTGGCGTGAACCATCCGCAGGCGTTGGCGATCGACTCGCGAGGAGAGCTTTTTGTCGCTAACGGCAGCGGAAGCAACACCGTGACGATGTACTCGCCGCCCTATAACGGACCGCCGACGGCCACGATATCGGCGGGAATCAACGATCCGGTCGGCATTACGCTCGACTCGAACTCGAATCTCTTCGTAGCCAACGAGGCGGCAAGCACGGTGACCGAATACGCGCCGCCCTACGTCGCAGCGCAGACGACGATTTCGAAGGGGCTCAACGCACCGAACTCGCTCGCGCTCGACGTTCGCGGAAATCTCTTCGTGGCAAATCTCAATTCGACGCCGAACTCCGTCGTCGAATTCTCACCCCCGTTCGCCGCCGGCATTGCGCCGGTTGCGACGATCACGGATGGCGTGAACGAGCAGGGTGCGATCGGTTTGAACGGCTCGGCTAATCTCTTCGTTCCAAACCAAGGCGCGAACAGTGTCACGGAGTACGCCGCCCCGTACACCAACCCGCCGAGCACGATCGCCGGGGGGCAAAGCCAGCCCGTCGCGCTGGCGATCGATTCGCTGGGCAACCTCTACGTGGCTAACTACGGCAATAATACCGTTACCGTGTATACGCCGCCGTACGCGAGCGGTTCGTGGACGACGCTGGGCAGCGGCATAAGTCTCCCGCTCGCGCTGGCGCTCTCACCGGCGACGAACGCGGCGACCGCGCTCATTCCCTAAGCGGCGCGAACCCGCAAGGCGCCGTCGTCAAGCGTTACGCGCGCAGCGGAACCCTCACGCACGTCGCCGCGCAGCAGCGCGGTGGAGAGCGGCGTGGAAACGTAGTGCGAGACGGTACGCGCGACGTAGCGAGCTCCGCTGCCTGCACCCATTGAAACACGAGCGAGATAGAGCTTTGCTTCGTCCGACAGCTCCAGCGTGACGTTGCGCGCGCCCAGCCGTTGCGCGAGGGCGTCGACTTCGTCGTGAGAATGATGATCGTGTGGCGAAAGTCGATCGCCCGGCCTTTCGCGTCGGTGACGCGGCCTTCGTCGAGAATCTGCAGCAGAATGGCTGCAACCTCCGGATGAGCCTTTTCCATCTCGTCAAAGAGCACGACGCAGTACGGCCGCCGCCGCACCGGCTCGGTGAGCTGACCGGCCTCGTCGTGGCCGGCATAGCCGGGCGGTGCGCCCAGAAGCCTGGAAACGCCGTGCGCTTCGGTAAACTCGGAAAGATCGACGCGCACCAACGCGGTCTCGCTGCCGAAGAGAGCCTCGGCGAGCGCTTTGGCCAACTCGGTCTTACCGACGCCGCTGGAGCCGCGGAAGAGAAACGTTCCCAAGGGCTTGCGCGGATCGTGCAACCCGGTACGCGCGCGCCGAATCGCGTTTGAAACGGCGGCGATCGCGCGCTCCTGCCCGATGACGCGCTTGGAGAGCAGCGTCTCGAGCTCCAACAGGCGGCTTGTTTGCGACTCGGTCAACGCCGCTTGCGGGATTCCGGTCCAACGTGTCACGACGGCCGCGACGTCTGCGGTCGTGACCGGAGGAAACTCGACGGCTCCTTTATTTGCAAGCGCGACCGATGCGGCCGCTTCATCAATCAGGTCGATTGCCTTGTCGGGCAAGAACCGATCCGCGATATAGCGTGCCGAAAGCTGCGCTGCCGTTTCGATGGCATCGTCGGTGATGGTGACGCGATGGTGCCGGGCGTATTGCTCGCGTAGACCTCGAAGGATTTCGGTCGTCTGCTCGATGCTCGGTTCCTCGACCATGACGGGCTGAAACCGCCGTTCGAGGGCGGGGTCCGACTCGATGTGCTTACGATATTCGTCGAACGTGGTAGCGCCGATGCACTGCAGGTCGCCGCGTGCCAGCTCGGGCTTGATCATGGAGCTCAGATCGAGCGGGGCGCCTTCGGCGGCGCCGGCACCTACCAACGTGTGCAGCTCGTCGATAAAGAGCACGACGTCGCGAGCGCTGCGCTTTACTTCCTCGAGAATGCGTTTGACGCGTCCTTCGAACTCGCCGCGATACTTCGTTCCGGCAACGAGCGGTCCCAACGAAAGCGCGAGAATACGTTTGCCCTGCAGGGCGGCCGGGACATTTCCTGCGGCGATACGCTGCGCTAATCCCTCAACGACGGCGGTCTTTCCAACTCCGGGCTCTCCCACGAGGCACGGGTTATTCTTGCTGCGTCGCGCCAGAATGGACGTAACTCGCTCTATCTCCTGGTCCCGGCCGATGACCGGGTCTAGTTTCCCCTCGCGCGCGAGTTGGGTGAGATCGCGCGAAAAAGCCGCTAAGGTCGGCGTTCCCCCGCGCAGTCTCTTGCCTAGTCCTTCGAGAGGCGACTCACTCTCGCGTCCTTGCAGCTTCTCGGCAAGCAGCGCGCTCCCGGCGATCAGGCCCGCGGCGGCCAGCGCGGCGCCGACAAAAGGTAACGCGCCGGCGACGGTTCGCTTTTGGGCACAAATGCCGCAGAGGCGCTGTCCTCCATACGAGACGGCGCCGGGGCGGTTCGCGCAAGTTTCACATAAGCCGTTCATTGCCAAAGTCTACTCAGAATTACATCGGCGGGTTTCGCCCACAAGCTCAGGGCTCTGCCAGAAAAACGACCCTGACCGAGGCGAATTCGCTCACGTTCGATTGATCGAGGTTGGTCGGCGCCCTTACTCCGGAGCTTACGCGTGCGATGGTGACCATGCCGCTTGGCTCGCTGTACGGAGTATCGGGGTAGGAGATGCTCTTAATCGAGACGATTCGCAGCCCCGCGCTTCGCGCGATGGTTTCGGCGTTGGCACGCGCATCGGCGATCGCCTTCGTTATCGCTTGCATTCTCGCTGCGGTGCGATCCGACAGGTCGAAAGAGACGCCGATGATCGAGGTAGCGCCGGCATCGATGCACGCATCGGTGATGGTCCCGGCCATCGCAATCCTGCGAACGGTAACCTCAAAATTACGAGAGACGGTATAACCATATTGTTCGCTTGTCGGATTGGCGGGCATGACTCCGGGTTGGGGATTGTATCTTACGTTATACCAATCCAGCGCGACGTCGGCCCGTGCGATTCCCAGGTTGCCAACGGCGGCGACGACGCGGTCGTAGGCCGCATTGTTCTGCGCGACGGCATCGTTTGCGCGGACAGCGTTGGTCTGAAGTTCGGCCCTGACCGTCGCGATATCGGGCGGCAATGCAACCCGCCCGAAACCCGATGCCGCTATTTCGGTAACGCCGGCTTGAGCCGCCGCGGCGAGGCCGCTGGTAAGCAAGAACGCCGCGAGCAGGCAAACGAAAGTGCGCTTCATAATACGCTAGAGTCCATCGCTTGGGCGCTCTCCACCTGTTCGTCGTGGCCGGAGTGCGCTCGAGCAGGGGGACAAGGAGGCATGGAGTGCTCAGCGCGGTGGTTTTTTGGGTCGTTCTGGGCTTGCTAACGGGCCTCGTTGCCCGTTGGATCGTCCCAGGGGACGGGCCGGGCGTCTTGACCGATATGTTCGTGGGCGTCGTTGGCGCGGTGATCGGCGCCTGGTTGTACGGCCCGTTTCGCCACGTGGACGTCAGCGGATTCAGTCTACCCAGTCTGGTTTGTGCATTTATCGCCGCGATCATACTTTTGTATCTGACGCGGATGTTTAGCAGGGGCCGGTCCTCGGCCTGAAGGGCGCTGCTCTTCGTCGCTGGAAGCGCAACCATCATGACCTACATCATCACCGAGCCGTGCATCGGCACCAAAGATAAGTCGTGCGTGGACGTCTGTCCCGTCGATTGCATCCACGGCAAGGACGAAGACGAGATGCTGTACATCGACCCTGAGGTATGCATCGACTGCGGCGCGTGCGTTTCGGCATGTCCGGTCGAAGCGATCTTTGCCGATTCCGACGTTCCGGAGAAGTGGGAGAGTTACACCGCCATTAACGCCGATTATTTCAAGAAGGCATGAACCCGACAGTTTCCAGCGACGCCTTCAATGCGTTCTTCGCCTGGGCCCCGTGGGTCGTCGGCGTCGTGATCTATCTCGTCTTCTATTTCGCCAAGCGCAGCGAAGTTGCGACTAGCATGGCTGCAGCGCAAGCGGCGGCCCCGCAAGCTCACGCGCTCCAAACCTTTGCTTGCTCCCAGTGCGGACGCCGCGGACCCCGCGAGCAAATGGTCCCGCAAGATCACGGCGGTGCAGTCGGCTATCAATGCACCAACTGCGCCCAGGAAGCCCCGGTTTAGCCCATCCTTCGACTGCGCTCGGGATTGACATGACGCAATCAGGATGACAAAGGAGAGGAAGTAACCTTCACCCCTCGCCGATGCCCGTCCTGAGCGAGCGCAGCGAGTCGAAGGGCTTGTCATCCTGAGCGCAGTCGCTTGTCATCCTGAGCGCAGTCGCTTGTCATCCTGAGCGCAGTCGCTTGTCATCCTGAGCGCAGTCGAAGGATGAACTAAGCCAGAGCTTCCTACTGTTCCTGGCCGTAATCGTCGAGTACTTTGTGAATGCGTGACGCCATGCTCAGCGCCGCGTCCCACTTGCGCTGCCACATATTTCGTCCGAAGATCAGTCCGACGCAGCCGGCGGCCATGGCAACGTGCGCTTTGTGCACCGTCGCATCGTCTCCCATGCGGCTCCCGCCCGAGACGAGGACGAGGCTGCGGCCCGCAGATTTCACGACCTTGCGCAGACCTTCGACGTCGTCGAACGATAACGTGTCGTAGGGCTTGGGCAGCTTGGCGGCGTCATCGGGCTTCCAGACCGGCTCGTTGAGCTTGATGACGTCGGCTCCCATCTCACAGGCGACGCGCGCCGCGTAATCGACGGCGTAAAGCGATTCGATTCCGCCCTTGCCTTTGATCGCCGAACCGCGCGGATACGCCCAGACGACCAGCGGCATTCCGTAGCGATCGCAGTCACGGCGAACCTCGTTGCATTGCGCGATGTCGACCTCTTGCGCCGGACTGCCGACGTAGAGCGTGTAGCCGACCGCGTCGGCTCCGAGCCGGATCGCGTCTTCGACCGAGGACGTGAGCGGGCTAAATGCCTCGTCGTCGGGCGGGATATTCGTTTTTCCATTGACCTTCAGCAGCAGCGGCACGCGGCCGGCGTAACGCTTCTGATACTTTTCGGCTAAGCCGATGTGGAGCGCGACCCCCGAAAAGTTCCCTTGCACCGCGAGGCGATAGATCCAGTCGGTATCGAGCGCGTCGGGGTTATCGAAGAAGTCCACCGGACCGTGCTCGAGGCCTTGATCGATCGGCAGCATCATGAGCGTTCCGTTCGCCGGCCCGTGTTCGTACATCAGCCGATGAAGGCGCGTGCGCTTCCCGATCGAGAGGTCCATGGCCTCGAAGGTCGGACGAACGATCGAAGGCGTAGCGGCAGCTGTCATAATGGCGGCGCCTTCGCCGAACTGCGAAGGTTATCCTGAGGCGGCGACCAAAAGGCCGCTCGTGATTGCGCGGGTCGGATTCATCGGTCTTGGAGCGATGGGCGAACCGATGGCCCGTTCGTTGCGCCGAGCCGGGTTCGCCGTGACGGC
>JBEKMH010000019.1:0-36521 GCA_050008615.1 Candidatus Cybelea sp.
CGCGTTGCAAAATGCACGACACGCGAGCGTGGATCGCGAGAGTTAAAAGAGCCTTATTCTGCAAGGCTTTTGTGACCACACGCGAGGCGACCCGGCCGAGGCGAGGGGGCCTGGTTTTTGGCCCGTTCCCCTATGCCCACCACGCTGCGGCACCGTGGCATTTTTTGTATTTGTGAAGTATGCGCGTGTGAGCGGTATGGCGAAAAACTCGCGCTCGTCTGATAGGGGGAGCCACGCCGCCCGCTCCAACCGGCACCATGGAAACAGATGGGGCTGGCGCTCGACAATCTGGGGCGCAAGCGGTTCGACAACCAGGTGTCGCGCAGCGGAGACGTGCTTCGCTCCTCAACCTAGTTCTATAGCAAGCAGGGCGGCGTCCAGAGCAGCACCACGACCTGCACTAAGCGATACCTTAGCGGTGACCCGCCGCTTATTCGATTTCTTTCTTGAGTTTTGCGAGCGCGTCTTCGTACTTTTTGCGCTCGTCTGAGCTGAGGTCGGTCCGCTGCAGCGCCTTTTCGATAGCATCGCCCACTTCGAGATTGATAAGATCTGGATCGTTGGCCTGGTCGGTGCCGTCGCTATCGCGCCCGGCACGTTGATCGTTCATGCGGCCTCCTCAAAATCAAGGTTAAATACAATAGACGTCGTCGCAATTACGTCGAGCACACCGTCGGCGGCTCCTGCAATTGTGCCGGTACCATCCGCCGGGATACCGATCGGTTTCGGCACACTTCCGCGCTGTTAATGCGGCGTTCTCGCACTTTCGGGTGCTTTTGACCTCGTTTGTGCAGCATCCGCGAGTTTACGACACCTGTTGCGCTGTCGGGGGACTGCTTTCAGGGCTCGCAGACCAGGCGCCCCGATGATCGACTCTTGCGGCACAGCCGGTACGGGCGCGCACGTGGTTTCCCCTATTCTATGCGATTTTGCGCCACGCTGCCCTGCCTTTGGCGCTCAGTTGCTCCGAGGTGCCTCCGGGCCTTTCTCCTCAAATGCTACATACGAGGAAATAGTTGACTATGTATAGGCAAATACTTTGGAGCGGAAGGCCGGAATGTATCAGCACTCCAGCACAGCCTACACACTTGATTTCCCAAGGGGTCCGTTGGCCGTGGGAGGCGATTACATTCACGAAACGAGCACGTTCGAAAGAGGCGATCTTCGCCTGCGAATCCTAACCACGACTGATTGCGTTCGCGATAGACTAGCGGCTTTTTACCACTAGGACGATTATTCTGACCGTCTGCTGGCGTGGACTGAACGAGAAAGTGGTCCGCCGGCTACAGACCATGGAACCAAGTACGCGGCATTCCTCAGACGCTTAGAAGAACCGACCACAAGCGGCAACGCCTAACCAAGCTCCTCGACGTCTCAGCGCCTAGCTGCTTCTACTCCAATGGCTTTTGCCAGCGTGGGGCTCTCTTCGCGTGGGCGGCGATTGACGCTGATATGGCGACCTCACTCATCTAGACATTATTAAGGTTAATTCGCGGGAGGAAAAGAATTCTTGCCGTACATAGACAGTCGCCATGCGCGCGTTACTTCTGTTGATATTGCTCTTGTTCATAGCGGTGACGTTATTTCACACTTTCACGGATGAGGCGTCGAACGTTAGCACATCGACGAGCACGTCGACGTCGACTTCGGTTTCACATTAGCGAGTTTTGCCGTACCGCGGCACAGGTACATGCGCCCCGGAAGCCAAACGAACTTGTTATGAGAAGCATTACTAGCGCGACGGCGGCTCTCGCCGCCCTCATTGCAATGCAAGCCACCGGCATCGCGCAGACGCCGTCGTCGATCGACCTTCTGCGCCGCGCGGTCAATCCCAATCCGACGCTCCAATCGTACACGGCGTCGGCACAGTTGTCGGCGACGCTGCACGTCGTGATTCCGATCCACAAAAACTACGCCGGCACGGTGTACTATCTCAAGCCACGACGCTCGATTCAGTTTCAGAACGTTTCTGGAGAGTTGAGCCGCTTCAAAGACTTGGCGGCTTCGACCCCGACCTACGACGAGGCGATGGCTCAATACACGATTACGCCGGGCACCGACAACGGCACCGTCTCCACTTACTCGTTCGTTCCTAAAAAGCAGGGAAGCCGGGTGAAGAGCATCATGCTGACGGTCAACGACGCCTCAGCGCTCGTTAGCCGCGCGCTCTGGGCCTACACCAACGGCGGCAGTATGAGCTTCGACCAGACGTATACCAACGTCGGCACATTCCGTCTGCCTGCAAAAGCGAACATCTCGGCGCGTTTTCCCGGCTACAGCGTCGATGGCACCCTGACGTTCGGCGACTACAATCCCAACGCGCCCGTTTCGCCGGCGGTGTTCACGGCAACGCCCGCGTCCTGAGGGGCCTTCGCAATGGCGGAGGGTAGGGGCAACCTCGCGCTGAAGGGCGATCTTTTAACTGCTCTCTGCTCGGAGCTATCCAGGGGTTGATTGCGTATGTATAGGCACCCACGGTTTCTCGGCATTTTAGGATGCGCGGCAACGCTCGCACTAGTGGGCTGCGCCGCGAACGGCAGCATGGCGCCCACGACCGGTTCGGCGACGTCGGCTCAAGTCCGCGCGACGCACCTCGTACACTATATGCCAACCCGTAACGCGACCCGTACGGTGGGCCCTCATGGCGCGTACGGCGTTAGCGGTATTCTGTTCACCTATTACGGCGGCCCCGTGCTCCTCAAGCCCAAAGTTTACGTGATTTTCTGGGGTTACAAAAAGTACGGCGATCCCGACAAAGTAGCGCCGCTACTGAAAGAATATACCAAGGTCGAAGGGGGAAGTCCCCACAACAATATTTACACCCAGTATTACGACATCGTCAGTAGTGTGAAAAACTACATCACGAATCCTAAGGACCAGCAAGGCGGCGTCTGGTTTGACGATAAGAACCCCGTTCCCACGAATCCCAACGACGCCCAGGTCGCACAAGAGTCGCTTAATGGCGTAGCCAAGTTTGGCTACGACGTCAATGCGTCGTACGTTGTGGCCACGCCGCACGGCCACAACACGGAAGGCTTCGGCTCGCAGTTTTGCGCGTATCACAGTAGCGTTCAAGACGGCGCCAACCTCGTTTCGTACACGAATTTTCCGTACATGCCGGATGCCGGCATCGCCTGCGGTTCCAACGACATTTCGCCTCCGAAAGATGAGAGCAGCACCGACGAGGGCGTGACCATCGTTGCCGGCCACGAGTACGGCGAGTCGATCACCGATCCGGACCCGGACACCGGCTGGTATAACTTCGAATACGGCGAGATTGGCGACGCCTGCGCGTGGTTCAACGTCCAGAACATCGCGTTCGGCAAGAAATCCTACTCGACGCAGCCGATGTACAGCAACGCCAGCGAGACTTGCGTACAGACCTACAAATAAACGAAAGGGCCGCGCGAACGTGCGGCCCTACTTCATTGCGGCGATAAGTTCGACGGCCACAGCGGACCCGTCGGCAGCGCAAACCAGATCAACCCGTTCCACGTCGGCTTCTGGCCGACGCTTAACGCCTCTTCGGCGTAGAGAATGATGAAGCGCGTGACGTGGTACGATGCGTCGATGTTGCCGATCTGCGTATGATTTCCGAGTCCGTCGTTGGTGAGCTGTTCGCCGACGGCGACGAGGCCGCGCGAACCGATATTATCGTAGAGTTCATATGAAACGCCGTTGCTGCCCGCCGGCGGCGCGCCCATGCCCGGATTGGTGTCGTGATTCATCTGATACGTCGCAAGGAAGCCGGGCACGCCGTTGACCGGGTCGCGCTGAGCGTAGAAAGCATTGGTGTAATACTGATCGAATCCGCCTTCGGTCAGCGGCCAGGAGCCGCGCGCACCGTAGTAACCGAACTCGAGCGGGTTGCCTCGGTTCGCGAAGGCAAACTTATACTGCAGCGTCTTGTCCTGCGTCCAGTCGTAGTCGTTGAATCCGGCCCAATCGGCGCCTGAGGTCGTGTATGAAACCTCTGCGTCGAGGGAACCCCGAAGGTAGGCGAACTTGTAGCCCCAGCGATTGGCATCCAACTCGTAGGTGTGTTCGCCGACGGTCATCTCCGCCGATGAGTTGACGGACAGGCCGCTAACGTCAAACCACTGACTAAACTCCGACGGTGCCGGCACTTCGAGTTTCCCCGCGAAGATGTGGCCCGAACCGTCGAAAAAGTTGTTGTAGGCAACCCACGCGGTGTCGAGCCCTCCGGCTTGGCTCTGCTGCCAAATCCACTGCTGTACGTGATACGTCCATTCGCTCCCGGGGGTTCCGAACGCACCGTCGGCGTGTACTCCAAGACTTCCGATATCCCACGAAGCCGCGCTTGGCGATTGTTGCGAGTAACCAACGGGGTAATCGATCCATATCGGCGACTCGCGCTCCAACACGTGCGGATTCAATCCCGCGTATCCCGTTCGCTGCACGTAGCGTCCGTAGGCGTTGAGCGCCGGAATTTGGATGTGGCATTCAGAACACTTGATGCCGTACGCCTGCGCGAAGTTCGGCATAGCCCGCGCGGGCTTACTCATAGCTAGCACGAGTACGGCGAAAACCACAACGGTAATGCACCAAGGAATGCCAATTCTGCCATAGACGCGCATGATGATGCCTCCGGTGAGCTTCCATTTTCGAGCTAGCTTGGTAACGCCCTCCTATGGTATGATTCACTTCTAGGCTGCTTCGAGGAGGATCGGGAGATGCCAAAACGGTGGATAACTGTTGCTCTGATGGCCGCTATCGCGGCGCCCCTCTTGGCAATTTCAATCGGAACCCGCGTCCCAGCGAGCGCGGCCACGAACGATGCCGTGATGGCGGGTCAAAAGATCTACGGCGCAAACTGCTCCGCGTGCCACGGCGCCAAAGGGGCCGGCCTGCCTGGCGAATTTCCGCCGCTCGCGGGCAATGCGATGGTCACGGGCTCCCCGGATAAAGTGATCGCGGCCGTCAAAGATGGGCTTACCGGCGCAATGACCGTTAACGGTAAGTCCTACAGCGGCGCGATGCCGGCATGGAAGGGCAAGCTGAGCAATCCCGATATCGCCGACGTAATCACGTACGTTCGCTCAGCATGGGGTAATAAAGCCGACGCTGTGACCGAAGCGCAGGTCGCGGCGTTAAAGTAGGACGGAGGCCGGGCTTGAAGATCAACGTGAGGTTCGTCCTTGTCGCCGCGATCGTCGCCACGGGATTGATCGTGGCGGATTTCCACGGCAGTGTGATGGGCGCGCAACCGCCCGACGGCAAAGCGATCTTCCTTGTCAACTGCGCCGTTTGCCATCAGGCGACGGGACGGGGCGGCGGCCCCTATCCGCCGCTGGCCGGGAATCCCGACGTCAATGCGGTGGACAGCGCCAACTTAATCCAAACCGTTCTCAACGGTCGCACGGGGCCGATCACGGTAAACGGAACTCAATACGGCGGCAATATGCCGTCGTGGCGCGGCCAGCTTTCGGACACCCAGATTGCGGCAGTACTCACGTACGTGCGAACGGCTTGGCAGAACGGCGCGCCGGCCGTTTCTGAAGATCAGGTTGCGGCCGCGCGCGCACCCGAGGCCCTGAGCGGCGCTGAACTCTTTGCGGTGAAGTGCTCGACCTGCCATCAGGCCGCCGGTCAAGGAACCGACGTGTATCCGCCGCTAACCGGCAATCCCGTCGTCACGGCCGCCGACCCCAGCACGATGATCGGCGTGATCGTCAACGGGCGCTCGGGGACGATCACCGTCAACTCCAAGACGTTTAACAGCCAGATGCCGACTTGGAAAGGACAGCTCACCGATGCGAGCATTGCGGCGGTCGCGACCTATATTCGCTCTGCCTGGGGTAACAATGCCTCGCCCGTGACGGAGCAACAAGTCGCCGCCATCGGCTCCCCGGTCTTGGTCCAAGTTGGGGCGTCCGTCTATGCCAAGAACTGCGCCGCTTGTCACCAGGCCGCGGGTGAGGGCGGAATTGGTCCTGCGCTCGCGGGAAACCCTCACGTCAATATCGGCAATCCGACTACGATGTTGACTACAATTTTGCAAGGTAGAAATGCAATGCCGTCGTGGCGCGGGCAACTCGCAGCGAGCGACATCGCAGCGGTTGCAACCTTCATACGCTCCTCGTGGGGGAACAATGCCGGCCCCGTGACCGTGCAAGACGTCACGGCGATCAAGTGATCTAGACTAGGCGTCTTAGCGTACGATCAAAATAGGGATCGTCGCTTCTTGTACGACCGATTCCGCGACGCTGCCAAGCCACAGCCTCTTGAGTCCGGTGCGGCCATGGCTTCCCATTACAATAAGATCGGCGCCCGCGTTCTTCGAGACATCGAGCAAAGCCGAAGAAGGGTAGCCCTCCAACACTTTCGTTTCTATGGCAACGCCCGAATCCGCATATTTTGCAATAGCGTCCCTTTCGACTTGTCGAGCGTCTTCATTGAGTGTGGCGATCCACTCATTAACGATGTCTCCGGTCGCGAACGTCATTGAGGTCGCCGCGCGCACGACATCTACCACGGTGCATACCGTGCAACGAGCCCCTTGCTCCTTCGCGAGGCGCACCGCCATGTCGAGCGCCTTGTGAGAGCAATCCGATCCATCCAGCGCGACTAAGATGTGCTTAAACATAAGGGTGGTTTCGCGCGCCCCGATAAATATCCACCTATGACGCGCATAGTCCGAACCACGCAGATCGAGGCTCCAGAGAGCGATGTGGTCGGTCGACTCCAAAAATTCTTTTCTGAGCATCCCAAACTGCAGGTGAAGGCTCTGGGCTCCTCAACTGCGAGCGTGGACGTTCAACACTACGTCCTCTACGACTGGCTGATCGCTGCTCCGCACGCTGAAGGCGTGGCGCTCGCGTGGCGCCCCGCCTGGCGTGGTTTTCCATCCTTCGGTGGCACGCTGACCGTTCGGCCCGCTGGTAAGAAAACGGTACTCGTACTCGAAGGTTCGTACGAGCCCCCGGGGGGTGTAGCCGGCCGCCTTTTCGATTGGGTCGTGGGTCGAAAGTTAGCCGCACGCACCATGGACGCGTTCCTCGATCAGCTTGCTGATAACACTCGTTCTTCATGAAAAATCTTGTCATTGTTGTGCTCCTTGCGTTGGCTGTCATCGGCATCGGTGCAGCACAGGGTGCGACCAAGGTTGATCCGCTCGTGGACCGCGGACGGTATCTCGTGGGCTTTGGCAGCTGCAACGATTGTCATACGCCGGGATGGAGAGAGTCGGACGGCAGCATTCCGGTTTCGCACTGGATGACCGGAAGCAGCCTCGGCTATCGCGGTCCGTGGGGAACCAGTTATCCGGCCAACGTTCGCCTCGAGTTTCAAACCATCTCGGAAGCGGACTGGCTCTTTATGGTACGGACGCGCGGCGGTCATTGGCCGATGATTTGGCACGATTTGCGGTTTCTCCAGATCGAGGACCAGCGCGCCATCTACCGTTTTATCAAGCAACTCGGGCCGCGTGGGAGCCAATCGCCGGCCGATCTCCCGCCCGGCGTCGAACCCAAGACGCCTTATATTTGGGTCGTACCGCACTAGCGGCGCAGTCTACGCTACCAGGTCCGCATTCCGGGTGCCAAGTAGCCCGGATGGCGCAGCAACTCGCCGAGCGGCCCGGCGTACGCAAGTACGGCTAAGACGAGCGCCAACACACCCCACCGAAAGACGTGCTGCAGCATTGCCGGCGTCGCGCCCGCTGGCTCGGCGGGTGTCGCAAACGTTACTTCCATCGATTCCGTCTTCGCGTTTTGCAGCAGAGTGCCGACCGCGACGGCGACGAACGTTAGGATGCTGACGAAGAGAAAGAAGCCGCCGGCCGCAGCGAGCAGCATGTACGGTTCCCACGTGTTGGCGACGTTTGCGCCCAGGTAGCCGACCTCAGCCGTGCGACGCGGCGCTCCCAGCAGACCGGCGTAATGCATTGACAACGACATGATCAGCATGCCGAAAAACCAGAGCCGCGTCTGGAAAAGCGCCCACTCCGGCTTCCATAGTGCTCGTCCGGTCAAGCGCGGAATCATCCAGTACGCTGCCCCGAGGAACGTAAGCGCGACCGGCCCGCCGACGGTCACGTGGAAGTGACCGACGATCCAAATCGTATTGTGAACCACGGTGTCCATGCTGTACGAGGCGTTGACTAAGCCCCCGAATCCGCCAAGGATAAACAACAGCATCCCCAGAGCCGCGCCGCTGAAAGGAGGATCGTTCCAGGGAAGGCCCTTTACCGTGGCGATAAATCCGCGGCGGCCCTGCTTGATCGCGACAAGCTCGAACGAAGCAAAGATCGCAAATGCGGTGATGAACGACGGGATCGCCACGCCGTAGGTCAAGACGGTATGTAACATCTTCCACGTCGAGGAAATTCCCGGGTCCATAAACTCGTGATGGATTCCGACCGGCGTAGACAGCAGGATCAGCATCACGAACGTTAAGCGCGTCAAACCGTCGCTAAAGACGTTTCCTCCGTAACGCGTCGGGATGATATTGTACCAGATGATGTACGCGCCCATGATCCAGAAGTACACCAGCGGATGGCCGAAGTACCAAAAGAACATGCGCGTCAGCATCACGTTGATCCCCGGCGTCCACCCGAAGGCCCAGGGAATTAAGAGGCCCATCTCCGCGACCACGCCGAGCGTTGCGACGATCCACATCACGAAGGTTGCGGTCGCGCAAAAGACGACGAGCGGAATCGGCTGGCCGGGATGGGTCTTTCTGAAGAAGCGCACGTTTTCGAAGATCTCGAAGGCTACGACCCACGTGCCTAGCACGAGCAACGTCGCGCCGATATAGAACCACGGGCTAGCCTTTAGCGGCGCGTAGAACGTGTATAGCACGGTAGCGTCCCCATGCAGTATCGTAAGCGCCGCCATTGCCGTTCCCAATAGCATGAGGCCCCACCCGAACCAGGCGACTGCCAAACGGCGGTCGCGCGGAATGGAACGGTAGGTAACGAACAGCGACAGGCCTGTAATAAAGAACGTCGTGAAGACGAGCGCCATCAACACGCCGTGCATGGTCAGTATGCGATAGTAATCAAACCATGCCGGTGCGGCAAAGACGCTCGTGCGTGCAAAGCCTTGAAAGACGCCGAACGCGGCGCCGAGCGCGATCGCAGCGGTCGCCGTGTAGATGTGGGCGATGACGAGCCGGTTCTCGTCGCGGATTTGGGTCGCCGGCATCACTAGCGCACCTCGATTTTGGCAAACATATCCTGATGGTCGATTCCGCAGTATTCGTGGCAGATCACGAGGTATTCACCGGCTCTGCGAAAGACGTGAGTTTCTTGATTGACCCAGCCCGGAACGGCCATCATGTTGAGATCGGTATCCGGAACAAAAAAGCCGTGAACGACGTCTGCAGATGTAACATAGAACGTTACTTTGCTTCCGACGGGAATCGTCAACGTCGCCGGATTAAACCTGAAGACTTGAGCTACGTAGTAGGCTTCGTACGAGCCGTCCGGCAACCGGTGAAGGCCCGGCTTGTCGAACGGCGGCGTTTGCGAGACCTTTGTCGGATCAATTTGCTGCATACCCGACGGTGGGTTGATGTTATCGGCGAACGCAGCGAAGCCGATGAGCACGAGGAACGCAACCAGCATGGTTATGCCGAAGATCATCCACCATCGTTCGTATCGGTGAATGTTCATTTCACCAGCGGCTGCGCAGCAGTGCGTACATTCCGAGCCACAGAACGAAAAACGTGGTGCCGAGCACGAAGACGAACCGCAGCGTCCCTACGAGAGGGGCTTCATCGTCGCTCACGATGTGCTTGGATCTCGTTTGGCCTGCTCGTCGCGCTGATAGTGCGTCTCCATTTCATCTCCGAGGCGACTCAGCAGCGCTCGAGCCGTAGCGCTTGCGATGCGCCCCCCCGCAACCCAGTCAAATGCCGCCCCTGCAATGCCCCCCGGGGGGCGATACGATCCTCGCAGCTCGAGCCGCGACGTTTCATACGTCTCGTCCGCGCGCACGGTTAGTTCACCGTCGAACTCCGGATATAGCCCGCTTTGTGGTGTCCAATGGATGCGCCAGGGCTGATCGAAATGCATGGGATCGACGGCCGAGCCAAAGCTCACCATTACGGCCTTCGACAGTTCCATCCCGGGGACGGTCGCGGTTAGGGTGAGGGTGCGTTGCTCGCCCGACGCCGCTCGCGCTCCAACGCTGTCGGCAAGGTAACGCTTTGCGAGATGGTATGGGCAGCGAACGACATGCGCCTCAAACAGCTCGGACATGACGCAATCTTATCTCAAGCAGCGGAAGAACCTTTCGAAGCTGTTTGCAGGCAGTTGCAACAGGGCGTTCTTCGCACCATTTACGCTGCGGCCCATCGGCATGACCCTTCCTGCTGATAGACGACGATAATATTATTATGGTACAGTATTGTATTGTAAATGACGGGCAAACGCGCTTCCCCCGGACGACCCCGGGACCCGCTCGCCGACAGCGCCATTTTGGGGGCTGCGCTTGAGCTTTTCATCGAGCGCGGCATTGATGGCGTAAGCTTTGAGGAGATCGCTCGGCGAGCTGGGGTGACTCGGCCGACAATCTATCGGCGATGGCCCACGAAGGAACAGATATTAGCGCGGGCGATTGAAGCAGTGCGAGAACGAGCTGCCCCATCGAACGAACGGCTCAAAGAAATGCTTCAGAGTTTTGCGCCTCGCGACTTTACGCGGCTATTTCTCGAAACCGGGGTCGAGCTCTGGGCCGACAAAGAACTGCGCCAGCTTATCTTTCGACTGATCGGCGCGAAGGCAACCTCCCCCGCACTCTTGGCGACCTACTGGAAGAGCTACGGCGGCCCCAGATGGGAGCTATTCCTGGCCTTCCTCGAGCGCATGCGCGTCGATGGACTGCTTCCCGAAAGTACGGACGTCGAGATGCTCGGAAATATGATTGCGGGCGCAATGATTTTTCGGCTCTTTTTCGTTCCCTCTCGCGATGAGCTGAGTCGCCGCTCGATCCGCGCCTACCTCGAGCGTCTCATGCACCAGGCGGGCCTCGCCGGCCGAAGGAGACCCCAGAGGAAATGAAACGCGGAATGCTCGCGTTGCTCGTGGTCGCAGCGGTGATCACAGCAGCGTTCCTGACTTGGCACGTGCTCTTTACCAAGGGCCCTTCGCAGAGCATCGTCTTTGTGAGCGGGCGCATTGAAGGCGACGACTCGGCGATCGCACCGAAGGTCGCGGGCCGCATAGTCGAGATATTCTATCGCGAAGGCGACAGCGTGCACGCCGGAGATGTAATTGCCGTCCTGGATGACGCACAGGTTCGCGCGCAGGTGGATCAGGCTAAGGCGGCCTTGCTGGAAGCCCAGGCACGGGCCGAAGTGGCACGGGCGCAGATCGCGGTACTGAGTCAGCAGGCGGGCCAAAGCGGCATTCAAGCGGCGCAAGCACACACCGACGCCGCCGGCCGGATCGCGCAGGCAGAAGCCAATCTCGCCGCGGGCCAAGCGTCGGTTGCCCAGCAAAAAGCGGCGTATGGGATCGCGGCCTTCGTCAAACGCGAATACACGCAACTGGCGAAGGAGGGGTACGCGTCGCAGCAGCAGGGGCTCCAAGCAGTCGCTGCTGAGGGCTACGAGAAGGCCGCGGTGGATGCGGCGGAGCGCCAGGTCAAGGCCGCTCGGGGCGCCTTGACCACCGCTGAAGCGACATTGTCGAACGCGAACGTCTATGGCGCCGCGCAGGGGGCCGTCGAGCAGCAGATCGCAGAACAGCAGTCTTCGATTGCCGCAGCCGAAGCGGAAGTCGCACAGGCTCGCGCACAACTGGCCGAAGCTCGAGCAAATCATCGCGACCTGATCGTGCGCGCGCCATTCGATGGCACGATCGTGACGCGCGCAGCCGAGCCGGGCGAAGTTGTGACGGCGGGAACGGCTCTCGTCACGCTTCTCGACCTGCACAAGGTGTACTTGCGAGGATTTGTTCCGGAGGATCAAATCGGTCGCGTAAAGGTCGGTCAGCGGGCGCGAATTTTCCTCGATTCGAGTCCAAACGAGCCGATCGACGCGTACGTGCTGCGCATCGATCCTCAGGCGACGTTTACGCCGGAGGACACGTATTTTCGCGAGGATCGCGTCAAGCAAGTCTTCGGCCTGAAGTTGGCGCTGCGCGGCGGTTTCGGTTATGCCAAACCGGGAATGCCGGCCGACGGGGAGATTCTCGTCTTCGGTTCGCGCTGGCCAAGCGGTAACCGCATGCCATGAACTCGCAGACCGGCGCTGCGGTTTCCACGTCCGCTCTGCGCAAGCGATATGGAGACATCGATGCGATCCGAGGACTGAGCCTTGAGGTCATCGAGGGGGAAATCTTCGGATTGATCGGTCCCGACGGTGCCGGGAAGACGTCGACCTTCCAAATACTAGCGGGCATTCTCGAACCCACCTCGGGGACGGCGACGATCTTTGGGAAACCGGCACGGGACGCTCGATCGCGCACCGGCTATTTGACGCAAACCTTCAGCTTATATCCCGACCTGAGCGTTGGCGAGAATATCCGCTACGCCGGCGATTTACGTCTCGCGACTCCGGCGCAGATCGCCGAGCGCGGCCGGCGCTATCTTACGATGTTCGGCATGGCGCCGTTCGTCGACCGTCCGGCAAGCAAGCTTAGCGGCGGCATGAGGCAAAAACTCTCACTGATATGTGCGCTCGTGGGCGAGCCGCGCGTGTTGCTGCTCGACGAGCCGACGACGGGAGTCGACCCCGTCTCGCGGCGCGAGTTTTGGGACACGCTCGTTCATCTGTGCGCCGAAGGGCTGACGATTCTGGTCGCAACTCCGTATCTCGACGAAGCCGAGCGCTGCAACCGCGTCGCTTTCATGGATCGAGGTCAAATCGAGGAGCTCGGATCGCCGGACGAGCTTCGGGCTGGATTACACTCGTCACGGTTAGAACTGCGCACGGCCGATCTACACGGCGCACAGCAAGCGCTCGCTGACGCCGAGAAGGGCACGGATGCGATCGTTGACGTGCAGCGCTACGGCGATCATCTCGACGTCCTTGGGCCCGACGCGCAGAAAGCACGCCAGGCCGTCACCGCAACCATGCAGCGAGCCGGGCTTGAGATCGAGGAGCTGCGCGCGGACGAGCCGACGCTCGAGAACGTCTTCGTAGCCGCAATGCGTGCCGAAGGGCGGGAATTGCAGCACGTTCCTTTTCCCGCGCGAGACGACCATAGCGGGTTGCGGGGTAAAATCGCAATCGACGGCCGTGCCCTAACGAGACGATTCGGCGAGTTCGTCGCGGTGAGGAACGTCGCCCTTCAAGTCCGGTACGGCGAGATTTACGGACTCTTAGGAGCGAACGGGGCCGGAAAGACGACGACGATCAAAATGCTTTGCGGATTGCTCGACCCCAGCGTCGGGAGCGTGCAAATCGCCGGCGCCGGCGAGGTGAGATCTGCTAAGACGCGACAGCAGATCGGCTACATGCCTCAGGGCTTTTCACTCTATGCCGACCTGCCGATCGAAGAAAACCTCGAGTTCTTTGCCTCGGTCTACGGATTACCGCCGCGCGAGCGCGCCGAGAAGATCGACTGGGTTCTGGCCTTCTGCGGACTCGCCGACAGACGTCGCCAGATCACCGGCAGCCTACCCGGCGGATGGAAGCGGCAGGTCGCGTTTGGGTCGGCGATCATGCACGAGCCGCCCGTTCTCTTTCTCGATGAACCGACGTCGGGTGTCGATCCTCTCGCGCGGCGCGCGCTGTGGTCGCTCATCAATCAACTCGCCGACAACGGTGCGGCCGTGCTCGTAACGACCCACTACCTCGATGAGGCGGAGCAGTGCAATCGGCTCGGACTGATGGCGGGCGGCCAACTCATCGTCGAAGGAAGTCCCAACGAGATCAAGCGACGCCAGAAAGGGCATCTCCTCGAGCTGCGAGTGAACCAGCCGCAAAAAGCGGCGGACGTCCTGCGGCCCCCCGTTGAGCCGTGGCGCGTCTCGCTCTTTGGCAATCGCCTGCACGTTGTTGTGGACGACGACGTCGAAAGCAGTACGCGCGACATCCGCTCCAAACTCGGCGCGGCGGGCATCGAGCTGTTCGACGTTCGCGAGCAGCGTTTTTCGCTCGAGGATGCTTTCATCAGCGCCGTGGAGCGCGCTGCGAAGGACGGCGCCGGAAGCCGGGACGCGGCGTGAGACGCGTTCTCGCGCAGGCTCGTAAGGAAATCATCCAGGTGCTGCGCGACCGTCTTTCGCTTGGGCTGGCACTCGTTCTCCCCGTCTTTATGCTGCTGCTGATGGGGACCGCCTTTTCGTTTTCGGTGCGCGATCTGCCGATTGTCGTACAGGACTTCGACGATTCGCCGGCATCGCGCGACCTCATCGGCGCGTTTCGCGGCTCGCTTTCGTTTCACGTCGTGAAGTGGCCGGCCAACGCCGACCCCGAGCGCGCGCTGACCTCAAACGCGGCGCGTGGCGCCCTAATCATCCCAATCCATTTCGGCCGCGATCTGGCGCGCGGTAGCGACGCCCCAGTGCAGCTTCTTATCGACGCAGCCGATGCAAACACGGCCAAGCTCGTCGCGGGCTACGCAAATGAACTCGTAACCGCCTACAACGGCGAACACGGCAGCGCGGCCGTCGTCCAGCCGGTCCAACCTGCCTTTCGGCTCTGGTACAACCCGGGCCTCGATGCGAAGAAGTTTTACGGCCCAGGCATGTTTGTGCTGGTGATCACGCTCTTCCCGACGCTCTTGGCTGCTCTCGCGGCTTCGAGGGAAGGCGAAGAAAAGACGATTCTTCAGGTGTACGTTTCGAACATCTCGGCGAACGAATTCCTTCTCGGGAAGATATTCGGAACTATGGCCGTAGCTCTGGCGCAAGCCGCGATCCTCGTCGCCATTTTGTTGACGTACTTTGGAATGCAGTTCGTTGGCGATCCGACGCCGTTTGTCGTGTCGACGGTTCTCTACGCTTTTTGCGTCGCATCGTTCGGCACTTGGGTCGGAGACGCAATTCCCAATCAGGTCGCGGCGGTCCAGGTGGTCGCCTTAGGGGGATACCTGCTCGTCTTCATGCTCTCGGGCGTCCTCGTGCCGATCGAAACGATGCCCCACGCGTTGCAGTGGCTTTCGAACCTCGTCTGGGGCACGTACTACACCAGAGTGATGCGCGACGCGCTCCTTCAAGGGGGCGGATGGCCTGCCATGTGGAGCAACGTCGGTGCGATAGCGCTCTTCGGCGCCCTGTTTTACACCCTCGCGTGGCTCAACATGCGGCGCATGCAGGTGCGAGGTTGATTTTCGATCGCCGTCTTGCCGCCCTGGTCGCGAAGGAGTTCCACCAGTTGCGGCGCGACCCGCGCGCCGCAATGGCGGTTGTCGTCGCTCCGATGTTGCAGCTACTGCTCTTTAGCACGCTGCTCGTGGCGACGGTGACGAGTCTTCCCATCGGTATCGTCGACGAAAGTCAAACGCCGGAAAGCCGCGAGCTGATCGCGACGCTCACCGGGAGCAAGAGCTTCACACTGGCCGGGTATTTCGCGACGACTGATGGGCTCGCGCAGGCCCTCAACCTTGGCCGGCTCGACGCGGGTGTGGTAATCCCCTACGATCTGTCAAAGAATCTCTGGCGCGGGCGTGCTACCCAGCTACAGTTTCTTCTTAACGCCTCCAACGCCAATACGGCAACCATCGCTCAAAGCTACGCCGAAGGAGTTTTGCAGAGCTACAACGCGCAGCTCGCAGGCGCGGGGTTTCACGCGCAGTTTACGCAGATTGCGGCTCCGGCGCTCGCGCGCGCAGGCCAAGTCTTGCTGATGCCGGCGTTTCTCTTCAATCCGGGGCTCGTCGGATCGTGGTTTACCGTTACGGGAGTGCTAGGGCTGCTCCTGGTATTGAATGGCTCGGTACTAGCCGCGATGACGCTGATCAAGGAACGCGAAGCCGGGACGATGGAGCAATTGCTCATGTCGCCGGCGACTCCGACGCAAATCATCATCGCAAAGATCTCGCCGCTATTCCTTCTTCTCTCCGCTATGGCGACGTTTTCAATGCTGATGGTACGACTCGTCTTCGGCGTGCCGTTCCATGGGAGCATCGTGCTTTTAATCGCCGGCGAGATCCTCTGTTTGCTCTGCGGTATTGGGCTTGGAACCTTCGTTGCCACAATCACAACCACAGCACGGCAGGTCCAGCTAACGCTTTTCTTTCTCAACCCGCCTCTCTCGGCACTCTCCGGTGCTTTTGCGCCGGTAGAAGCCATGCCGGCTTGGATGCAGCCATTCGCGGTGCTCGACCCGATCCGGCATTTTGGCGTCATCTCTCGCGGAATTCTCTTAAAGGGCAGCGGCCTAAGCGTGCTCTGGCCTAACTTCTTGGCACTCTTAGCATTTACCGTCGCGCTGCTGTCGCTGAGCATCTGGCGCTACCGGCGGCAACTGAGCTAGCTCATTGCCGTGCTCCAACCAACTGCAGGGCATGGCGTGCGATCATAATATTCTCGTCGGTCGGCACGACCAGGACCGTAACGCGGCTTTCGGGGTGCGATATCACGCGCTCGTTACGCTGGTTGGCAGCATCGTCGAGGCGTACTCCAAGATAGTCGAGCCGCTGACAGACAGCGGCGCGGATGAGGGGTGCGTGCTCGCCGATCCCGGCGGTAAAAACCAAGGTTTTCAAACCGCCCAATACCGCGACCATCGAGCCGAGATACTTGCGAAGCTGATAAACAAAAAGCTCGATGGCCTCGGCTGCGCGTCCGTCAGAATCGGCCATGGAGATGAGGCTCTGCATGTCGGCGGTTGTTCCGGAGACGCCGAGCAGACCGGACTTATAGTAGAGTAAATTTGAGAGCCGTTGTGCATCGTACCCGCGAGACTCCAGCAGTCGCAGTACGATTCCCGGATCCAGATCGCCGGGACGCGTCCCCATCATGAGGCCGCCCAAGGCGCTGAATCCCATGGTCGTGTCGAGGGGTTTGCCGCCTTCGAGGGCACAAAGGCTCGCACCGGAACCGAGGTGTGCAACGACCGTAGCCCCTGCGCCGTTGCCTAACTCCGACGCGATATATTCGTACGAGAGCCCGTGAAATCCATATCTTTGGAGCAGAGGGTCAAGGCCGGGCGGTAACGGCAGCCGTTTCGCGATCGCGCTGCACTGACGGTGGAAGGCCGTGTCAAAGCATAGGACGTGGGGAATGTCGGGAAATTTTCGCCGGGCGGCGCGGACGAGGTCGAGTTCGATGCGCAAGTGGAGCGGCTCGATCTCGACGAACGCTTCCAGGTCTCGCAAAACCGCATCGCTCGCCCGCACCGGGACGGCATACACGGGCCCTCCGAAAACGATCCGATGGCCAACGGCGCCGAACTCGCCTTCGAGATACGGCCCAACGCGCGATAGGACGCTCGTTAGTGCGGTTTCGGCGTCGCTACTTGCCTCGTCGCTCCCGGCCTCCACGCACGCGAGCTGGCCGCGCAGCGAATCCGTACGGTAAACCGCAAACTTCAGGGATGACGAACCACCGTTTAGAGAGAGTATCTCCACGACTTACCTCGAAAAGCGATGACGATGCCTGCAGCGGACCTCCTGCGACTTTTGATTCTAACAGAATCGGCCGCATACCAGCTCAGGCTTAGAAGGTTAAGTCCCCATCATGACTACTGACGATCCAGCAAGGCGCAGATTTGTCTTCGATGCGGCCTTGTCGACCGCGATTGCGGCCAACGGCGAGCCTCAGGCAAAGGTCCCGGTTCCGGACGGCCCGCTCACGGCGGAGATGCTCGACAAGATGGACCGCTATTGGCACGCCGCTAACTATCTGTGCGTCGGCCAGATCTATCTCTTTGAGAATCCCCTGCTGCGAGAACCTCTGAAGAAAGACCAGATCAAGCCGCGGTTGCTGGGGCACTGGGGAACGTCGCCGGGACAAAACCTTATTTACGTTCATCTCAATCGTTTGATCAAAGAACGCAACGCAAATATCATTTACGTTTCCGGCCCCGGACACGGCGGTCCGGCGCTCAACGCGAACTCCTATCTGGAGGGAAGCTTTACCGAAGTTCACCCGGAGATTACGCCGGACGAGAACGGTTTGCGACTCCTTTTTCGGAGGTTCTCCACGCCGGGTGGCCTGCCCAGCCATTGCGGACCGCACGTCCCCAACTCCATGCACGAGGGCGGAGAACTCGGTTACTCGCTTCTCCATGCGTTCGGCGCCGCATTCGACAATCCCGATCTGATCGTTGCCTGCGTGATAGGCGACGGGGAATCCGAAACGTGTCCGCTTGAAGGAAGCTGGAAGTCGGTCAACTTTCTCAACCCGGTCTGCGACGGTGCGGTCCTACCCATTCTGCACCTGAACGGCTACAAAATCTCCGCACCGACCGTCCAAGCGCGGACGAGCGACGACGATTTGGCGGCTCTCTATATCGGCCGCGGTTATAAGCCGCATTTTGTCGAGGGTGACGCTCCCAAGGTCGTGCATCAGCTGCTGGCCGGCGTTCTGGACGATTGTTATACCGAGATTCGTGCAATTCAGGACGAAGCGCGCCGCAGCGGATTTCAAAGACAGCCGGTTTGGCCGATGATCGTGCTGCGTACGCCCAAAGGATGGACCGGCCCGAAAGAAGTCGACGGAATCCCGATCGAAGGGACCTTTCGCGCGCATCAAGTGCCGCTCGCAACCATTCGCGAAAACCCCGAGCACCTCAAGATCCTCGAAGCTTGGATGAGAAGTTACAAGCCGGAGGAGCTCTTCGACGAGCGCGGCACGTTCATCGAGGAGCTGGCGGCGCTTGCACCTTCAGGTAACCGCCGCATGGGCGGTAATCCCCATGTCAACGGCGGCCGGGTGCTCGTCGAGCTCGATCTTCCCGACTTTACGAACTATGCGCTAGAGGTTCCCGGGCCGGGCCAAGTGGTCGCCGAGGCTCCACGAAAGCTCGGCGATTTTTTCAGAGACATCTTCAGACTGAATCCAGCAAACTTTCGGATGTTTTGCCCCGACGAAACGGATTCGAATCGCTTAAGCTCGGTCTTCGAGGTCACTAAGCGTCGTTTCGCGGCGGAGATCGTTTCGATTGACGACGATCTCGCCCCCGACGGGCGCGTCATGGAAGTATTGAGCGAGCACTGCTGCCAAGGCTGGCTCGAGGGATACCTGCTGACCGGGCGTCACGGCATGTGGTCGACCTATGAAGCGTTCGCGCAAACCGTCGATTCCATGCTGACGCAACACGCCAAATGGCTCGAGCAGTGCCGCGAATATCCGTGGCGCAGGCCGCTTGCGTCGCTCAACGTTCTGCTGACGAGCCATGCTTGGCGCCAGGACCACAACGGCTTTAGCCACCAGGCGACGGGGTTTGTGGACAACGCATTAGGTCGCCGAAAAGACGTCGTGCGGGTGTACTATCCGCCTGATACGAATTGCTTGCTGAGCGTTTTCAGCCATTGCCTGCGGAGTCGCAACTACGTCAACATCGTTACCTGCGGAAAGCAGCCGCAGCTGCAGTGGTTGAACATGGACGAAGCTCTCGAGCATTGTTCGCAGGGTGCGTCGATTTGGAAGTTTGCGACCAACGACGGAGGTGAGACGCCCGACGTCGTGCTGGCTTGCGCCGGCGATGTGCCGACGATTGAAACGTGTGCGGCGGCGTGGCTCCTCCAAAAGTACGTTCCAGGCATTAGGGTGCGCGTCGTCAACGTCGTCGATTTGATGGCCCTCGCCATGCCCGACGCTCACCCGCACGGTCTCGACAATATGTCTTTTGACGCCCTCTTCACCAAGGATGCGCCCGTCATTTTCGCCTTTCACAATAACCGGTGGCTGATTCACTCCATCGTTCACGGCCGCTCCAATGAAGACCGCTTCCACGTCCGCGGCTACATGGACCGCGGCACGACTACGACGCCGTTCGACATGGTAGTGCTCAACGAGATGAGCCGGTTTCATCTTGCAATGGATGCCCTGAAGCACGTTCCTCGATTACGCTCGGCGAGTTCCCGCGTTACCGAAATGTTCGAACGAAAACTCCACGAGCATGCCGCCTATATCCGCGAGCACCTCGACGACATGCCGCTCATTAAGAACTGGGTCTGGACGGCCGATTACAGCGAGCCGAACCTGCCTCCGCCGTTGGCCAAGGGACAGCCTAGAGCGAACCTGTTCAGCGACGCCTAAACTGCTTTGATAGAACGGTAACGTGGCTCCCATATCGCCTCGCGAATCGCCGCCTCCAAGTTCGGGGGGTTGACGCGCGCGAGTCCTTCGCGCACCGCGTGTTCCGCGACGGCGATCGCTACCCGTACCGAAACCTCACGCACGTTGGCGACCGCCGGAAGAATCGACGCGCCGAGCTGCGGCGCGTCCACCATCTCGGCGACGGCGCACGCGGCGGCCGTAAACATCCCGTCACTGACCAGTCGCGCGCGGGTAACGATCGTCCCCAAACCGAGGCCCGGGAAGAGCATCGCATTGTTAGCTTGCCCGATCGTGAACGTCGTGCCGTTGTAGATGACTGAATCGAAGGGGCTTCCGGTCGCTATCAGTGCCTTGCCGCCGGTCCATCGGATGAGGTCGGCCGGCACCGCTTCGGCGAGAGCCGTCGGATTGGAGAGCGGCAGAACGACGGGGCGTGGAGTGCCCTCTGCCATCTGACGAACGATCGATTCGGTGAACGCACCGGCGACGGCGGACGACCCAATGAGGATCGTCGGTTGGATCCGGCGCACGACTTCCGCCAAGGTGATGCCGCGTTCGCCGTCGACCTTCCACTCGGCGACTTCGGCGGCGGGCCGCGCGTAGGGTCTCTGGAAGTCGCGAAGATCTCCCATTTCGTCGATCAGCAGGCCGTGCCGTCCGACGCACCAGAACTGGCGTGCAGCTGCTTCCGCGCTGAGACCGTCGTTCGTCATCGCGTTCCGGACGAGATCGGCGATGCCGCAGCCCGCAGTGCCGGCGCCGAAAATGACGATTTTTTGCTCACGAATTCGGCCGCCGGAAACGTTGAGTGCGGCCATCACCGCAGCAAGCACGATCCCCGCCGTGCCCTGAACGTCGTCGTTGAACGTGCAGATCAGCGATCGGTAGGCATTGAGAATCCACCGCGCATTGACCGCACCGAAATCTTCCCAGTGCAACAGCGCGTTTGGGTACAAGCGGAGGGCGGTCGCTATAAACTTGTCGATGAACGCGTGATACTTCTCGCCGCGAACGCGCGGATGACGATATCCCAGGTAGAGCGGATCGTCGAGGAGCGCCTGCCGGTCCGTTCCGACGTCGAGCATGACCGGAATCGCGCGCGACGGATCGATCCCCGCCGCAGCAGTATAAACGGCCAATTTGCCGACGCAGATATCGATACCGCCGACGCCCCAATCTCCGATCCCGAGAATCGCCTCGGCGTCGCTCGCGACGATCAGGTCGACGTCGTCGGGTCCAGCTTCGGCACTCGACAACGCTTCTTCGATTTCGTCCGGGCGGTCGATCGAAAGAAAAATGCCTCGCGGCCTGCGATACTGATGGCTGTACTGCTGGATCGCCAAACCTACCGTCGGCGTATAGATAACCGGGAGCATTTCGACGATGTGCCCGCCGAGCAGATGGAAGAACAGCGTTTCATTGCGATCCTGCAGCGCCGTTAGGAACGTGTTCCTGGCTAAGTCGTCCGATTGTTTCCTAAAGAGCTCGTAGGCGCGCTCGGCCTGTTGCTCCATCGTCAGCACGGCGGGCGGAAGCAGACCCGTCAGGCCAAGCGCCCGGCGCTCCTCAATCGTGAATGCCGTGCCTTTGTTGATTTGTGGGGTATGTAAGATGTCGAAGCCTCGAGCCGAGATTTCGAAGGCGCCGCTTTCGTCGACGCGATAGAATTTCGTAGGCTTCATTCCTTCGGAGACGAGGCGAGCGACGTGGACGCCGCCGTTTGATAGTCCGACTCGATAAACTGCTTGATGTCTTGCAAGAAAGCGTCAGCCGTGGCTACGGCGATCCGGTGACCCAAAATTGCATCGAAGATGGCTCCCACCGGTCCGAAAGGCGCATCGTATTTGCCCGTGAGAGTCAGGCGCGACTTTCCGTCTTCCAAGATTTCGGCGGATAGCACGCCGGTAAATCTCGGAACCAAACGGTCGTCCGGATCCCAGGTCAAGTCGATGGTACGTTGGTCGTCGGCCCCTTCCAAGATTTTGTAACGCATTCGTACGTCGTGGCGTGCCTGTACCTTTCCCGGAAGGCCTACTTTGCGCATGTCGACGGTTAGGCTGAACGTCCCGGGAGTCTGACCGCGGCGGTGGACGGTAAAGTAGCGCTCGGCGTGATGAATCAGAAAGTAGCGAGGGCATTTCACATCAACGTGTTCTCTCAGCGTACCCATGCCGGTTTCATCCTTTCGACCTTCTCGGCTGGCAGATTTGCCGGCCGTCCAGAGCGTACCGCCCCGGTAAGAAGTGTTCGGGAAGACTTCGCCGCCATACCCGCTCGTTCCCGAGGGGCGGTCCCACAGATGGATTCCACTTAGGCCGGAGACGCCTCGCTCCCGTCGAAATTGAGTGGCGCCATGGCAGCGGGCGTAAAGGTTATTTTCGTCCTCGCCGGACTCTTTCTGATTTGGATCGCGCTGCGCGACGTCTTTCTATCGGTCGTCCTGCCGCGAGCAGCGGACCGGCGGCTTCGCTTGTCGGCGATCCTTGCGCGAGCGCTCTGGCGCCTCTGGCAACTCCTCGCCAAGACGTATTCCAACGAAGACCGGCGCGAAAGCTTCCTGGGGACGTTCGCCCCGTTTAGCCTGATGACGCAGCTCGCCCTTTGGGTCGTCGTGCTTATCTTCGGATTCGGTACGCTGCTTTATGGACTTCCCAACGCATTTCATCCGCACTCGATTACTTACGCCAATGCGTTATATTTTGCCGGCGCGTCGCTGCTTACGATCGGGTACGGCGACATTACACCAGCCAGCGAGTGGGCACGCGCGATCTCACTTGCCGCGGGCGCTTCGGGGCTCGCCGTCGTGGCCCTAACGGCGTCGTTCTTGTTTTCAATCTTTGGTGCTTTTCGTCGTCGTGAAAGCTTCGTCGCCACGCTTGGCGCTCGTGCGGGATCGCCGCCGAGCGGCGTCGGTTTACTTGCAATCGCGGGATATGTCAATCTTCGCGAGGACCTCAACGTCGTCTTTCGCCAAGGTCAAGTCTGGACTGCGGAACTCATGGAGAGCCACCTTGCCTATCCCATCCTTGCGTACTACCGCTCGAGCCACGATTACGAATCCTGGGTAACGACCCTGGGGACGCTGCTCGATGCCGCGGCACTCGTTATCACAACCGTGGACCGTTCCGCGAGCACCGAGCGATTCGATGCCTCCGGTCAGGCACGGATACTCTTTAACATCGGCAGGCACGCGGCGCACGATCTCGCGCATTACTACCGCTTGCGGCCGGAAGATGTCGTGGGTTTGGAGCGCGCGGAGTTCGAGCACGCGTGCGATCGGCTGAGCACAGCCGGCTTTTCGATTCGAGATCGAGAGGCGGCCTGGGAATCGTTTTGCGATCTCCGCAAAGGCTACGCCGGACATCTCAACGCACTCGCACGATGGCTGGCGGTTCCGCCTTTACGATGGACGGGAGACAACATTTTCATTGAAGCCGGTCACCTGCGCAGCCAGCTCCCTGAGCGATTGCTGCGTCACTTGCGCGATTTCGACAAGGAGTTTTAAATGCTAGGCGTCCTAACGTCCGATCAGATAGAGTCCCTGCTCCAGGCTGAGATCGTGGCGCGTATTGGATACATCGATCGCCGCGGTTTACCTTGCATCGTTCCGATCACATTCGCGTACGACGGGCGAGCGATCTATGGATATAGCTTGCTCGGCGCGAAGATCGAAAGTATGAGCGCAGAGCCGAGGGTATGCGTCGAGGTCGACCGCGTGCAAGGCGCTGCGGATTGGACTTCGGTGGTCCTTCGCGGCGTCTTCGGCCGGCTCGAGGGCGAGGCAGCGGTCAACGCCCTCGACCTGATATCCGCGCGCCTACGAATGCTAGGCTCGGCGACGACCGCCCCGGCGACGGCATCGCAGACCTTCGTGGCTCGCACGGGCGGCGCCGGCATTGCGTATCGTATCGACATCACGGAGAAGCGTGGCCGTTATTCGAGCTCCGCGCGCGTCAAGCCGGTCTAACGGCCAGCGGATGGACGCACGCTGGATGCCGTCTCACAAGATAGTGAAGTACGCGCAGCACTTTCATGCGGATCTGATCGTGGTGGGAACAAACGCATTTAATCGCCTTTAGGCGACTCGCGTCTCGTCGCCACCGCTCGTAACGTCGTGAAGTTCGGCTAGCCGCGACTTCTTGCCGACAGAAGTCACATTCACAAGTTGTTCGCGGATGTACGGTTGAGCTATGAGAAGCATTCTTTCGGCACTTGTTGCCACAACATTCGGTCTCGCGCTGGGCATCGCAGTTCCGACCTCTGCGTCAGCAGCATCCAGCCCCCAGGTCATAACCGTTACCGCGTCCTCGTCGGCAATGTTTAGTCCATCCGAAATCACCGTTCACGTCGGACAGCCCGTCGAGTTGAAGATTGTAGGGCAGACCGGTGTACACGGTATCGTGTCGAGCGCGCTCGGTATTCCGGCCACAACGATCACGGAAGGGTCCACACAAACCGTGAAGTTCACACCTTCGAAGGCGGGCACGTATACGCTGAATTGCACGATTCCGTGCGGTGCGGATCACAGCCAAATGGTGATAGTCATCAAGGTGGTTTAGCACACGACGCCGATCCCGCCCGTTTCGGCGATCGCGCGTTGAAGGCGGCCGACGTCATCGCGGAAAGCCTTAAGAACCCTTAAACCTTCCGTAACCCCTAGCCGGTGGCAGGCTTGCTTGACTGACCTGAGGTGCGGATCTCCTTGTAGTCCTGTCTCCAGGACTCGGCCCGTTAACGAGCGTCCTGGATATCGAGAAACGTGTGGGCGTTGAGTAGCTCATCGCGGACGCGGCCGTTGAGCGACTCAATTTAGGCGTTCTGGGTCGGCTTGCCAGGCTGAATGAATTGCAAATCGATCGACTTGGTCGCAGCCCATTGCAGCATCGCCGACTCGTGAACTCGGGGCCGTTGTCAAATCGAATCGCTTGCGGGAAGTTGCGGTCGTCGGCGATCTCCTCGAAGCAGCGGATACATTCGGAGCCAAATCGGACCGCCGAAGCGGGGCCATTTAGCAAAACGAGCACCGCTAGCCCCAGGATGTGTGGGCGATCTCGATGACGCGACCGTTCCTAATCGTAAAATCCAAATCGTTTTGTTCCGCATGGGGGTCCTTGTCATCGCTATATTCGTAGCGCTCCATACCGCAGGCGTGAATGACGAGCGGCTTCCCAAGCGTGCGGACGACCGACTCGGCGCTCGCGCCGATCTTCAGGCCGGACGTCGTGTGCGCGTCGCTCAGATCGATCCTGGGGAGCGACGTCGGCGGTGCGCCTTTGACGACCCGCAATGTCCAGACGACGCCGGAATCTCCGCCGACGTGACTAAGCGCGACGTTGGTCTTTGGATCGTACACGTACCACGGGACGGTCATGCTGACTTTTTGCTTCCAAAGCACGGCTGTTGGTACGTCTAACACGAGGGTTTCCATGCCAGTCTTCACGTACGGCGGTTCCCGCCGGCTATAAAGGCCATCGAGTGCGGGGCACGTCTGCGAGCCGAACCACGTTGCTAGCGGATCGCTCGCAGCTGCACTACTTCCCGCCGGCGATGCGACCACCGCCGCAAGAACGGGCCACAGGAAACGAAGCAATCTCATATCTTAGATAAATTAGAGTACATGATCGACGACCTGCGAGCAAGAAGCAATCTCTCTGCGATGGAACTGAGGGGCGACTAGCGAACTCCGGGCGCAGATGAAGATTTTAAAGCTTGCAGCGATGGCGCTGCTTCTGTCGGCCTGCGCAAGCAATACCTCGGTTCCGTCGACAAGCGGCGGCGGCAGCGCGCAGCCGGGGAATCAAACGTTTGAGTACACGGGCAAAGAGCAATCGTTCTCCGTACCGGCCCGCGTGACGAAGATCATGGTCGTTGCTCTCGGCGCCATGGGAGGAGGCCACAATGGCGGTCGCGGCGGCCGGACGACGGCCACGATTTCGGTGACGCCGGGAGACACGTTGGCCGTCTTCGTCGGCGGTGAAGCGTCCGGAACGCGCGGCGGCTTCAACGGTGGCGGCCCAGGTCTCGACGGCGGTCACTGCAGTTGCGCCGGCTACGGCGGCGGTGGCGCGTCCGACGTACGCGCGGGAGGCGATGCGTTGGGCGATCGCATTCTCATAGCCGCGGGCGGAGCCGGCGAAGGCGGCGGTAACGGGTCTGCTTACGGTGAGGGCGAGGGTGGTGGCGGCGGCGGATTCACCGGAGGCTTGGGCGGCGGCGGCCCCTACAACTTTCAGAACGGCGGCGGCGGCTTCGGCGGAACGCAGACTGCCGGCGGAAGTGGCGCCGTTGCCGGCACGGACTGCGACAAATATTCGGGCACTGCGGGCACTAATGGCGCGCTACGTAACGGTGGTAGCGGTGGCGCCGGCGGCAAATCAAACGGTCACAGCGCGGGTGGTGGTGGCGGCGGTGGCGGCGGCGGTTACTACGGCGGTGGTGGCGGCGGCGGCGGCTGCGGAGGCTATACGCACAACAATAATGGTGGCGGTGGCGGTGGCGGCGGCTCCTCGTATATCGACCCCACTGCAACCGGCGGACACACGTGGACCGGTTGGAAAACGGCGACCACGAACGGCGAGGTCGTTTTTAGTTGGCAGTAAAGTTCGGCGCTTCTCCTTATGCCTCGACGCGTCTCCATTGCGCGACGGCCGCGATGCCATAGCCTGCTGCGAGAATCGCGAGCATCGTTAGCTGCGGCAACCATGTCGTATCGGGGCCGATTTTCATGTCGCTGGCCTCGAACTGTATGTACACCAGCGGATCGATGCGGCTGAGCGTCCAGAACGTGCCGTGGATGAGCGCGGCCAACGAACTGCCGTTCGGATCGACCAGGCTCAAACCGGCGACGATCCCCGCAACCGGCCAGGCGATGCCGAGAATCGCACCGTATCCGCGCCGCAGCGAACTGGTGGCGGCCGCGAGCATGGCATACCACGCGAGCGGAGTGACGATACCGGAGACGATCGCGATTGCGTCGACGAAGTGAAACGTGATCCACGGCGGAAAAAAGATCGTGTGAAGCCCGATCCCAAAGAGCGTTCCGATGGCTAGGGCCGCAACGATGCCGGCCGCGTCGACGCCGATCGTCATCAAGGCTAGCTGCGTCCGGTCGACGGGCTTGGTCAACGCCACCTCCAGGTGGCCGTCGTTCTCGCGCGCGAAAGGCGCTCCGAGGATCGTTGCCACGATCATGGCGACCACGCCGCCGAAGATCGTGAAGTATCCAAAGGCCATTTCGTGGCTTCCCTCCATATGATTATGGGCAGGGATCGTAACTCGTGCCACGCAGGCGATGACAAAGAGAATGCCGAGCACGATCGTGGTCCACTTCAGCGTGCCGCGCACGCGTAGCCATTCCACGTAGACCATCAGAGCGCGTACTCGTCTTCGGGCACGACGCGCATGCGGTGCGGGGGCCGCGTCTTTGCGGTTTGCGCCGCATCGCTGTCCTCGATTGCCAGGACGAATCGTAAGCGCCAGCCGCCGAGCGTTAGGGTGAAGTTCGTTCCAAGAATCTCCATGCTATTAAGCCTCCACGCGTCGCCACTGAACGATGGCGAGCGCAACATAGACGAGCGCAAGAATGAGTAAGGCCGGAAGTTCGTTCTGCAGCGAGACGGCCAGCGAGCCCGCAGGCCTGCCGTTTACCGTAAAGGCCGGCCCGAAGTGCAGATAGGTAAAGGGATCGATCCAGGAGAGCGGCGTCGCACCCCAGTGCACGAGTTGCGCCATCGGGGCGTCGCCAAGATCGGCTTTTGCCAGCACGGCGACGAGCGCCGCGACCGGCCATGAGATGCCGAGCACGACGCCGTACGCGCGCCGCATCGATGCGGTTGCCGCGCAGAGCATCGCGTACCAAGCCAGCACGCCGGCAAACCCGAGCACGATGACCTCCGTGTCGCGCGGGCCGTACGTGTAGTTCGGCGCATTTTGCGCCACGTGAGCGAGAAACAGCATCGCCACGGTCATCAGCCACGCCGCCGCGATGCCCGCGACGTCGGCTAGCATCGCTCCGAGTCCCAGCGTCGTCCGCGGCGCGGGATTCGTCAACGCGATCTCGAGATGGCCGTCATTCTGGCGCGCGAACGGCGCGCCCAAGATCGTGGCGATGATGAGCGCGATGAAGGTCGCGATCGCGGCCAAGTAAGCAAAGTCTTCGGGTTTATTCGTGTCGATGGTGACCATGCTGCCGCCGGGCACCGCGACGCGTTGGAAGCTTACGGGGCCGATTCCGATGAGCTTCTCCGACCCCTTCACGGAGCGCTCGAAGATTTCGACGTGCTTGCCGAAGTAACCGTGATCGTCGACGGTAACGCGGACGCCCTTCGCCGAGTTGACGATCGTCGTGCGCTTCGTGCCGAGCAGCGTGGAATACGTCGTCGTCGCGCCATCGAGAATCTTTCTCGCGTTGATCTCGCCGTTCGACGTGTGCAGCTCGACCCCCGAGAGGCTCGCCTTCGAGCCGACGTTGAGGAACGTGTATTCCAGCGCGACGATAAGCACGAGCAGCACCCCAAGCACGATCGCCGTGATTTTGAGGCAGCGGCCGGCGCGTAGCCATTCGACGTACGTCATTACGAGCTGCCCTTGGCGATCACGTCGGCGGTGGCGTCGGCCGGCGAAACCGCGAACAGGAAGATATCTTCGAGGTTGAGGTCGACGACTCGCACGCCCGTCGCACCGGCGTTGGTAAGCATCGTTGCGACGTTGTCCGCGTCGTCGCGAACCAGGAGCCGCACGATGCGTTCGGTCCGGTCGGCACGTAAAACGCGCGGGTCGTTTGCAATCCCGTTGAGCGTATAGGTAACGTTGGGAAAGATGCCCTCGACGATTTTGCGGTCGCTTTTGAGATCGTCGACGAGTCCTTCGAGAACCAGGCGACCGCGATCCATCACTGCGATGTGCTCCGCCGCGCGCTCGACTTGCCCGATTTGATGCGACGAAAAGAGCACCGAGTTTCCGCGCGCGGCTTCGTTTATGATGAGACTTAGCACGTGCCGCTGATTGATCGGATCGAGTCCGCTCGTCGGTTCGTCGAGCACCAGGATCGGCGCGTTGCGCGCAAAGGCCAGCGCGACCATCACTGCCGTCCGCATCCCTTTTGAGAGCGCGCGGCTGCGCTTGGTGGGCTCGATGTTGAACTGCGCCAACAACTCGAGCGCGCGGGCGGGATCGAAGGCCTTGAAGGCGCGCCGGCTCATCTCGACGTGCTCGGCGACGGTCATCCATTCATAGAGGACGCTGCGTTCGGGCACGTAGGCGATGCGTTCGAACGTTTCCGGCACGAGCGGCTTGCCGTCGAACAGCACGACGCCGCTGGTCGTACGCGCTAAGCCGAGCATGCATTTAAACACGGTCGTCTTGCCGGCGCCGTTGGGGCCGAGCAGTCCGAAGACGCTTCCCGCTGGAATCTCGAGCGAGAACCCGTCGACGGCTGCAAACTGGCCGTACGTCTTGCGCAGGTTCGAAATCTTTATGCTACTCATTGCTCCTCCGGAAACCACCGGTCTAGTGCGGTGTCGATTAGTTCGCGGACGTCGTTGCGAGCAAGTCCGACGGATTTGGCTTCTCGTAATGCGATGTCGAGCGCATCGCGTGCAACGTCGCTTGCGGCCGACTTGGCCGACTGGACGCTTCCGTTATCGCGGACGAAGGATCCCCGCCCGGGGGAAGTCTCGATAACGTCGGCGTGTTCCAGCTCGCGGTACGCTCGTGCGACGGTATTGGGATTGACGGTGAGGTCGAGAGCGAGCTGCTTAACGGTCGGGAGTTGTTCGCCAATCTGCAAGATTCCGAGAGCGACGGATCGCTTGACTTGCTCGACAATCTGTAGGTAAATCGGCACGCCGCAGCGCGTATCGACCGTCATTACGGCCGGCATCGTCTTTCTCGGCTTACCTTAGAGTCTCGGGCCCCAGCCCTGGAAGAGTCCCCCGCCGATCTTCTCGGGCGGGCGAATCGGGGTGCGGGCCTCGCGGGCCACTTCGGCGTCGGGGCGGTTGTTCCAAAAATGCGTCATGTTCGAATCCTTTCTAGCGTCTAGTACTGATTTACTGTCGTACTAGTACACTAGTACAATAGGGCATTGATACGCTGCCGTCAACCCCCCAGGCAAAAAAAATAAAGGCGAGGAACCCGCCTTTGTCACCCTGAGCACAGACCGGTGCCATCCTGACCACAGCCCCGTGTCATCCCCAGCGCACTAAATGTCATCCTGAGCGCAGTCGAAGGACGAGAGGGCGGTCCAGGTTACTGCGTGCGGAAGCCTTACTGCGCACGGCTCCGCCAAATGGTCCAAGTCGAGCGCTTCCCAGTGGGGGCCCCGGGCCCCAAATCTCCACCCGCACGGCTTGCTCGGGCGTTGCATTCTCCAAGCCTTCAAAAGCCGCGAGGAATGACAAGCTCCACGCCGGATGCGAGCTTAACCGCGACGACGTCGTCCTTTCCGCGGTACTACGCCGCAACGGCTCATCGAAATGATCTCGTGCGGCCTTCAGCACTTTCTTCACGTCGTTCCGCTTTGCGTTTGCAGGGCGATAGCGTCGGCCCTGGGTGGTCGATAGAAACTCGGTCGGCTGAAGCTTCAGAGTTTTCTTACGTTTGGCAAAGATGATAGGCCAGCTATCCTCAACCTCAACGGACTTCAGGAGCAAAACAAAATGACCGGCAGTCAATCATTGCTTGGGCCATTAGCGGCTATCGCGGTCGCGGGTCTGCTCGCCGGCTGCGCCGGCGCCGTGTCGGCGCCTCCCACGTCATCGAGCGCGCCGGCTGCTTCGCAGATGCAGTCGTTGGCCACCCCGATCCAGCCCGCGAAATGCGCGGTGGACCATGGCGTCTCGGTAAATCCGTGTTCCCTAAGCCTGTCGTGGTCCAAGCCGAAGGCCACGGTGAAAACGTCGGGTCCCAAGGGCAGCGGTTTCAGCTTTAGCGACAAGACATGCTCGGCGGAAGGCATCGCGACGGTTGCAGGCTCCGGTGGCTCGTACGTCGTGACATGGGGCACGAAGTCGGGCTCGTGCAGCGTCGTCTTCACCGCTAAAGTCAGCGGCAAAACGGTCGGCACTGCGAAGCTGAGCGTCAGGAACACCGCCTAAACTCGATCCCAATCCATCTTGTCTTGAAGGTTTAGGAGCAGCGTCCCCATCACGGGCTGACAGTTCCGTAGAGCCGGCGCGTAGGTGGACTGCAACGCGCCTCCGAGCGCCGCTCGGTCGACGGCCGCGTTGAACGATGTATCCGTTACACGCGCATCAACGAGATTGCCTGACGGTCCGATCGTTACCGTGATGCCGATGCACCTGGTCGATGACTTTAGCCGGCGTATCGCGTTCACCGCAACTGCGCGGCGCCGGCTTTGCCGCCGGCGACCTCGTGTTTTCCCACGGTGTAAAACTGCCGCCCGTGGTTGTAAACCAGCCGCTGACGTCGCGCTTAAAATGGGCGTATTCCGCGGGACTCTTGCGAGCGTACCCCATGTAGTAGAGCGTCCGCACGTCGTCGTAATAAACGTCAAGCGCGGCAGCGACGACGTTGGCCAAGATCGTATCCGCGACGCCCAGTATTCCTGCCTGGCGCAGCGCGTACAGCCGAGTCATTCTCGCCGCATCGCGGCTCGCGCTAAACGAATAGTACAGAAAGCTGCGTGGCGCGATCGCAACGGCCGATGTCACCGTCGTCGACTATCGAATCCATCTCGCGCGCAAAACTCTCCCACTCGGGCGCCGCTAGGCCACTCTCGGCCGGCGCGGACGCTACGCTATAGTTTGCCACTGCGTGTAGGACGTCAGCGCGATATTGAGGGTTTCTCGCGTGGCCTTGGAGCAGTCCGCCCGAGCCACCAAAGGCGAGACGGCCACCGCCAGAAGAATTGCCAAGACCGCCGGAGCGAACGTTTTCACCGCCGGATCCTTCCTGTCTGAACCACTTCGAATGCGCTGCCCGGAACGTTCTTGAGCTGATCGAGATCGTTGTTGTTCCAGCACGATGCCTGTTTGCCGCCCTGCCCTTGAAAGTACCAGTTGCTACCGTTGTCGGCCACGAACATGCCATACTTCTTCATCGCAACCGCAATGACGAGCGACTGACCGGTGAGGTTCGAGATATCGTACGACGCCTTCATGCGCAAACGCAGCCCCATCGGGGGCAGGCTCGGGCTCTTGCTGTCGCTCGCATAATGCGTGGCCGGATGAATGTAACCCATCTGCGTTTCATTGAACGTCACCCGCATCGCGTGGTTGATCACCTTGTCTTTGTTCACCTCATCGCACTTGATGAGCGCCGGCATAATCGGAAGACCGGCCGCGTCGGCCGACGTCCAGCCGTTGGGCCGCAGCTTGTTCGAGTCCAAATGGAAGAGCGCGCCCGATCCGGCCTTCCACCGCTTTCCGCCGTCGATGGGAAATGCGCGCCACATTTCGTAGAGCTTGCAGACTCCTTGCTGGAGCACGAGCACGTGGCGGTCGCCGCTGGCGTGTTTGCCGCCTTCGATCTCCGCGTTGGGCGGGATGGGATAAGGCCCCTTATTGCTCTGCGACGCATAGCCGAATGTCACCGGCACCTTCTTCTGCGTGCTCGGGACGATGTTGAACGGAATTCCGTAATCGGGATCGTGGCCGAAATCGGGATGCAGATTCCCGGGAAGCCCCGCGATGTATTTGCCGGACAGCTTATCGAGAGGATAGTTCGAAATGTCGGTGTTCCACCAATTGTTCGCGGGAAAGATCGGGCAACCACCCACAACCGGCACGCCCGCAGGCTTCACCCGTGCAGTCTGGCTCACCATGCCGGCCGGCGCCACGCCTCCGCCCGCACACGCAGCCAGCATCGAAATGGCAACTCCAAACGTCAACAAACGGCGCATACCAAAGCCTCCAGTCTCCCCGTGTCACCCTGAGTCATCCTGAGCGCAGTCGAAGGACGAAGGGCGACACGGCAGTGTGAGTCACATTATATCACGAAAGAAGCCCTCGACATGCTGCTCTTTCTCGCGGTGTGCGCCGTCACCGTCTTTCCGCGCTTCGGAACGTACGTTCCGGTGGCGCATCTGCACGGCCCGGGTCTATTGCTCGACGGAGCGGGCGCGTCGAGTTCGCCTGATAACACGTTAGCGTGGATTCACGAGCGGCTGCTCGGCGACACCTCGCAGCGCGGCGGGAACATCGTGATCCTTCGCGCATCGTACACCAACATCGACGATCGCCACTTTTATCAAGCGGGGAACTTTGCATCGGTGCAGACGGTCCTCGTCCCCCCGTGCGCGTCCACGGCGCAAGTGAATGCCGTGGCGCCGATCGTCAACGGCGCCGACGCCATCTACTTCGCGGGCGGCGATCAAGCCAACTACGTCGCCTGGAAGGGGACGGAACTGATCGAGGCCGTCAAACGCGTCTACGCGCGCGGCGGCGTTGTCGGCGGCGGAAGCGCCGGCCTGGCGATTCAAGGCGCTGTCGTCTACGACTCCGTCGCCGCCGATGCGATGAACGTCGAAACGACTACTGCCGATGCCGCGAAGGATCCGCTCGAACCGCGAATCAGCTTCACGACCGGCCTGTTCGCGTGGCCCGCCTTACAGGACACGATCACCGACACGCATTTGGTGGCGCGCAATCGCTTGGGGCGAACGATCGCGTTTCTGGCGCGCATCTTCCACGATCGGCTGCTGCCCAACGCCGGCGAAATCTACGCCATCGGAATCGACGGGGGCAGCGCCATCGTTGTCGATCCCGATGGAACCGCAACAGTGCTCAACGGAAAGGGCGGCCGCGGCGCCTACCTCATTCGCAGCGACACACCCCCACTTCTCATTCCCGGACATCCGCTGCACTACACGGTCGAGGTCACGCACCTCGCGCGTAACGGCGAACGCTTCGATCTGCTAAACAAGCAGACGCCCGAGCCGTGGTACACGATCACCGTCGACGGCACGCGCCCGCCGTATTACAATCAGGACCCCTACACCCAATGACGAGCGAACTCTACGAGCGCCTCGAAGCGCAAGTGCGCGCGCTCCTCGACGGCGAGACCGATTTCGTCGCCAACGCCGGCAACTTCGCGGCGCTGATTCACGCCGAGCTTCCCGACGTCAACTGGGCCGGCTTTTATCTCGCGACGCCGGCGGGCGAGCTAGTCCTGGGCCCGTTTAGCGGACGCCCCGCCTGCACCCGAATTCCGCAAGGGCGCGGCGTCTGCGGAGCCGCCGCGGCAAAACAAGAAGCGCTCGTCGTCGACGATGTCGACGCCTTCGCCGATCACATCGTCTGCGACAGCGCGTCGCGCAGCGAAATCGTCATTCCAATTCTACGCGCCGGCGAACTGTTCGGCGTCTTCGACGTTGACAGTCCGATAAAGGGGCGCTTCACCCGCGACGACCGCGCCGGCCTCGAACGGTTGGTCGCGGTCTTTAACGAAGCGCGTTAACTAGCCGCCCGAGCTACGGAGCCGGAGGCGGTGCGCCTCCCATTGGAGGGGATCCCATCGCCCCGTGGTCGCCCATGCCCATGTTGTCATGCTCGTGCGGTGGAAGCGAGCGCAACAGGATCCAGCCCGGATCGCGCATTTGCGCCTGCATCGACGAGTTCATCATGTGATCGTCGTGACTCGGCGGATGCCAGTTGGGCATCTCGCTCTGCATTTGCGACTTCATCTGTTCGTGGAGCTGGCGAGACTGCGATGCGTACGCTGCGTGCGCTTGGAGAATTCGCTGCCGCTCGCTCGGCGAAAGGATCGCGTCGATCTGCTTTGCCGCAGCGTCGATGTCGGGATTCGGCGATAGGACGAGGTTGCCGATCTCAGCCGCGAGCGCCCGCCGATGGACGGGCGTCAGCACGGAAAGGATCTGTGAACGCAGTTGGTCGTGGAGCTGCCGCTCTTGCTGGCCGAACTGCTCGAACATCTGATGCATTTGCTGGCGCTGGGCGTCCGTGGGTTGCTGCGAGGCGTTGGTATCCTGGGCAAGCGCCGCAGCCGGAATTAGGCTAAGCGCGAGCGCTAGGGCGAAAATGCTCTTACTCATTTAGCCATTGTACATCGGCGCACCGTAAGGGTGCCTGAGAACTCACTTGCCTGGACTCCGACGGCGCCGAACGGCCCATTAAAGAACGTGGACGAGCCTTTGCTAAAGGTCATCGCCGGTTTGCCGCCGGCAGGATATTTCCACAGCTTAACCGCGTCGAGGGAAGGCCCGTCGTCAGGCCCAATGACCGTATCACCTTGAATCCACGACTGATAAACCTCGTACGAGTCCTTGAGGACCGTCTTTCCCGAAATCGCAGCCTTCGAGCCTGAAACCGTCACGCGAAAGATCGCCGAACCGCTCTTATACGCGGGATCCCCGACCGTGAGCGAACTGCCGTCCCACTGAATGTTGCCGGGAAACGCGATTCCCTTGAGCTTGAGGATCCTGAGGCTGTCGAAGGACGAACGGCTGCTGAAGGGCGCTGCAGCCGGCAAGCATCGCCGCAGCCACGCAGCAGCAAAGTGTATAACGGCCTAAGTCTGACGATCTCATCATAGCGCGCCGACCCCGTGCGGCGTTCCCCAACCTGCGGGACCGCAGAATCTTCCGAACTGTTTGGTTCCGCACTCGCAAAGATAGTCGTGGCACGAACCGCCGTCGCCGCCGTTGGTGACGCGATAGAGGTACTTTCTCTGTTCGGCCTTGGTTAGCGTCCAGAGCATCTCGCCACCGTCTTGTTTGGTGGAGTTGCCCGCGAGCGCGACCATGCCGGCGACAAGCGGTGAAGATATGCTGGTTCCGTCAACCGTAATCCAGCCGCCTTCACTGTCGGTGTCGTACTCGCTGGCATTCACCGCAACCGCTGCGACGTCGTTTCCCGTGCGGTATTTGCAATCAGGATCTTTCTGCCATGGGGGCTTGGCCTCATCGGTATTGGAGCATCCGCCGCCGGAGTCGGGCCAGACGACGTCCTTGTACTTGCGCTTGCCCCTCGCGCTGTCGAGAGAGGTGCCGCCGACCGCGATGACAGCCTGGAACGTCGCCGGGTCGTAGAGTCCCAAGCCGCTGTCGCCCGCGCTGGCAAGATACGTCACGCCTTTGGTGTCGTAATACGATTCGGAGGCGCCGCTCCCGTCGTAGCTGTTACTCACGATCGTGCCGCCGAGCTTCACCGCCTCCGCCTCGGCCGCTTCGATGTCGGCCCACGCGTTGGAGTTGGCTTCGACGAGATCGATCGTGCACTTCGGGCAACTGGCCGAGGCCATTTCGACGTCGAGATCGATCTCAACACCCCAGCCGGGGCTGTTCGAGGGGTAGTTGCTCTGCGAGCCCTCTTGGTTGTACTTATTGAGTTTGCCCACCGGCAGGCCCTGGCCCTTACGGTAGACCGCGAAGTCGCTAACGACGTCGGGATTGTCGTA
>JBEKMH010000002.1:0-233769 GCA_050008615.1 Candidatus Cybelea sp.
TGTCTTCAGACGCAAGGAACATTAAAAAGCTGCTCTACATCTCGGATTTAAGTACCAACGACGTTTACGTCTACAATGACCAGACAGGCAAAGCGGTCGGGACGCTTACCGGCTTTAACGAGCCCTACGGACAATGCGTTGACAAAAAGGGCAACGTGTGGATTACGAATTTCGGAGAAGCGTCTGTAGTCGAGTACGCGCACGGTCGAGCAGAACCGATTAAGACGCTAAGTACCGATGGGAGCAGCGACGGCTGCTCGATCGACCCGACAACCGGGAATCTTGCTGTTTCTAGCTGGTCGCCTGGCGAAATTTTAGTGTTCAAACACGCGTCCGGTACTCCGAGCATCTACACGAGTCAGATTTGCTCGAACATGATGCCGCCGGGCTACGATGATGATGGGAACCTTTACGTTCAAGCCGACAACTCAGGCCCGTACGTATGTGAACTTCCTCACGGCAGCGGCTCGATCAGAGGCCCTATCGCTCTCATCGGATTTTCTATTAACTTTCAAGGTTCCGTCATGTGGGACGGCAAGTACATTACGTTGAGCGATCAGGAATACAACGGATACGAAACCGGTATCTATCAAGTAACCGAAGATGCATCGGGCAATCTTACGAAGGTTGGGCAGACCGCCTTGAGCGACGATTGCAACGGTGACGAAGCCGATGTGTTTCAGCCTTTTATCGTTGGAACAAAAAACACACCGAGCAACAAGACGCAAGGTAAGATGGTCGTCGGTGGAAATCTCTCCTGCACAAACCGCTTCGATAACTGGACCTACCCCGTCAGCGGCAATCCAAGGTCTTCTCTCAAAGATGCACCAACCGAGCCATACGGCCAATCGGTTAGCATTGCCGAGTAGACTCTCGCTGCTCCATTCCACGGATTCGCGAATCGCGGGCGTACGAATCGGATCGTTCCGCCCCTCGATCCAAATCACCTGAAGATCGACCGAACCGGAACTGCCGAGGGCCTTCTGTAGTATCCCCGCGCAAATGCTACCGTAGCTATCAGGCGCTGAAAGCCCCGCGCACGGCTTCGCGAACGCGGGCCGTGTTTGCTTAGCGGGCTTTGCAGCATGGCGGCCATTGCAGCGTGGGTCGGCATTGCGGCTGCGCTAGCATAGCGGCACAGCCAGCCCGAGCCCCGGCTTCGATCGCTTAGCCGCCGAGAACCATGCGGCATTGCCGAAGGGGGGCGCGGCATTTCTTGTATTTGCGGCGGTCGCGCGAGTCGGGTCAACCCCAATCGATCAGCAGCCTGTTGTTTTCCCCGTCAGGATGTAGTTTAGCGATTTGATCGTTTCTTCGTAGCAGGGCCCGTCGACGTTTTGCGATTTGTATTGCTGGCGGCTCTTGCCATTCGACGGAGTGAACCCGCCGCCCACAATGGTCAGCGTGTCGGTCGTGCTGACGGTGTTTAGCGACGACCACGATGATGCCTTGCCTGGGATCTGCTTTAGGCCGCTGCCGCTCTTGGCCTGGACGACGTCGGTCGTCTGGGTTGCCTTACTCGACGCGACGACGTAGTTGTAGCGTAAGTTGAGCGGATCGTTCCACAGGCTTTGCGTCGTGTAGCTCTTGCCTGCAGCGGTGGTTAGCGTCTTTGACGAAATCGTGCCCGTCTGGGTGATGTTTTGCAGGTCCCTAGTCGAACTCACGTCGATCTTTTGTACGTTGGAGAATGACACGCTCTGCGTTACCTGCGTCGTGATGCGCCCCTTGGACGTAATCACGTAGCCTTTGAGGCTGACCGGATGCGTCGCCGACACGTTGATCGTGCCCGTTGCGCTGCCCGATTTGGTGAATCGCACGTGTTCGATGACCGTTTCCGCTGGCGAGAGCGCGGTGCCGTTCTCGACCAGCGCGCCGGTTACTTGCGTCGAGCCGTGATCTTCGTAGACCAGCAGCGCGGCGTTTGCCGCAAAGTAGTCGTCGTCGTTGAAAACCGAGACGGCGATGCTGTGCTTGTTGCCGTCGTCGAGCTGCGCCGCAAACGGCGTAAGGTCGATACGATACGGCTTAAAGTTCAGCGTCTCCACGCCCGGAATTGGAATCCACAAATACGGGTCGATCCCGCCCGTATAGATCCATGGGTAGATCGGTGCCACGCCGGCCGGCTGCCCGTCGAGGGTGACCTCGCCCTCGCGGAAGGCAGTGTTACCGCAGTTGCCGAGCTTTGTGGCTAAGTCGTTGGGGAAACACGTATACCAAAACTCGTCGTCCGACTGCGATTCGAGAAAGACGTCCAGGTATGCCGCCTCGACGTTGGTCGGGAAGGTAAAGGTACCGGTCATCTGATCGGTCGGGGCGTCAAGGTCGACGTATCCGCCGTCCGCGCCGCCCGAAAGGGGATAGACGACGTCGGCGCTTTTGGCGGCCGGGTACTTTTTGGTCGCCGGATAGAAATCCAGCTCGGCGGTGCCGTAGATAATGCCGGTGTATTGCGAGTTGACGACGTTATAGACGGAGGCCTGCCCGGTCGATGCTTGCGCAAAGACCGGAGCGTAATCCGTGACGTCGCGCTCGAGGTTCCACTGCGGACTCGCATTCTGACTGGGCTCCGATGTCGTTCCGAAGTAGACGTTCGTCGCCCCGATCCACACCGCTCCCGTTCGGTCGTATTGCACGCCGGCCGTCACGCGGAAGTGCATCTTGAAAACAATGGCGGCGTAGGGTCCGGGACAGTTCTTTGGCGGCTTGTAGTTGAACGGATGGTCCGAGTAGTCCGCGAACTTGCCGACCGGCAACTGCCCTGACTCGAGCGGCGGAGTGTGCGGATTGAAGAGTCTGTCGACGCAAGGAGCTTCCTTCGGGTGCGCGACGGGTGGGTCGGCGGTTACCGGATATCCCGCGCCGTGTGAAATCATCGGGCGCATTCGTTGGGCGTTGCGCACCAGAGAGACCGGTCCGCGCATCGCCGGCGCTTGCGCTCCTCCCGCTGGAACCGCTCCGTCGAGTATGGCGTGACCCGCACATGCCGGAAGAGCGAACGCGACGAGCAGTGTCGCAGTCTGTAGTCGACGGATCCGTGGTTGATGCATCTCCAAACCTCCAACGCAAAGGGAGGTAAGGCCTTCGATGGCACGCCGTCGTACTCATGCAATCATGCTGTTGCTCGGGATCGAAACGTCGTGCGACGACACGGCGACCGCCGTCGTGCGCAACGGGCGCGACGTCTTGTCGAGCGTCGCGACGAATCAGGACGAGTTTCACGCCAAGTACGGCGGCATCGTTCCCGAGATCGCAAGCCGCCGTCACGTCGCACTGCTCTCCGCTGCAGTTGAAGACGCCCTCCAGCGCGCCGGCACGACCCTTGACGACGTCGACGGAATCGCGGTGACGGCCGGTCCGGGGCTGATCGGAAGCCTCGTCGTCGGCGTTGCCGCCGCCAAGGCGCTGGCCTTTGCAGTGAACAAACCGCTGTACGCCGTCAACCATCTGCACGGCCACATCTTTGCGCCGTTTCTTGATCGGCCGGAAGAGCCGCCCTACCCCTTTCTGGCGTTGCTGGTTTCGGGCGGCCACTCACAACTCGTTGCCGTCCAGTCGCCTGTTGAGATGCGCATCCTCGGGCGCACGCACGACGACGCTGCGGGCGAAGCGTTCGACAAGACCGCGCGCCTTCTCGGGTTGCCATATCCCGGCGGGCCCGCACTCGACAGTCTCGCGCGGACGGGAAACGCGCGGGCCTACGCATTTCCACGCTATCGCCCCGCGGGCGATGCCCTCGACTTCTCCTTCTCCGGTTTAAAAACGTCGGTGCGCTATTTTCTCGAATCCGAAGCCGGGCGCACTGCCGCGCCCGCCGACGTCGCGGCGTCGTTTCAAGCTGCGGTGGTCGATGCCCTGATGATGCAGCTGCAAGCGGCCTTCGAACGCGAACGCTACAATGCGGTCGTCGTCTCCGGCGGCGTCGCCGCAAACTCGGCGCTTGCCTCTGCCGTGACGGCATGGAGCCGGCGCAATAACGTTCCGGTTTTCATTCCTCCGCCGAAATACTGTACCGACAACGCCGCGATGATTTCCGCGGCAGCGTTCCATCAGCGCGACGCAACGCGCGCCGATCCGCTCTCACTAACTGCCGACCCGAACCTTCCCTTCGTGTTGGGGACTTAGCGGACGAAAATCCCGAACGGGATTTGCAGCATCGTCTCGTTACCCTCGATCATTCGGGACGGCACCTTACGTTTCGACCCGGCCTCCTCGACCGTCAGGAACGGCGGATCGTCGGCATCGCCGTTGCTTACGTAGGCTGTTCCGCTAGCGTCGAGAGCGATCCCAGCGGCGAATACAGATACGCGCTGAGGGACCGCACCGGTAAGCAGCTCGCTGGATTTCGAGAGCCCCAGTGCGTTTCCGACGATAACGCAGTGCGCGTCCGGGCAACCGCCCTTGGCGTCGGACACGGGCAGGCTGCTGCGTTGGGCGGCCGTTGCGTCAGGGCCTAAAGCGCTTTGGAGCCCCCCGCAAGCCGCGAGGACGGCAACCGCGCACAGTACGGCGGCGCAACGGGCGATCGAAGTCACGGCACGTGCGGGCCGTAGTTAAGCGTATAAGCGGCCGGGAACGGCTGCGCGCAGTGGCTGGTTTTATACAGGGTCCCCCCGACGAGCATCGACGAGTAGACGCACAGCTGCCCCGAAGACGGCAACGCCTCAAAGAGCACTTGGCCCCCATGATTCGTTCTCAGCGTACGGATGACGCCGGTAGGTCCTCCGTTGGTGATTGAATGGGAAAGCGTCACCGCCATGTCGTACAGCGGGCCGCCCTTCAACTTTAACGTGACCGTGGTCGAGCTGGGATTCGGTCCATTGTTTGTTGAGGGGGTCGACGACCCGCTGCTGCATGCGACCAGTGCGCAAAGCAAACTTAGGATTTCCACGCGACGAACGATCCAAGCCATTATCGGACTTCCTTTCTCACGCTGCGGTGATCGCGGTTTTGCCGTAGGGTTCACTCAAGTGACTCGAAACCATGCCAGCGCTGTGTTTTCTAAGGCCCGCTTAAGGGCGACGTGACCGCCCTGCGGCCAAGCCGCAGTTCGTAGGCGAACTATGCGTACACGGTTCGCACGCCCACAATCGACCTGCCGAACGAAAAGAGCACGGAGCGTATCGTTGAGTAGTCGTCGTTCATGCCGATTCCGATGCTCGTCGCACCGCGTTCGCCGGGTTGAACCGAACCGGTCGAGTAGATCTCGATGCCGGCATTCAACCGATCGGAGAAGTCGTAGGTACCCGCAAGGCCGCCAGACCAGTAGCTTTGGCCGCCGGCGCTATTGTTGCGGTTCCAACCGCCTCCGCCGAGAAGGCGACCTGCGGTCGCGTCGCACTTTCCGGAATGAAACGATACTTGATGCCGAAGTCATTGATGCCCGCCCCCGTGAGCGAAAATGAACCGGCAATCTGCACGTTCGGCAGCGGGCCATAATTGATTTCGGCAAACGGTAAATACGTTTGCCCCGCTGCAGCGCCATACTCTCCCTCGTAACCGATGTAGATCTCGTAGCTGCGATACGCGACCGGCACGGGGTCGTCCGTCTGGTATGGTGGGCCCGCCAAGGCCGCGCGCGCGGCGCCAAAAAAGACCGCGCATGCGACCACCGTGGCGAGAAAGAACCGCACTATCTAACGTAGATTAGAGCGAGAGTTTAAAAACCGTCCCCGCGCTGCCGGCACCGCCCTGGTAGGTCGTGCCGTACACCGCGCCGTTGAGCGCGATCAAGCCGGCGTACGGGTACTGACCATCGGTACCGGCTTTAAAACTGTACAGCACGTGATCGGCGCCACCCGACGGGCTCTCCCAGAAGGCCGTCCCAGCGCCTTTTGCGCCGCCTTGATACGTCGTGCCGTAGAGCTTGCCGCTTTGCTCGATAAGCCCCGCATAGTATGGATGCGCGCCGTCGGCGTTGGCTTTGAAGCGATACAGCACGTCTTCTTTGCCCGCCGTGGTCACTTTAAAAATGACGCCCCAACCGTATGAAACTCCGCCAGCATACGTCGTTCCATAGAGCGCGCCTTTGTAGAGGAGCAATCGCGCGTAGGGATATTGACCGTCCGAACCGCCCTTGAAGCTGTAGATGACCTTCTCGTCGCCCGACGGGCTCACTCGAAAGACGGTTCCGTCGCCGCCCGTTCCGCCTTGATAAGTCGTTCCGTAGAGCATGCCGTTCACGGCGATCAAACCGTCGTAGGGATGTGCACCGTCGTTGCCGGCTTTGAAACTATAGACGACGTGCTCGTCGCCGGCCGTGCTGACTTTAAAGACGATTCCCCACCCGTAGCCGCCACCGCCCGTGGAGGTCGTGCCGTAGAGCGTGCCGTTCACGTCGAGCAGCCGGCCATACGGATATTGACCGTCCGTGCCGCCCTTGAAACTGTACAACACGTGCTCGACGCCGGCGGTGTTGACCGAAAAGACGGTTCCATCGCCGCTCGTGCCGCCCTGGTACGTTGTTCCGTAGAGCCTACCGCTGACCGCGATGAGGCCCGCATATGGATGCGCGCCGTCGTTTCCGGCCTTGAATCGGTAGAGCACGTGCTCTTCACCCGCCGTGCTAATCCGAAAGATCGTTCCCCATTCGTAGCCGCCACCGCCGCCGTAGGTCGTTCCGTACAGCGAACCGTTCAAAGGCGTCAGGCTGGCGTAGGGATAGCCGGCGTCCTCACCCGACTTAAAACTGTAGAGCAGCCCGTAAACGTTGTCGCCGGCGCCGGTGTCGGGCAACGCCGCTGGAGGAAGCATCGAAGAGTTTGCGCCGCGTGCGCAACTTGCGAGCAACGCACTGCAAACGATCGCCACGAACAAACGCATGATCGTAAGTTCTCCTAAGCCTCGAAAGCGACGATTTCGTTGGCTTCGCGATGGTTTGTCCAGAACCGCGACCCATCGAAGGCAAGCGCGCGAGCCGCAAATGGAATGCGGGCGAGGTCCGTAAAGGCCCCGGTGCCGTCGCCGCCGATTTTCCCGAGAAAGTAGTCGTCGCTCTCTTCATCGTCGGTCGTCACGACGAAGAAGTTGCCGTCGACGAAACATTGGCCGCAGACTCCGCGCGGCAGATCGATCCGGCGCACGACGTTCCCCTGCTCGTCGAGGCCGAGAATCCGGCGATTGTACCACTGGCTGACGTAGAGCCACGTGCCGTCGTAACTCAACTGCGAACCGGTTCCGTCCGGGCACTCGATCGCGTTCTGCGTTTTGAAGCCGTGCCCCGGAACGAAGCGGCGAATGATTCGGTTATCGTCTTCGCCTTCGCCGCAGATCACGCGGATCTCGTCGCCGACGACCGTCATGCCCCACGGCTTGCCCGGCGCCTTTTCTTCTTCGATAACCGTCCATTGCCGTGGATCGAGGGCGTAGATGCGATTCGTTTCGACCGATCCCATCCAGAGTTTGTCACCGTCAAACGCAAGCGACTGTGGGCGCGGCGCCGGCGACGGTAGCCGTAGCGATTCGGTTACATCGTGCACGCGCGAACCTTGTCCCTCTAACCGCCGGCAACCTCTAAAAAGCAATCGAGACCCGCAGTAGCGGGCCTCGATTGTTCTTGCGTTTTCGTAAGCTAGTGCAATGGACTATGCCTTTCACTTACGGCTAATGGTTACCACGTATCGATTCGACTTAAACCAGTTTCGCCGATGGCCCTGAGTTTATCCTGAGCTCTGCGTGGTCCTGAGCTGTCATCCTGAGCTGTCATCCTGAGCGCAGTCGAAGGACCGGCCGAGCAACGAGACGGCATGGGCGACCTCGCCTGCCGAGATAATCAATGGGGGCGCCAGCCGCACAGTGTTGCCGCCCGCGCTTCCGATCAAGAGACCGCACTCTCGCGCGGCGGCGACGACGGCCCCGGCTTCGTGGGGCGCCTGCACGGTAAGGCCGATGAGGAGTCCCCGTCCGCGCGGCTCTCCCAGAATCTCGGGCCGGGAACGCGCCAGCTCCGAGAGGGTCGCGAAGAACTGGGCCGAGCGCTCCCGGACCCGGGCGTCCAACTCCAGCTCGTCGCGAACGCGTAAGTGCGCCAGCGCCGCGGCGCACGGGACCGGCGATCCGCCAAACGTCGACCCGTGGTCGCCGGGCTCAAACCCGCCGGCGGCACGTTCGTTTGCGAGCATCGCCCCGATCGGCAGCCCGTTGGCCAACGCCTTGGCCAGCGTCACGACGTCGGGCCGCACGCCGGCCGCTTCGAAGGCGAACAGGCTTCCCGTCCGCCCCATCCCACACTGCACCTCGTCGAAGATCAAAAGGGCGCCGCGCTCGTCGCAGAGCCGGCGCGCGGTCTGCAAGAAATCGTCCGTGGCGGCATGCACGCCGCTCTCGCCCTGCACCGGCTCGACGATGAAGGCCGCCGTTCCCGTGGTGATCGCTCCCCCCAAAGCCGGAGCATCGTTGAAGGGCGTAAACGCAAACCCGGCGGGCAGTGGCTCAAAGCCCTCGCGGTACGCGGCGTTATCCGTCGCCGCGAGCGCCCCGAACGTGCGACCGTGGAACGAACCGGTGCAGGCCAGAATTGTCCGGCGCCCCGGTTCGCCGCGACGGTAAGCCCACTTGCGCGCGAGCTTGATCGCCGCTTCGTTGGCCTCGGTGCCGGAGTTACAGAAAAACACCCCGCTCATCCCCGAGCGCGTCACCAGCTCCCGCGCGAGTTGCTCCGACGGCTGGTGATGGTAGAGGTTGCTGGCGTGCACCAGCCGTTGTGCCTGCTCCGCGACCGCTTGCGCGATCGCCGGGTGCGCGTGGCCCAGCGCGCAGACGGCGATGCCGCCGATACAATCGAGGTAGCGGCGTCCGCGGTCGTCGATCAGCTCGCAGCCTTCGCCCGCGACGATCGTTACCGGCGCGCGTTTGTAGGTGTCGAGCAACGTCACGTGCGGTAGTTGGCGTTGATGCGCACGTAGTCGCGCGACAGGTCGCAGCCCCAACCCGTGGCTTGCGCCTCGCCAACGCCCAAGCGCAGCTCCACCGAAATGGTTTCGAATTCCAGCTCGCGATGCGCCTCGGCCTCCGAGAGTAGTTCGATTCCGCCCACGCCGACCCACGGCTTTCCGTTTGCGAAGAGCGACCAACGCTCCGGGTCCAGCTGCGCGCGCGCCGCGCCCGCCGCAGCGATGATGCGCCCCCAGTTCGGATCCTCACCGTAAAGCGCGGTCTTCACGAGGTTGCTGTTGATGATCGCGCGCGCAATCGTTCGCGCCTGCGCGACGTCGCGCGCTTGCGTCACGTTCACTTCGAGCGTCTTGGTCGCGCCTTCGCCGTCGGCGACCATCGCCTTGGCCAAATCCAAGCAGACCGCGCGCAGCGCGCCCCCGAAGACCGCCGGTACGTCGGCACCATCGAGAAGCGCGGGTGCAAACGCATAGACCGCATCGTTGGTGGACATGTCACCGTCGACTGAGATCATGTTGAAGCTGTCTTCGTTCGCGTCGCGCAGCGCGTCGGCGAGGGCGTCGTTCGAGAGTGGAAAATCCGTCGCGATGAAGGCCAGCATCGTCGCCATGTTGGGGGCGATCATGCCCGAGCCTTTGGCGATTCCACCGACGACGTACTTGCGACCCTCATGGTAAAAGGCATAGGCGCAGAGTTTCGGCACGCGATCGGTCGTCATGATCGCCTCGGCCGCGTCGAAGGCCGCCTTCGCTCCCGAATCGAGCTGCGCAACCGCCCGCTCCAACCCGCGCTGCACGCGATCCACTGCCAGCGCCACTCCGATCACGCCCGTCGACGCGACGATCACTTGCGTGGGGATGAGGTCGAGCAGCGTCGCCGCCTGGCGCGCGGTGGCCCGCGCATCGCGTTCTCCTCGCTCGCCGGTGCAGGCGTTGGCGCAGCCCGAGTTGCAGACCACCGCGCGCATCGTCGGCGACTCGCGTAAGTGCGCCGCGCTGACCAGCAACGGCGCCGCCTTGATCTCGTTGGTCGTCACGACGGACGCGCAGCTCTGCGGCGTGTCGAAAACGACGAGCGCCAGATCCCGTTTGCGCGGCTTTATGCCCGCGTGGACTCCCGCTAAGCGCACGCCCGGAACGGCTCCCAGGCCGCCCCGCAGCGCGATCAGCTCAAACGACGGCGACGCGATCACTTAGTCCGCTCTCTTCGGGAAATCCAAGCATGAGGTTGAGATTTTGCACGGCCTGTCCGGCGGCGCCCTTGCCGAGATTGTCGATCGCGCAAATTACCCGTACGACCGGTCCCGCGACGTCGACGTGAATCTCCGCGTCGTTGGTTCCCGCAACCGCCGCGACGCTGGGCGCGCGCCCACCGGCGAGCACCCGTACGAACGGACTGCTCGCGTAGGCGCGCCGGAAGGCCGCTTCAACGGCGCCGCCGTCAATCGTATCGTCGAAGATCGCGTAGGCGTCGGCCAGCATGCCGCGCGAAATCGGCACGACGTGCGGCGTAAACGTCAGCGGCGCGCCGATGCCGACGGCGTGCAGATAGCGCTCGATCTCCGGTTGATGGCGATGACCGGTCAAACCATAGGCACGAATCTCGCCGCTCACTTCGGCGAAGAGCGAGCCGGTCTGCGGCGTTCGCCCGGCGCCGGTGATGCCGCTCTTTGCATCGACGACGATGTGGCGCGGCGCGCCGATCGAGGCCAACGGCAAGAGCGCGAGCAGCGTGGCCGTCGGATAGCAGCCGGGATTGGCGACCAGTTGCGCGGGCGCAATCGCATCTCGCTGCCACTCGCACAGTCCGTACGCGACGCCGTCGTCGCTGCGAAACGCGGAGGACAGATCGATTGCGCGGGCGCCCTGCGCGAGCAGGGCGGGAACGCTCACCCGCGACTCTTGCGCGTCTCCCGCGGTAATCACCACGTCGCCCGAACGCACCGCCGCGGCGACACTGCCCGGCGGGCCAAAGCGGTACGGCGTGTTTCGCAACAGCGGAAAATGATCGGCCGGTGCTTCCCCGGCGTGACTGCGGCTTTCGAGCACTCCGACTTCGACGAATGGATGCGCGTGCAGCAGACGGATTGTTTCGGCCGCGGCATAGCCGGCCGCGCCGGTAACGTGAACGCGCGTCACGCGAGCTGCCGCTCGAGGCTCGCGAGTTCGGTGCGCACCGAGTCAATCTGAGACCGCACGTCGTCCGGCGACGTCGAGCCGATGGTCTGCTTGGCGCCAATCGACGTTCGCGCATCCAGCGGCGCCTGCAGCGATTCGATCCCGGCCTGTGCCGCAAGCTGCGCCAGATCGCGCGCCTCGAGCGCGCGGCCGTCCGACTCTGCCTGCGCCACCGCCGCGCCGACGAACGCGTGCGCCGCTCGCGCCGTGACCCCCTTGGCAATCAACGCATCGGCAACGTCCGTTGCGACGGTATAGCCGGCAACGGCGGCCTGCGCCATGCGCTCGCGATAAAAAAAGACGGCCGTCCACGCTCGCTCGAAAGCGCTTAGCGTCGCAAGCCCGTCTTCCGCAATCGCGATCGTCGCGGCCTTCGTCTCTTGCAAATCCCGTTGATAGGACGGTGCGAGCCCGCAGAGCGTTGCCAGCGCGCCCGCATACGCGCCAACCGACCTTGCCGCGTGCGCACGCACCAACTCGAACGGATCGGGATTGCGTTTCTGCGGCATCAAGCTGGAGCCGGTCGAGGCGGCATCGCCCAGCCCGACGTACCCGTAGGCCGGCGCCGACCACGCAATCAGCTCCTCCGCAATACGCGACGCATCGACCGTCGCCCGCACGAACGCGTGCGCCAGATCGAGCGCGACGTCGCGATTGCCGATGGCGTCGAGCGCGTTGCGCGACGGCCGGGTAAAACCCAGCGCGCGAGCCGCCGCTTTGCGGTCGAGTGCCAAGCTCGAGCCGGCCAGCGCGGCGCTTCCGAGCGGAGACGACGCGCGTGCGGCGCGCGCCACGGCCGCAAAACGCCAGACCGCGCGCACGAACGGCTCGCTCCACGCGACGAGCAAAAATGCCAGCAGCACCGGTTGCGCCGGCTGACGATGCGTGCACCCCGCGACCACGGTCTCGCGCTCCAGCTCTTCCTGCGCTCGCGTCACAAAAGCGGCGGCGATGTCGTGCGCGCGCTTGGCGCCGGCCTGTGCGCGGTCGCTCGCATAGAGCAAGAGCGTCGTCGCGACTTGATCGTTTCGGCTCCGCCCTGCGTGTAGCGATTCGCCCGCGGCGCCGGCGATCTCACGAACGCGCGCGTCGATAGCGCCGTGCACGTCCTCGAAGGGTTGTGCGCGCGCATAGTTTGCGAAGCTGCCGTCGCGGATCTCCACGCCGACTGCGGCCAGCGCGCTCGCTAGCTCCGCCGCTTCCGCCTCGCTGACGATCCCTCCGCCGCGCAGCGCCTCGAGGTGTCCGAGGGAACACTCGACGTCGAAGGGTGCCAAAACCAGATCCTCTTCGATCGACGTGCCAAACGCCAGCAGTTGCGCGTCGGGCATAGCGCCGAAGCGTCCGCCCCACTGCAGCGCGCTCACTCAGACACCGACGGGTGCACGCTGCGAAGCAGCGTAAGCTTCGAGCGGCAACGCTTGCAGTGCGATGAATCCGTCGGCTGCCTGGTGATCGAAGGTGTCGTGCATGCCGTAGGTCGCGAGCTGCTCGCGATAGAGTCCGTTGGGCGATCGCAACCCGGTGACGGTCGCGTTGGCGCAATGGAGCCGCAAGCGCACTTCTCCGGTCAAACGCGGCGCAAACGTCGCGTTGAAGGCCTCCAGGGCCGCGCGCAGCGGCTGCATCCACAAGCCGTCGTAGATCAGCTCGGAATACCTGCGGTCGACGAGCGCTTTAAACCGCAGCTCGTCGCGCGTCAACACGAGGCGTTCGAGCGCGCGATGCGCGCCGATCAAGACCGTCGCCGCCGGACATTCGTAGACCTCGCGCGATTTCAAGCCCACGACGCGATCTTCGATCAAGTCTATCCGCCCGATGGCGTGCTTGCCGGCCAAAACGTTGAGTTGCGCGACCATCGCGGCGCCGGTGCTTGCGTTCACGCTGGGCACGCCGCCCTCAAACCGAACGACGATCTCCTCGGCCGCCGGCACGACCGCCGGCGATACGGTCCAGGCATACACGTCCTCGGGGGGCGCGTTCCACGGATCCTCCAGCACGCCCGCTTCAATCGAGCGGCCCCACAGGTTAGCGTCGATCGAATACGGCTTCTCCGCGGTGTGCGCGATCGGAACGCCGTGTTCGCCCGCGAAGGCGATCGCATCGGGGCGAGAGAGCGGCAACTCTCGTAGCGGAGCACGGCAGACCAGCAAGGGATCGAGAGCGCGCACGCCGAGCTCGATGCGCACTTGATCGTTTCCCTTGCCGGTACAGCCGTGCGCCACTACGGTTGCGCCGAACTCGTGGGCAGTTTTCACGAGCAGATCGGCGATCAGCGGACGCGAGAGAGCCGCCGAGAGCGGATAGACGTCTTGATAGAGCGCGTTGGCGCGCAGCGCAGCGAAGGCATACTCGGCGATGAAGCGTTCGCGCGCGTCGATCAGGACTGCATCGTACGCGCCAAGGGCTAACGCCTTGGCGCGTACGGCCTCCAATGCGGCGCGAGCGCCCGTTCCGGCAATCGCGTCGCTTTCGCCGAGATCGACGGTCATTGCGACGACCTCGTTCCCTTCGAGAATCAACTTCTTGAGCAGAACCGAAGTATCGAGTCCCCCCGAGTACGCCAACACAATCCGGCTCACGCGGCAGCCTGTCCTTTCAAGTCTAAAAAGCGTTGCTTCACGTACGGGGTCTCTTCGGCGGAGCGCACGACGATCAAAATCGTGTCGTCGCCGCCGATCGTGCCGAGCACTTCGGGCCACGCGGCCTCGTCGACCGCCGAAGCCAGCATCATCGCGCTTCCCGGCGCGGAGTGAATCACGATCAGGTTGGCGCTCGAAGCGATCGTCGTCGAAAGCTCGGCCATCACGCGGTGCAGACGGCTCACGTAGTTGGTCGCCGCGCTCGGAAGGACGTATTTGAAGACGTCGCCGTTCTGGGTGTTGATCGGCACTTTAGTCAGCCGAAGCTCCTTGACGTCACGCGAGACCGTCGCTTGAGTCACTTCGAATCCCTGGCGCTGGAGGAGAGTCACCAGCTCTTCCTGCGAATGGATGGGGCGCGTTGCCACCAGGGTCAAGATGGCACGCTGACGACGCTCCTTCATATCGGAAATCCTTTGCTTTCTGTAAGCAGTGCGACGAGCAACGCTTTTTGCGAGTGCATCCGGTTCTCGGCTTGGTCGAAGACGACGCTGTGCGGGCCGTCGATCACCGCGGCGCTCACTTCTTCGCCCCGATGCGCGGGCAAGCAGTGCATGAAGGCTGCATGCGGCGCGGCATACGACATTAGTTCTTCGGTAACGCTATATGGCCGCAGCATCGCGTCGTTGCGCTCGCGATAGCGTTCTTCACCCATCGAGGTCCAGACGTCGGTGTAGACGGCGTCGGCGCCGCGCACCGCACGCACCGGATTGGAGAAAGCGCGCGCGCTGCCGCCGGCCGGTTTCCCCAGCCGGCCGAGTTGTGCGAGAAAGCTCTCCGAAGGCCGGTGCGTCGGCGGCGAACCGAAGTGAATCGTCGCACCCAGCATCACCGCCGCTTGCGCGAGGGAGGCGGCGACGTTGTTGCGACCGTCACCCACATAGGCAATACGCAAACCGGCAACGTCGCCAAAACGTTCGCCCAGCGTGAGCACGTCGGCGAGCGCCTGGCATGGATGCGACTCGGCGGAGAGCGCATTGATCACAGGCACGCCGGCGGCGCCGGCAAAACGCTCGAGCCCAGCGTGATCGTGCGTGCGGATGACGACCGCGTCAACGTAACGGGAAAGCACGCGCGCCGCGTCTTCGGGCGTCTCCCGCGAACCGATCGCAAACTCGGAGCCCTGCGCGAAGAGCGCCTTCGCCCCGAGTTGCGTCAGCGCGACCTCGAATGAAACGCGCGTCCGCAGGCTGGGCTTCTCAAAGAGCAGCGCAACGGTTCTGTCCTTCAGCAGCCCGCTCTGTTCGCGCCCGGCCCGTTCTTTAAGGAAGCGTGCAAGGCGGAGCAGGGCCTCCAGCTCGAGCCGCGAGAGATCGGAGACTTGGAGCAGATGGCGGCCGTTGAGCGACCCAAGGGGCGAGGGGGCTGGCGCTACGGCATACACGTTCTGTATATTTATACACATGACGCATGAATATGCAAGTCCCAAGACGGAGCCTCTGCTGAGCGCAGTCGAAGCACTCAGGGTGACCGTGGTGAAATATGGCGGCAACGCAATGGCCGGCCCCGACGGTAGCGCGGGCGACCCCCTCCTGGCCGAGGTCGCGAGGCTCTGGTACGCCGGGGAGCCTGTCGTGCTCGTGCACGGCGGCGGCCCCGAGATCGACGCGGCGCTAGCGGCGCGCGGGGTAACGACGACGCGCGTCGACGGCCTGCGCGTCACCGATGCGGTTACGCTCGAGATCACCGAGGCCGTGCTCTGCGGCACGATCAACAAGCGCATCGTCCGCGCGCTATTGGCACTGGGGATTCCGGCCGCCGGCATCAGCGGCGCCGACGGGCGAACCCTGATTGCGCGGCGCGCGCGTTCGGCGAGCGGCGCCGACCTCGGTTACGTCGGCGAAGTCACCGCCGCCGAGCCGCAACTGATACACGCCCTTCTGCACGCGGGATTTCTCCCCGTCGTCGCGCCCGTGGCGATCGCCGAAAGTGCCGGGCACGCGTACAACGTCAACGCCGATCTCGCCGCCGGCGCCATTGCGTCAGCGCTGCGCGCCGGCGCCTTCGTGCTCGTAACCAACGTATCGCGCGTGCTGCGCGACCCCGACGACCCCAGCTCCGGCATCGCCCACTTTACTCCGGAGGAAGCGCTTGACTTCATAACGACCGATGCGTGCCGTTCCAATATGAAGCCGAAGCTTATGGCCGCAGCGCTCGCCGTGCGCGACGGGGCTGCCGCGGCCTATATCTGCGCGACCGGAGTCAACGCGATCGCCCGCGCGCTCGCCGGCGACGCGACGATCGTTACTCGATGACTAGCTCTTCGGAATCGCCGTCGCCGTCGCCATCGCCATCGTCATCGTCGTCGTCGTCATCGTCATCGTCGTCGACGGGAGAAATCTCAGTTATTCGCATCCTCCGACAATGGCGCACAAAGTTTATGGATAACTTATCCTGGGGTTAAGGCCGGAAATTAGGGCGGCGGAGAGACGAGCGGAACCGCGGCGCAGAGCCCGGCGCTCGACATCACCGCCACCGCTGCGTCGTTTTCGCGCGTTGCGGCCTGATCGATCGTCCAGCCAAGCGCTTCGATTAGGCGCGTCACGGGATTATAGCCGAGCGTGAGTCCCGGGACCGTCGCGAGGTCGATCGTGTACGGATTCGGCGGAAGGCCGGCGTAGTTCGGATCGTACGCGAGAGGATCCGGCGCAGGCGTTGACGAGCTCGCTCGTTGCGTATCCGGCTGATTCATCTCGGCGATGTACCCTTCGTCGGCGTGCTGAAGATTCGCCATCTGTTGCGTATCGACAAAGCCGCTGATGATATCGAGCGACGCGTTCTGCGACGCCAGCGCCTTGAGCAGCTTTTGGCGAATATCTTGCAGGCGCTTGTCGTCGTCTTCAAGCCCCGTCGTCGTGCGCAGCTCGGGGCTGTCGAGCAGCGTTTGAATCGCGATGATGTTGTTCGCGATCGGACGGATCAGATTCTCGAGTCCGAGCAAGGCGATCTGCTGCGATCCGTTTGACGAGCCGCCGGGATCCATCGCGCCCGGACCGCTCTGCGCCGTTCCCGGATCGCTTCCGTAGAGTGACGCGGCGTTGTACTGCTTAAAGAGGCTCGGACTCTTTTTGATCGTCGCGTCGTTCTCCATCATCATCCCGATCGCCGGCTTGATGCGCTGGCGAAGCTCGCTGCACAACGGCCGGCTCACGATGTGATAAATCTGTGGCGGCGGTGTCGGGCTAGGGACCGGCGTCGCCGCGACCGTCGCAGCTACAGTAGAAAGCGCAAAGCCAAGCGCCAACACGCGGGAACCCATGAAACGGCACTACGCCGGGCATCGGCCACCACCTCCGGTTCCGGCCTTACTTGCGACGGCGGCTAAGCGCCACGCTGTAAACGGGGACGCTGGATTCCAATATCTCCTGAGTCTGGTATCCTCCAGCCGGATAGTTGAAAACGAGCACATCCCATCTCGCAATGTAGCGATCATAGTAGTATAGGTTTACAACAATGGCTTTGGTGCCGGCAATGACGAACTGAGTCGCGTCGTAGGCGCCGGCGAGTTCCGTCGAGCCTACGAACGTCCCGTATCCTGCGCTGATCGTATAGCGCGAAATGTTCGGGTCGACCGGCTGGCCGACGGCGAGATAGTGCCCATTCCACTGTAGGTCAGCGGCCCAGCTGATCCCGTTGTCGAGATTAACCGGCGTGAACGACTTGCCGAGGCGCGGAAGCTCGGCGAGTTCGTAGTCGTAGCCGTAGCCTTGCGCGGGGGTTCCGTCGACGAACAGATTGCCGGCATTGTCGTAGGCACAGAATGAATAGCCGAGGATCGCGCGATACGTATATGTTTTCGGCTTACCCTTTGCCTTCCGAAAAATCGCGACGTTGGCGCCGGTTCCGCTCGCGTTGCCTGCGGTCGTAACGGCGAGGTCGCCGCTGGACGGATCAACCGCGCAAGCCAAAGCACCGCTTCCCGGCACCGATAACGTGCGGATTGACCGCGTGCCGCCGTGCGCGTACTCGGCGACGGTGTCTGCCGTGTAGTCGGTAATATAGACGTTGCCGTTCGAGTCGGTGCAGTCGCCGACCGCATCCGAAAAGCCCGTCAGCTGCCCTTCCAGCTCGCCCTGCGGATATGAGTACACGGAGACCGTCCCATTCGTCACGTAGAGCAGGTCTTTCGTATTCGTACCGGGCGCCATCCACAACGTACCAAGTTCGGCACGCGCCGCGATCGGCGGCTCCCCAGGGTAAAGGGCGCACCCGGCGAGCAATGCCGCGGCAACACAGATACCGAAAATGCAGCGGCCACGGTCCGAAGCTCTCATCTACTTCGCCTCCAAGAAGCAACGCGACTGCGAGCGCGCAGGCCTTGGCAATATTCTCGCACAATTTCCGTCTGACGGAGGCAACATCATGCTTGATCTTTGGCTCGCCATCGGCCACCATCTGATCATTTTCGCACTCTTCGGGGTCCTAGCCGTCGAGCTGGTGCTCGTGCGCCGCGATATGATCCCTGCCGTCGTTGCTCGAGTCACGCGCGTCGACGCTTGGTACGGAGTGCTCGCCGGCGCCATTCTGGTGGTGGGATTTTCCCGAGCGATCTTCGCCGCCAAAGGCTGGGCGTACTACTCACACAACGGGTTCTTCTGGGCGAAAATAGCGACGTTCGTACTCATCGCCGTGCTCTCGGTGTTCCCTACCATCCAGTACATCAAATGGCAGCGGAGCGGCCAAGTACCGGCCCCGCGCGTCGCGCACGTGCGGCTCTTCTTGTACGCGGAACTCGTCCTATTTGCGTTCCTGCCAATCTTCGCCGCGGCCATGGCGCGGGGCTACGGTGAATTTCGTTAGGTGACCGGTACGACCTCACCGGTGTCGAGGCGATAGTTCGCGCCGACGACGAGCACGCGCCCGCTGGCGGATGCCTCTTCGATTACGGGCGGGCTCGCTTTGAGCCGCGCCACAGCCGCGCGCACGTTCGCCTCGACCGCCTGATGGAGCGTGCCGTGCGCCCGAACCACGCCCTCGATGCCGGGCCGGATCAGCGCTTCTATCCTCTCGAGATGCGGCGGCAACGGCGAGTTGCTCTTGATGGCCGTGTAAACCGCGTCCACGGCGCCGCAGTTCTCGTGACCGAGCACCATGACGAGCCGCGACCCCAGATGCTCGATCGCGTATTCGATCGAGCCGGTCACCAAGTCGTCGGGATAGTTGCCTGCGACGCGTGTAACGAACAGGTCGCCCACTCCCTGCACGAAGACAAAGTTGGGAACGACGCGCGAATCGGCACAACTCAGAATCACCGCAAAGGGCTCTTGGTGCTCGGTGAGCATCTCGCGCTTTTCGGCGATCTTGGTGAGCGGCGGAAAATCGTTGTTGAGAAAACGCCGATTTCCGGCCATCAGCCTCCCCAGCAACTGCTCGGGCGAGACGTTCGACGCGGGTGGCGGCGCGCTCGCGGCGCGCAGGGGAAGCGCGACGCTCATCGCGGCAAACGTGCCGGTGACAAACGCGGCGCGGTTTAATTGGAAGCCTTCGTTTGGTTCACTCATGAGGCTCCTGTTCGAGTCGCCGCCCGGCGATTCCGGCGGTTTTTCGAGCCCCGGCCCCTTGTAAGTATTAGAATCCTAGTTGACAAGCGGATTCCGCTCGACTAGAGTAACTATTACTTTACTAATAGATAGCCGGAGGGCGGATGCCGCGCAAGAGATCCCTCGTGCTCACCGATCACGAACTGCGCCTGATGAAGGTGCTGTGGGAACGCGGACGCGCGACCGTCGGCGACGTCGTCGATGCACTGTTACCGCCGCTCCTGGCCTACAGCACGGTGCTCACAACCCTGCGCACGCTCGAGCAAAAAGGCCATATCGCGCATGAAGAGGACGGCCGCGCTTATGTGTATCGTCCGCTCGTCGCGCGCGATCAAGCCGCACGATCGGCAGTGAGCCACGTGCTCGACCGGTTCTTCGGCAGCTCGCCCGGCGCTCTCGCAGTCTCGCTTCTCGACGACACGCGATTGAGCGACGACGACGTTGTCAAAATCAAGCGCTTGCTGGCGAAGCATCGGAAAGGAAACGTGCGGTGATGGATACGGCGCTCCTGAACTCGCTGTGGCAAGGGACATTGATAACGGCTATTGCCGCCGTCGCGGCCGCGTTTCTTCCGAAGCACCATGCCGCGTCGCGCTATACGGTTTGGCTGACCGCGCTGGGGGGCCTCGTTGCGGTTCCACTGATAACCGCTTTGCATCCGCCCTACTCCGCTGCACTGTTGCCGGCGGTGGTGACGCAAACGACGGTCGCCACGTCCGTCGTAACGCAGCGAGCCGCCGACGCGGGCGGCCTGTGGCTGACGGCGCTATGGTCTCTCGGCGTGCTGTTCTGTAGCGGGCGGCTCTTGCTCAGCTACGCGCGCATTGCGGTGGTTGTTCGCGATTCACGCCCGGAGCCGGGCTTGGGGCAAGACGTTCGAGTCTCCGATTCCCTCGCGGTGCCGATCGCCGCGGGATTCGTAAAGCCCGTGGTAATTCTGCCCGCAGCCGCGGTGCGCGACCTCCCAGCCGCGGATCTTCGGGCAATCATCGAACACGAGCGCGCGCATATCCGGCGCGGCGACCTCCTCACGAACCTGGCTCAACGGCTCGTCGAAGCGGCGTTGTTTTTCAATCCCTGGACCTACCTCATCGGACGCCAACTCGTCAAAGAGCGAGAGGCAGCATGTGACGATTGGGCCGTTGTTGCAACCGGCGCCCCGGACCGCTATGCAGCGTATCTCGCGGAACTGGCACTTGCCGCTCGTGGCACTCGTACTCCCTTGCTTACACCCAGCGCGCTCGGTTCGAAGCAACTCTTGCTCGGCCGTATCGCGCGACTTCTTACCGGAAAGGCCATTGTTGTGAAAGCCAACTACGTTGCCGCCGCAGTCAGCGTTGCAGCACTCGCCATACTTACGCTTGCGCTGCAGAGCAAGGGCATCGCATCGGTGCAAACGATGCTTGCGGCACAGCCGAACTTCCCGGCGAACTGTTATCACGGAGTCAAGGTAATTAATGCTCCGGCACCGGATATTCCAAAAAGCGCGTACCGCGCGAACGTTTCCGCCAACGCCCTGGTTACCGTGGGAGCCGACGGCCATCCGGTCGGCGCAAAGATCGTCCTCTCCAGCGGAAGCAAAGCCATCGATAACGCGACGATCGTCGCGGCGATGAAATCCACCTACTCCCCTGAGATGAGCAACTGCAAGCCCAAGACGGGGGCCTATCTCTTCCACGTCGAGACCGCACCGTAAGGGAGCTGCTGGGACTAGGCACGGAGCCATAGTCCCAGCGCGCCGGCATATAGAACGATACAGAGCGCCACGCGCAACGCACGCTGAGGAAGTTTGTACGCGAGAGCAACGCCGAAGCCGACACTACAGACCGCCCCAACGCCCAATACCAGGCCGACTCGCCAATCTGCAAACCCTGCCAGTGTGTAGGTCGGAGTCGCGATCGCTATCGCGGGCAGCACGACGGCGAGCCCCATACCTTGCGCCTCCGTTTGAGACAGCCCGAAGAGCAACGCGAACAGTGGGATGGTAAACGTGGCGCCTCCAACTCCGAACAGCCCCGAGCAGAACCCTCCGCCAGCTCCGACCGCTGATGCCGAGGGCCATCGAAGTTTGGAGCTCGTCGCTTTCCGCGAAAATGCACTGAAGATTGTGAACGTCGCCAACGCTGCGAGAAAGACCGCGAAACCTCTCCGCATGAATTCTTCGGCCAGATGGACGGCAAGGCGCGCCCCTACGAACGTAGCGATCGCAGAACCGCCCGCGGTCGCCGCAATGAGAGTCCTATTTAGGCGACTTCGACGAGCGTACTGCCAAAGTGCGACGACGCCTATCGGAAGCTGCATCACGAGGCTGGTCCCTTGCGCCAGATGTTGGCCGAAGCCGAGGAAACCCAGAATAGGCACGGCGATAACGCCCCCGGTGATCCCGAACGTGCCGGAAACATAGCCAAGCCCGAGGCCCAGCAAGAGATCGAGCACCAGACTGCCGTGCATCCGGCTCCCGTATTTCGCGACGGCTGCCTGCAAACTTTTGGATTGACCACGCACTTAGATAGTTGTATAATACAACGGTTGAGCCGTCGAACTATTGGGGCGTCACCCATCGCCTTCGAGCAACAGATCGTGGGGCTGATCCGCGCGCTTGGATTGCACCGCCCGGATCAGACGCCTTGTGGCGCGCCGATTTCGGTCGGGGAGGCTCAGGCACTTTTCGAGTTGGCGCACGACCCCGGCATCTCTCAAAATGAACTTGCGGCACGATTGCACCTGGAAAAGAGCACGGTTAGCCGACTGGCTAAGATGCTTGAACAGCGCGGCTGGCTCGATCGCTTGAGGGACCAGGGCGATTCTCGGCTGTTGAGGCTACGGCTAACGGCGGCTGGCTCAAAGGCGGTGCAACGTCTCTCCGCGTCGCGGCGGGCGCGTTTCGCTAAGGTTTTTAATGAGATCCCCGCGCATAAGCGCGACGCCCTTTTGGATTCACTCTCTCTCTTATCCGAGGTACTCAATGAAGCCTAACACATACACGGTCATCATGGCTTTGGCACTCGCGGCCGTCCCCTTTGGGGTTCGAGCGGACACTTCGCACCAAAACATAGTAATGGAACATGGCGCGCAGGTTATGCCGTTCGACCAAAAGCAAGCCATGCACATGTTCTTGCCAAGCGGAACCGGGGGTGTCGTTGAAATCGCAGTTCACGACATGGACGCAACACAGATTGCGCTCGTTCGCTCGCACTTACTCCAAGAGGCCGCAATGTTCACACGCGGCGACTACTCGGACCCGGCGTACATCCACGGAAAGACAATGCCGGGGCTAACTCAACTTGAGTCTGCGGCTTCTCGCGTGTCGGTTCGTTATTTCGAGACTCCCACCGGAGCGGCGATCATGCTTGCAAGTGCCGATCAAGAGTTAGTCTCGGCGATTCATCAGTGGCTGGCGGCACAGCAACGCGACCACTCTCCCAGCCAGATGAACCACTGCGACATGCCGATGTAACTGCTCCGCAGCGTGCCCCTACTGAGGAGCGCTGATGCACTCTCTCTTGCACCAATCCAGTATCTGCGTTTGAATGGCGTCGCGAATCTTGCGCGTCTTGGCGAGTCGCTCCTCCCAGGTCCCTTGCAAACCCGCCGGGTCGGCGAAGCTCCAGTGCAAGCGCTGCGCCTTGCCGGGAAATACCGGGCAGCGCTCTGCGCTCGCCTCATCGCAAACCGTAACGACGTAAGGGAAATGTCGCCCCGCCGCAACGACGTCGAAAACGCTCTTCGTTTCGTTTGACGAGATGTCAATCCCGATCTCGCGCATAGCCGCGACGGCAAGCGGGTTTAACGTCCCGGGTTCCAAGCCGGCGCTTTCCGCAACGAAATCGTCGGGACATATGGCATTAAGGAAAGCCGCGGCCATTTGACTGCGCGCCGAGTTGTGCACGCAAACGAACAACACTCCGCGATTCATGTCTTGAGACATATCCGGAATGCTAGCCATGAGATGGATGCCTGTCAATACGATAGATGGCGGAGCGTTTACCCGTGAGTCTTCTCAGCAAACTTAGCAGGCGGATCGCGTCCGACGCTGGATAAGGCTTGACACAGCGTCCGGGAGAAACTCGGGACGGTAAGACAAGCGGAGAAGAGCGATGGCCAACCGGTTGACAGTGACGTTTTTGTTCCTTCTGCTCGCCGGCAAGGCATCGGCCGCCGGTGAAGAGGGCATCTTCCCCAACGCAACCATCGATCGAATGGCGCGAGGCTCGGTTCCGATCGCCTGTGCGACCGACGTACAGGGCAAGATTGGGATATGAAACATTACCGGCAGCGGGGTCTTCGTTATGTGCCGCGATCCGGCTGGTCGTTTGCCGACGAGCACGTCGAAGCAAAGTGGTACCGTATTTCGTCTTGTACCCAGGACGCTTCAGTGGACATCGCCGTCTGCCATCTGGCCGACAACCCGTTCAACGACCCCGGTGTTCACACGGCCTTGGAAACCGTTCAATTTGACATCGACACCGAGCCGGAAGGCGCTCCCGTCGCATTCACCAGCTTTCCCCTCAACAACATTCATCCGATCACGTCGGTCGGCATCGTGGCGGGCTATTACTGGGAGAATCACCAGCGATTTCTCCTGGTGGATAAGGGCGCCTGGTTCGGCGCGAGCGGAGCCGCGCTCTATGGGTCGGACGGCCGCGTAGTCGGCATCGTCCTGCAAGCCGGGATATGCGCTGCGGCCGCGCAGGGTAGCTGCAAGTACGACGGATTGACGTTCGCAAAAACAGCCGGCTTCATCGATGGCTTTCTCACGCAACATAATGTTCCCCCACCAGGTGTAGCTGCTCGTGAAAGCGACGCCGCGGAACCAGGGCGGGGTGCACCCCGTTTGCGCGATCTCGTACCGGATATTAGCCAGCAGCGGATCGGACTCAGTTTCTTCGGGCCCTGCACGGACGGTCCGGGTCTCTTGCTCGTAATAGACATTTCCCGGCTGCCCCAGCGGATGTGGCAATCCGCCCCATGGAATTTCGAAGAAAACGATGAAGTGCACAAAGCTCTATGCCGGGAAAGCATATCGTAAGAGCCCGACCTGACAGGGCTTGACCAGCGCGAGCACTTCGCGAATCTGCGCGACCTCGTTAGCGGTAAGGGTCGGCTGACCGGGTTTACTGTAGTCGGCAGCCATATAGGTCACGTATGGATTAGGGCTTGGAGGAAGCGGCGTAACGAGCGAATTGGTAGTTTGCGTCCTTGCACAGCCCATAGTCGAGAGCAGCGCAAGCATAATGCAGGCGCGACGGCGGCACGCAAGGGCAAGTTGCATGATGGCCCATTGCTTCGCCGCAGCCCACCGCAAACCGCGAGCCACGGCGGTAATCAGAGATGCCGAGGTCGAAAACCGAAGCACTCAGCCAATCATCTGTTTGCGTTCCGGGGGCAGCGAAATGCGATTCATGGGTTTTGGTCCGTCTGCGCTTAGCGCTTTTGCAGTCGCAGCAATGCTGGCAGCCTGCGCCCTTCGACAGGCTCAGGATGACATGCAACCGGCGGCCGGAGTTCCGGCGCTAATCGACTCTCAGCTGCTTTCGAACCATGCGACGTTTCGTTACACAGGCGCGAAGCAATCATTTAAGGTGCCGACAGGCGTCAAGTGGATCACGGTTGTCGCACTTGGCGCCGCTGGTGGCGGCTCCGCAGGCGGCCGTGGCGGCCGCGTGTATGCCGACGTTCCCGTGATCCCAGGGGAGCGGCTCGCCGTATTCGTCGGAGGAACTGCAAGCGGCGCGAGCGGCGGCTACAACGGCGGCGGCACGGCAAACGAATATTATAGCTCCGCCGAAGTCTACGGCGGGGGCGGCGCAACCGACGTCCGCGAGGGCAGTGATGTATTGCGACATCGCATCCTTGTTGGGGGTGGCGGGGGCGGCGAGGGCGGCGGCAGCAACAGCGACGGGAACGCCCTCGGCGGCAAAGGCGGTGGCAGCACGGCAGGTACCGGCAGCGGCGGCTATGGTAGCGATGGCCTGGGAGGTGCGGGCGGAAGCGGCGGGACCCAGGAGAGCGGTGGCCGCGGTGGGCTGGCCGGCTTCGGTGGCTATGGTTCCGGACATGCCGGTGCCGACGGCGTGCGCGGCGTGGGCGGTTCCGGAGGCGCGGGACAATTCGAATCCAGCAGCGGCGGTGGCGGCGGCGGTGGTTATTACGGTGGCGGCGGGGGCGGTGGAGGCGGCTGGGGCTACGGCGACAACTTCGGTGGAGGCGGCGGCGCAGGCGGCGGCTCGTCGTACGTCGAGCCGAGCGCACGAAAATACGAAAGCTGGCAAGGTTGGAAAACGGCAACGGGCAACGGACTTGTCGTCTTTAGCTGGTAAAATGAGCAGCGCGCAGCCTGACATGGTCGGGATCATACAAGGCGCCTTTGCCGACGCGTGGCCGATCATGCGCTCGCGCATCAGCGTTTATGGGCTTCTCGCGGCGATTGCCGCGCTCGCCGGATTATCGGTGCCGTTCGTGCACCTTGCCGACCCCAACGCGCAAGAGCAGTGGCAGGTTCAAATGGCGGTTCAGCCCGCCAACATTCTCGGCGCCATCGCAATCTTTTTTGCCGTTCCGGCTGCGTTACGAACGGTGCGGCCCGAGTTCGAGATGACCTTCATCCGGATACTGGCGATGATGGGAATTGGAATCGTAATTGGAGTCGTTAGCGAACTCGGCTTCTTCCTTCTGATCGTGCCCGGCGTGCTGATGTTCGTGAAGTGGTCGCAGGCCACGTGGGTATACCTGCTCGGCGACGGAAAGAATCCGTTCGGCGAATCGTGGGAGATTACGACCGGCCATTTCTGGGAGACGTTCGGCTTCTTCTTCTTGCTCGAGCTGGTCCTGACGATTCTCTTAATCGTCGGGTATTTTCTGCCCGCGGTTATCGCGATCTTCGTGCCGGTTTTATCGGTCGTCTTCGTCCCGATCGCATTGCTGGCGTACGTCTTCACCTCTCACGTCGCACTCTTGGCACAGATGCGTTGGATGCTCGAACTTCGCCGGTTGTCGCTAACCAGCACCGTCCCGTAGCTACTTTCGAACGCGCCGGCGACAGCAGTCAGCCAGCACGAGTCCGGCGGCGAGCCAAACGGCGCGGCTCACTCTGTATCTCCCATGTCCGTCTCTCTTTCGGGCGCGACCGGATGATCCCGCCGAGCGAATCGCCGCCGTGCGCCCTTCATAGTTTCTTCAGGATCATTTGCGATCATCGTGTAACCCACTCGCAAGCGCGAGGCAGAACGCTATTGGAGGCAGACCGATGAAGGTTGGAGACACTCGACGCGTTGCCGTTTGGCTCGGCATCGTTGCCCTTTTTGTGCCGGTGGCCGGCTGCACCGGCAGCTCCGGCTCTATGCCCGCAGCTAACTCAAACGCCATCACGACCGGGGCGCAAAGCGCGAGCCCCCTATCGCATTCCGGTCGGAAACTTTACGTTTCAACTATCGACGGAGCCTCCGTGGTCGCCTACTCGGCGGGTTCGAAAGCGACGCTCCTCCAAACGATCACCGACGGCGTTTCCCGCCCGGGTGGCATTTGGGTCGACAGGCATGGCGTGCTCTACGCCGTCAATCTGCCGGACGCGTATTACCAGACGAGCCTTCCGGAATATAAGCCCGGGGCGTCGAGCCCGTTCCGAACCATTACCGACGGCATCGTCAACTGTAACGAGGTTGCCGTCGACGGCAAAGGAAACGTCTATGTGACCGGCATCGACACCGCAAATGGATCGTTTTTTCTCGAGATCTATCCTAAGGGAAAGCTGAGTCCGTCGGAAACGCTGACGATCCCCCACACCGGCGCGGCCGATCCGGCCGGTCTCGCGTTCGATTCAACCGGCGCGCTCCTCGTCGGCGAATCTACACTCGAAGGTACCAGCGGAGCGGTCTACCGCCTGCCACCGGGCTCGCAGAACTTTACGAAACTAAAATTGGATAACGTTTCAGGCGGAGCCATCGCGGTCGATGGCGCCGGAAACCTCTACGTCGGCGGTGCTTCCATCGCAGTGTATCCGCCAAACTCCCGTAAGCCGTCTCGGAAAATTACGGTTCCCCACGGGGTTGCGGCACTTGCAATAGGTAGCAACGGCGAACTCTATGTTGGATCGTTTGAAAGCGTCTTGGAATACGCGCCCAACGCGAAGACGCCGAGCATCACGTTCACGATCCCGGGACACGTTGGAGGTCTCGCCCTAAGCCCGTAAGCACCTACGTTACGGTGTGGCGGAACAAACGCCAAAACATTTGCGTACGCCGCGATGAGTCGAAGGAGGTCCCGCGCAGGCTGGACCTCCCAACGTACTCAGTTACTCGATGGGACGATGCTCTCAGGGCCCAACGTTGAACCCGACATACCCCGCACTGGAGCCAGAGAGAATGATTTCTTGTTTATAGGCATAGCTCTTCGTCGGTTTGGGCGGATTCTTGCCGATCGAGATGGTATCGGCCTCGTACGTTCCTTTGGTGGAGTCGCCGCAAACCTTGATCTTGGTCGTGCACTTGAAAGGGCCGGTCCATTTCGCAGTCATCTGCTCGATGGGATTGCACGTTTCGGCATTTGATTTGCAAACGTCCCCGCTCCATGTGTAATTCTTAGTGTCCGCACACGGATCGCTCGTCGGGCCGTCGCACCAGTCGATAACCAGGCCGTGCTTTCGGGAGACCGTGTAGCAGCCGAGGTATTTTTTGGCGCAGGCTGCGGGCAGCACACTTTTGGAAGTCGCCGTGGCGCGGAGCTGCGCACCGGAGTCGCGGAATCCAGCTGGCGAGATTTGGTTGGGGGTGAGGGACACCGGTGAGCCGATGCTCCCGGCACAGGCCGTGAGGCCAAAGACCGCCGCTGCGAGCGCACCAGGCAGAGATCGACGGCCGACAAGGCAGATCATAAACGAACCTCCTCATCACGATTTGGAGTAACAACGAGCCTCAAGCGACCCGTTCCTGTAGGCTCATTTGAGTGAGCGATAGGGTACGCACAAAGTCTTGCATTACCTCTGTTCGAGTCGCGTTTGTGCGTTTTGGCCGGCTGCGTGACGCGTTTCCTCGGCTTCGAGCAAGGACCTTGCGGCATTGCCACACGAGGGGCGTTTTCGGAGGAACGAACAGCTTGCGTGTTCCTTACGTCCCCTTTTGGGCTCCCTCGTAGAAAATCACTTTGAAAATCGCTTGCGGTACGGTGGTGAGCGCGTTGGGATTCCCGTAGGCTAGGTAGATCTCGCTCGCTCGCAGCCGCAAGTGGTACGCTACCGAAACGTTGGAGCAGCGGCCGATGCAGTTGCCGCCGCCATTGGGGATCGGCGGGTTGCCGATCACGCTCCGTATTCCGACGGCAAAAGACGAGTTGCTTCCAACCTGGTAGGCGTAGCTCAGGCTCTGAAACCATTGAATGTTATCGGGTCCCGGAGCCGGCAACCATTGAGCCGTGTCGTCCAGGGCTAGCGTAAGCGCCCCGCGATTGCCCACGCGAATCGTCGTCGTGCGAAACCACGTGTCGAGCCGCCCGGCGCCGTATCTCCCCGTGTTATAGCTGATCTGCGTCGGCGTGGACGACGTTCCATGATTCGGAAAGTTCCCTGGATTGTTTGTCTGTAAGCCGCTGTCGTAGGTGAACGAGAAGCCGGCGTTCTGCGAGATCGGCGTCAACACGTCGCCGAAGCGCCAATAGTTCGACCCAGTGAACACCTGAAGGTCCAGCGCGTTCTTCGTTAATACGTCGAGCAGGAGCTGGTTGTCGCTCTGCGCGCTCCCCATCGACGGCCCTTGGTAGCGGTCCATGTATCCGGAGACGCCAACCGCCTTGAGGTCGCTGTTCCCGTCGAAATCCCAAATCTTTGCGGCGTAGAGCGCATAACCGGCGATGCCCGGATGCGAGACGAATCCGTCAACGGGGTCGTAATACTCGCCGACCTTGCGGGTCGCGCCGAAGAAGCCGAAGGTTTGATTCGACCAGCCGCCGCCGACGTCGTAATACTGGGCCTGGTCGGGAGCGAGAACGTTCGTCCCCGAATCGCTGCCGTAGTTGAAATAGGCACTGATATGCTTGAGGTCGGAGTACGCCACGCCCGTCTCCGTGACGTCGTCAACTAAGCCGGGCAGGTCGACCGCGACCCGCTCGACGCTCCCCTGCCAGCGAGTATCCGGCGACGTGTAGTCCAGCGCACCGGCGAGATCGCTGCGATCGTCGCCGATTGCGTCGAACGAGGCAAAGCCAAGCGGCCCCTGTTTACCCTCGACGGCGTATCCTTCGCTTGGCGTCGGAATCGCGGGCGTGTAGAGCGCCTGGATATTCGGGCACGCATCGCAGTTGAACGCGTTATAGAAGTTCGCAGCTTGCGTAAAGAATGGCCGGACCTCGCTGTAATACCGTTGATAGACCGTCGGTGCAATGGACTGCTGGTCGAGCTCGACGTTCGAGTAGTCGGGATGGAACGTGGAATAGAATGAGGCGGTCGGCGTAATCGGGACCGACAGGTCCGCACCGACGCGCGACGTCGAGCCGCCGATGGTCCGACTGGCCGCTTCGCCGAGCGCATACAGCGCGGCCCGCGGCTTCGGCCGTGCAGCCGTAATCCCCGAGATCTTCGGGATGTCGATGGAACCCGCATGCGCGTAATCCGCGTTGCCGTACGAATCGGGCTGCATTTGAACTTTGTCGTACGACCAGACCTGCTGTTCGCCGGTGGCGTGAATGTAGCGCACGAACTGTGCATGCCACGTTCCGCCGTGGGCGTTGCGCAGCACGTCGAACGGAATTTTCATCGTTACCGTATATCCGTCGCGGTTCGTGGCTCCGGCCGACTCCCAGTTTGGCGAGTACCCCGTGTTCTCCGAGGAGAACTCGTAATGCGTTCCGTTCGGCGTGGCGTAGAACTGATAGAAGTACCCGCTGATCCCGTTGGGCCAAAGATCCACCCATACTTCGTCGTCGTTGCCTTGGCCGACGTCGTTGGTGTGTTGCTTGGCGGCGATCGTCTCGTGCTGAACGGCGTCGAATCGCACGTAGAGCGCGCGTCCGTCGGTCGCGATCCACGCCTTCGCCGGCTCGCCTGCAGGCTGCGAGCGAACGTCGTCCCATGAAAGCGCGAGGCTCACGGCCTGCGACCACTGCGCCGCGGGCGCGCTCGGATCCAACGGAGGATCCGCCAACTGCGGCACCGCCAGGGTCGCAGTTGCTGCTGCGGGGGCGCCTGTCGCGGCGATCGCGAGCGCGACCAGCAGCGCGCCGATCGTCGCTCTCACGGTAGAATCGCACCGGCCAGGTTCGAGCCGCTGCCCTCACGCAACGTGGCCGCGTCAACGGGCGTGCAGCTGCGGGGCTCGCGCCCGTTCTCACAGAGCAGCGCTCCGCGGAAATCGGCGCCGCGCACGTCGGCCCCGCCCAAATCGATACAGTGGAGTCGGCCGATCGGCGTCTCGTGCTGTCCGGCTACATCGGAATTGCGTGAGCAAAGCCTGGCATCTCGGAAATCGGCTCCGCGCAGATCGGCACCTGCAAAGTCGACTCCCTCCAGATCGGCGCCCTCGAAACGAACGCTCCGAGCACTGGCCTGGCGTAGATCGCCTCCGACTATCGAGATCCCGGAGAGATCCCGTCCCGCAATTTCCGCGCCCCGAGCGTCACAACCGACGCATCTATGCAACAGACCACGCGCATCCGCCTCGCCCAGCCCGTTCAGCACGCCGCGTAGGTTGACTCCTACGAGCGTCGAGTCTGCAAACACTGCTCCTTGTACGCGCGCATTGCGCAGGTCGACGCCTTCGAGCCTCGCACCGCCGAAGTCGGCCCCACGAAGGTCGGCCTCCCGAAAGTCCACGCCGATAAGTTTAGACCCGCGCATATTTGCGTCCCGAAGATCCGCGCGCGCGAAGTCAACTCCGACATAGTTCACCCGTGAAAGATCGACTGCGCGGAGGTCGCGACCGGTAAACGAACACCCGGAGCAGTTAACCGGTATGCCGCTCGCCACCGCGACGCTCATTACCAGCGAGAAAATCGCGGCTAAGAGTTGATCCATTGGTGTTTCTCCTTGTTATCGGCGGCCGGAGGGCGCAGGGAACCAGGCCTCGGCCGCGAGGCTTTTAGCGGATTAGACCGCGAGGTGTTAGGTTATGGGGGGGCGCTTCGCTTTGAGAAATCCATGCCGATCATCTTCGTCTTGGTGAGGTCAACATGCGTGAGATCGACGCCGTCGAGATCGCACCCGTTAAGCGTTGCGCCGGTGAGGTTCGCGCCGTCCAATCGCGCGTTACTGAAGTCGCTGCCGACCAGCTCCGCCCCGGCAAAGTTGACGTTGCGTAGATCGGCATTCGAGAAATCGTCGCCGTTAATGCGTACGCCGGCCAAGTTGAGCCCGGCAAGATCGGCATGGCTAAAACTACAGCCCTTGCAACCGTTGAGTACGTCGCGGAGCTGCGAGCCCGAAAGGCGCGCACCGGTAAACTCACACCCCGACATCCAGGCGTTGGTAAAATCGGTCCCCTCCAGGTTCGCTTGCGAAAAATCGCAACCCGTCATGTGCGCGTGACGAAACGAAGCGCCGCTGAGATTCGCCTTCGTAAAGTCTGCGCCGTTGAGGACGCTGTCCGAAAGATTGGCGCCCGCAAGATTTGCACCGGTAAAGTCGACGCCGGTATAGTTTGCGCCGTGCAGATCGCGGGCCGCCCAGTTCACTCCATGAAGATCGCAACCGACGCACGATTTCCCGCCGCTCTGCGTAACGGCCACCTGGGTCGCGGCAAGGCTGAGTTTTTTGGCGGAGGCTTGAGCGACGCGCACCGGCGCCGCCGCTGAGTGCACCGCGTTCACGCGCGCTGGCGGTGCGATCGGCACGGCAACTCGCACGATCTTCACCTGGGGCGTGGGCGTCGCCATCGTTGTCTTCGGTACCACGGGCGCAGCCGTCGCCACGGGCGCAGCCGTCACGACCGGCGCAGCAGTTGCCGCCGGCGCAGGCGCGGGAGCGGCAACCGATGGCGCAACGAACGATATAACGATCGCCAGTGCGCCGACCGCAGCCACCGCGGTTGCGGCCGGGCCGATGGCCAGCGTCGTCGCAATGTCGCGTCCCGTTGCTAAGAGGCGCTCGATGCGCAGCGAGATCTGCTTGCGCGTCGTGAAGACGCCGGGCGCGGGCATTGGATGGTGCGGCCACGCCGCGGTTTCGGCCATTTTCGTCAAACACATCGCGTACGGACGCACGGCGCCGACCGATGCGAGCACCCGGTCGTCGCAGGCGACTTCGCGCTCCAGCTCGAGTTGGTGTCCGATGAAGATCGCCGCGGGATTCCAACCGAGCACCGCGACGATCAGCCGCTGCAGGCAGTTGCTCCAGTCGTCCGCGCGGCGAAGATGCGCAAGCTCGTGCAGACTAATCTGCTCGACTTCCGCGGGCGAGAGCCGTTCCAGTAGCGATTGCGGTATTAAAATCATCGCGTCGAACAAGCCGACGGCCACCGGCGCATCGATCGCTTCGCTCACGCAGAGCCGCACGGGGCGCCGTCCTTTGTTCGCCGCGCTCCATTGGGGCATCGAATCGCGATACTCGACGGGAAGCGGTAAGGCGTCGCGTTTCAGCCGCTCGAGACGTGCGAGCCCAACGAGCAGGCCGATCACCGCATAGCCCGTCAGCAACACCCACGCGGCGAAGACCGCAAGCGCGACGGACAACGGCAGCGTGACGTGCAGACGCGCGGGAAAAGAAACCGTCGAGCCCAGCGAGCCGATTCTCCGTACCTCGGGTTGGGACCGTCGCTGCGGCACGGTGGCGGCGTGCGCGCGGCTCGAGCGTGAAACACTTTGAGCAGCGGTCGTTGCCGCCGCGGGCGACGGCGACGTGAGAAAAGCCAGCGTAGTGGCGATCGGCACAACGAGCGCGGCGAGCAGCGTCACGATCCAGACGGCATACCGCGTTGCCGCGTTGATCCGCGGCCACGCTTGTAAAACGAGCCAGACAGCGACCACTAGCAACGCGTCTTGCCAAAGCGCGTTGAGCACGATCGCGGCAATCGCGATCATTTCGGGCCCTCCTCGTACGTCTCGATCAGGGCCTTAAGTCGCATCAGCTCCTCGTTTGACGGGCGTTCGCTTTGGATCAAGCGCAACGCCAGCGTTCCCGCGCTGTTGTCGAAAAACCGCGAGAGCAGATGCCCCACCGCGCTCTTGGCCGCGTCTTCGCGTGCGAGCAGGGGCCGATAGACGAAGGCGCGACCGGCCTCGTCGTGCGCGACGTATCCCTTTCGTTCCAAGATGCGCAACGTCGTGAGGACGCTGTTGTAGGCGCTGGGCGGCGGCGGCAGCGCGGCCGTTACTTCGGCGACCGTCGCCTGACCGACATCCCAAAGCACCTCCATCAGCCGCAGCTCGGCTTCGGTCAAGGTGTTGGAACGTCGTCGTGCCATGTGCTCGCTTTCTTTGAATTACTGCGGATAAACGGGCTTCTACTAATTCCTTAGTTGAATCGTAGCGCACGGCGGCCGGGTTGTCAACTAAGAAATTAGTATTAGAAGGCGGCCCCCGGAAGCCACGCTGCTTTGCCCCGCCGGGGGAAAGCGGAAACGGTCTGCCAATAAGGGGAGGGCTGTTTACCCCACAGGTTCCTAAGGAGAAGCAATTGCCACAGGCGCGCGCTCTGCTCGCAGTCTTGACGCTCGTCGTTCTGGCCGCGTGCGGCAAGGGAACGCCGATTACCAGCGGCACGGCAACCCCGGCACCCACGCCGCCGCCGGCGGTGACCGCTCAGTACACTATCCCGACCGCCTCCAGCAAGCCCATGGGCATCGCGCTCGGAAGTGACGGGAACCTATGGTTTACGGAGTTCGCCGCCAGCAAACTCGGGCAGCTGCTTCACGGCGGACACATTCAGGAGCAGGTAACGCCTTCGCGCAAGGCTGAGCCCAACGGGATCGCGTCGGGCTCGGGGCCAAACTTAAATCTGTGGTTTACCGAAACCAGCCGCGGCACAGTTGGTCAAATTACGGTCGTGGGGCAGCCGTTTGTCGAGTACAAGCTTCCCGACTCCGCGGCCCAGCCCGTCGGCATCACGTTAGGCTCGGACGGCAACATGTGGCTGACCGATCCCGGAACCAACTCGATTTGGCGAATCCGATCGATCCGGCGAAAACCGTTCGTGACGTTCACGCAGTACAAGCTGACCGGTAACGCGCAGCCAGGGACAATTACCAATGGGCCCGACGACGCGCTCTGGTTCACCGAGCCCGGCACGAATCGCATCGGGCGTCTGCCGATCAGCGGTTCCCCGCTCAACGAATACGCCATCCCGACCTCGAACGCCGAGCCCGCCGGCATCGCGCCGGGTCTTGACAACGCGTTATGGTTTACCGAAGAGAAATCCAGAAAGATCGGGCGCATTTCGACGGCCGGCGTCGTGACCGCAGAGTATCCGATTCCCAACGCGATGACGCCCAATCAAATTCTGCAAGGCGTGGATGGCAACTTCTACTTCACCGACACGGCCGGCAACAAAATCGGACAGTTCTTCTTCAAAGGCCACAACGTCAACTACTACAGAATTCCTACGGCGAACTCCGAGCCCACCGCGATGACGCTCGGGCTCGACAGCCAGATCTATCTCGTCGAAAGCGCCGGCAATAAGATCGCTCAGTTCAGATATTTCGCGGTCTAACTATCTGTCATCCTGAGCCCTTCGACTTCGCTCAGGACAGGCTTCGTCGAAGGATGCTTCGAGCTCGCCGGCGCTAAACTCGGCGAGCTTGGAGAGCCCGGCGCTTCCGCATCCGATCAAGAGGTAGCGCGGACCAAATCGAACGAGATGGATGGCCGCATGCGGCGACAGCATCGTCGATTCGATGACCGTCACGTAGCGGCCTGAAGCGCGCGAAAAGAGCTTCATGCCTTTGAGCCTGCGGGCCAGCGCGTAGAGCGTGCCCAGCACGGCTCCGAGAATCGCCAGCTTTAGAACGTACGCTTCCCAGAAGCTCGACGGCACGAACGCGCTTTCCTAAACGCTGGTTTCGCGCGGGCCGTAAACCTTTCGCCGAAATGCGACGATCCGCGCCTCGATCTCGGGCATGCGCTCGCAGACAACGACCGCATTTCCGGTCGTGAGCGTGACGACCGTATGCTCGTTCTCTTCGATGATCTCGATCAGATCGCAGTTCAACATCACCGGCTGCCCATTCACCCGCGTCAGCGTAATCATCGGCTTGTCATCCCAGCTTTGTCATCCTGAGCGCAGTCGTTTGTCATCTTGAGCCCTTCGACTTCGCTCAGGACAGGCTCCGTCGAAGGACGAAGGACGGGCATTGGCTTCGTCCAGCTCTAGCTCGTCGCGGCGCGCTTCTTCGCGTTCGAACTCGCGCAGGCGGCGTTCCTTGAGCTTCTCGATGAGGCGGCGTTCGCGGTTCGCGTCGAGCAGGTCGGCTGCGGCCCGATCGAACGCCGCTGCCGACTCGACGTTGCATCGCTCGCCCGACTCGATCGCGCGAGCGAGGTAGCGAAGGTGCGCGTCGTACAAACGCAGGATTGCCGTGGAGCCGGTCATCGCCCACTCGTGCAGCGCGCGCCCGCGAGCGCGCAACGCGCCGGCCAAGCGATCGAGTTCGCGCGAACGCTCCTCGCACGCCGCTTTAACGCGGACAAAGGCGAGCTGCTTCTCTTTTTCTTTTCGACGGCGCTCGTCGAGCAAGGGCTGCAACGGGAAGACGAATCGAGCCATATGCGTAAAGAACTCCCGCCGAGAAGGCTCAGCGAGCCAACTGCGAACGTTCGCGCCCCACCGAGACCATCTCGATGGGTACGTTGAGAACCTCTTGCACGCGCCGTAAGTACGTGCGAGCTGCCGCCGGCAAATCGGCGATTCGCCGGCAGCCGGCGATCGATTCGCTCCATCCGGGCAGCTCTTCGACGTCGGTCTCTAGATTGGGCTCTCCAGCGTCGCTAAAACCGGTGCTGCGGCCGCCGACGCGATACCCCGTCACGATCCCGACTCGCTCGAATCCCGACAGCACGTCGAGCTTGCTGACGATCGCGCTCGTCAAGCCGTTGAGCGCGACCGCGTACCGGGCGGCAACCGCATCGAACCATCCGCAGCGCCGCGGACGTCCGGTGACCGTTCCGAACTCGCCGCCCTGACGGCGCAACTGCTCGCCGCGTTCGTCGTGCAGCTCTGACGGCAGCGGGCCCGCGCCCACCCGCGTGCAGTAGGCCTTGAAGACCCCGATCACGCGTCCGATGGCGCCGGGACCGATGCCCAGTCCCGTGCAAGCCCCGCCCGCGATGGTGTGCGAACTCGTCACGTACGGATACGTTCCGTAGCCGACGTCGAGCAACGCGCCTTGGGCACCTTCGAGCAAAATCCGCTTTCCGCCGTTGAGACGCTCGTGAATGTATTCGGCGCCATCGACCACATGTGGCGCCAGCCGCCTCGCGTCTTCGAGTCCTTCGACTGAGCCTGTGCTGAGCGTAGTAATGTCATGCTGAGCGCAGTCGAAGCGCGAAGCGCTCAGGATGACACTATTTAGGTCCGCAAAGCGGATGCCGCTCCGAGCAACGCGATCGACGTAGGCGGGTCCGATCCCGCGACCGGTCGTACCGATTGCGCCGCTTCCGCGTTCGCGCTCGGCCTCCGCGTCGCGCGTGACGTGATGCGGCAGCACGACGTGCGCGCGATCCGAGATTTTCACGCGCGAGGTGTCGATGCCGATAGCTGCCAGCTTTTCGAGCTCGCCGAGCAGCGTCTGCGGATTTATGACGGTCCCGCCGCCGACGAACAACTCGACGTGCGGATGCATGACCGCTGACGGAACGATCCGCAGCGCCAGTTCCTGCGTGCCGACTACAATCGAGTGCCCAGCGTTGTCTCCGCCGCCGAATCGCGCGACCACGTCGTAATCGGCGGCGTAGAGATCAACGATGCGGCCTTTGCCCTCGTCTCCCCATTGACAGCCGAGGATGATATCCGCCTTAGACGCCACCTGAGTCTACTCGGACCGAAACTCCAGGTCGCTCGTGTCGCCCATCGGAATCTCGGGCGCGCCTTCGAACTGGGTAATCACGAACTCGGAGAACAACGCGTTGGGCCAGCCGAAGTTGCGCCGCGTGAACTGTTGAGGATTATCGGGATTGAATGACTCGTGCAACAAGTGATCGCCCGGATCGCTGGCCAGCAGTTGCCCGAGGACGTCCTGTTTCTCGGCATCGGACGTCGCCGTCATCCCCTCGATAATCAACGCCAGCGGCCAAATGTAGTGCTCCGGCGTGTGATAGCTGCCGATTCCGCGGGCCACGTGGCCCTGGTAGAACGACGGGTTGTCTTGCGAGAGCAAGAACCGGCGCGTGTTTTCGTAGTAGCGGTCGTTGGGCGTCGTGTAGCCGAAGTAGGGAGCCGCCAGCAGGCTGGGGATGTTGGCGTCGTCGGTGAGAATCGCGTGGCCGAAACCGTCCACCTCGTAGGCATAGATGTAGCCGTACTTCGGAACGAGCACCAAGCCGTAGGTTTGAATTCCGCGCTGCACTTCGTCGCGCAGCGCGCGAGCCTCGCGCGCCTTGACCACGTTGTGGTAGATCTTGAGCTCGATCTCGGCCATGTCGCCCAGCGCCACGACGGCGAACATCTCCGACGGAATCAAGAAGTTGAAGTAACACGCATCGTCGGAAGGCCGAAAACCGGTCCAAATCATCCCGGTGTAGCCGACGGGCCGGCCGGCACCGTCGTTGGGAAGCTCCTTATGCGTGTAGCGCGAGTAGCGCGGATGATTCTGCTCGCGCTGCATCGTCGCGAGCACGCCGTCGAGCATCGTTGAAAAATCGCCGGTGAAAATCGAAGAGTCGCCGGTGGTCTTCCAATAACTCCACGCCAGCGCCGTCGGATAGGCCAGTGAGTCCAGCTCGAACTTCTGCTCCCACACGCGGTAGTCCAACGTATAGGCATTGGCGTAGGGATCGATCTGCAAATATTTGACCATGCGCGCAATGATGGCCCGCAGCAAGCCGCGAACGTCGGGGTCCTCCCGAGCAAAGAAAAGATACGGCCGCGCTTGGGCGCTCGCGTCGCGCAGCCACTCCGCCGGAATGTCGCCCGTCGGAATATAGGCGGTACCGTCGGGCGCGTACTCCGCGAGCCGGCTCGTATCGAGCAAGGCGGCGCGGAACATCTCTTCCAGGTGCTCGTTGGGATTGCGGTAGTCGGCCGCGGCCCGCTCGATCGAACGCAGCTCGAGCGCGATGCTAGGAGCCGGGACCAAAGCGACCGCAACCAGGCAGATGAGCACGGCGATCGTGATTTTTCGGAGCGTAGCACCCCTCATGCGGGCCACGCCCCGTATGCGTACAAAGCCGGCAGTTCCCGATAACGTCCTAGGTATCCGAGTCCATAGCCCACGACGAATACGTCGGGAGCCTCGAAGCCCCTGTACTTAATCTCGATGTCGGCAATCCTCCGGTGCGGTCGATCGAGCAGCGTGCAGACGGCAAGCGAAGCCGGTTTGCGCGCCAGCAGCGTCTTGACGACGAATTGGAGCGTCAGACCGGTATCGACGGTATCGTCGACCAGGATGACGTCGCGCTGCTCTATCGGGATTGCCAAGTCCTTTTCGACGGCGATTCCGTCGCCGTCGCCGTACCGGCTGACCGAGATGACGTCGAGCTGGCAGGGGATCGCGACGGCCCTCGCCAGGTCGGCGAGAAAGGTGTCCGCCGCGGCAAGCATTCCAACCATGACGGGCACCTTACCCGCATAGTCCCGCGATATAGCCGATGCAATCTGGGCGACGCGCTGAGCGATCGACGTGGAGTCGAAGAGCGGATCCCCGATCATGACGCCCGCTTCATCGAGCGCGAGAAGACGCGCTCGACATCGCGGCGAGTAAAAAGCTTGACGTTGATGCGGGGATGGTGCGAACGCAGCAAGCGGACCTTGCGATTCTTGCGCGAGTTGCGAATCGGCTTGGCAACGGTCAGCTCGAGGTATAGATCGAACTCCGGAAGATAAAAATCCGGTGTGAAAAACTCGACGGGGCGACCATGTTCGTTCCAAGCGATTGGGAAGCTGCGGGGTTCGTACTGCCAGGCGATTTGGTAGAAGTCGAAGATCCGTGCGAGCTCGGCTTCACTCGCATGTGCGAACGGAACCCGGGACATAGTCACGGACTGTTACCTACGACGGCCCCGCCCCGCTATCCCGCCGGAACGCGCAAAACAAATCGGGCGCCGCCCAGCGAGGACGACTCGACCCGCACGTCGCCGCCGCTGCGTTCGGCGATAGCCTTGACGACGGCCAGCCCGATGCCGCTGCCCGTTCGATCCGTGCCCGCGCCGCGGACGCCCAAGGTGAAGATCGCTTTTCGCTCCGCCGGATCGACACCGCTGCCGTCGTCTTCTATGGTAACCTCCACGAACGGGTCAACCCGGCGGCACGCGACCTTGATGGTGCCGTGCTCGCTGCCGTGCTTCACCGCGTTTTCCACGAGGTTCGATAGCGCATGAATGCATTCGTCGGGGTCCAAACGCACGACGGCGCGCCTGGGCGAGCGCGTGCGAATCGTGACGTCGCGCTTGCGCGCAATCGGCGCGATGATGTCGATCGTCGCACGAATCTGTTCGACCACGTCGCATTCGCCCGAAAGCGCCGGCGGCGCAAGATCGAGCATCGACACTCGCAGCATGACGTCGATCAGCCGGCCGAGGCGCAGGGCTTCGAGCCGTGCCGTTTCGAGAAACCGGCGTGACGTCTGCGGATCGATCTCGCCGTCGAGCACGGTTTCGATGTAGCCGCAGATCGAGGTCAGCGGCGTGCGCAGCTCGTGGCCTACCGTAGGGAGGATCGCGCGCTCACCGATGGAGCTTGCAAGCTGTTTGAGATCGAGCACGCCGCCGTCAACTCGCTGCGGCCGTAAGAAACTTATAGCCGAATCCGTGGACCGTCCGCAGCATCGGCGGCAGCTTCCACGGCTCTTCGATTTTCGTGCGTAACCGGTGGACGTGGACGTCGACCGTTCGCTCGTCGCCGTTGAAGTCGAAGCCCCAGACACGCTGGAGCAGCCAATCTCGCGAGAGCGCCACGCCCGGATTACCCGCAAACTCCATCAAGAGCGCGAACTCACGCGGCTTAAGCTTGACGTCGGTGCCGTCGACGCGCGCCTCACGCGCCGCCGGATCAATTTCGAGCCGCCCAAAGCGCAGCAGCGGTCCGGCCGGCACGACGGGACGACCGGCGCGCCGCAGAATCGCTTTGACGCGCACCACCAGCTCGCGCGGAGAGAACGGTTTACACAGATAGTCGTCGGCACCGAGTTCGAAACCCACGACGCGATCCAGCTCGTCGGAGCGCGCCGTCACCATCACGATCGGCACCGTACGGTCCTCGCGCCGAAGCGTCCGCGCGACGTCGTAGCCGTCGACACCCGGCAATCCGACGTCGAGCACGAGCAAATCGGCGGCACCACGCGCCAAGCGAAGCGCCGAGTTGCCGTCGGCAACGCCGACGACCGCGAAACCTTCACGCTCGAGATGGTGCGTAAGCAGCTCGCGAATTGCACGATCGTCGTCGGCTAGAACAATCGTTTGCGTCGGCATGCCGGAACGAGTGCCCTAGCCCGAAAGCGATTGGGACAGTTAGGCGATGGCTTCTTTTTCGGTTGCTAGCGGGCCGTGCTTTCCGGCGTGTTCGCGTAAGACGCGGTAGATCGTCGCGGCGGGAAAGCCCAGTCGCTCCAAACGACGCGCAGCGGACGGATACGCCAGATCGGGCTTCTTGTCGTAGAGGCGATCGAAGGCGTCCCGGCAGCGCGATGCTTCGTCGTTCTCGAGCGATGCGACGGCGCCGGTGGCGGCGTCGCCGTCGATTCCTTTGCGAACCAGCTCCCCAACGAGCCGGTTGTCGCCGACCGCCTTCCGCTTGCGCTCGACGTAGAGCGTCGCGTAGAGCCGATCGTCGACGAACCCTTCGCGCTTGCAGCGCTCCACTGTCTCGCGCGTCACTTGGTCGCTAAAGCCCTTGCGTTCGAGTCGCTGCCAGAGTTGCGCTTCGGTGAGACGCTGCCGCGCTAGCATCCCCAGCGCGGCACAATACGCTCTTTTGGGCACTCCTTCGCCGTGTCGTTGTTGCTCGTCGCTCGAATGGGAGACCATTCCACGCTCCTCGCGCCTAGACACGACGAAGGATTGCTCCAAAAGACTACTGTTGCGCTGCGACGGCTGCCGGTGCTTTGCCGTTGCTCGACGCGACGGTGGTGAGCGCTTCGCGAATCTTGCTTTCGATCTCAATGGCGACGTCCGAATGTTCTTCGAGGAAGGTTTTGGCGTTTTCGCGCCCTTGGCCGATGCGCTGCTCGCCGTAGGTGTACCAGGAGCCGCTCTTGCCGACGATGTTTTGATCGAGCGCCACGTCGAGGATCGAGCCCACCTTCGAGATTCCGTGGCCGTAAGTGATGTCGAACTCGGCCTGCCGGAACGGCGGAGCGCATTTGTTCTTGACGACCTTGACGCGCGTACGCGTGCCCACGCTGTCCTGACCGACCTTGATCGTTTCGAGCTTGCGCACGTCGAGGCGCACCGATGCGTAGAACTTCAGCGCCCGGCCGCCCGAGGTCGTTTCGGGATTTCCGAACATGATGCCGACTTTTTCGCGCAGCTGATTGATGAAGATCATAACGGTCTTGCTGCGAGAGATTGCGGCGGTTAGCTTGCGCAGCGCCTGCGACATCAGCCTGGCCTGCAAGCCGACGTGCGCGTCGCCCATATCCCCTTCCAGCTCGGCACGGGTCACGAGCGCGGCGACCGAGTCGACGACGACCACGTCGACCGCATTGCTTCGCGTTAGCATCTCGGCGATCTCGAGCGCCTGCTCTCCGGTGTCCGGCTGCGAGACCAGCAGGTTGTCGAGGTCCACTCCGAGCGCCGCGGCATAGTTGGGGTCGAGCGCGTGCTCGACGTCTATGAAGGCGGCCGTGCCGCCGGTCTTTTGCGCCTCGGCGATGGCATGCAAAGCCAGCGTCGTCTTGCCGCTCGATTCGGGGCCGTAGATCTCGACGATTCGCCCGCGGGGAAGCCCTCCCACGCCGAGCGCTAAATCGAGCGCGATCGAGCCGGTCGGCACGACCTCGAAGCCCATGCGCTCCTGAAAATCTCCCATGCGCATGATCGAGCCTTTGCCGAACTGGCGCTCGATTTGCGTGAGCGCGTTGGCGAGGGCGAGTTGTCGTTCGTCTTCTGCAGCCATTGATGTTCCTTTCTCTTGCGTCCTTGGCACCTTCCGTATCACGCTCTCATGGTCGAGTGCCAAGTGGTTGGCATTTTGCTAAGAGCCGCTCACGAGGTTGCGGCCGTCTCCGCCTCGTCGAAGAGCGCGTCGATGAACTCGGCCGGCGAAAAGGCTCGTAAGTCGTCCGTGCCCTCACCCAGCCCAACCAGCTTGATCGGAATCTCCAGCTCGTCGACGATGGCGACGAGCACTCCGCCCTTCGCGGTGGAGTCGAGTTTGGTAACGACGATGCCCGTGAGTTGCGTCGCGGCGTTGAAGAGTTTCGCCTGCGATATGGCGTTCTGACCGCTCGTTCCGTCAACGACCAGCAGCGTCTCCGCCGGCGGGCCGCCAAGCTCGCGCTCGATCACGCGCCGCACCTTCTTGAGTTCTTCCATCAAATTGGCTTTCGTCTGAAGCCGCCCCGCGGTGTCGACGAGCACAACGTCAAAGCCCCGGGCCTTGGCCGCGCGGATGCCGTCGAAAACGACCGAGGCCGGATCGGCGCCTTCGGCGCCGCGAACGACCGTGCTGCTGCTACGATCGGCCCAGACGACGAGCTGCTCGGCTGCGGCGGCGCGGAATGTGTCGCCGGCAACCAGCAGCACGCGCTTCTTCATTTTGCGCAGCCGCGCTGCGAGCTTACCGATCGTCGTCGTCTTGCCGCTGCCGTTGACGCCGACGATCAACATCACGGCCGGCGCCGGTTCGAGATTCAGTTCCGCTCCCGGCAGCGTGAGAAACCGCTCGACGTCTTTGCGGAAGCGCGTCACGACCTGGTCGCTGGTCTTCCACTCTTCCTGTTTTGCGACGGTCTGGAGCCCGGTGACGATCTTCGAGGTCGTCGGCACGCCGAAATCGGCGACGATGAGCATCTCCTCGAGTTCGTCCCAAAACTCGGGGGTAAGAGGGCGCTGCGCGGCGCCCAAGCGAGCGACGGCCGAAAAGACTTCGCGCGCGCGACTGAGTGAGGAGCGCATCCGTGAAAGCCAGCTCACTTGCCGCACCTCATCACGTTACCGACTCTATCATGCGAACGTACGTTCGGTCAAATCGGCGCCCCGGCGCCAAAGCGTCCGCTCCCCGACCGGCGAAAACATGCCCATGCGATATCGAGCATTTCTCACCGGGATTCTGGCCACAATCGCCGCCACGTCCTGCGGGCCTCACACCATTCCCAACGCGCCGGCGCAAGCGGCGGCGCCAAACGCGCAGACTCCCGTGGTCGAGCTGAACGCAAAATCGACCGGGCCGGCCGTCGGCGCCGGCGTGTACGGCGCATCGCTCGACACCTGGTATAACTTCCGCAACGCGTTCGTCAATCCGTCGCTGCGCAAGGCCCGCATCAAGCTCGTGCGTTTTCCCGGCGGCTCGGAATCCGACGCGTACCACTGGGAGCGGGGTGGCTCGATCTGCGACAGCATGGGCTACATCACGCCGGGGGCGACCTTCGACAACTTGATGGCTCACGCTGCGCGTCCGTTGGACCTCGATATCGCGATAACCCTCAACTATGGGAGCAATCTCGCTTGCAATGCCGGCGGTCAGCCAAGCGAAGCCGCCGCCTGGGTGGCGCACGCCAAGCAACGTGGCTATAACGTGCCGTATTGGACGGTCGGCAACGAGGTGTACGGCTCGTGGGAGTACGATCTGCACAAGAGCCCGCACGATCCCGTGACCTACTCGGACGCCGTACGCACCGGCTACTACCCCGCCGTAAAGAAGGCGAATCCAAACGCCAAGCTCGGCGTCGTCGTCGATCTGCCCAGCGACACCGCCTGGAACGACGTCGTGCTGCGCAAAGCGCAGCCGTTCGATTTCGTCGAAGTGCACTACTATCCCGAGTACAACAAGGATAGCGACCAAGAGCTGCTCGGCCCGGCGATCGATAACTTTGCGAGCGACCTTTCCGGCCTGCGCGCGCAGATGAGTGCCGCGCACGTTGCCAAGAGCGTTCGGATCTATCTCGGCGAGTTCAACAACGACGCCGGCAACGAGGGCAAGCAATCGGTCTCGATCGTCAACGGGCTGTTCTTGGGGCAGATGCTCGGCACGCTGCAACGAGCCGGCGTGCCGATGGCGACCTGGTGGGTCGCGTATGGAAGCTGCGACGAGAGCGGCGACTATTCGAAGAAACTCTATGGCTGGCAGACCTTCGGCAGCGAAGCGCTCTTCTCGGACGGTTTGCCCAACCCGTACGAGGGCTGCGCCAACACGCCAAAGATTCCGGGCGGTACGCCGTTTCCAACCGCGCGCGTGATGGCGCTCTTCGCCAGTGAGATTCCCGCAGGATCGCAGGTGCGCCGCGTCAGCGTTCCCGAGTCGCTCGGCGATTCAGTTCGCGGGTACGGCTACGAACTGAGCAATGGCTACGCGTTGGTGCTCTTTAATAACGCGCTCAAAGCCACGGCGGTCGACGCGCGCATCGCCGGCTCCAGCAAAAGCCGATTCACCGCAACGCTTTCGGTCTACGGCAAGACGCAGTACGACGAATCGAAAGAGAACAAATGGATCGGCCCGGTAAAGCGCAGCCTCGGCACCGTGGGAACGACCGTGTCGCTGACGCTTCCGGCCTATAGCGTTTCGATTCTTACGCTGGGGACGTAGACTAGACCGACGCCGGAACGCGCTCCCTGGATGCCGCTTTCTCTTCGCGTTTGCGCTCGCGCAGGAAGTGAAAAAACTCCACGCCCTCGCGCACGCGGCGCTTCATCACTTGGCGATCGCCGATCATGCTCCCGAGCAGCGAGACCATCTTGCGCGGACGGAAGTAGAATCGCCGGTAGAACTCGTCGACGCCTTCGAAGATCATCTCCGACGTGAGTCCCGGGTAGTTGAGCGCGGCGTGCTGCACACCATGCGTATCGACCAGGTCGTCGCTCTGCGCTTCCAGCCAGCCGTTCTCCGTCGCCTGTTTGTAGAGGTACGTGCCGGGATAGGGCGCAGCCAGCGAAACCTGGATGGTCTCGGGATCCATCTCAACTGCGAAGTTGATCGTCTCCTGGATCGTCTCCAATGTCTCGCCCGGCATTCCGAGGATGAACGTACCGTGGATCTTGACGCCCAACTCGCGGCAATCTTTGGAGAAGCGGCGGATGATGTCGAGGCGCGTGCCCTTCTTCATGTTGTTGAGCACGTTCTGGTTGCCCGATTCGTAGCCCACGAGGAACAAGCGCAGGCCGTTGGCCTTCATGATCTCAATCGTGGCGCGCGGCACGTTCGGCTTGGCGTTGCACGACCAGGTGATCCCGAGTTTGCCGAGCCGCCGCGCAATCTCTTCGACGCGCGGAATGTTGTCGGTCAGCGTATCGTCGTCGAAGAAGAACTCCTTGACCTCCGGGAACATCGCTTTAGCGCGCTTCATCTCCGCTTCGACGCTGTCGACGCTGCGCACGCGATAAAGGTGCCCGCCGATCGTCTGCGGCCAGAGACAGAACGTGCACTTCGACTTGCAGCCGCGCCCGGTGTAGAACGAGAGATACGGGTGCTGCAAGTAACCGTTGAAGTAGTTGGGGATCGTCAGATCGCGACGATAGACGTCGAGAACCGATGGAAAGGCTTCCATGTCCATGATGATCGGACGCTCGGGCGTGCGCACGATCTGGCCGTTGTCGCGATAGGCAAGGCCGTCGACTTCGTTCAACGGCTTGCCCGACGCGACGTCGACGCAGGTGTAGTCGAACTCGCCGACGCCCACCCAGTCGACCGCCGGCGCAAGCTTGAGCGACTGCTCCGGCAGAATCCCGACGTGTGCGCCGACCATGCCGACCAGCGCCTTGGGGTTATCTTCCTTAATGCGGGCCGCGAAGCGAGCATCGTTGTTAAACGAGGGAGTGCTCGTGTGGAGGACGATGCATTCATAATCTTTCGCGATTGCAGCGACCTGATCGACCGTCAGGTCGTCGGGCGGCGCGTCGATCAGGCGGCTTCCGGGAACCATCGCGGCCGGCTGCGCCAGCCACGTCGGATACCAGAACGACCGCACCTCGCGCCGACATTGATACCGCGATCCCGCGCCGCCGTCGAAGCCTTCGAAGGTGGGCGGGTTCACGAACAACGTCTTCATAAAATCGGGCATGCACTTCTCCTCCGCTTTCACGGTTTTCTGCGGGCAGCGCAAAGCCTTCCCTTAGAGCGAGCGGAGCGCGCTCTGGAGGTCCGGGAAGCGACTGAAGTCTGAGAAGTCCACTTGCTCGGTGGCCGCCCCAGGAAAGGGCCCGACGCTGCCGCGATACTGTTGCGTCTCTTGCGTCACCGCCCAGTACTTCGGCAAGACTTCGGCGCGCCGGTCGACGATCGTGCCGGAGTTGGCGTGCGGTGGGAGCACGTTCGGCTGATAGGCGTACCAGACGACGTTGTGATCCGCACCGTAGGCGAAGGTGCCGTTTCCGTGCGCTCCGTCGCGGAGCCCCGACGTAAAGGCGATCGTTTGCGGGGTGTCCTGGCGGTACGAATACGCGTCGGCATACCGCGCATCAAACGGCGGCTCGAAGGCGCCGCCGGATTTTGGTTCCTCGTAGGCGCGCTCCATCGCCGCGTCGTCCGAAGAACTCGCCGGCTTTCCATCGATCGCGTAACTAACGATGCGCACCTTGGCGATTGCGCCGTCGTCGTACACGCCTACCATGACGAGATCTTCGTGGCGGCTCTGGAAACCGGCGTGCACGTCGAGGACTCTGTGCAGCCGGAATCCGACGATACCCCGAGTCGTTTCGGCGAACTGTTGCGCCACCTGCATGAAAGCAGGCGGCGCAGAGGGCGGTTGACTTAAACTAGGGACGGATGATCACCCGGTTGCAAACGAACGTGCCGTTGCTGTAGTAACCGACGAGCGATACGCGTTCGCCTTGCGTAGGGGTCGCGCCGGTCGGATAGATGATTGTACCGTTCTTGAGGTCCACGGTTTGCACGTTGCCGTTATGGCGTGCCACGGTCAAGCGATACGGCTTGAACTCGGCGACGGTCCCCAAGATCACGTGGTGCTTATCGAACTGGTACGTGTCCCAACCCGGCTGCCACGTCGTATAGCCCGGCACGCCATAATCTTGGGCTGCCACCGGCGCGATCGACGCGCCGCCGACGAGCAGCATCGCTGCGACCAGCGCCGTCATTCCTGAAAACAATCTCATCGGTCAAACTCTCCTCTCGAGTGCTGAAGAAGACATTCGCTTCATACCCGAGAGCGTCTGCACCCTAACCTTAGAATGCAGTTAGGGAGAAGTAGGACGGAGCTTCTCAGAAGGCTGCGATGCCGTTGGGGGTACCGAGCCCCGTTGGTCCGTCCCAGCCGGTACCAGACGTGCAGAGCGGCTTGCCGCAGCTTCCGTTGCTTCCGCTGGTGACGTCGTTGAGCGACGCCGCATTGCCGTAGAGGTGGGTATTGTTGTTGTCCGCCGTGTTACCGCCCAGAGCGAAGGCCGATGCGATGATCGGCGTGGCAACCGAGGTACCGCCGAAGACCAGCCAGCCGCTTTCGCGATACGAGTCGTAGACTGCGACGCCGGTGTTTGGGTCGGCATCGGCCGAGGTGTCGGCCTGCGCGCGGTCGGAGCAACCGGTGCTCAGCCCGCTCTGGAAGCTGGGCTTTGCGTAAACCTTGCTGCAGCCGCTTCCGGCACCCGACCAGGCACTCTCCTTGCGAGGGTTGTACGCCGATAGACTCGTTCCGCCAACCGCCGTCACGGTAGGAAGGATCGCCGGCCACTGCGCCGTGCTATTGTAACCGTTGTCGCCGGTTGCAGCCGTAATCGCGACACCGCTGACGTTGAAGTCGCCGTCGTAGGTTTTCGTGCCTTCGTTTCCGCTCCAGCTGTTGCTCACGTAGTTCGCATGCTGGGTTGCGTACTTCTCGGCGGTAGCAAGGGCCGAGAGGGAGCTACTCGCCGCTTCGACCAGAATGATGTGACAGTTGGGACAGATCGCCGAGACCATATCGACGTCAAGCGATTCCTCTTCCGCCCAGCCCGCGTTCGAGCTGCTACCGAAAGCCTTGGCCGCGAAGCAGCCATTGGAAGCCGTGCAGGACGACAGACCGTACTGCGAGCGATAGACGGCGAGGTCCTTCGCCGCGTTGGGATTGACGTATGCATCGACGATTGCGACGGTTTGGCCCTCGCCGTTACCCGCGCTGAAGTTCGTCAGGTTGTAAGCCATTTGCAGATCGGCCGGCGAGTATCCACTCGGTGTGCTCGGACGAACGAGCCCGCGAATGTCGGTGCGGACCAATGCAAGACAGTGGGCATACCCGGAAGGCGCATCGGCGCAGACGCGCTCGGCCTGCCCGGCACGCGGCCAGAGTCCAAGCTCCGCGGCGCTGGGAAGATGTGATGTGCGCGCCAAGCTTTGGCCCGGCTCTTGTGCCGAGTTTCCGGCGGGCAGAGAGTTCATCGCGCCGCTGCATGCCGTGAGCGCGATAACCAAAGTTACCGAAAAGATCGCTGAAAGTCTCAAGATTGAACTCCTTCCGCCTTTGCGTGATGCTGCGGCGACGATTTGAGGTTCCCGCGCCGCGAGCCGGGCCTACTACTATCAACGTAATAAGGCCCGGCGACGTTCCCAGGCATTAAGAGCCGGCGTTTTGCTTACCCCCTCTTGGGCAAGGATAGCGGAGTTTGCTAAGGAGGACGACGTGATACGAGATGAAGACCTGTACTCGCGACCGGAGACGTGGATCCCCTGGAGCGTCAACTGGAGCGTGAATCTGGGTGGGTGCGCTTGCCGCGCTCTCTGCGGCGTTGATCTTCGGCCTGCTCGGCACGGCCGTAGGCACCGCATCAATCGAGAAAATTTCATCCTGGCACACGATCGCGATGATCGACGTTGCTTTCATCCTCTGCGCGGCATTCTTCAGCTTCGTGATCGGCGGCTGGCTCGCTGGAAAAGTCACCGGCGCGCCATTCCGAGCCGACGATTCTTCACGCGGCGATCGCGTGGCTCGTTGCAACGCCGATTCTGGTAACCATGCTGGCAGCCGGAGCGGGTACCGCGTTCGGCGGCTGGTATGCAGGGTTGATCGCGTCGAAGATCGGCGCGGCCGCCGTCGCGCCGGCATCGCCGGATGTCGTGCGCAATAGGGCAATGGCAGCGCTCACGTCACTTCTCGTTGGTTTAATCGGCAGCGTTATCGGCGGGTGCACCGATTACCGTCTTGATCATCCTGTATCTCTTAGGCGTCGGCCATTAACAGCAACCTCGCGCGGCTTCATCGGTGAGTATCACCTGGGAGCCGCGCGAGGTCTCTTCGCGCGATCATAACGGCGAGTGATGACGTGCATCAACGTTCCGCCGGGGCGGATATTTCCAAACGGCCGAGTTACTTGCTCTCGCAGCCATGCGAGCAGGGACTCAGTAAGCAGTCGAAAAACACTGACGGGCACCGCTTGGAGGACATTAAGTGAACATATTCACTCGTGCAGGGTTATTCCGCGTAATCGTCGCGGTTCTCGTAACAACCGCGGCCGCCTGTAATAGCTCGAACGCCGTACTGCTGCAGCCGCTCAAGCCGGCCACGCCGATTCAACACGTCGTCATCATGCTGCAGGAGAACCGCAGCTTCAACAACATCTTCGCTGGCTTCCCCGGTGCGGAAACCGCGCTGACAGGCGCCTGCGAGCCCGCCAAGTGGTGCAAGAGCGGCACGGCCAAGCTCAAGCCGGTCACACTCGAAACGACCGACCGGCTCGGTCTCGGTACCGACATCGATCACAGCCACAACGGCTTCAACATCGAATGCAATCTCAACACATCGGGCGTCTGTCAAAATGACGGCTTCGACAAGATTCGCTTCGGAGCCGGCGGGATCGGAGAGTCTGCAAAGCTCTACCCGTATGCCTACGTCGAGCGCTCCGAGACCAAGGCCTATTGGGACTTTGCCAAACAGTATGCGCTTGCCGATCAAATGTTTTTCACGGAGACCGCGGCCAGCTTTATCGCGCACCAGATAATTATCTCCGGTACCGTGGCCATCAACTCGCACGAATCGCTTACCGATCAGCCCAACGGGATGCCATGGGGCTGCGACGCGCCACCGGGCACGCACACGCCGATCCTGAAGAAAAATGGCAAGGAGTCTCAAAACGGGCCGTATCCATGCTTCACGCAGTACGGAACGATGGCCGACTTGCTCGACCCCGCAAACGTCTCGTGGAAATACTACGTCGACCCCGAGACCGGCAAGGGCGCAGATTTTTCGGGCGAGGTTTGGAACGGTTACGACGCGATTGCCAAGGTCCGTTGCAAAACCTTCGCGCCGCCTGCCGACTGCGACGGCTTCGGTCCGGATTGGGTGCACATTAGCTCGCCGAACACCAACGTCTTTAGCGATGTCAAAGGCGGCACACTCCCGGAGGTCTCCTGGGTGATGCCCTCGTTGGAAGATTCGGATCATCCCGCCAGCGGTTGCAACGGCGGGCCCCGCTGGGTCAGCTCCGTCGTCAACGCGATCGGTGAGAGCAAGTACTGGGACAGCACGGCGATCGTGTTGCTCTGGGACGATTGGGGCGGCTGGTACGATCCGGTCCCGCCGGCGCAGATCAACTACACCAGCCTCGGCTTCCGCGTCGGGATGGTCGTAATCTCGCCGTGGGCTCGGCCAAATAGCGTCATGCACACGCAGTACGATTTCGGAAGCGTTCTAAAGTTCGTCGAGCAGAACTTTGACTTGGGCTCGCTTCACACAACCGATGAAACCGCGACCTCGATCGGCAACATGTTCAACTTCTCGCAGAAGCCCTCGAAGTTCGTGCCCGAGCCGCTGCCTCACAAGCCAACTTGCGGCGGCCACGCAACCACCGAGCGGATCATCGAAAACGACGGAGGCGTACCGGAATAGCCTGAACCACCCGGGAGGGATATCGTGGACCGTTTGCGCTCTATTCTTATCCTCGCAGCAGCCGCGGCCATCGCGGGTTGCAACAGTTCGAACGCAGTGCCGCAGTCGCCGCTGACGCCGGCTAAACCGATTCAGCACGTCATCATTATGATGCAGGAGAACCGCAGCTTCAACAACATCTTCGCGGGCTTCCCCGGCGCGGATACCGCGTTGACCGGCGCCTGCGAGCCGGCGAGGTGGTGTAAGACCGGCACTGCCAAGGTCAAGCCGGTCACGCTCGAAACGACTAACGTGTACGGACAAGGCACAGATATCGATCACAGCCATAACGGCTTCAAAATCGAATGCGATCTCAACGCTTCAGGGGTCTGCCAAAATGACGGCTTCGACAAGATTCGCTTCGGAGCAGCCGGTATCGGAGAGCTTGCAAAACTTTACCCGTACGCCTACGTCGAGCGCTCTGAGACGAAGGCGTACTGGGACTTCGCCAAGCAGTACGCCCTCGCGGATCACATGTTCTTTACGCAGACCGCGGCTAGCTTCATCGCGCACCAGATAATTCTCTCAGGCACCGTCGCCCTCAACGCTCACGAATCGCTGACCGATCAGCCCAATGACACGCCTTGGGGCTGCGATGGTGAACAAGGCGAAACTACGCCTGTCCTCTTCAAGGACGGCAGGTACAAGGCCAGCGGACCGTTTCCGTGCTTCACGGAGTACGGCACGATGGCCGACTTGCTCGATCCCGCGCACGTCTCGTGGAAGTACTATGTCGACCACGAGATAAACGTAGGCCCAAAAGAAGAACAAGATTTTTCGGGCGACGTTTGGAACGGTTACGATGCAATCGCTAAGGTCCGGTGTAAAACGTGGACGCTGCCAATCAAGGGGCCACAGGACTGCCATGGCTACGGTCCCGATTGGGAACACATCAGCTACCCGAACAGCAGCGTCTTTCGCGACATCAAGGACGGCACGCTCTCGGCGGTCTCCTGGGTGATCCCCAACTTGAAAGACTCCGATCATCCCGCCAGCGGCTGCAGCGGCGGGCCACGTTGGGTCAGTTCGGTCATCAACGCGATCGGCGAGAGCAAGTACTGGAATTCAACCGCCATCATCCTGCTCTGGGATGATTGGGGCGGCTGGTACGATCCCGTCCCGCCGCCGCAGACCAACTACACCAGCCTCGGCTTCCGCGTTGGAACGGTAGTGATCTCCCCGTGGGCTCGGCCAAACACCGTCGTGCACACGCCGTACGAGTTCGGAAGCATTTTGAAGTTCATCGAGCAGAACTTCGGTTTGGGTTCGCTTCATACAACCGACGAAACGTCGACCTCAATTGGCGACATGTTTAACTTCTCGCAGAAGCCTACGAAGTTTGTGCCGGAGGAGCCGCTGCCGCCCAAGGCAACTTGCAGCGGCGCTGGCGTGACCGCCAAACAAATAATCGAACACGACGGAGGCGTGCCGGAGTAATCTTTGAAGACCGCGCCGATGCGGGCAGGCAACTCGCTGAGGCGCTCGCGGTCTATGCCGATAGGCCCAATGCCCTCGTGTTGGCGCTCCCGCGCGGCGGAGTTCCGGTCGGGTATGAAGTTGCGAAACGCCTCCATCTTCCGTTCGACGTGTACGTCGTTCGCAAGCTTGGGGTTCCAGGCCATGCGGAGCTAGCGATGGGCGCGCTGGCCAACGACGGAACCTGCGTTGTAGACGAAAAGCTGGTCCATTCGCTGCGCCTCGACGATGAGACGCTCCAAGACGTCATCGGTCGCGAGGCCGAAGAGATTCGCCGCCGAGAGGAGACTTATCGAGATGGGCGCCCGCAGGCCGACGTCGCCGGCAAGATCCTAATCCTCGTCGACGACGGCCTGGCCACCGGCGCAACGATGCGAGTTGCGGCGGCCGCGCTGCGCCGCCGCAACCCGGCTGAGATCGTCGTCGCGGTGCCGGTCGCGGCGTACCAGACGTGCCAGACGCTGCGCGAGGTCGCGGATCGGGTCGTCTGCCCCTACACGCCCAGGCCATTTGTTGCCGTCGGACTCTACTACGAAAACTTCGACCAGACCAGCGACGATGAAGTCCGGCGCCTGCTCGCCGCGGCCGACGACGAAACAGGGCGGCGCCCGAGCGCGTAGTATCTTGCGAAGATGAACCGCAACGCAGCGGCCGCAACGGCCTTCGCCGCAATCGTGCTGATCGCAAGCGCCACGGCGCCGGCACAACCAATCCTCTTTTCTTTTACGGGCCTTCCGGGCGCGGTCGACACCTGCAAGTGGTTCGACGACAACCTCAACAGCGACCGAAGCATCGGCGCGCTCTCGCGCCAAACCGATCTGCTCTACAACCGGATCGGGCTTCCCGCCGGGGCCGACGTCGCCGTCGGTTCGACCGCGACGAGCGCAGCCGGCGACGAGCTGGTGGACTATCGACTCGGCTCGAAGGAAGTCTGCTCGACGGCGCGAGCCATTTACGGCCCAACTCCCGAGCCCTCGACGACGCCATAAAAGGAGCGCCGTCGTCGAGGCTGGTACGATGGCGCCATGGATAAAAATCGCAACCTTCGCGAAGGAATCGAAGATGCGGATGCGACCGGCCTCGTCGCAGGCGAAGAATTAATCACACAAGCGGAGACCGAGCTTCCGCTCTTACGTCTGCGCGACTCGCTGCCTCATGAGGACCTTCACGCAGCGCTCCCTGAGTCGCACGCCGGGCACGCGACGGTCGATGCGCTCCATGCCGAGATGCAAAAGCCCGCGCCCGATCGTGCTTCGGTCGAGCAGCACGTCGCGCATTTGCGATCGCTTCCCGAACTCGAGGCGATCATCGTCACGTGGTGGGAAGACCCGAGAGTCCAGCGCATCGTTGCCGGCCTCGGCCAAATCGGCGTCTAACTCCCTGTCACCCTGACCCTTCGACAGGCTCAGGGGAAGGACGCACGCGCAGCGCGAGGCTAATGCGCGCCTCCGACGGGGTTTTCGTCTTCGGTACGCCGTGATCGTAATGCATCTGCGTTTCGTAGCTCATCAATAACAGGCTGCCGTTCTCGAGGTCGAGGTCGAGAATGCGCCGTCGCCCTTCGACAGAGCCTGTCCTGAGCGAAGTCGAAGGGCTCAGGGTGACATCTTTTTTACTTCGGATCGTCATCAGCCGCGTGGCGCCCAGCGAGATCAGCCCGATCGGATGACCCGCGACGATCTCGTACAAGTGATCGTTGTGCGGCGCGACGCTGTCCCGCCCGTCGCGGTAAAAGTTTAAGCCGGCACTATTGAACCGCGTGCTCGCAACCTGCGAAGCCCGCTCCCCTGCCTCCGCGATAGGCGCCGGCAAGCCTGGATCGTCGAGCCGGTAGCGGGCGATGAGCCGCGGCACGTCCACGTCGCGGTCGTACATCCGGCGGCGTTCGCTCTGCCACGCAACGCCGTCGCGAAGCACGCTAAACCAGGCCGCAGCCGTCCGCGGGCCGGCGAATCCCGGGATGTAGACCATTCGGCCGGTTTCGTCGTCGACGAGCGTTCGCTGCCCGTCGCCGAAGATTCCGAGCTGCGTCAGGGATAGAGTCCGCGAAGTTTCGTTGCCTCGGCGACTCGGGCGACCGCGACGCAATATGCGCCCTTCCGCATCGAGACTCCGTGACGCTTGGCCTGTTCGTGCGTCTCGCGGAACGCGCGAACCATCTTCCGTTTGAGGCGTTCGTTGATCTCCGCCTCTTCCCAAAAGTTCGCTTGGAGATCTTGCACCCACTCGAAGTACGAAACCGTCACGCCGCCCGCGTTGGCCAGAATGTCCGGCAGCACCACGATGCCGCGGTCGAAGAGAATGTCGTCGGCATCGGGCATCGTCGGACCGTTCGCGGCCTCGGCGACGAGCTGCGCCCGAATGCGTGGCGCATTCTCTTTAGTGATGACCTTTTCGAGTGCCGCCGGCACGAGCACGTCGCACTTGAACTCGAGCACGTCGTGGTTATCGACCTGTTCGCCGCCCGTAAATCCGACGACCGAGCCGGTCTCTGCCTTGTGCGCCATCAACCCCTTCACGTCGAGTCCGCGCTCGTTGGCGACGCCGCCGTGAGAGTCCGAAACGGCGACGATGCGATAGCCACGGTCGGACATCAGCTGCGCGCAGTACATGCCCGCGTTTCCGAAACCTTGAATCGCGACGGTCGCCCCTTGGATCTCGCGGCCCATCTCCTCCATCGCCTCGTCGACGACGTAGCTGCAGCCACGCGCCGTCGCTTTATCGCGCCCCAACGACCCGCCGATCGACACCGGTTTTCCGGTAACCACGCCCGGGATCGAATACCCGTGCTGCATCGAGAACGTATCCATGATCCAGGCCATGATCTGCGGCGTCGTGTAGACGTCGGGCGCCGGAATGTCTTTCTCCGGACCGATGATGATTGAAATTTCGGTCGTGAAGCGGCGGGTGAGGTTCTCCAGTTCCTGCATCGACATGGCCTTGGGATCGCAGATGACCCCACCCTTGGCGCCACCGAATGGAATGTTCGCAAGCGCGCACTTCCACGTCATCCACATCGCCAGCGCCTTGACTTCGTCGAGCGTTACGTCGGGGTGGAAGCGGATGCCGCCCTTACCGGGGCCGCGCGACATATTATGCTGCACGCGGTACCCGGTGAACATGCGAAACCCGCCGCCGTCCATGTGCACCGGGAACGCCACTTCGAGAACGCGCTTAGGGTAGCGCAGATAGCCGTGCAGCGATTCGTTGAGACCGATGAGCCGGCTCACTTCGTCGAGCTGACGCTGAGCCATCTCCCAAACGTTCTCTTGCGATTGGACTGCCGAGATATCCTGAGCCATGTCCTACGTTTCTATTCCTATCTACCGCGGGGCGCCGTACATGCTGGCCCGGTAGGCCGGCAGATGGGGATTCTTCCATTTCGTGCCGTCCACGAAGAGGATATGAAGCGGAACGCATTTTGCGTAGCTCGTTTGAATCGGGAAGATGTTCTTGCTGACGCCGAACTTGTGCTTGATCTCGGCGCCCGGCGAGAAGGTTCCTACGTCTTTCACTTCAGCGACCAGCGAGCCGCGCACGATCAGTCCGAACTCGATCTCCTTCATCACGACACTGGTCGCGTTGACATAGTCGATTCCAAGCGTCGGGTCGTTCTCGACCGGAGGTTGGTAATAGGCCGGGCCGTAGACCGAAGGCCAGCCCCAGGGGCGGGCGTACCCGTAGCCGTAGGGGTAGTATCCGGGCGTGTAACCTGCGTAGTTATAGCTAACGTTTCGTTCGGGATTGCACGCGCTGACCGAGATCGGGTGCGCGACGTGGGCTGCCGTCATGGCTTGCGCCGCAGCGGGGAAGAGGGCGCTCAAACAAAGCGCCACGGGGACGAGCAAAAAACGTACGGTCTTCATGATGCCGCGCTCCTTTAGATCGAGAGGGTGCCGAGAGTGGCTGAGTAAGCGACCTTCTGCAAACCAAAGGGCGGCGCCTTGGCACCGCCCCTCTCGAGGCTATCTGGCGACCCTGCCGCTAGTGCGGGGGACGGCCGCCGCCCCCATGACCGCCTCCGCCGCCTCCTGAGGAGTGCGGCGCCGACCCGCCGCCGGATCCGTGCGGGTACGACGGCGCGGACGGAGCTGAGCCGCGCGAGTACGACGGATACGAACTATGTGAGTACGACGGATACGAACTGTGCGAGTACGATGGATACGAGCTATGCGAGTACGATGGATACGAGCTATGCGAGTACGATGGATACGAGCTATGCGAGTACGATGGATACGAGCTATGCGAGTACGATGGATACGAACTGTGCGTGTACGCGCCACGATCGCGATCGCCGTATGTAACCGGTACCGAGGCACTGCCACGCTGGTTCGAGTCCCGGCTCCATGAATTTGATGCCGGCCGCTCTTCGCGCGAGCCTTCGCTCGCACTCGACGCGCGCTCGCTTTGCGCAGACCGCTCGGATGCCGAGCTCTCGCGCGACGACCCGCGAGACTCATCGAAGCGCTCCCATGACTGGTTTGGCTCGCGTTCGGTTGCACCGGCCTCGGTTGTGCGGCTCTCGGTTGTGCGAGGCTCGGTTGCGCGAGTCTCGCTTGCACGAGCGCCGGTCGTACGAGCTTGAGCAGTGCCGCTCTCGTGACTCACAGGCGCGCTTTCGCGGGTGGTGTTGGCGTGAATCGCCCCGGCGATGGACTTCTGCTGCTCCGCGAAGGAGTTGTGTGAGGTCAGCGCTCGATTCGATGCGAAGCGCGGCGAGTCGAAGGACTTCGAGAACGCCACCGTTCTGCTCGGCGTCCGCCCAAAACCGAGATTGTCTCGGCTCGGCGTAACGGGCAGAGCGCCTCGTATCGTTCCGACCTTGCCGGCGTTCTGCGACGTCACGGCGACGTTGTGCGAGAAGTTTCCGTGCTCGAAGTTTCCTCGTAGCGTTCCGCTGCCGCCGCCGTGGCCGAAGTTTCGGTAGACGTTATGGATATTCGTGACGTTGACGACGCGCGTGCCATAACCGCCGTAGCCGCCGTAGCCCCAGCCCCAGCCCCCCCAGGCCCATCCGGAATACCACGGATAGAACGCTTCGAATGGAGCCAGCGGGCACCAACCGATGCCGCCATAGCCAAAGCCGACGCCGATTCCTACGCCGCCGCCCCAGCCGTAGAAACCGACCAGTGCGGGTGCCCATACCGGCGCGTACGAGTAGGCCGGCGGATACCAAGCCCAACCATAACCGTTAGCCCAGAACCAACGCCCGTAGTGATACGGCGCCCATCCCCATGGCTCGGTGCCAACCCAAGTCCAGCCGTAACCGCCCTCCCAGGCCCAAGAGCCATCACGATACGGAGCCCAGTCGGCGGGCTCGTCGGGAACCCAGACTTGACCGTAGCCGGCGACGTCCTGCCAGTCGCCGTACTGATCGAGGTTGTCGTAACCGGCGATCGTGGGGCTCAAGTTGGGGCTCGCGTTGAGCGCCGTCATCATCGTCTCATCGCGCTTGGCGTTGAAGTCGTCGAAGGAGTCGAATCCGACCTCCGACCGCCAACTAATAGATGGGCTCGAGGCAGAGCCGCGAGCGACCAGCGTTCTGCCCGGACTGAGATCGTAGGTCCGCTGTGGCGTGATGACCTGCGCGGTCCCACGCCGGGCCGTCGCCCACGTCGAGCCGTCGCGGTCGACCGTAACTCGATAATCGCCGGCGTCTTGCGAGCGAACGCTTACCGAGGGGGTGTCGACTTGAAATGGCTGATCGCCGTGAACAATTCCGACCTCGACCGTACCGTCGGCGACCTGAATCGCTCGGTTGTTCGGGTCGTTGTCGGTGATGCGCGCCTGAACGTTGCCGCCGAGCCGAACGGCGGTCTGACCGTCGAACTGAAGCTCGGCCCGAGAGGTCCCGCCCGTCGAGACATAGTCGCCGGGAAGAAGGGGTGCGTTGATGACGGCCGTCGTTTGGGTGTTGCTATCGCCGCGCTGGACGACCGCCGATCCCTGGACGACGCTAACTCTAGCGACGCCCGGGCCATTGTTGTCCGGCGCCTGCTCGGCCGAGGCCGGAAGCGTGCTGGTAAGGGTCGCCCCGATCAGAGCAATCCCCGTAATGAAGCTTGTGAACCACTTGAACGTCATCGTTGTCTCAATGCCCTCGTTCCTATTGAAACCGAATGGACGAAATAAAGCATCGAACCGCGATTAGCTTCACATTAAGCTCCCGTGAGAGGGTCCAGGTTTTTCGTCGGTTAACTGATGCACCGGAGGTAAAAATGATGCGCAATTCTTCGAACGATCCCAGCCGGCGTAACTTCCTTTCCGGCATCGTCGTTCTTCCGGCGCTGGCCGGACTGGCCCTCGCCCAAACGACCGAGGCCGAGGCCAAAGGGACCCAGGCCGCGTTCAAATATCAGGGTACGCCCAAAAACGGTCAGAAGTGCTCGCTCTGCAAGTTCTTCGTCAAGGGAAGCTCGGCCACGGCAAACGGCAGCTGCTCACTCGTCGCCGGCACGATCAGCCCCAACGGTTGGTGCATCGCCTACGCCAAGAAGTAAGCTCGCGTCTCCAGGTTACTTCGGCGTGAGGCGCCGCAACATTTCGGTTAGCGCGTAGCCGATCAACCCGCCGTGCCAGTCGAGAATCTGCCAGTGGTCGTCGCCCGGCACGATCTGGATTTCCGCGTCGCTGCCGAGTTTGTGCAGGGCGTCCTGCATTAGTGCCACGGAATCATTGGCATGGAACGTGTCTTGCGCGCCGACGAACACATGAAGCTTCCCCTGCAACTGCGGGCCCAATGTGCTCCAACGCTTCTGCAGAATCCGCGTGATGTCGTAATGCTCTTCCCAATACGTGGCGACCGCCGGGTCGATGGTCCCGGTCGCGCGATTGAAAAGTTGAGCCGGCGATCCGTCGGCAAGCCGAGGGCTATATACGACGTCGTACGTGTCGAACTGCCGAACTGGCCATGGTTTTTCAGTTTGCATTTTTTGTGAGCCGGCGCACTCGCCCAGGCCCGACGCGAGTTCGCGCATCGTCGAGGTATCGTGCCCATGTTCGCGACACGCGCCGTACGCATTCCCCGCAGCGTTTCGGTAGAAGTTCGCCGTAGGCTTCGTCAGATCCGGACCGTAAAAGTCGTGGAAATCGACCGCGTCCGGCGAGACCACCCATGCGCCGTTGAACGCATCGGGGTAGTTCACTTGAAGCCATAACGCCGACCACCCGCCGGATGAATGCCCGAAGGGAAAGCGTCCGCCGGCGCCAAGCGTCCGAAAATGCGCGTCCGTCGCCGGAATAAACTGACTCGTTAATGCCGTACCCCAGGGCCCGTCGTTGGCCGAATCGGCATACTGATTGTGGATCGCCTCTCCGTCAAACTCAATCATTCCGCGTAAGAAAACGATCATGAACTGGGCTCCTAGCGCCCTTCATCGGATTCTGCCAAGCGAGTTGTCTCTGTGCATCGATTTCATAGAAATCGTCGAATCCGGAGATAACGTAGACTACCGGATACCGCCGCTGCAGCTCCTTGTAGTAGGAGTCGGGAAGGAGAATGGTCGCCGCGATTTGGACGGGCTGATTGAGAAACGTCGACAGGACCGTGCTTGGAAAGTTGACGTACAGTAGCTGCGGCTCGCCGGCGCGCGCGGCACCGTATGCAACAGCCATCGCCGTGCACGTTATCAGCGCCAGGCTAAGCAGTGCTCGCATCGTCGCCCTTGGAGGCCAGCGCGCGTGCGAGATTCGTGAAGTCCGACGGTATCATGAGGATGGTGGTCGAGTTATTCTCGGCTCCGACTTCGGAGATCATCTGCAGCCGGCGCAACTCCAATGAGATCGGGCGCGACTCCATCACACTCGCAGCCTCGGCGAGCTTCTGAGACGCTTCGAACTCGGCGTCGGCCTTGATGATTCGCGCACGGCGCTCGCGGACCGCTTCGGCTTCGCGCGCCATGGCGCGCTGCATCGATTCGGGAATCTCGACATCCTTCATCTCGACCATCGCAACCTTGAGACCCCAGGCCTCGGTGACTTCGTCGACGATTTCGCAGAGCTTTGAGTTTATCGTGGTTCGTTCGCGCAATACTTCGTCGAGCATATGCTGGCCGATGATGTTGCGCAGGCTCGTAAGCGCAACTTGGTAGGCGGCGTAGCCATAATCCGCAACGGCGATGATCGCCTTTGCCGGATCGACGATCTTATACCACAGGACGGCGTCGACCTTGATCGTCACGCTGTCTTTGGTAATGGTCTCCTGCTGCTCCACGGTTACGGTTACGGTGCGCAGGTCGACGGTTCGCCCACGCTCGATCAACGGCATCAGGTAGTAGAGTCCCGGGCCCCGGGTTCCAACGTAGCGCCCCAGCCGGAAGACGACGCCACGCTGGTATTCCTGAGCCACGCGCACGCCACTGATAAGAATGAGCGTGATGACGATTGCGAGCACCAGACTCACGGATCCAATCAATGGACTTCTCCTTCTCGAGCGTTCAGAGCACTTCGAATAATGCGGCGGCACCCATACCGCCGCCGATGCACATCGTTACCACGACGTACTTCTCGCCGCGGCGTTTACCTTCGATCAGGGCGTGCATCGTCATCCGCGCACCGCTCATGCCGTACGGGTGGCCGATCGAGATCGCGCCGCCGTCCACATTGAAGCGATCGTTGGGAAGGCCGAGCGTGTCGCGACAATAGACGGTCTGCACGGCGAAGGCTTCGTTGAGCTCCCACACTCCGATGTCGCCGATCGAAAGCCCATGGCGATCGAGCAGCTTGGGGATCGCATACACCGGGCCGATTCCCATTTCGCCCGGCTCGCATCCCGCGACCACGTACCCGCGATACAGGCCCAGCGGCTGCAATCCGCGCGCCTTCGCACTCTCCGCGGACATTACCACGACGGCCGCTGCGCCATCGGATAGCTGCGACGAGTTGCCGGCCGTAATCGTCGTATCGGCAACGCCCGGAACGGCACCCTTGAGCGCGGCCAGCCCCTCGAACGTCGTGTCGGGACGATTCCCCTCGTCTTTGCCTAGCTCGACCAGTTCCTCGCGCACGGTGCCGGTCTCGCGATCCTGCACGTACTTCCACGACGCCAACGGCACGATCTCGGTATCGAAACGCCCCGCGACCTGCGCGGCGGCCGTGCGCTGCTCGCTCTGCAGCGCATATTCGTCTTGGCGCTCGCGCGAAACGCCGTACTTTTTCGCGACGAGGTCGGCGGTGTACAGCATCGGCGTGTAGAGGTCCGGCTCGCGGCGCAGCAGCCACTCTTCGGCAAAAAAGTGAAGGTTCAACTCGTTCTGCACCATGCTGATCGACTCGACGCCGCCCGCTACGACGATTTCGGCATTGTCGACGATGACGCGCTTGGCCGCCGATGCGATCGCGTCGACGCCCGACGCGCAGTAGCGGCTTACCGTCTGTCCGGAGACAGTGACGGGGCAGCCGGCGCGCAGTGCGGCCGTTCGGCCGATATTATTGCCCGTGGCGCCTTCGGGCAAGCCGCAGCCCATGATGACGTCCTCGATCTCCTCCGGTTTGACGGAGGCTCGGTCGATCGCGAGCTTAACGACGTGTCCGGCCATCGTCGCGCCCGGCGTTTGATTGAAAGCGCCGCGAAATGCGCGGCCGATCGGCGTGCGCGCGACCGAGACGATCACCGCTTCACGCATGCGCTACTCCTTCGAGCGTGCCGCCGTCATCGGCAACGCGTGCGAGCAGCGCAGACGGTTTCCATTGCGGCCCGAACGTCGCTTCGAAGTCGCGGATGCGCTCGTAGACCCGCCCGGCGCCGACTTCGTCAGCGTACCACATCGGGCCGCCGTGATGCGGCGGAAAGCCGTAACCATAAACGTAGACGATGTCGATGTCGCCAGGCCGAAGCGCTACGCCCTCCTCGAGCAGATAGGCGCCGCGATTGATCAGCGCATAGAGCAGGCGATCTCGAATTTCTCGATCGGTCACGACGCGTGGCGCAATGCCGGCCTTACGGGCCTGTTGTGCAAAGAGTTGCTCGACTACCGGATCGGCGATCGGCTCGCGTCCCTTGCCGACGGCTTTGTCGTACTTGAAGAAACCGGCCATCGCTTTCTGGCCGAGCCGTTGTTGCGCGACGAGCGCTTCGAGCACGTTCGTGCGCCCTTGGCCGGCCTTGCCCTGGAGTTTTTGAACGTGCAGCCCGATGTCGAGGCCGGAGAGATCGCTCATGGCAAACGGCCCCATTGGAAACCCGAAGGCTTTCATCACCGCATCCACGCGCGCGGGCGTGACGCCCTCTTCGGCGAGCGCAAAGGCTTCGCGGGCATAATCGAAGACCATCCGGTTACCGATGAACCCGAACGCGTTGCCGGAGAGCACGGCCTTCTTCTTCAGCATCTTTCCGATCGCGAAGGCGGTCGCCAGCGTTTGCGCGGACGTCGCGCGCCCACGAACGATCTCGAGCAGCGGCATGATGTTCGCCGGCACGAAGAAGTGCAAGCCGAAAACCTTTTCGGGGCGTTGGGTCGCCGCAGCCATCGCGTCGATGTCGAGCGTCGACGTGTTGCTCGCGAGCAGCCCGTCCGGCTTGACGATCCCGTCGAGCTTTTCAAAGACCTCACGCTTGACGTTGAGATCCTCGAAGACCGCCTCCACGACGAGATCCGCGTCGGCCAGCTCGTTCCAATCGTCGGTAAACGTGATCGACTGGCCGCGCTGCCACGCCTCTTCCTGCGTCAAACGCCCTTTTTGCACCTGATACATGAACATGCCCATCACCGTCTGACGCGCTTTATCCACCGCTTCTTCGTTCGTATCCACGACGACGACCGGAACTCCGGATTGCGCGAAGGCAATCGCGATACCGCTGCCCATCGTGCCCGCCCCGACGACGCCCGCCCTGGCAACGCGCAGTGGCCGCGCGGGCTCAAGGCCAGGAATCTTATTCAGCTCGCGCTCCGCAAAGAACAGGTGGCGCAAGGCCAGGGACGGCTCCGAGCGAACGAGCTCGTCGAAAAGCCGTGTCTCGCGCGCGACGCCAAATGCAAACGGCAGCTCGACTGCGGCCTGCACCGCGTCGATCAGCTTGTGCGCGGCGAAACCGCCGTTGTCTTCCGGCGGCACCATTTTATGCGCCTGTGCGACAACGAACGGAGCGGCTTGCATCGGAACGTCCGGCGCAATCGTCGCTTGGAGCGCCGAGATGCGACGCTTCGGTGGAACCTCGTTGCCCAATGCGATCGCGCGCTCGACAACGTTCCCGTCGACGATCTCGCTGAGAATCCCGAGCTCGAGCACGCGCGCTGCAGGAACGGCCGAGCCCTTCAGCATGAACTCCAGCCCGGCGCGAGCGCCGATCAATCGCGGCAGGCGTTGGGTTCCGCCCGCGCCCGGCAAAAGCCCGAGTTTAATTTCCGGCAGACCCAGCTTCGAACGCGGAGTAGCGATGCGGTAATCGCACGCCAGCGCGAGTTCCAACGCGCCGCCCAGACAGACGCCGTCGATCGCCGCGATATGCGCCTTGACGCTCAGCTCCACCGCGCGGATCACATCGCGGATCGTGATGGCTCCTGCCGGAAGCTCATCGTTGAAGTCGTTGACGTCGGCGCCGCCGCTGAAGAGGCCGTTTGCGCCCGTGAAAACGACGGCTTCGACCGCATCGTCGGCGTGCGCGGCCTCGATCGCCTCGTATAGCTTCGCACAATAAGCAAACGATAGCGCGTTGACCGGCGGATTATCGAGCGTGATTATCCTTACCTTGTCATCCTGAGCCCCTCGACTGCGCTCGGGATAAACTGCGTCGAAGGCCGGATCAGGGGGTATCAAACCCCTGCCGCTACTTTCCGGTCCAACTGGAACTGCGCTTCGCTCAGCGTCATGACGTCGCCCGAGCCGTCGACGATCTGTCGCTGATACCAGGCGCACTGCGAGAGCACGTGCGTTGCATAAAATGCCGCGGTCGCCAGCTTCGCGCGATAGAAGTCGGCCTCGGGATCGCCGGCCGCGATCTTCGCCGCTGAGATCGAGGCGGCGCGCGCCATCTGCCAGCCGCCGGCAACCGCACCCCAGAGCCGCAGATACGGCACCGAGCACGCGAAGGCTTTATGCAGATCGCCCATCGCATTCATCCCGATCCACTGCGAGGTCTCGTTCAAAACCGCGAGCGCCTGGCCGAGCGCCTCGCCGATCCGTTTGACCGTCTTGTCGGAGTGGCCGGCGCACTCTTTGGCGACCGACTCCATCTCTTTGCCGACGGCGCGAGCCGTCGCGCCCATGTCGCGCAGGAGTTTGCGCCCGATTAGGTCGAGTGACTGAATCCCGGTCGTTCCTTCGTAAATCGTCGTGATGCGCACGTCGCGGTACTGCTGCGCGATCCCGGTCTCCTCGATGTAACCCATGCCGCCGAAGATCTGCAGCGCGGTCGAGCATAGGTCCACGGCGTTCTCCGTACACCAGCCCTTCACAACCGGAATCATCAGCTCGACGAAGGCTTTATGCTGCTTGCGCACTTTTTCGTCGGGATGACGGGTTGCATAGTCGAGCGACGCCGCGGTGACGTAGGCGAGGCCCCGCATCGCCTCAATCGTCGCCTTCTGCCACATCAGCATGCGCCGCACGTCGGGGTGGTTGAAGATTGGTTCTGGCGTACGCGAGCCGGGCTTGAGGTCGCGGCCCTGCACGCGCTCCATCGCATATTCGAGCGCGCCTTGATAGGCGCGGTCCGCCAACGCGATGCCCTGCACGCCGACCGAGAACCGCGCCGCGTTCATCATGACGAACATATACTCGAGGCCGCGATTCGCTTCGCCCACAAGGTAGCCGATGGCGCCCTTGCCCTTCTCTCCATAGTTAAGCGTGCACGTCGGGTTGCCGTTGATGCCGAGCTTATGTTCGATACTCGCGCAGACCACGTCGTTGCGCTCGCCCAAGCTTCCGTCGGCATTGACGAGGAACTTCGGCACGATGAAGAGTGAAATTCCCTTCGTGCCTTCCGGCGCATCGGGCAGACGCGCCAGCACGAGATGGATGATGTTCTCAGCCATGTCGTGCTCGCCGAAGGTGATGAAGATCTTCGTGCCGGTTATCAGATGGTGGTCGCCGTCGGGCACGGCACGCGCCCGAACCTGCGCCAGGTCGGAGCCGGCCTGCGGCTCGGTCAGACACATCGTCCCGGTCCACTTGCCGGAGACCAGATTGGGAATGAAGCGCTTCTTCTGTTCTGCCGAGCCGACGAGCTCGATTGCTTCGATCGCGCCCTGATTCAGCAACGGTCCGTTGGCAAAACCGATGTTGGCGGCATTCCACATCTCGAGCGTCGGCCCGAGCAGGATCTGCGGCAGGCCCTGCCCTCCGTACTCCGCCGGAACCGGCAGACCGATCCAACCGGCATCCGCAAACTGCTTGTACGCTTCCTTGAAGCCCGCAGGGGTCGCGACCTCGCCGGCGTTCCACGTGCAGCCTTCCTTGTCGCCGATTCGATTGAGCGGGTCCAGGACGCCCGACGCAAACGCCGCGGCCTCTTCCAGCACCGAATCGAGCACGTCGAGCGTCTCTTCGCACCCGGGGAGCGCGGCGATTCCCCCGATGCCGGCAAGCTCACGCAGAGCGAATTGCATGTCGCGCAGGGGGGCCCGATAGGTGCTCATCTGGGGTTCCTTCTTTCGCTATATTAAAAATAGCAGATACGGGAGACGAAATCGTACGCCCTTTCCTTTACTATACGGGGCATTAGAAATTCTGTAAAAGCGCCGCCTGCTTGCGGTCGGACGCAACAAGTCTGGTTATTCTATGGGTACACTAACAAAATCACTTCTCGTAAGGAGACCTACATACCGATGTTACTTATGTCACTACTACTGTCGGTCATCACGCTCAATCCAGCGATGGCCGCACCGTCGACGGGCCATGTCGAAGGTTACATCATGGCCGACTCGATCTCTCCCGACAGCACTTGCAAGCCCGGCGCGATCTGCGCCTCCTATAAATTCAATCGCAACGGCTGCTTCTTCAACAACTTCTGGAACAAGAGCGCCGGCGGAACGCCGCTGGCCATCGATATCACGCAGACCGGTGGGAACGGAAGCACGGTCTGGGTCTATTGGGTCAATAACACCAACAAGACAATCTCGATTACCGGCAAAGCTACCGCGAAGTATTACTGCTAATAGCTAGGGCCGCACTGTGAGCGTACTGCTTGCACTGCGGCCGAACTGCTCGGGCGCATCTTGCAGGTAGGCTCGAGCTCCGGGCCACCTAAACGTGCCGGGCGTGACGGAGCGCACGAGATAGTGCACGTCGTACACGCCCGGATCGAGATGCTGCGCGTAGGCGACGACGCGGTCGCGATAAATCTGCGTCGTGTCAATCTGCCAGCTATCGCTCTGCGGGACGATCGCTTGCAGGGTCGTGCGGAACGACGCGTCCACGGCTTCAAACCCGGCCGGCAATGGATCCTCGATCACGATGCGGTCCACTGGATGGTCCACGATCGTTCGAACGCCGATGTCGAAAACGTGCCCGGCAGGCACCTCGAGCGGCGCTGCCGCGGCCAATAAATCCATCGTCGCCAGAGCGGGCGCGCTCGCCGGCGTGGTTGCAGCGCCCGGCTCGTTGACCGTCCTGATAATGCGAAACGCGGCCAGCTGGCCGGGCGCGCCGGGCGGCACTGGATAGGTGTAGAGCAGCGTGTAGTGCGCCTTCCCCTCAATCATGACGGACTTGCCCTTTAGCGACGAGCCATCGACGGTAATCGTCTGTGATGAGGCCGTTCGTCCAAACTTCACGCTGACGACCGTGCGATCTCCCACCATCGCGGTCGCCGTCGACGGAGTCAGCTGCTCGGTGGCGGCGTAGGCCGAAAGCGCGGTCAGCGCCGACGCCGTGTCGTCGGTCGTCGGCCAGCCGCATTTACACTGTTGCGCTACCAGCGCGCGTACGGCGCCGTCGATCTGCTCGGCCGGTGCGCGCCGCTCGATGAGAAGCTGGAGCATCTGCGACTGGGCGTCCACGAGCGAGCCCAGCCGGCGCCAGCGATCCGACAGATTCGCGACGGAGTAGCGCCCCGTGACGTAGAGGGTCTGCTGCAGGCGATCGGCCATCGTCGCGCCTTGCCCTTGCCACCCCGGCGTCTTCAAAAGGTAACGCGCCAGGCGAATTTGCGTCGCGCTGTCAAACTGATCGGCTTGCACGACGACGTCGGAGAGGAAGTCGGTCCGCTGATGGCCGGCTTGCGCGAGCGTCCACAGTGCCTCAAAGCGCAGCTGAGCCTTGCAAAGCGTGTCGTTGCACCACTTGAAGCGTCCGGGATTGGCGAGCGCCTGCGTCATGAATCCGACGCCCTGCGAAACGACGCTGTCGGCAACGCGCACGCCGTGCGCCCGCGCGAAGAGCAGCGCGTCGAGCGCGCCCGCAGTCGTAAATGGATTGCTCGCCGAGTCGCCGGTAAAGGCTCCGAAGCCGCCATCGCCGTTCTGGTACGAAAGCAGGCCCTGCAGATTCGTCGCTACGGCCGATACCGGATCGAACTTCAGTACCAGCCGGTATGGCCCGCGCAGTCGCGCGAGCGCACTGGCGACGATCAAACGCGATGCCGACTCGTCGGCCAGCGGCAGCACGTCGTCCGTCATCACGCGCTCGGACGGCACGACGAACTGCGGTACGATCGAGTTGGCCAGCGTCAGTTGAAGCGAACCGCCGGCGCTGACGTCGATGGGGATCGCGGCGTTGCCAGTGCTGACGCCGCTTTCGATCACCGATTCGGTGACCGTTCGATCGCTCGTCGCGAAGGGCACCTTAAACGCATCGCGCTGCGAACCGAGCGCGCTCGAGGCCTCGAAGGACGTCGGCGCGGGCGTGCCGGCAACGACCGAGAAACGAAATGCCTGGATACCGGTCTGCGCGGTTTCGCTAGCGCGCTGCGAGTGCGGATCGCCTTGCGCAAAGGCGAGCGCTCCGGTTAGCTTCAAGACGAGATCGAGCGCGCCGGCGGCTCCCGTCTGGTTCGCCAACGAAAGCCCGAGCCCAAAGCGATCGCCGGGACGGGCGAACTGCGGCAAGAGGGGATTGGCGATCAGTGGCTGGGTCGAAATGAAGGTTTGATCGGCCGTGACAAAATGCGAAGCATCGCCGTCAAGCGCCACCGCCATTACGCGCCAGGTCGTGAGGTCGTCGGGCATTGTGAACTGCGCGTGTGCGCGGCCGTCGGCGCCGGTCGGCAGAACGCCGTAGTACGCCAACGGTAGAAAGTTCGTTCGGACGCGCGTGCTTCCAGCACCCGCCAGAAATCCGCCGCCGTAGCCGAAGCCTTTTTCGAGCGGCGCCGTCTGCGTTTTTAACGTCACATTCTCGCGGTTATCCGCGAAGATCGTCGCGATTGGCTGCTGCGCAAAGACCGTCTGCACCAGATCCGTCAAACGGTAGCCGGTGAGCTGCAAAATCGCATCGTTGACGACCATCGCAACGACTTCCCCACGCACCGGGGTGCCGGTGCGGCCGGTCAGATCGAAGTCCACGCTTTGCGCGCCACCCGGCGCAACGGTGGCGCTGCGCGGAGCGATCGCGAGCTTCAGATACCGGTCGGCGAGATCGACGTTGAATCCCGCCATCCCGGTTAAAGAGAGCGTACTCGGCGCAGCACTCCTGAGCGCAGTCTTGTCATGCTGAGCGCAGTCGAAGCACGAAGGGCTACGCCGCACCACGACGGCCTCCAGCGCCGCATTCGGCATCATCTCGGACGTAATCTTGAACGGAAACCGCACAGTGCCGCTGACGTTACGCATCGTCGTACGGTAGAGCGTGTCGTTGCGCACTACGGCGATATAAATGTCGGCGCGGTCGTACGGTGAGGCAATCAAGGCATTTGCCGTCTCGCCGATTGCGTACTGCTTCTTGTCGAGCTTGATCGCGACTGCATTGGAATCCGTCAGTCCCCAATCGGCCTCGCCGGACCCGAAGGCGAAGACTTGAATCTCGGTCGCGCTCGCACGATTGCGCTTGTCATCCTGAGCTTGTCGAAGGACGGCCGGCGTGGCAATCACGCGATAGGGTCCGGAGTCGCTGGCCGTCAACGGCGCCGTGACCGGATGATCCCCGGAGACGACGTCGACGCTCGAAACGGTCCGATATTTGATTGCCTGCTGCGCGTTTTCGCCGCCCTCTTCTTCCTGCGTGGCCGAGGTGTAGGTCATCTTCTGCAGTTCGAGATGCACGGAGCGGCCGGCGAGCGCTTTGCCGTCAGCATCGGTGACGACGACGCGAACCGGCATCGGCGTCCCCGCCTTACCCACCGTGTCCGAGGCCAACCCGATGACGCCGTCGCCGGGCAACGCGAGAAACGTCTGGGAGTCGCTGACGGAGAGGTTCGAGACGTCGCTGGTCTCCATATCGACGGTGTAGGTCATCGGAAACGGCAGGTCGGCCGGCACCGGAACGTCGAGCGCGGTCATGCCCTTGGCATCGAGCGTGAGGTCGCGCTGCAGGACGTCGGTCGTGAACGAAGGCGTCTGCTCGGGATAGAACCACTGCGGCCCAAACCAGAAATCGTCCCAGCCTTTCGGCTGCACGGTCGCCACGTCGCGCGTCACGTAGGCATGCGCCGCACCACCCTGCAACGGGGCGCCGAAGAGATAGTTGGCGGAAACGTTCGCGCCGACGCTCGAGCCGGCGACGGCCGATTTCGAGCCCAGCGTCAGCGTTAGGTTGAAGTTCGGCGGTTTGAACTCAGCGACGCGCAGCGAACCGTCGATTTCGTTCCCGTTGGCTCCTTTGGCGGCAATCCAGTAATCGCCCAATGCCTGCTGCTTCGAGAAGTCAATCGGCATCGAAAAGATGCCGAGCGAATCCGTGCGCCGGCGCCCGAGCGACGTTTTGACGTTGCTGGGATCGCTCAGGGTCAGGGTGTAGAGCGCATTGGCATCGGGCACGACACGATTGCCTTTGACGTAATACGCGACGCCGGTCAGCTCGCCGCGCTCCCCGGGTTGGTACATTTGACGGTCGCTGAAGATCGTGCCGCGCGAGAGCGGCGCGCCGCTCGTCCATCCGCCGTAAATGTCGAACCGCGGAAAGCCGCTGTAGCTCGACGTCGTGACCGTCGCGACGTCGGCCCCCTGCGTGACGACGACGCCGAGATTCGGCGCCGTATTGGAACTGGCCAGAATCGAGCAGCGCTCGACGTCTACGCCGTAAAAGTTCAGCTCGCCGTTCGCATCGGTCGTACCGGCCGCGCACGGTTGCGGCGCCAGCTTGTTCTGCTCGTCAACGCGGTACGCGGTCACGGTCGCCCCGCGCACCGGTGCCCCGTCGTTCAAATGCTGAACGAGCACCAGGCCATGCGACGGGAACCATTGCGAGAAGACGCCGAGATTCGTGAGTTGTACGGTGCCCACGAGACTCGGATCGGCGTTCGGCGCGTCCAGGGACGTGCGGAAGCCGTACGCGAGTGCTCCGTACGAGGCGCGAAGGCGTGATTGCAACGGAAAGCGCACGACGCTCTGAACGTTGCGACGCGCATCGCGCAACGCAATGCTCGGCCAGCTCTGCCACGGCGGTAGTAACGTGAGCGGATCGCGCGAGCCCAGCATCTGCAGGGGCGTCAGCCGCGCGTAGCCCGTGCGATAGGAGTTTTCGGGCAAGTTGGTCGCGTAGAAGTTTAGCTCGACCGATGCCCCGGCGGGGATCACGCTCGGCTGGTAGCCGCTGGGCGCCCAGGCTCCCGGCGCGAAGTCCGAGGTATGAATGGTAACGCGCCCTTCGTGCCCGAGCGTTTGCCCGAATACGTCCTTTACGCTCGCGGCGACCGTTGCAACGTACGTTTTGTCGGGATCGAGCGCATAGGGGTTGATCGCGATCGTATTTGATTGATCCGAGACGCTTGTAAGCGCCTTCACCGCGGCCGGCGCCGGTGAAATGGTCACCGCATTTGCGACCGAGTCCGGATCGAGCGGATTGCTAAACACGATCGCCGGATCCCCGTCGGCAAAGCGGCCTCCGCCGTTCGGGCTCGGAGCGGGCGTCGGAACGATGGCAAGCACGTCGTAGGTTCTCACGCCGCCGAGGAAGCGGTTCGTCGTCGCCAGATTTCCGTAGAGCGGTTCGACGCCGGGCGCAATCGCAAGCCGATAGGTCGCAGCTCGCCGCAGCTTCCGCGCTGGAAGCAGATCGTACACCCAATCATTGAGCGACGGATCGTAAAGCTCTTGCGCGTTGTCCCCTGGACTGGGCGAAGGCGTCGCTTCCAAGACGGCGGTCACGCCGGCAGTGCTGCCGTCGGTGCCGTCAAGTTCGGCATGGGCGGCCAAAGACGCCACGTCCACGGCGGCATTGCTCGTGATTTGCAGTTTTGGCTGTAGGCCGACGGGAGCCGGCGTCGACTCGTCGTCGCCCGCCGTCAGCTGTGGCAAGCTGGTAAAACTGAGCGCTTGCGTCTCGAAGGTCCAGGCAAGGTCCTGCTTCAGCACGTCGCCCGAGAGGTCGTGTAATCCCGCGGCAAGGGTGACTCGTACGCGCGTGCCGACCGGCAGGGCGCGATCGGCGACGAAGCCGATCATCCGCGGCGTCAGAACGACGAAGTGGCCGGCGAGTTCCGGCTCGATGCTGACGCGATCGAGGACGTCGCGCGGACCCTCGCCGGAGAGCGCTTCAACCGGCGTGACCGGCTTGGCAAAGATGACGCGAATCTGAGCCAGCGTTTGAGCGGTGCGCGTCGGCGAGATCGAGGTAATCCAAGGCGGTAGCGACGGCTTTGGCAGCGCCGCCACAGTCGAGAGCTTCGCCACGCTCGAGGTCCCACCGGTGCACGATGCCACCGCCGCGATGGCAACGGCAACGAGCAGCGAATAGAGCGCACGCACGTATGCCATCTTCCAGCTTCCGGTGAGAAAACACTTTGCGCTCGCGTTTGCGATCTGCGCCCTGGCGGCCGCGGTCGGGCTCGAACGCTCCGGAATCGACGTCGCCAAAGTGCGGGCGCCCCAGGGATCCGTCACCTATACCGACCGTCATGGCATCCTTCTCGGCACAATTCTGGGTGCCGCATCGGCACACTCGGTCAGCGTTCCGCTGGAGTCGGTCTCGCCGGTCTTCGTCGAGGCGATTCTCGCTGCGGAGGACGCGCGATTCAGGCGTCACGGAGCCGTTGACGTTCGGGCGCTGCTGCGCGCGGCGCGCGACTACGCGATCTTTGGCGAAGCCCGCAGTGGCGGCTCCACGATCGAGATGCAACTCGCGCGCCTGCTTTATCCTTCGAGCGTGGGGGGAGTTCGCGGCAAGCTCCGGCAGATCGCGCTCGCAGAGCGGATCGAGATCGCGTCGAGCAAAACCGCCGAGCTCGCGGCGTACGTCAATCGCGTGCCGATGGGCGGAAACCTGTATGGGATCGAAGCGGCGGCACGCGCCTATTTCGGCGAGCCGGCGGCGGATCTGGATTTGGCGCAGGCCTCGCTGCTTGCGGCGATTCCCAACGATCCGGCTAGGCTCGCGCCGGATACCGGTTGGCAAGCGCTGCGGGCTCGCCAGCGTTACGTTTTGGACCGCATGGTCGACCTCGGTGAAATCGCCCCGGCGACGGCGAGCCGCGCTTTTTCCGAAACGCTGAAAGTACGCTTGCACGATTCGGGAATCAACGACGCGCCGCACGCCCTCTTCTTCCTCTACGCCACCGGCGGCGTCCGCAGCGGACGCATTAGCACGACGCTCGACCGTCCGCTTCAACGTTTCGTCCAAGCGCAGACGCAAGACGTAATCGGCGTGCTCGAGCGCTATCACGTGACCAGCGCCGCCGCGCTCGTCGTCGACAATCGAACCGGCGGGGTTCTGGCGTACGTCGGCTCGCCGGACTATTTCTCCGACGAGGCGCTAGGGCGCAACGACGGAGTGCAGGCCCTGCGGCAGCCCGGCTCGTCGCTCAAACCGTTTACCTACGAGCTGGCGCTCGAGCGCGGAACGATTCGCTCGACGACGATTCTGCACGACGTGCCGGCGGCGTACGCAATTGCGGGCGGCAAACTCTATGAGCCTGGCGATTATAGCGGCCGCTTCAGCGGGCCGGTCCGCGTCCGGTATGCACTGGCAAACTCGCTCAACGTGCCGGCGGTTCGCGTTCTCTCCGACCTCGGCGTCGAAACATTTCTTACGCGTTTGCACGAACTCGGCTTCGCGCATCTGCGCCACCAGGCGTCGTATTACGGCCTCGGTCTAACGCTGGGGAGCGGCGAGGTAAGCCTTTGGGAGAACGTGCAGGCGTACGTCGCAATGGCGCGCGGCGGGAGCTTCTTGCCGCTTCATCTGACGCCGGAAAGCCCGACGCCTCGTTCGATCGGCTTGGGGTCAGATTGGGCGCTGGTTACCGACATGCTTGCGGACCGGCACGCGCGAGCGCACTCGTTCGGGCTGCACTCGGTGCTCGAAATGCCGTTTCCAGCCGCGGTTAAGACCGGTACGTCGTCGGATTTTCACGACACCTGGACCGTCGGCTTCACGCGCGACTACACGGTGGGCGTTTGGGTCGGTAACTTCGACGGCAGCCCGATGCGCGGCATCTCCGGCGTAACGGGCGCGGGCCCACTCTGGAGTCGCATCATGCTCCATTTATACGAACGCAATGTAGAGCCGCCGGCTTTCGCCGCGCCGACCGGCTTCGTACGAAAGTCAATCTGCGCGACCACCGGACACATCGTCGTGTATGCGAAGGATGAGTGCGTAGCCGTCGTGCAGGAGTGGGTAGCGCCGCGCGACGTCACAGCGCTGCGCGCGCGCGCGCAAGTCGCGTCGCTGCGCATCGTCTTTCCGGCCGACGGCGACACCTTCGTGCTAAACGCCGCAAGCAACACCCTGCAGCGACGCGAGCAACAGCTTTTGCTGCGCGCGGACGAAGTGCGCGCTCCGATACGCTGGAGCGTTAACGGCACCGAAGTCTCGCTCGATGCTGCCGGGAATGCATTCTGGCCGTTACGCTTGGGAACGTGGCAGATTGAAGCCGCCGACGGAAAGCGGCGCGATCGCGTTACTATTAGCGTCGTGCCGCCCCCCATCGCCCGCCCCGGCTTTACTTTTGCAACGGGGCGCGACTAGGGAAGGTTAGACTTAGAGTTTTCCTTACTGAGTGTCGACTGGTTCGTTCGAGGGCGGCTCTCGCAGGAAGTGCGATGGCGGATACTTCGAGGGAATCGCGATGAAGGCGCGCGGTTTTTGGGTGAAGTCGAAGGCGGCATCCAGGCTCGTTGCGCGCTGGTCCGTGTAGCCTTGCGACGACGACCCGATGCTGCCGGTTCCGTAGACCTCTTCGATAAACTTCAGAATACTGCCGAACTCGTATTGCGTATGATCGACGTAGCCCGCCTTCGCGTAGGGCGAGATGATGAGGCACGGAACGCGGAAACCGAGCCCCCGGTAATCGAGCTGCGGTGGCTTCGAATTATCGTACCATCCGCCCCAATCGTCCCACACGATGACGATCGCGGTCGAGTTCCAGTACGAACTCTCTCCGACCGCATTGACCACCGACGCTACCCACGACGGACCGAGGTCGCTATGGTACGCCGGGTGATCCGAATCGGAGTGGCTCGGGCTGACCCAGGTCACCGACGCTAAGTTTCCGTCGGCGGCATCCTTCAATACTTGGGTTTGCGGGGCAATGATGTCGGTATCCCAGTCGGGGCCGTACCTCACGTACTTCATCGCTTCGTAGGGTTCCCAAAGACCGCCGTCCAGAAGCTTGGTCGCGTAGTACTTCCACGAGATGCCGGCGTTGTCGAGGACATTGGCCATCGTGTCCCATTGGTCGAAACACGGGAACGGACCCTGGAACCTCTTTTCGGCGTCTTTGGACGTTATGTACGAGCTCACGGTGCCCGGCGGTGAATCGCAATCGTCGGGGACCTTATTTGGGAAATCGACCTCGGATTCGCGCGGCGATTGGTCGATCGTATCATTGCCGGCGACCAGCGTCAGATGCGCGGTGAAACTCCCGCCCCACTCCGTGGGAAACATTTCATCAGCGAGCACGTACTGTTGCGCCATGTCCCAGTACGGGGCGATCAATGACTCCTCGACGTACGAATATGCCGGATATAGGCCCGGCTTTCCCCACCGCGAAAAACCGTCCATCTTTCCTTCGTGGTAATCGACCTTCGACGAGTACCAGTCGTGCGCCAAGTCGATGTTCTTCCCGCCGGTTCCGTCGAAGGTGATTTGTTGGAACGGAACCGAGACGTCTCCGGAAGGGCAGCCCGAGCTCGAGCTTGGGCGTGCGACTTGCCGGGTTCTGGGTCGTGCGCTTCCGTTTGGAATCGCGCAACCCGACGTGGGCGCGTTGGCGCCGGGATATCCGGCAAAGAAGTTGTCTAGGCTGCGGTTCTCTTGAACGATCACGACGACGTTCTTGATATATTGGCTCGGCGAGCCGCTCTGCGGCAGCGCGCGAGCAAAGACCGGCGGCGACGTATTGCCCGAAGAACATCCCGCCGGCACGATAAGTGCCGGCAATGCAACGGCGAGAAACCACTTAACCGACACAGGCGCCGCCGTTCCCCCCAGGCTCGCTAAAATCCTATGACTACTGGGCAAGACTGACCGCTGCAGCAACCGGATACGTGAGGCCGCTAATGGTTTTCGTTGGGTTGCCGCCCGCGGGATAGTCGTAGTATCGCGCACTGGTGGAGCAATCGTCGGGGACAACGACCGTTTTGGTCTGAATCGCAAATTGAAGGACATCGCAAGTATCGGTGAGAGTCGTGGTGCCTTCTACCGTTCCAACCGAGCCGGAGACGGAGACCTGGTAAATCGCCGACGTATGCTTGCCTTGATAGTATTGATCGCCGATTGCTACGTACGAGCCGTCCCACGCAACGCCTCCCGGAAAATCAACGGTTCCGTTTAGGCTAATCGTTTGGAGCTTTCCGCTGCCGCTGGGAAGTTCGGCGAGAACAAAACCATACGAGCTGTTGAGGCCGTCAACGAAAAGATTCCCCTCGTCGTCGTACCCGCAAAAGTAGAAGTACGTCAGGTCCGAATCCGCAAAGGTTTTGGCGCTGCCTTTCGCGCCGGTATAGATCGACAGATTTCCTCCGCCGCTCGCAGTTCCCAAGTTTGCTACGGCGAGATTACCGGTCGTCGGATCGACGGAACAGCCCAGGGGATTCGCCGAGCCCGCATCGCTGAGCGTCGCCTCGGACTTCGTCCCGCCGTGCGCATATTCCACAATCGTGAATGAAGCCGAGTTCACAATCCAAACATTGCCCGCTGCATCGGAGCACACGCCGGCGGGATCCCGAAGCTGCGTGAGCATCCCAACCTTCTTGCCGCCAGGGTACGCGTAAACGCGGACCTCATCGGCACCGCCGTCCGACAGATAGAGCAAGTTCTGCTTTTTCAGCGCGGGCCCCATCCACGACGCGCGACGATCGGGGTGAATCGGAGCCTGTTCCATTCGGTGCAAAAACGAAAGGAAAAGCGACTTTGCGCTCGACCGGCTGTTCGATGTCGAGCTTTGCGGACCGACCTGTGCAGACGGAACGGCACAGCCCGCGAGGAGCGTAACGGTGGTACCAAACGCTAAAGCGCAAAGCCAAGGGCGTGACGGCATCATCTACCGATATTTAGCCGCGCCGCCGTCGTCCGCCCTCTTCGCGAGCGGATGCGCCGCGCGGCGATCAGTAGAAGAATTGCTGAAGTTGGCTGGCGGTCGGGCCGAACGCCCAGCCCATGCGTTCGCTCGGATTGATGACCGGGGCCGGTTCTCCGACGAAAAACGTGAACCCGGTGATCGTTTCGACGCGGTTCCCGCTTTCGTCGTACACGACAATCGCACCGCCCTGACTTCCACTGCAATAGAACTGTTCGGTCACGAGAAAGAACCCGTTGGTCGAATCGTTGGCGATGCCGCTACCGCTGAGCGACTGCGAGGCATCGCCCGTGCAGGGAAGCCGAACGGCGGTTCCACTCTTCTTTGCAAGATTGTAGAACTCGACTTGTGCGTTGAGTTCGGTCGTCGTCGCTGCGATGCCGGTCGCCGAATCTACCGCTAAGCCGTTGACGAATCCCGAACCGCGCGCCGGCCTTCGGTGCTTGGGCCGGAGAGGCTTGAAAGGTCGAAACGGGGCCGTCGCAGCCTCCGAGAAGAGCTGCGACGGCGATGGCATGTAACGGGAGCCCGAGAGAACGGGAGCGAGGCACGGCCTATTTTTCTAAGACTTGCAGATTGTTGTCGTTATCATCGTTGAAGTAGAGTTTTGAATTCGAGTCGTCGGTGCCGGTTGCGACGATGCCGAAGATCGAGCCCGAGGCGCCTTTGTCGACGTTGCGGGTATCGAGGAGCTTGCCGCTCGGCGTCACTTCGACCATGATGTTCTGACCGCTGGCGTTGCCGGTGTTTCCGATCACGAGATTGCCGTTGGGTAGCAGCGCGGAGCTTACCGGACCGTCGAGCGGAGAGCCGGAGTAGACGAGCTTGGCGTCGCCGGCGGACGGACCTTTGAACGTCTTTCCGCCCTTTTCGACGACGATGCCGCCGCTCTTAATCGTCGTTACGTTATCGAAGGCCACGACCGTATTGTTCGTGCCGTCCACGATGTAGAGCGCGTCGACGCTCGGATCGTAGGCCAGCCCCGACGGCGCGAAGATGCTGCCCGGCTTGCCGTGGTTGATGGCGAAGCCCTTGGCGATCACGTCGTAGGTGAACTTCGAACCGAGGTTGATGCGAACGATCGTTCCTGTGCCGGCGTCGCTTACATAAAAGACCGGGCTTCCCGATTTCGGCGCCGCGTAGACCTGCCCCCAAGGATGGTCGAACGGCTTGCCTTTGATATTCCCCTCGGATTTGCCCGACGGCGAGATGATCGGAACGTCCTTAGCGACGAAGGCGGAGGCCCAAATATCGTCGGACGGACTCAATGCTAGAGCGGCGCATCCAAGCAGCGTCTTGTCCGAGGACACGAGCAGTGGTTTGGAACCGGGCTTGGGATGCAAGGCGACGATCGTAAAACCGGTGCCTTGCACGTTCTTCTTGGCGTTGAAGTTACAGACCGCGAGATCGCCCGCGGTGAAATCTCCCGCGGTCGACGTCGCAACCGTCAGGCCATAAGGGTTGAGCTGTCCAAACTTCGGGTCGATCGTCGAGCCGATCACGACCTGTTTCTTGAGCAGCTTCAAAATCGAGGTGTCGTCCTCGCCCGCGAAGTGGCCGGCGGGGGCAGTGACCGAGGTCATTGAGCCGCCCGGCAGCAGGTTGGAGCGCCCCACGCATCCGGCTACGGCCAGTACGGCAATCGCCGCAATTGCAATTCTTTTCATATCTCTACGCTAGGCTGGGGATGTGAAAAAATTCTGAAAACCCCGCCGAAACGGCTCCGCAACGTTCGGGCGCGACGATGGCCTGATGCAGAAGGATGCCCAGGCTACAGCGCGCCGCCTCTTCGAACGCGACCGACGGCGTGCCGCGGAACCGCAAGTGCTGGAGACCCTGCTTCGCTTCGGCCACGGCGCCCTGTCCTATGCGCTGCGCAGCCGGATTCGCATCCTGCTCTTGCGAGCCGGGGAGCCCTACCGGGAGGCCTCGCCGGCTCTAGCGCGCCTGGGAATCGACGTGGATGCCTGGCCGGCGCCGCCGGCAGGGCTCTTCGTCGTTGAAGAACGCGCGCTTTTTCTGCGGTCGCGCAGCCCGATGACCGTGGCCCACGAGTTCGGTCACGCACTCGACTGCGCGCTGGGCGGCGGCGTCTATCGTAGCAGCATCGATCCGCAAGTCCGGGCGCTCTTTGCCGGCGCGCAAACGTTTGTGACGCCCTACGCCGCAACCGGCGTCGACGAGTACTTCGCCGAATCGCTGCGGGCGTACGTCGAGGCCAACGACTGCGCGTCGCCGTGGCCGCGTGCGACGCGGGCACGTCTGCGTCACGGCGACCCCGGCATGCACGACTACGTCGAAGCGATCTTCGAGCGCGAGTTCGGCGAGCGGCTCGACTTGGGGGAAGTCGTCTCTATTTGACCGACTGGACTTGCGCGAGGCTCACGCCGCCGGCGTGATTGGTCCACGAGCTGCGAATGTAACTGATGACCGCCGCGATCTGATCGTCAGAGATCTGCCCTTTCCAACTCGGCATGATGCCGCTATAGGCGGCGTTGTTTACCGTCACTGGGCCATCCAGGCCGTTCTTCACGATCGCTATCACCGCGACCGGGTTACCCGTAACGACGGCGTTGCCGTCCAGCGGCGGAAACGCTCCGGAAACGCCTTGGCCGCTGGTTTGGTGGCAACTGGAGCAATCGGTCAGATAGACCGTCGCGCCGTCGCTGGCCGAGGCCGGATTCTTCATCGCCGCGGCCGACGCCGAAGCGGCCGCGCTGGTGGCGTTGGAACTCTTGGCGCAACCCGCCACCGCCATCAAGAGCGCGAGCGCAATAACGCTTCTCATCCGGTTATCCACTTCTCCGAGGACGAGCGCTCATCGCCCAAACGAGCGCCACGAGCAAAAAATTGGCAACCAACGAACTTCCGCCGTACGAGATAAACGGCAGCGTAATGCCGGTCAGCGGCAGCAGGCCGATCACGCCGGCCACGATGATGACGACTTGAAAGCCGAGCGTTGCGCCGAGCCCCGCAGCGAGCAACTTCGTATAAAGGTCCGGCTGCTCGAGCCCGGTGGCGAGAACGCGCCGCACGAGATCGAGGAAGATCGCCAAGACGACGATCGCGCCGATCAGGCCGAACTCTTCGGCAATGGCCGCATAAACATAATCGGTCGCGACGTCCGGAATGAACTGCGGATGGCCGAGGCGATAGCCGGTTCCCGCCAACCCGCCCGCCGCAAGCGAATAGTAGGATTGCGAGGACTGAAATCCGGCGCCGAGCGGATCGGCAAACGGATGGAACCAAACGGCGATGCGCGTCTGCACGTATGGGTAATGGTGCACGGCCCAAAATGCGCCGGCTGCAAAGAGCAGCGCACCGAATACCACGATGTCGATCCGGCGCGTCGCCACGAAGAGCAGGGTGGCGAATGTCGCCAGCAGCAGCGTCGCCATCCCGAGATCGCGCTGTACGACCAAGATCGCCATCGAGGCACCCCAACCGATAAAGAGCGGCCCGAGATACTTCAGGTTGGCGCGCAACGACCACGGTCGCGCCGCTGCGATGACGTCGGCCATCTCGGCGAGATAAGCCGCCAAGAAAAGCACGATGCAGAGTTTGATCAGCTCGATCGGCTCGTATTGGATCGGCCCAAGCTTAATCCATAAGCGAGCCCCGTTAATTTCGACGCCGAAGAGAATCAGCGCCGCGAAGAGCGCGAGCGAGGCGACGACCCAGAGATATTTGAACGCCGCGAAACGGCGAAACTGGGTGAACGCGGGTCCCGCGGCCAACGCCAGTCCTAGCGAGAGGAGGAGCCAAAGTTGCTGGCGATGCGCGAGATCCGGTGTGAGCCGCGCGACCATCGCCAGGCCGAACGCCGCCAGAACGACCGCGAGCGCTGGGATGACGTCGTCGCGAACGCTCGTCGCCGGCTGCCACAGCACCCACGCGACCGCAAGCACGCCCAATGCGACGAGCATCCATGGCGGCCCAATCGCCCCAGGCGGCGCGAAGGAGAGCATCAGTGCGGCAACGGCCAGCGCGACGCTCATCGGCAGCAAGCGCCGAACGAGTAAAGCGATCAGTGGGCGAGCACCGCGGCCGCAAAAAATGCGACGGCCGCCGCGATCCCGGTCGCCATGCGTGCGATTGTGGGGACGGCAAAGACCGCCGCGCTCGACGCCGGGAAAACTGCTCCCTCGTCGTCTTCGAAACGCGCGACCAGGATCTGTTCGCCCAGCTCGCTGGCTTCCAGCCGTTCCAAGAGCGTTTGCCGTTCGCTCTCTCCGGCAATGCGGCGTCCCAGAAGCACGATCGCGTCGCCGGGAATCAGTCTCACGTTCGAGATGCCGACGTCGAGCACCGGTGCGGCGGCAAGTGCGCGCGCCAGCACGGGGATCGGCCGCTCCTCCATCACGTCGTCGTTGCAGAGCGGCGCGATCGCGCCGCCACGCGCCAGATACGCCGCCGTCGCTCCAGCATGGATTACATACGCCAAGCCCTGTACGACGATCACCGCCGTCAACGATGCCGCCGTGGTCACGTAATCGTCGTGGTTGGCCGTGTTCGCATAGAGCGAGCCGTTTACTCGCGCCAAAACGGCTAACATCGCGGTTGCGGCGGCCTGCGGCCGAGCGATGGCGCGCCGAAAGAGCGGGCTGCGCATTCGGCCCTGACACTCGCTGCGAAGCCGCGCGAGCAGCGCGGACTCGATTGGAAGACCGCCCATCTGCCCAAAGCCTCGCGCGACGGCCAGCAGCCACGTGCCGGGACCCAACTGCAAGCTCAAACACGACGTTCGGTCGCCGCGGATTGCGAGGGTCATCCGGTACGTACCGACGTCATCACGAGCCGCGTCGCCCCCACGTCAATTTCGTCGCCCTCGCGAACCTCGATCGCCTCGGCGACGCGACGCCCGTTGAGAAAGGTGCCGTTGCGGCTGCCCAAGTCTTCAACATAGACGACGCCGTCGTAGCTCGACAAGCGCGCATGCTGCCGGCTCACCTCGGGATCGGATAACGCGACGCCCGCATCCTTCGAGCGGCCAATCTCTACGGGTGGACGCACGCGATGCGGACGCCGCCCGCTGCGTTCGACGATGTCGAGGTCAACCTGCATCGGCGTCAAGGTGCCGATCTCGGCTGCCGCGCGCACGCGCGGACGCGCTGCCAACAGCGCCACGGCGGCAAGGGCTGCGGTAATCTCCAGCGATCCGACGCGCATCTGCGTCGTGAAGCCGGCAACGGCAGCCAGGGCGATCATGCCGATTCAAATCTCATACGCGTGTTTCCAAACAGCAGCTCATCTCCATCGCGCAAGGCTTCGACGCTAACCCGCCGGCCGTTGACGAACGTGCCGTTCGTCGAGCCGAGATCCCGGACGACGGGGTGCGCGCCGTCAATCTCGACGATCGCGTGGGCGCGTGAAACGCTAGGATCGACCAGCACGATCTCGCTCTCCTCGCCTCGCCCCACGCGAGTCGCTCCTTCGATGGAATATACCCTATCGGGGGGCACGCCCTTGACCATCCGCAAAGAAAAGTGGGCGTCGCGCGTGGCGGCCTCCCCAACCTCAATCGCAACGGCGCCCAGTGGCACGCTTGCGCGGGGCGCCATGGCAACCCGCGCGTCGCCGCCGGTGAAGGTGACGCCGACTTTCACGGCCAGATCGTGCAAGAGCTCGGCCCAAGCTCGCTGCAGATACTCTGCGTGCTCGGCGAGACGATCGAAATCTTCGGGGCTCACGTAGACTGCGTACGCTGCGGGGGCGGTTAGCCGGCCGTCATCGGCGCGCGTCTGCGCTTCCATCGTCGAGACGAGTTTCCGGGCGATCTGCGCGGGCTCCACGTCGCTTGGGAAGGTCTTCGCAAAAGCTCGTTCGATGAACTGCGCACACGCCTGTTCGATCTTCGCCAAGAAGCTCACCCTTCGACTGGGCTCAGGACAGGTTCGCGGCGCTCCAGGCGCGCGACGTAGAATCCGTCGCGTCCGTCGATTCCGGGCGGCACGAGCATGTCACCGGCATCAGTTAGCAGCGACTCGTAGGCCGCCGGCATCGGGCCGCGTTCGAAGTTCTCTCGCGCCAAGAACCACTCCATCACTTCCGTCGTTTCGCGCGGATCCGTCGAGCAAACCGCGTAGACCAGCGTCCCGGACGGACGGACATGCCGAGCCGCTCGCTCGAGAAGCGCTCGCTGCGTGCTGGCGAGGCGTTCGCCGTCGGTACTCTGCTTCTTCCAGCGCGCCTCGGGTTGGCGCCCGACGATGCCGTTTCCCGAGCATGGGGCGTCGAGCAGCACCCGGTCGAAATGCTGTCCCTCCGGAAGGAGCGCTTGCGTTGCGTCGCCCGTGACGATGCCGGCAATAACGTCCGCTCGTTCCAAACGCTGCGCCAGCGTGGCGGCCTTGCGCGCATCGCGTTCGACACAGAGCAGCGTCCCGTCGCGCGCGAGCCGCGCGCCGATTTGCAGCGCCTTGTTTCCCCGCCCGCTGCAAAGGTCCAGGATGCTCTCACCGGGCTGTGGAGCGAGCACGCCGGCAACCATCGCGGAGCTCTCCGATTGCGGCCACCAACGGCCGTCACCCGCCGCCTCGGAGATCTGGCCGCGCTGCACCAGCAACGCCTCGGCGACGAAGGGTGACCGGCGGGTCTCTACCCCCGCGGCTGCGAGCTGCGCGGCAGCCTCGTCCATCGTAGCGCGAAGCGCATTGACGACGAGCGCCGGGCTCGCCGGCGCGTTCACCGCCAGGCAAATCGCCTCAAGCTGCTCGTCAAAGGTTTTGCGCCACTGACGCACGAGCCAGGTGGGGAGCGAGTAGCGCGTCGCGAGATACTCGTCCTCGTCCGAGAAAAGCTCTCTCGCCGGCGCCGGCGGCCGCTCACGAAGAAACCTTCGCAGCACCGCGTTGACCAAGTTCGCCACCCCGCGATGGCCGAAACGTTTGGCGAGGTTGACGAACTCGAAAAGCGTCGCATGTTCGTCGGCGCGTGTGTAGACCAGCTCGTAAACTGCCAGTCTGAGAATCTCCGCAATCGCCGGCGGCAGTTCGGACAACGGCTTCGTCAGCAGCGGATTTACATACCAGTCGAGCGTGCGGCGCATCTTGATCGCGCCATACGCGAGCTCGGCGGCAAACGCGACGTCGCGCGCGCTCAAGCCGGCGCGGCGCACGCGATAATCGAAGGCCCCGTGCGCACTGCGCCCATTCTCCCCGTCGACAGGAAACACATCACCGACGACCCGCAGCGCCAACTCCCGCGCCGTCACGCCCTGTCATCCTGAGTCCCTCGACTCCGCGCGGGATAAACTTCGTCGAAGGACGACCGTCGATATTGGGCGCCGCTCATCTTTCCGCGGTTTGGCGCGATCAGCTCGTCGATAACGAGTTCTCCGGAGTCGCCGACGTGCGCGCGCAGAATCTTGACGATCTCGCCGTTGATCTCAGCGCGTGCCGCCGGCTGCGGAGCGTAGGCGCGAACGGCGCGCACGATGCGTTCGGGCGCCCAACTCAAGTCGATTCGCAAGTCGTCTTTGACGATCGGGCGCGTCAGGCTCGGTTCGCCGGTTTGCGGCTGCGCGGCAAGTTCGCCGCGCTCCGCTAAGGCGATGCACTGCGCAAGCAGCTGTGCACCCAGCGCGGCCAGGCGGTCGTGCAGCTCGCCGTAAGTTTCCTGCTCTACGGCGATGCGCTGCTGCAAGACGATCTCACCGGTATCCAAGCCGGCGTCCATCAGCATGATGGAGACGCCCGTCTCCGGTTCGCCTTGCAGAATCGCGCTTTGAATCGGGGTCGCCCCGCGGTACTTCGGAAGCAGCGACGGATGAACGTTGAGCGCCCCGAGCCGAGGAAGCGCGAGCAGCTCGCGCGGCAGAATCCGCCCGTACGACGCAAGCGCGAAAAGGTCGAAACCTTCGCCGGCCATTTCACGGGCAAGGCTGCGAAGCTGTAACGGTTCGTAGACCGGCAAGCCGAGGTCGAGCGCCGCCCGTTTGACGGGACTGCTCTGCATGCGGTGGCCGCGCCCGGCCGGGCGATCGGGTTGCGTCACGGCACCGGCACACTGGGTACGTTCCGCAACGACGCGAAGGCTCGGCACGGCAAAGGCGCTGGTGCCGAAGAAGAGCGTTTTCAAGCCTCCGCCGTCTCTTTTTCCTCTTCGCTCACGGCAGGGCGCAAGTTCTTCGCGCGGTCGACGTAGAGCGCGCCGTTGAGATGATCGATCTCGTGCTGCAGGCACTGTGCGAGCAGGCCCTCACCTTCGATCCGGATCTTCGCTCCGTGGCGATCCAAGCCGCTTACGGCGGCGCGCTTAAAGCGGACGATCTCGCCGACGAGGCCGGGCACCGAAAGACACCCCTCGCGAAGCTCGATCTCTTCGCTGAGCTCTTCGATCTTCGGATTGATAACCACCGCCGGCTCGTGTTCGTCGTCGTGCACGTCCATCACGAATATCCGCTTCGCAACGTTGATTTGCGGCGCTGCCAGGCCCACGCCCGGTGCTGCATACATCGTTTCGAACATGTCGTCGATGAGCTGCTGAAAAAGCGGCTCCCGAATCTCTTTGGGATTGACTCGCTTGGCCACCCGCCGAAGCGTCGGGTGGCCATCGGTCAAGATCTCGCGGATATACGGCATCGCGGGCGGCTATTCGCGCTTCGCGCCGCCCGCTACTGTCAGCGCTGGTCTAGCTTTTCTTGGTTCGGAACGTAGTCACTAGGAAGTGCGGGATGCAGTTTCGTCCGCCGTCATTCCAAAAGAGGCTGACGGTCACATCCGGACCGATGGTCCAGCTCGATCCCGACGGGCCCGCGATGGCCGAAGCGTAGTACACCGCATTGGAGTACGTCGGGTTCTTGTGACCCGGGGGGAGCTGCGACTTGTTAATGCCGGCGAACGGTCCGGTGAACGTCGATGCGCCGTTCGATTCCGAGAGCAAGAAGTCGAACTGGTTGCTTGGCGGCAACTGACCCTTTGTAGAAACGTAGATGTTTGCGATTCCCGGGGGAGCGTTCTTCGAGTTCGGGACCGGGAAAAGCACCTCGAGCTGGTTCGAGCTCGGCGGGCCGCCGCAGTTTCCTGTCGGCCCAGAGGTAGGACCAGGACCCGGAAGACCGCCGTTATTCGCGCCGTTGCACGCCGCTAAGACGGCCGCGACGGAAAGCAGAACGATCGGGAGTGCGCCTTTGGGTTTTCTCATGGTCTAAGAATCCTCGGTTGGCAGCAGGCGGACCTGTGAGTCCTAATGGGAATTCCCTTAGAGAATGTATCCAGAAAGGTCGGCGTTGGCTACCACGTCGGCCAGTCGCTTCCGCACGTAATCGCTATCGACCACGATCGTCCCACCAATCTCGGGGGCCTCGAAGCTGACGTCTTCAAGCATCCGCTCGAGCACGGTATGGAGGCGGCGAGCGCCGATGTTTTCGGTCTGCTCGTTCACCGTCATGGCGAAGTTGGCGAGCTGTTCGATGGCGTCGTCGCGGAAATCGAGCGTGACGCCGTCGGTGGCGAGCAACGCCTTGTACTGCTCGACCAGTGCGTTCTTGGGCTGGGTCAAAATCGTTTTGAAATCCTCGGCCGTGAGCGAGTCCAGCTCGACCCGTATCGGCAAGCGACCTTGCAGTTCGGGAATGAGATCCGACGGCTTGCTCATGTGGAACGCGCCCGCGGCGATGAACAAGACGTGATCGGTCTTGATTGGACCGTGTTTGGTGTTGACCGTCGAGCCTTCGACGATCGGCAGGATGTCGCGCTGCACGCCCTCGCGCGACACGTCGGGACCGCCGCGCTGCTGCGAACCGGCGACTTTGTCGATCTCGTCGATGAAGATGATGCCGTCCTCGGCGGCGCGGCGCAGCGCCTCTCGCTTGACCGCATCCATGTCGATCAGTTTCGCGGCCTCTTCTTGCTCGAAGATGCGCAACGCCTCGGCGACCGTGACGCGCTTCTTTGTCCGGCGTTTGGGCAGAATGCCGCCGAGCATCTCACCGAGGTCACCGCTCTGATCCATGCCGCCGCCGATGACGCCGATCGGCAGCGCCTGGGTTTCCTCGACTTCGATCTCGATCAGCCGGACATTATAGAACCCGCGCTCGATCTCGCCGCGCGTCTGGTCGCGCACGCGCTGTGCATCCGGCGAGACGCTGACCGGACCCGAATGCTGCTGCGCGGCAACGTTGCCGCCAAAAATCGAGCCAAGCGCCGCGCCGAGCGGATTTCCCGGCGATCCCGATCCGGGCGGGCGCGTCTCAGGTTGAAGCACGTCGATGACGCGTTCGACCGCCTGGCGCGCCGCAAGCTCGCGAACTTCCTCGCGGCGTTCGTCCATAACCGTTCGAATGGAGGCTTCCACGAGGTCGCGCACCATCGATTCCACATCGCGTCCGACGTATCCGACCTCGGTATACTTCGTCGCTTCGACCTTGATGAACGGAGCGCCGACCAGTGCCGCCAGACGCCGAGCGATCTCCGTCTTGCCGACGCCGGTCGGGCCGATCATGAGAATGTTCTTCGGCGTGATCTCGTCGCGCAAGTCTTCGCGTGCGCGGGCGCGGCGGTACCGGTTGCGCAGCGCGATCGCGACGGCGCGCTTCGCCTTGGCTTGGCCGACGATGTGCTTGTCGAGCTCCTCGACGATCTGCCGCGGCGTCAGGGTCGCCGGATCCAGGGCGGTTGCCAGCGTGCTCGTCACGGCAGGGTTTCCACGATAATGTCGGTGTTCGTGTAGATGCAGATCTCGGAGGCAATCTCGAGCCCTTTGCGCGCGATCTCGTCCGCTGAAAGGGCGGTGTTGCGCAACAGCGCCGTGGCTGCCGCCTGAGCGTAGGGGCCGCCGCTGCCGATCGCCGCAACGCCTTGATCGGGCTCGATAACGTCACCGGTACCGGAGAGCACGAAAAGGTGCTCGGGATTGCCGACGATCATCAGTGCCTCCAAACGCCGTAGCGCGCGATCCTGTCGCCAATCTTTGGCCAACTCGACCGCGGCGCGCGTCAGATCTTTGAACTCCGCGAACTTGCCCTCGAATTTTTCGAGCAGGGTAATGCCGTCGGCGGCCGAGCCAGCGAAACCGGCCAAGACCTTGCCGCCGGAGATTTTGCGCACCTTGCGCGCCCCGTGCTTCACGATGGTCTTATCGAGCGTTACCTGGCCGTCACCGGCGATCGCGAGCTTTCCGTCCCGGCGGACGGCCAAAATCGTAGTGGAGCGAACCTTCATCCTAGGAGCCTGTGGGGTTATGGTCGTTTTCGGATTCGTCGCCGAATTTTGTTCGAAGACGAGGCGCGATGAGGGAGCGAAGCCGTAGCTTCGTGACCGAAGAGCAACGAAGTATTCGGACAAAAGACGGCACGAAGACGGAAACGCGCCATAATCCCACAGGCTCCATGTCTCTGTCTCTACCCAACCGGCGCCAGAACGGTTTCAGACGCGAACCGCTCGATGGCGGCGAGCGCGCGCTCGGCCATCACCCGCCGCCTCTCCCGCTTTCCAAGCTTTCTCCCCTTGTCATCCTGAGCGGCGTCGAAGGGCTGAGCGCAGTCGAAGGAGCCCCAGGTGACGTTCGACGGTTGAAAGTCGGCGGTGTGGCGGTTTTGCAGATGTGCGACCACGGCGCCGAACGCGGTCTCGCGCGGAAACTCGACCGCCGGCAGGCCCAGGATCTCCCGCGCGGCGTGGATGCCCGTCATCGCGCCACACGCTGCCGCTTCCACGTAGCCTTCCGCGCCGGTAATCTGTCCCGCGAAGTAGAGGCAACGGGTGCCGCGCAAACGCAGACGTTCGTCGAGCAGGCGCGGAGAATCGATGAACGTGTTGCGGTGCATTACGCCGAGCCTCAACCACTCCGCATTCTTCAGGCCGGGAAGTTTTCCGAACGCCTCTTTTTGAGCGGGCCACGCCAGTCGCGTTTGGAAGCCGACCAGGTTGTAGGCGCTGGCTTCGGCGTTCTCTTTGCGAAGTTGCACCACGGCGAAGGGCGTCTGGCCCGTGCGCGGGTCGCGCAGGCCGACCGGTTTGAGCGGGCCGAAGCGCAACACGTCGTCGCCGCGGTCGGCCATCTCCTCGATCGGCAGACAACCTTCGAAATATCGCGTCTCTTCAAAGTCTTTTGCCGGATGGCGCTCGAGCGTGCGCAGGTCGGCGAGCAATTGTGCGTATTGCGCGCGATCGAGCGGAATGTTGAGGTAGTCGTCGCCATCGCCTTTATCGTAACGCGACTTTCGGTACGTGAACGACTCGTCGATCGAGTCGGCCGCGACGATCGGCGAAGCCGCATCGTAATAATGAAGCCTCGCCCCCACCAGCGCGTCAAGCGTCGCCAAAAACTCGTCGCTGGGCAGCGGTCCGCAAGCGACGATTAGGGGTCGATCCGTCGGAATTTCACGAACCTCTTCTCGATGCAACGTAATCCGCGGTTCGACGGCAATGCGCGATTCGACCAGCGCGGCGAAGCGCGCGCGATCGACGGCCAACGCTCCACCGGCCGGAACGGCGCTCTCCCGCGCCGACGAGATGATGAGCGACCCAAGTCGCGCCAACTCTTCTTTGAGCAAGCCGACGGCGTTTTCGAGCGCTGCGCCGCGAAACGAGTTGCTGCAGACCAGTTCGGCAAGCGCGCCCGACGTATGGGCGGGACCGCTGCGGTTTGGGCGCATCTCATACAGGTCCACCGCGACGCCGCAGCGGGCAGCCTGCCACGCCGCTTCGCAGCCCGCCAGACCACCTCCGATAACGGTTAATCGCTTGACCGCCGCCATGTCAAGCAACGTGAACGATCTCCGCCGCAAAAACTGGTTCGGGAACCCGTTGGCCCGTCTCACGCAAGACGGCGATGTGCCCTTCGATTGCTTCGCGAACGTCTTGCGCGGCTTCGTCACGGGTTGTGCCGCCGCTCGTGCAACCCAGTAGGTCGGGTACGTACGCGCCCCGGGTGCCATCGGCTGCCTGTTCCAGTACCACGATGTAGTCTTTCACTTCAAACCTGCCTGTTTCAAGAGTGAGTTGAGAATCGCCGGTGGGACGTCGTTGCCCATCAGGTGCCCCGGGACGGTCACAGTTCCCCGCTTGATGGGGTGGTTGTAGTGCCGGTGCGATCCGCGGGAACGAGTAAGAACTCAGCCGTCCTGCTCAATGATTTTTGACAATCGAGCGGGTCGGAATCGAGCGAATTATGCTTCGACGGGTTCTTTCTCGTCAGGCGATTCCGCTTCAACGTGGTGTGTGCGGTCGGCGGCGCACTCCAAACGCGTCGCTCCTCCGCGGCGCGTCTTGCTGACGACGTACGAGCCGCAGATCGGGCAGCGCTGCGTGACGACGGGATCCCATGAAATGAAATCGCAGTTCGGATAGGTGCCGCAGCCGTAGAACGTGCGGCCTTTCTTCGAGCGGCGCTCGACGATCGCGCCGGCGCACTTGGGGCATGCAACGCCGGTTTCCTTGACGATCGGCTTTGCGGTCTTACATTCGGGATATCCCGTGCAGGAGATGAAACGACCGAAACGCCCGGTTTTGATCACCATCGGGCGGCCGCACTTCGGGCAGATTTCGTCGGTCGGCTCGTCCCGCAACTCCAAACGCGGCAGCTTCTTCTCGGCCTCCTCCAGCTCGCTCGAGAATGGACCGTAAAAGCGGCGCAACAGCGTGACCCAGTTCTCGTGCCCCTCGGCAACCTTGTCGAGATCGCCTTCCATCTGCGCCGTGAAAGCGAGATCGAGAATCTTGGGGAAATGGTCGACGAGCAGATCGTTCACCGCCGTGCCTATCTCGGTCGGCATGAAGCGCCGCTCTTGCTGCGTAACGTAACCCCGAGCCTGAATCGTCTCCACGATCGTCGAGTACGTCGAGGGCCGTCCGATGCCGTTCTCTTCGAGCGCTTTGACCAGCGCGGCTTCGGTATAACGCGGCGGTGGTTCGGTAAAATGTTGTTTGGGCTCTAGTTTGCGGCAATCGAGATCTTCGTTCTCTTGCAACTCCGGTAGCCGGACGCGGCCCTTTGCGCCGCTCTCCTCGTCTTTTCCCTCGTCGTAGACGCGGGTGAAGCCGGGAAAACGCATCACGGTGCCGGTCGCGCGAAACCCGTACTCGCCCGCGGTCACGACGACGATGGTCTGATCGAAGACCGCCTGTGACATCTGCGAGGCGACGAATCGTTCCCAGATCAGCGTGTAAAGACGAAGCTCCTCACGTTTGAGGTGCCTCGCGAGACGCTCCGGCGTGTGCAAAACCGAGGTCGGGCGAATCGCTTCGTGGGCGTCCTGCGCACCCTCGCGAACGGCGTAGCGGCGCCCGCCGTGGAAGGCTTCGCCGTACTCGGCAACGATGAACTCGCGGGCTGCGTCGCGCGCCTGGTCGCTGATTCGGGTCGAGTCGGTGCGCATGTAGGTAATCAAACCCACGGTTCCCTCACTCGCACCGAGGTCGACGCCCTCGTAGAGCGCTTGGGCGACTTGCATCGCGCGGCGCACGCGCATTTTTAGCTTGCGCGAGGCCTCTTGTTGCAGCGTCGAGGTGGTAAACGGCGCGGGCGCGTTGCGCCGAACTTCGCGCTTCTTGATCGAGCCGACGCGATACGCGGCGCCTACGAGCGCCCGCAACGCCGCATCGGTTTCGGCCTGCGTTCGCAGCTCGAGCTTCTTGCCGCCGTGCGAGACGAGGTCGGCAGAGAACGTCCCGTCGGAACCGGTCCCATTGCCCACGCTGGCCCGTGCCAAGAGTGCCGTGAGGCTCCAGTATTCCTTAGGAATGAAGGCCGCGATCTCGCGCTCCCGGTTGACGATCAGCCTGACCGCCACCGACTGCACGCGTCCGGCGGAGAGCCCGCCGCGCACTTTTGCCCACAGCAGCGGCGAGATTTTATATCCGACCAGCCGGTCGAGAATCCGGCGGGCCTGCTGCGCGTTGACGCGATCCATATCGATATGATGGGCGTCTTTGAGGGCCGCCAGCGCCGCCGCTTTCGTGATCTCGTGAAGCTCGATGCGCTTGGGATCGGGGAGTTTGAGCAACTCGGCCAGATGCCATGCGATCGCCTCGCCCTCGCGATCGGGGTCGGTTGCGAGATACACTTCCGACGCGCTTTTTACGGCGCTCCGCAACTCCTTGATCACGTCGCCTTTGCCTTTGATGGTCAGGTATCGCGGCAAAAAATCGTTCTCTACATCGACCCCCAAGGTGCTCTTTGGGAGGTCGCGCACGTGCCCCACCGACGCCTTCACCGCGTAGCGCGCGGGAAGAAACTTCTTGATCGTCCTCGCTTTCGTCGGCGATTCGACGATGATGAGGGGCTTTTTCACGGGGCTTAGTATACAGCCGGGGTCAAGGCCCGGCAAATTTCGTCCATTCCTTAGTGCCGCGTGAAGCGCGGTCCAGAGCGACGCTGAGCTTTGTCGAAGCAGAGTCGAAGGGTCAGGATGACAAAGTCGCTTGCACGCGCGAGCGCGTGAATTTGCATGATTCGGCAAAATCCTCTATGATTGCGTGCAAAAGCGCCATGAGCGCTGTCCACTAACGCTTATCGTCCCCGGGGACGAGGAGGAATGAATGGACTCCGATTCCACGATGAACGGCATGGAGCCGGCGATTGCCGCAGCCGTTAAGAAAGCTGTAAGGCGTCGCAAGAAAGGTGGTCGTAAAGCCGCCGTTAAGAAGGCGATCGTTGGAGCGATAATTCGCAAGGCGGTTCGCAAGAGAGTACGCCGGAAGCTGGTCCGGAAGGCCGTCGTTCGCAAGGCCGTCCGCAAGGCCGTGCGCAAGAAAGTACGCCGGAAAGTAGCCCGCAAGGTCGTACGCCGGAAGGTAGCCCGCAAGGCCGTTCGCAAGGCCGTTCGCAAGAAGGTCGCCCGTAAGGCCGTGCGCCGGAAAGTAGCCCGCAAGGTCGTACGTCGTAAGGTAGCCCGCAAGGCCGTGGGTGCCAAAGTGGCCCGCAAAGTCGCCAAGAATGGGCGGCGCAAGCGGCGCAAGAAATAACGCAGAGACTACTCACGATAGCGACACCGGGCGGCCGCGAATAGCGGCCGCCCGTCTTTAATTCGTGAGTTTAGAAGCCTTAGGTGAGGGCCGGCGCCGTGCCGCCGTGCTCGTCGACCCAATGGCACGCGGCGAAATGCCCCGGCGCGTACTCGCGCAGCGGCGGCTCTTCGACCGAGCAACGCTCGAATGCGATCGGGCAGCGGGTGTGAAAGCGGCAGCCCGGCGGAGGGTTGACGGGCGACGGAATGTCGCCGGTCAGGACGACGCGCTTTCGCCGTTTCTCCACGACCGGATCGGGAATCGGAATCGCTGAGAGCAGCGCCTGCGTGTAGGGATGGAGCGGGCTCTCATAGAGCGCGTCACGATACGCGAGCTCGACGATCTTGCCGACGTACATGACCGCGACGCGAGTGGAAATATGACGCACGACCGAGAGATCGTGAGCGATGAAGAGATACGTGAGTTTGAACTTGGCTTGCAGGTCCTCGAGCAGATTGATGACCTGCGCTTGAATGGAGACGTCCAAGGCCGAGACGGGTTCGTCGCAGACGATGAAGCGGGGCTGGACTGCGAGCGCGCGCGCGATCCCCACGCGTTGACGCTGACCTCCGGAGAACTCGTGCGGATACCGGTTCGCGTGATACGGTTGGAGGCCGACGAGGCCCAGCAGCTCGCGGACGCGGTCGTCGACGTCCTTTCCCTTCGCGAGCCTGTGAATGCGGATCGGCTCCGAGACGATCTCGCCGATCGACATGCGCGGATTCAACGAAGCGAAGGGATCCTGAAAGATGATCTGCACCGAGCGGCGCAGGCGGCGGATATCGCCCCGGTTCATCGCTAGAATGTTCCGCTCTTCGAAGTCGATCTCGCCCTTGGTTACCGGCAGCAGGCGCAGCAAGAGACGGCCGACCGTCGTTTTACCGGAGCCCGACTCGCCGACGAGCCCGAGCGTTTCGCCCTCCTGGATCGTAAAGCTGACGCCGTCGACGGCGCGGACGTCGGCGACGTGGCGCGACATCAGTCCGGCGTAGATCGGAAAGTACTTGTAGATATCCTTCGCTTCGATCAAGGCGCCGTTGGTCATCAGCTGCCCGCCGGTATCGTCGGAAGCTCCCGCATCGTTTCGGGGCGCTGGTCGCGCGCACGCTCGTCGTAGAGATAGCAGCGGGCGACGTGGCTTGCCCCGAAATCGTAAAGCGGAACGGGTTGATCGCAGATCGGCATGCGGTAGGCGCACCGCGGCGCAAAGGCGCATCCCGGCGGAAGACGCAACAAGTTCGGCGGCTGGCCGGCAATCGGCTCGAGGCGCTTGCGCTCGCTGCGATCGAGGCGCGGCAGCGAGGCCAAAAGGCCTTGCGTGTACGGCATGCGGGGCTCGGCAAAGATCTGCTCGGCCGTTCCGTATTCCACCATGTTGCCGCCGTACATCACCAGCACGTTCTTGCAAAACTCCGCTACGACGCCCAGATCGTGCGTGATGAGAATGATCGCCGCTCCGGTCTCGCTCTGGAGGTCGGCCATCAGTTCCAAAACTTGCGCTTGAATCGTTACGTCGAGCGCGGTGGTGGGCTCGTCGGCAATCAAGAGCTCGGGATTACACGAAAGCGCCATCGCGATCATCACGCGCTGGCGCATGCCGCCGGAGAACTGGTGCGGATAGTTGCCCAAGCGCTTTTCGGGTTGCGGGATGCGAACCTTGCTCAGCATCTCGATGACGCGATCGCGCGCTTCGCGTGGGCCCAGGCCCAGGTGCAGACGCACTGCCTCGGAAATCTGCTCGCCGATGTTCAGGACCGGATTGAGCGACGTCATCGGATCCTGAAAGATCATTGCGATCCGATGGCCGCGGATCTTGCGCATCTCAGCTTCGCTTTTCGCCGGCAAGCTTTCACCGCGCAATGCAATGCGATCTGCAGTGACGGTTGCGTTGCGCGCCAAGAGCCGCATGATGGAGAGTGCCGTTACCGATTTTCCCGAGCCGGATTCGCCCACGATGCCGAGCGTCTCACCCGCATCCAGCGAGAACGAGAGGCCGTTGACCGCCGTAACCGGTCCGTCCTCCGTGCGAAAGGTCGTCTTAAGGTTCTTGACCTCGAGCAGCTCCACGCGCCCGCTAAATACCCGTGAGCGAAAGCACGAAGGCCGAAATGACGAAGACGACGGCGACAAACCCGGTTAGCCGCTTGAGCTGCTCTTCGGCGCCGAGCCGACCGTGATAGGAGCTCTCGACTCGGCCCCCGATGGTGCCGGTCAAGCCCTCCTGTTTGGTCGTTTGGATCGCCAGCAAGAAAATCAGTGAGATGGCGGCCAGCACGAAGATGCCCGCAATGCCGTGCGTTAGCCAGCCTGCATGGATGGCAATCGCCGTCTTGGGCTGCACCTGCGGCACGATGGGTGCGGGCGGCACGGCTCCGGCGGGCAGCGTCGCGGCGGCCGATGGCAAAATCTTGGCGGTTGCCGCGGCCAGAACGAACAAGGGATTCAAGTGGCTCTTCTCTTCCTTAAATAGGTAATAGCGGCATCTTCTCTACGACCGCAGGCCCCAAGCTGCCTGCACGGGGCCTTCCGCGCGAAGTAATCGGCCGCACCCGGCCGAAGAGCCACGGGTGGCCGAACTAGAGGGGCTGACCGACGCAGTCTCCACGATCGTTCCGATCAAAAACCGGCGGGTTTGGCGCGACCTCGCGCGCATCCTCTCCACTATTTTCAATCCGTTCCTCACCGCGCTCGCGCTCTTTGTGATCCTGGCCCACATCGGCGCCAAGGACACGCTCGACTTTTGGCGCCTGCTCTTTGTCTCAACGTTTTTCACGTCGTTGGGCCCGATGCTCTACGTCTTTTGGCTCTACGCCAACGACTACATCTCGGATCTCGACATGTCGGTCCGCGCCGAGCGCGAGATGATCCTGACCGCGTTTGTCGTCTTCGATCTCTTCGGGGCCGGCGCGCTGTGGCTCGTACACGCTCCCCGCCTCATGATCGCCGCCATGCTGGGCTACTTCGTTTCGACCCTGATCGTGCAGTACATCACGCGCTACTGGAAGATCAGCACGCATGCGCTGGGGATCACCGCACCCCTCACGGCATTGACGTTGATCTACGGCCGCCAGCCGTTACCATTCATGGTGCTAATCCCGATGGTCTGTTGGGCGCGCGTCTATCTCAAAGCGCACACCATTATGCAGGTCCTCGCCGGCGCAGCGCTGGCTGTTGCGACGACGGCCTTCTTCTTCTCACTGTTCCACGTAGGCCTACTCTCAGCGCACTAGCCGAGATTTTGGCGTTGGTTTCCCGAGCACCGTTTCGAGTAATCTTAGCACTCTCCGTTACCGGGTGTAACGGGATGGCGACGCCTGCGGTCTCAGCCACGCCAGCGGCCTGCTCGAACTTGGGCCAATACGTTTCCGTCGGCGGCACGGCCGGCTTCAACACGCTCGTCCGGCGCAGATTCACCACCGCGCTTCTTGCAACCGGCCACGTACGGTTGTACGAGCATGGGACCGCGATCGCGGCCGCAATTGCGGACAGCCCGTCCTCAAACCCGTACGCAATCCTTAACGCGATCGAGAGCGTGTTTGCCGGAACGGGCCCCGGCGAGGCCGAGCTGGGTTTGGTCGGCTCGAACTACTTTACGCTTCCCGCCAACCGCTACTCGCAATACTATCAATATCAATTCGTCAACAGCGGGCTCAACCCTAACGCGGCCAATGTAAACGTTCCATACAAACCGGCTTCTAAGATACGGTTCGATCGGCGCAACGTGCGGGCGTGGAAGAATTGGGTACAGGCCGCGAGGTCGGTGGGCATCGCCTCGATGGCGCCGCTCGTCGCGCCGAATCTTGCGTGGAAGGCGCACAACCCGATCTTTCCGCCCACGCGGGCCGAGTATTACGATATTAACAGTGCATTCTATAAACTATCGCGTTTTGAAGCCTTGTATGGCGGCGCAATTGCGTTCGACTCTCCGTCAAGCTTTTTTCTGGCCGGTGGGAGCGGGCCCGGCTATCAGAAGTTTATCGAGCAGGCCATCCGCTGGGGCAATGCCCACGGTTTGCGAACCACGATGCTGATCTCGCCGTACCCCAACCGGTCAAACTTCACCGACGGCACTGAGAGGTTCGTCAGCGTGCTGCTGGCACGCGATGCGGTCCCCACCGAATGGGCTGTTGACGACTATGAAAACACCAATCCGAATGACGCGGCCGCCATGGGACCCGATACGCGCGCAAACACGACGACGCAAGTCGGTCTTTGGCTAGCAACACAAGCGCCCGTCTACGTCCAGGTGCACGAAAACGGTAAGCTCATACGCGGGGTCGTCTGCCGTCCCTAAGTGATTAGGGCCGGCGGTGCTGCTCAGAAGTTGATGGACCTCGCCGACCCGCACGACGTTGCTTGCAACGTCACGACCCCCTCGCCACCCGGCGGAAGATTCGCATCGTATGAGGGCGTCGAGGAGAGCAGATTCTTGGAGCGGCCATCCACGAGGGAGCCGATCGTGATGCTTCCGGGCAGCGAACCGTCGCCCGGCAAAGGCGACGGAGCCCCGAAGAGGTTGTTTGCGAAGCAGCCGCTCTGATTCCAGGCGGGCTGATTCCAGAGATATTGGGGGCTATATTGTAATGCGTGCCACCGGTACGGCAAGAACGCCTGCATATCAGGTTCGGCCGGCCTCGGGCGCAAGTCGGCATGGAACGGTAGCTTGAAAGAATCTTGACCGGCGGAGCGGGCTTGCGCAGAACGCGGTGGCGGCGGCTGAACGACGGGACCGCCGCGAACGACCGCCGCCGGTGCGCCAAGCGTTACGGCGGGCAGAAGCGCCAGGCCGATCGCACTTGCTAAAATCAAACTCCGCAGCATACCCGACGAGGTTCTCGGGCGCAGATGGCGTCCCCTAGGCCGGCGGGTATGCATGACGCTCAATTGCGGCTCAAGCGGGGTCCGGAGGTTTCGTCCGGCTTACGGCTGCTGGCCCTTCGCAATTGCCGCATAGCGGAATTGTCCCGGCTTCCAGGCGCAGATGCTTCCGTCATTCATCACGAACGACTCGCATCCGTCGACCTCGGAGTTGAACTCTTCGTTGAGCTTCTTGGTCGCAGGCCAGTTTATTGCCGGCTCTTGCCGCGCGGCCCCACGCGCTTTTGTGTTTGAGAACTGCGGCGATTTCACGAGCGCGTTGAGCGCGGCGGCTAGTCTTCGAGCGTCATCCATCGCCGCGGGCGTTTCCTTAGCACGAGTGAAGACCCTTCGGGTTGGTGGATCCTCCAGCCGCAGCGGCCGGAAACGCTACATCACCGCGGGCTGGAGCCAATGAGTGGCGGTCGTCGATCGCTTGTATTCCAGATAGCTCGCCGTGTTGCTTGCAATCTGCAAGCCGAAGTAGCGCTCCACAATGCGCAGCGCGAGATCGATGCCGGATGTGAGGCCGCCGGCGCTCGAGACCAGCGGATTCTCGACGAAGCGAACGTAGCGCACGACCTGCACCTGCGGGAACGCCCTTTGAAACTCATCGTAAAATGCGTGATGCGTGGTCGCGGGGAGCCTGTCGAAGAGGCCGGCCTCGGCAACGCGGAACGCGCCAGTGCACACCGATGCGGTCACGGACGCACTGCGGCTCGCTTGTCGGATCCACGCCGTCAGCTCCGCAGAGCGCGGTTGAGCGCCGACGATCAGCACGTCGGGCTGCGGCGCCGATGCGAACGCAAACGCCGGAACCACCTGCATCCCGCTCTCCGTCTCCACGGGGTCGGTCGATTTCGCGACTAAATATTGATCGAAGGGCATCTGCTCGTTCATCGTTGTGCCCAGCGACCTAACCATGACCTCACCAAAGGCTTCCCAGGGGCCTGCGAAGTCGATCAGCGTTGCGCCCGAAGAGATTGCATAGGCGACCTTGATGCGCTTTGACGACGGGAGCGTTAGCGGTTTGCCACGATCGTAAACCGTGCTAGAAGCGAGTGCAGGTCCGGTCAGTGCGGCAGCGGCCGCGCCCGCAATCGCGCCGCTTAAGAGCTCCGTGCGCTTCATGATTGATGCCTCCGCCTCTACCATCGCACAAGGCGGCGCGCAAGTCTTGAACGATCTTAGCGTCCGGTGTAGGATGCTTCAGCGTGGCATCGCTCTTCGGGATCGGCACATTCTGCGGCGAGACGGAGTCGTTCTCCATCGCGGACGCCACGCTGTCCGAAGTGCGGCACGAGCGCGCCGTGACGATTCCTCCGCACAGCCATGAAGCTGGGCATTTCTCCCTTCTGTTGGAAGGAACGTACGTCGAACACTCGGGCGCGATCACCATCGCGTACAAACCGCTCACCGTGGCGTTCTTGCCGCCGGAAGTCCCACATGCCGATACGATCGGCGAAGGCGGCTGCCGTTTCTTCATCGTTGAAGTGCAGCAGCGGTGGATGGACGCGATACGCAGCTACGGCGTTGTCGATCATCTGGCGGAGTTGCACGCCGGCGATGCGACGTGGCTCGGAATGCGTTTATACAACGAATACCGCGAGCGCCAGGCAACATCGGCGCTCGTCGTCGAGTCGCTCCTGTACGAGTTATGCTCGCATATTCCCGGCATGCAAATTGATGACGCCGCCGAGCCGCCGTGGCTCCGCGACGTACTCGCGACGATTCAGCAGCGTTTCACGGATCGCTTGGAGCTTGCCGCGCTCGCTTCCGACGTGAACGTTCACCCGACACATCTTGCTCGAGCCTTTCGGCAGCGCTTCGGGCGGCCGGTCGGAGACTACGTCGCCGGCCTGCGCATTCAGTACGTCTGCCGGCGCCTTGCCGACTCGCGCACCTCGCTCGGTGAGATCGCCGCCGATGCCGGATTCTCCGATCAAAGTCACCTAACACGCGTGTTCAAGTCGTTGACGGGGATCACGCCAGCCGTGTACCGCCGCCGGCAACGCTAGCGGCTTTGCAGCGGCGACAGCTTACTACGGTGGCGTCGGTGGATCGAAAGGCCACTGCCAATGCGGCGTCTCCGCGGGTTGGGGCGGCGGCGTTACAAGCACTCCGGTTCCTACCGGTCCGTCGCCGTCGTTCCAGACGCTGCCGTCGTCAAAGCGAACCATCTGCACGCTGCAAACGATCTTGGCCGAAGCGGGCAGAGCATCGACCGTCTGCTGCATTGCGGACGCTACGTCCGGCGTGGTCGAATGACTAATCGCAACGCCGGACGCGAACCGTCCTACCTTATCGTCGGTTAAGCTGCCTCCCGTTTGCCCGATCGCGTCGACGATCCTAAAAGCGAAGCGCACCTCGGTCGCCGTTCGTTGGCTGACATTCGAGAAATCGACGTAATCGGAAAACGCGTAGCCTGCCGGAGTCTTCTGCTGCATGACCGTGCATCGGTCGATCGCTATGGGAGCGACGCTTTCGGGGATCGTAGTCTGGATGGCAGCCGATACGCCTGCCAGCAATGGGATCGACGCCATCGCAGCGAGGCATAGCCAAAACCTGTTGAGCGACAAGGCTACGAAATTTCCACGGCGCGAGCCCCGACTCATGCGGGCGCGTCAAGTGCCGCTGGGCATGCTTTCGTTCGTGCTAAACCGCTTCAACGCGCTCAGGCATTGGCTTGCGTGGGCGGAGACCGCCTCGATCTCGGAAATCTCTTCCGAGTGTGCAATCGCGTTCCCCCGCGCGATCGCGGCCTCGCGCGTGGCAGCTTCAACCGTCGAGCAGATCGACACCGGGCGCGTGCCTCCGTAGACGAGCCGCTCGCGCTCTCCCTGCGCCCAACGCTCAACTTCGTTCATGATGACTTCTAGCTCTTCGGGCGTCATGGATTGCATGATAGCCCCCCGGCCTGAGAATGCCCTAAAAATCTCCGGGTTCCGGCTCAGTTTTTGCAGCTATGGCCAACGCGCCGGCACGAAACGATTCGCTGCGGATTCTCACCGGTCTTGAATGGTGAACTAGGGAGCGGCGACAAAGCACCCGATGTTGGATCGATCGCAAATCCCGAAATCTTCTCAGCATTGAAGTCCGCCGCATACAAAAATGCGCCGTCGGGCGTAATCGTCAGTTTGTTTGCGAGCGCATCGCCGTAATCTTTCTCTCAAACGGGCGCTGATAGCATGCGCGCGACGTTTGCAAGGAACGTCGGTTCGTCGCCGCTCGTCGTGTACTCCGTCGAACCGCTCCCATTCGCGTGGCTGCCGAGAAGCTCGGCGGTTCGTTCGGCCTGCATGAAGGCCGGATCGATCAAGGTAATGCCGTCGCCGAGGACGGCGCGGAAGTGCGACTCCAGCACGGGATAGTGCGTGCAGCCAAAGACCAAAACGTCGAGATCGAGCGGCAGGTGTCCGCAAACCTCGGCGACCGTGGCGCGAGGAAGTTCGCCGTCGATCTCCCCGGCCTCGACGAGCGGAACGAGCGCCGGCGCTGGGACTTCGACGACGTCGATGCCGCCGACCCGCGCGCGAATCGTTCTTCCGTAGGAACCCGCGCCGACGGTAGCGGCGGTCGCAACGACGCCGACGCGCGAAAATCCGCCACGCTCCACTGCGATGGCCGCAGACTCGATCAGGTCGAGCACCGCGGCGCGCGTCACGGGCCAGCCATACCGCTCCGCCACGGCGCACGACGTGTTGCAGCCCATTACGATCGCATCGACGCCGCGCGCATCGAGCCGAGCCAGGTTCGCCTGCAGTAACTTCAGCAGCTCCGCGTGCGTCCGATCTCCGTACGGCACGTTGGCTTGGTCGGCGAAAAAGAGAATGTCCGCCAACGGCATCCGTTCGCGGACGCGCGCCAGCACTGTTAGGCCGCCCAGGCCCGAATCAAATAACCCTATCACCTCTGATAGCTACTGTGCCGGCTGATTTGGAACCGGATACTCCTGCGCGTACTGGCCGATGCCGTCGGCGATCTCTTGCGCGACCTTTTGCCGCCAAGCGGAGGAGGTGAGCAGCGCGTAATCGCCTGGATTGGTAAGGAATGCCGTCTCGATCAGCACCGCGGGCATCCGCGCATGCAGCGTTACGTACAGATGACTCTTGACGATTCCGTCATCTTTCGTGCCGTCCGCAGCGAGATGTGATTCCACGGCGCGCGCGAAGGCCACGTCGTCCGGCTTGGAAATGTAGCATGTCGTACCGTATGGCCCGGAGTTGATGAACGCGTTGGCGTGAATGCTGACGAACAGCCTCGCGCCGGCCTTGTTGGCGATGTCGTCCCGCGCTTGAAGTTCGTCGTGCGCGCTATCGTTAGGCTCGTAGACGTCCACGTCGGTCTCGCGCGTCAGCTGCACTTCCCAACCACGAGCAATGAGAATCTCGCGCAACCGCTTTGCCATGTCGAGCGTCAACTGCGCCTCGGAGGCGCCCCCGTGCGCCGTGCCTGGGTCGCTTCCCCCGTGGCCCGGGTCGATAACGATCAGGCGCGGATTGGTCGCAACGTAACCGCTGCGCGGGCCGAACTTCCAGGTCGTATCGCCGTCACTGCCCGTCCCGGCTTCCGATTGTTCGAGCGGCGCCCCAACCGCCGCAATGTTCGCGCCACCGACGCCGCCGCTTCCCGAGCGCGCCTCGCCGGCGACGTCTTCCGTGCCGATCGCCAAATTGAGGCCATCAGCCGAGGAAGTGAACGCGATCGGCTTGGGTCCGCTAAGCGAGAAGGCGACGCGCACCGTGGTCGGGTCTACTTGGCGGACGCGCACCGAAAGCAGCGGCCCAGGAGCCGTTTGATCGATCGGCGCCCCCTGCAGTTGCGCGTTCGCAATATCGACCCAGAAGCGATTGTCCGGCTCGCGTAGCCGGTGCCATTCGTACGTTGTGCTGCCGGTGATCGCAATCGCAACCGAAACCCCATCCGCCGCCGGTTCGACCGTGACGCCCGTCACAGTCGCAGGACCGCTCCCCGTAGCGCTGGCCGCAGCACTTGCGGACGTCGTATCGGGCGGAGGTTCGGGCGTCGGCGATGCTTCTTGCGCGGCCGTTTGCTCCGGATTCGTCGCCCCCGGACCGTCGAATGCGAGCAGGACGTCGCGGCCGTCGGTATTCTGAGGTGCCTCGGCAATCGTCCCCGGCTGCAACTGCACGGTCACCAGGGTGATCGGCTCGCGAACGGTTCCGGCATTGGCGATCGTGATGCTGCCGATGCCGCCGGTGCCGACTTGGCGGGTGCCGCCGAGCGACGTGCCGACGCCGTCGAAAGCATAGGTAATCGACGCCGGGCTTTCTTGCACAATTCGCGCATGCAGCGTCGCGCCGCCGTGCGCGAAGACGGTCACTCGAGAGGCCTCTTGGCGCACGTCGAGCGCGGCAAGCTGCGGTTGCAGCACCGCCACTCCGTTCTCTTCGTGCAACGCAAGATCAAGGGCGCGGAGCACCTCTCGCAGCGGCAGATAGGCTTCGTTGCCCACGAGATAGGGTGCAAAGCTCGCTTGCAGCGCGATCGGCCCGAGGTCGTACCGCCGGTCGCCGATCGCAAAACTGACGACGGTTGGAACACTGGTCGTGATCAGAACGAAACGCTCGCCGGGCTTCCAGGTCAGGAACGCTCCGGTATCCCTAAGCAACGCAGTAAATCCGGGATCGTTCACGCCAATGGCCGACGCTCCGGCTCGCGACGATAGCTGCGTAAAGCCAATCGCGTGCCCTTGATAGGTCGCCGTCAACGACGAATCGGCAAACGCCGGCACTGCGATCGCCAATGCCGCCAGCATCGGCGAAAGCGCGGATGCAAGCTTACCAGTCCGAGCGATGAAGCGGTTGGTCCAGTTCAACATTTCCTCCCGGAAGCGTCTCCAGCCGGTTTCCTTCAACGAGTACCTGCACAGCAGCGATGCCTTCGATCCCGGTTATCGTATAGACGAGTGCTTTGAACTCACCATTCTCTCCGAAGGTCCCTCCCGCTTGCCTTTCGAGATCTTTCGAAAGGTCGAGCGTTGCCGTCGAACCCTTAACGCTTGCGTCCAGAACTCGCGTGCCGGGCGGAAAGCGAATCGCTTGCACGTCGTTCGGAGGTCCGGCTATCGCTTGGACCGCGGCGTACAGCACGACGTTGTGGAGGCGTTCCGTCGCACTTTCGTCGGCTTGACGCGGGCGCATCGAAACCCGCATCTCGGCCAACGTCTTCCCGTCGAGCTTCGTGTAGTAGATTGGGATGGTTTCGGCCGCGCTGGGAGCACGGTGCGAGACATAATACCACGTGCCGGCGGCAACGATTGCCAGGAGCACGACGAGGATGGGCAAGCGCGGCGATCTCACGTCGAATCGTATACTTCGCGAAGGTAGCTACAAATACTTCTGTCGAACGCTGGCGCGCAATGAGCGGCCGGCTGCGGTGAAGTGGCTAAAGGGCACCGTTGCGAAGGAACGACGCGCCTTGGAGGGTGCGCGGCGGCGATTCGTTTCAAAACCGACTGAGAAGCGACTGCACGCGGTGCGCACGGCCGGACGGCGCTTTCGCTCGCTGCTCGAGGACGTCGCCGAAGTCGCGCCCTCGGCCAAGCTGCTGCGACGCGTTAAACGCGCGGCCGAGCAGACCGACGCCGCGCGCGATGCAACCATCATCTTGCGGCTCCTGGAAAACAGCGTTGACCCCGGCGAAGGCCACGTCGCCGAACCGCTTCTGGCCGAGCTGAGCGCGCGCGCAAAAGAGGCCACGCGCGTGGCTCACAAACGGCTGCGCCGCGCGCGATTTACCGGATAGCTCCTAGCGTGAAACCCGAGCCGGTTCATCTGCGCGGTGTTACCGACGGCATCGACCTGGCACGCCGCGTGCTGCAGACGCGCGTCCGCGAGGTTCGCCGGCTTGCCGGCGGTTTGCAGCAACGCGATCAACGGGGGATGCACGATTTTCGCATCGCCTGCAAACGCCTTCGGTACGCACTGGAACGTTTTGAGGATCTCGAACCGTCGCTTGACACGGTGGCGAAAGCCTTCGCGCTGTTACAGGATGCCTTGGGCGAGGCGCACGATCGCGACGTGCTTCTCTCCATTCTGCCGGTCGCGATGGTGGAGACGGAGCACCGTCTACGCAGTGAGCGTGAGGCCAACGTCGACCGGGCCGTCATGCTATGGACGCAAGCGCAAGAACTGCTGCTCGATTGCCCTCTCATCGTTTTCACGTGAGCTTCTAATCATCCTAAGCAGAACTTCCGCCTCAGAAATGCTAAAGATAAAGCATGAAACTCCATAACGTTTTACTCGCCTGCGCTCTGGGCGCAGGATCGTTGCTCGCAGCGGCAGCGCCGGCCTCGGCCGCGCATGTCGCCGGTGGAACCGCGCGATCGGCGGCGACGGGGCGTGTAGTCGCAGGCCACGGTAGTTACGGAGCCGGCTACGGCGGTTATCGCTCTGCCGGCTATCGGGCCGGCTACGCCTATCGCGCCGGCTATGGCTACCGCTACGGCGGCTATCGGTACGGCTACGGCTACCCTCGTTACGGCTATCGCTACGGCTATGGCTACCCCTATGGCTACGCTTACGGTTACCCCTACGGCTACGGCGTCGGCGTCGGCGTCGGCGTCGGCATCGGCTACGGTGGCGTAGGTTACGGTTACGGTGGCGGAGGTTACGGTTACGGTGGCGGAGGTTACGGCTACGCAGCCTATCCGGCCGCATATGGGCGTCGCGCATACTGGGCACGTCGCCCCTACGCGCGCTATTATCGCCGTGCGTATTACGGACGTCCCGTCGTTCGTTAACGTATCGCTCTCATCGTTTTTGAATAAAGCTCTAATCGTTCGTACTTAGAGCATCACCCTCTAAGATGGTACACAGGAAGCATGATGATGAAACTTCATAACGTCCTACTCGCCTGCGCGCTCGGCGCCGGGATCTTCGGGTCGGCGTTGCCGGCCTCGGCTCAAGTCTACGGTGGCGTCTACATCCAAACTGCGCCGCCGGCGCCGATCTACGAAAGCGTGCCGGTTGCCCCGGGACCCGGCTACTACTGGGTTGGCGGATACTGGCAATGGAACGGCTACCGCTACGCCTGGGTTCACGGCCGCTACGCATACCGGCCGTACGCCGGCGCGACGTGGCACGCCGGGCACTGGGTGAACGGCCGTCGTGGCTGGTACTGGCGCGCGGGTCAGTGGGGACCCTCGTACTAGACGAACCTCCAGTCAAAATCACGAAGCTCCTCAAACATCGCCCACCGGTAACGCGCCGGTGGGCGAGCTCCTTTGCGGCGTTGAACGTCGCGGGCCCATGCGGCTTCGGCGCGCGATGGGCCCGATCGACGCGGTTCTCTTCTTCGTCGTTGCGGGCTCCAACTTACAGTGGCTCGCAACCGCGGCAGCCGCGGGACCGAGTTCGCTCGTGGTTTGGCTCATCGGCTGCCTGGCGATGTTCGTGCCGCTCTCGATCGCTGTCGTCTTCCTCTCGTCGCATTATCCCGATGAAGGCGGTCTCTACGTCTGGAGTAAGCGCGCGTTTGGGCCTTTGGCCGGCTTCATCACCGGCTGGATGTACTGGGCGAGCAATCTTCCTTATTTTCCAGCACTGCTTTATTTTGCTGCGGGAAACGCGCTCTTTGTCGCGGGCTCGCGCGGCCGCGCGCTCTCGGCCTCACCGCTCTACTTCATCGCGGTAGCGCTTGGCGGATTGACGTTAGCCACGATCCTAAACGTCTACGGTTTGCAAATCGGAAAGTGGCTGACGAACGCAGGCGCCGCCGCCCGCTGGACCGCGACGCTGCTGCTCGTGACGCTGGGCGCGATCGCCTGGGGGAGATTTGGATCGGCCACGCACCTCACCATAGGCGCGCTGCGTCCGGGCGTGCAGATCAAGGATCTGATCTTCTGGTCAGTGATCGCCTTTGCGTGGACCGGCCCCGAAGCGATCTCGTTCATGGGCGGCGAAATCCGGCGTCCTCGCCGGACGATACCGATTGCGCTCGCCATCGCGGCGCCGGCGATCGCCGTCATCTATATCGCCGGAACCCTGAGCCTGCTGATCGCCGCCGTACCGCACGACATCAATCCCTCATCGGGTGTGATGGACGGCCTCTCGCGACTTGCCTCCCGATTTGGCTGGAGCGCGTTAACCCCGGTTGCGGCGTTGCTCGTGGCATTGAGCTGCGTCGGCAGCGCTGGAGCGTGGCTGGGCGCCGTCGCGCGAATTCCATTCGTCGCCGGGATCGACCGTTATCTTCCTGACGCCTTTGGCCGCATGCATCCGCGTTGGGGTTCGCCCGTCGCCGCGCTGGTTACGCAGGCCGTCATCGCTGCGCTCTTCATCTTCTTAGGCCAGGGCGGCACGAGCGTGAACGGCGCGTACGACGTCCTCGTCAGCTCGACGGTCATCATCACGCTGCTGCCGTTCCTCTTCTTATTCGCTTCCGCACTGAAACTTCGTGGCGCGACCGGAGCGTCCAGCGAGATTCGGATCCCCGGCGGAGCTGCAACGGTCTCTGTCGCCGCGCTGATCGGGCTGGCCACAACGCTGGTCGCGATCGTTTTTGCGGGGTTTCCGGCCGCCGACGATCCCAACAAAACGCTCGCTGTTGTGAAAGTCGTCGGGATGACCGTGCTGGTACTCGTTACCGGCCTTACTATTTACGTTCGAGGCCGCCGCAAAGCGAGCGCGGCGGCCGGAACTTCCGGCCGCCGCTAACGGAACTCGGGTTATTGGCTACGCGTCTCTCCCGCGTACTCGACGTCGCGATCAAGCGCGCGCCGTACTTCGGCGCGGTGCTCTTTGGATTTGGGCCGCACCGCCACGACGATGCCTCCTTCGCGCAGCCCTTTTTCGTACTGTTTGGCGCGGCTTTCACCGATGCGGACGCCGATCAGACCGCCGATGAATCTCACCCACGGCGGCGTTCCTGATCGGAGCGCTCGTCTTGGCTTTTGGGTGCTGACGGTCCCGGTCACGGTCCTCCTGGGGGCATTCATATTCGGCGCCGGATTCCTTATCGTTTTGCGCTTTTTCGGAGCGTAGGAGCCTATAGGCTCCTGAGGCCGTTTCCGGCGGCCGGCGGGCCGAGCGAACGTTCTCGTACGGCGCGTCGGGTACGATGGGCACCGAATCACCCACACCGTGAAGGAGCCGCTCGATGTCCGCGTTCACCCTCTTCCCGCGCTACGCACGATGCCCGCGTTACATGCGCTCGCCGGAACGAAGCGTCGAAGACGCCTCGATCGATTATCTTCCCGCGAACTACGCCGCGGTTGAAGCCGCCGTCGACGCGAAGTTGCTCCGGGGGGCCGAGCAGGTCGTCCTGGACCTCGACACCCTCGTCGTCCTCGATACGGAGGGGCTGCGAGGCTTGATCGCACTACTGCGCCGTGCGCGCCTCAAGGGCGCTCAGATCGTGCTTCGCTCGAGTCGCGAGGAGATTCTCAGGACGCTTTCGGTCACGGGGCTCGACCGCGTCTTTACCATCAGATAGGCCTATCTTGGCGGATCGGGCCAGACGTTGGCTTCGGCCGCTCGCGCTAAATCGACGTGCCAGGGAATTGCCAAGTAGCTCTCGCGATCTTCGGGCTCGAGTTCGCCAGCCGTAGCTTTCATAAGGCTCTTGGCTCGCTTGAGCGCGCGTGCCGCCTCGGGGGAATCCCCCGCAACGCGAAAAATCTGCGCCGCCGCCCAGTAGCAATGCGTTGGCCAGTCCGTTGCCCGCATGATGGAGTCGTCGTCGGCGAGCAGCCGTTGCACCGCGTCGAGCGCTGCCGGGAGATTCCCGAGCGCCGCCTGCCAAAGCGCAAGGTTGGCCAGTGTCGTGCTCGACCACACCTGCGACTCTGAATGCGAGCGCAACTCGAAGGATGCCTCGGTGAGTTCGATCGCCCGCACGTAGTTGCCGGCCACCGCCTCCGCGAACGCGAGATTCTCCATGACCGATGCCTCGATCAATCCGAAGCCAAGCTGGCGCGCGAGTTTGAGCGCCAACTCCGCCGCTTCCCGCGCGCCGGCGACCTGCCGGGTATAGGCGCGCATAAACACGAGGTTGGAGAGTCCCCCGACTCTCCCACGCCCGTCGCTCGCGCGTTCGAAAAGCTCGATGGCCCTTTCCGTGAAGGAGCGCGCCCGCTCAAAAAAGCCGAGCCTCATCTCGAGTAAGGCTTGATTCAGTAGCTGGCCCGCGCTCCCGGCAAGGTATCCGCTTTCAGCGTAGATGCGCCCCGCGGCCGCGTAGTGTTGTCGCGCCTGCGCGTAGCCTGCGCCCTCTGCATCGAGCGTAACCCCCAGCCGCCCGTGCGCCTGCGCCTCGGCGAGCCGATCGCCTAGTTTTATTGCCAGTTCCAAGCAGCGCGCGCTCAGCGCGTGGCAGCGCCGGATGTCGCGGCGCTGATACGCGACGGTAAAGCCGCTGCTCAGCGCGAGCAGTTCGAGGACCGGATCGGCGGCCCGTTCCGCAGCCTGTGCGGCTTCGTCGAATAATCCCTCGGCTGCCGACAAATGACCCTGATGAGCCTCTACTTGTGCCAAAACGCAAAGCGCACGGGTCGCGCCGGCTTCGTCCTTCGCCGTCCGGCTACAGGTCAGCGCGGCGTTGGCCGAGTCGTACGCTTCCGCCAAGCGGCCCAGGGCGAAAGCCATTTCTCCCTCGGCCAGGTGCAGTGCCGCGCTGCCTAGTGCATCGTCATCGGAGACGCACGCGCGCAGAGCGGCGGCCGCTTGCTCCAACATAACGCGATCGCCGGCGGTCGTCGCAAACTCCATCCGATGGAGCAGGGTCGACCGATGAACTTCCGGATCGCCCAGTTCCATGTCGACGCTTTCCAACGCCAGCAGCGCCGCATTCCGCGAGTCGAGGTCGCCGCTCCGAGACTCTATCGTCACGCTTTCCAGCAGAAGATCCGCCCGCATGCGCGCCGCAGCGTCGAGCGCAAGTGCGTGTTCGCCTTGCGCTCGCGCCTCGTGAAGCGCTCCAATCGAAATCGATCGGCGAATCGCCTCCAAGTAGCAACGCGCCGCGTTTGCAACGTCGCCGGCAAACTCGTAATGCCCCGCAAGTGAGGCCGAGAGTTCCGAGAAGCGTTCGGGGTAGAGTTTTTCGAGCACTCGGGCAACACGCCGGCGCCGGACGGCGGCCTGTTTGGACGGGACACCCGCAGCGATCGCATCCTGTACGAGATGGTGCGTGAAAGCGTACTCGAGAAAGCCCCGTCCGCTGGCCTCGCGGATGATCCGCCGGTCGAGCAGCTCGTCGAGCGAGTCGGTGAGAGCGGCTTCGTCCCACGCACTCACCTCGCGCACGGCATCGCGCGAGAAGCGATCGCCGATGCACGCGGCGATCTCGGCAGCCGTGCGCGCATATTCCGAGAGCCGCTCGACGCTGCGCGCGACGACCGCTTGCAGCGACGCAGGCTCCGTGCCCGCCTCGCCGTTGCGTACGTCTACGACGAGCTGCGTCAGGAAGAGCGGATTGCCTCCCGAAGCGGCAACCAGCGACTCGGCGGGACGATCGCGCACGTCGGGCACCGCGACTCGCAGTTCTTCAGCTTCGCTGACCGAGAGCCGGCTCAGCCACATGCTCTGTGCGCCGGCGGTTGCGCGGGCCTCGCGGCGCAGCCGATGAAACGCATGCAGGCGCTGCGATTCCTCGTCGCGATACGTCGCGACGATCATAACGGGCACGCCGCTGATGCGCCGCAGCAAAAACTGCAACAATTCGATCGAAGCGGGCTGCGCCCAGTGCAGATCTTCGAGAATCAACAGCAGCGGGCGCGGCTTGGCGAGATCCGCGATGCAGCGGAAGAGCGATTCGAGCAACCGGATGCGTTCGCTCTCGGCATCCAGCCGCGCAATGGCGGGGAGTGCGAGGCGCGCGGAGATTTCGGGTAAGAGCGTGGCCACGCAGGCCAGCGCCATGCTGGGCCGCAGCGCTGCGACCAGCGGAAGCGCCGAGCGCAGCGCATCGACGACGCATTCATAGGGTACCGCTTCGGGGGAGCTGGTCGTGCCGACGACCACGCGCCCTCCGCGATCTTCTACGGCGTGTGCGAACTCCAACGCGAGCCGCGACTTTCCAATGCCCGGCTCGCCACCGACGAACGCGCAAGCACCGCGGCCACGCCCCACGCGGTTCCAAGTTTCCAGCAAGCGTTCCATCTCGTCGCGCCGCCCGACGAATGGCAACACCGCCGATTCACCCGCAGTCGCCAACCGTTCCTCGACAGGGTCTTCGTCGGCGACGGCTTGGCCGCGCGAAATTCGCTCGGCAACGGCCACGGTTTCCGCCATCGGTTCCGCGTCCATCTCCGCGCGTAAGCGTTTGGCGAATGCCGCGTACTCGCTGAGCGCACCGGCACGATCGCCGCTCTCGTAGCGCATCGCGATGATGCGCCGCACCATATCCTCGCGCCAGGGATCGATCGCTAAGACTTTGCGCGCCGTTTCGATCGCGAGTCCGAGATTCGCGTTTCGCCGCGCCTCTGAAGCGTGTTCGGCGAGGCAACGCAGATATGTGTCGCGATAGCGTTCGCGAATGACGTCGAGCCATTCGTCGTAGACCTCAGGCAACAAGTCGTTGCGATAAAGCTCGATCGCTTCGCCGAGGCGGTTGCGATCGGCCGCCGCCGCTACGAACGCGTCTATGTCGAGCCACAGGTCGGCATCGGGGTTCCATGCGACCTTGTCGGTCTCGATCGAGACGTACCGCTCCGACGGCTGCGGCAAGATTTTCGGAAGCTCGCTGAGCGTCGCACGCAGTTTTGCTCGCGCCGCTCCTTCTTCGTCGTCGGGATACAGGAGAAAGGCGAGATACTCACGCGATACCGCCGTCGCCCGGTGCAATAATAGATAGGTAAGGACCTGCAGCGACTTCCGCGGCGTGGGCAGCGTAAAGCGGTCGCCGTCAAGCGCGACCTCCAGATGGCCGAACAACCGGAACTCAAGACGCCCGCGCGCTTTGGCTGGCGGTGCACGGAGCTCGCTCACCTTGGCGACGGCTTTGCCCTCCCGACCTTGCCTTCTCGAACCCAGCGGCCGCCTCCCCGGCCAGGCGAACGTTTCCGTACGGCGGCCCCGCTACCATGAGGCCTGGTCGCTCAACCCCTTTCTTTTTTTTTTGAGGAGCAAACTATGTCCACGTCGATCCTCTGCCGCCGAGGCATTCCGGCCCTCGTGATCGTGGTGGGTCTCGCCGGCTGCGCCGGGCAGACCGCCACTGGCCCTTTCGTCCCCGGCGCCGCCAGCCAATCGCCGCCCCAGGCAGCGCCACTGCACGGCGGATTCCGCATGTTTGCGGCAAACCGCGACGGCGGCAGCGTTGTCTCGTTCGAATCGACGGCGAACGGTGACGTAGCGCCCATCGCGACGATCGCCGGGTCGAAGACGACGTTGATCGATCCCGACGCTCTCACCGCGGACGCCTCCGGGAACATCTACGTAGCTAACGACAGCGGGACTCAAGTGGCCGTCTTCGGCGCTCATGCCAACGGCAACGTCAAGCCGTCCAGAATCATCGGCGGCTCCAACTCGAACCTCGGTCCGACCGAGGGCCTCTCCGTCGACCCCTCCGGCCATCTCTGGGCGAGCAGCTACAGCAATGAGGATGTCACCGAATACGCGGCCGGCGCCTCCGGGAACGTCTCGCCTATCAACACGATCGCCGGCAGCAACACGCAGCTCAGCGAGCCGTTCGGGGTGGCCGTGAACGCCAAGGGCGAGCTCTTCGTGGCGAACGGCTCCGGCACGATCGTCGTTTTCGCCCAGGGCGCCAGTGGCAACGCCACACCTCTCGGCGTCATTGGCGGAAGCTATTCCGGCCTCTCGAAACCATTCGCCCTCGCATTCGACAATCGTGGCCGCCTCTTGGTCGCAGACGAGTCCTCGGGGATCCTAGTCTTCGCTAAGGGGGCCGTCGGCAACGTCGCGCCGGTTGCGCGGATCACATCAGCGAGCTATCCGGCGGGCGTCATGGCGGATTCCAAGGGCCACATCTATGCCGCTGAGTTTAGCAACGACACCATCAAGGAGTTCCCCCGCAGCGCCAACGGCAACGCGACGCCGCTCCGCACGATCGAAGGGCCGTACACCACGCTCGACGGGCCCAACTCCCTAGCACACTAAACTGATGCGCGAGAGAGTATCAACATGCGTCTGAATATTGGGGTCAAGGTCGCCGCTTCGCTCGGCATGATCGGCGTCACCTTGGTTGGTTGCAACGCGTTGCAGAGCGCGGCGGGCGGATTTCATAGCGGATTCCGCTCGTCGTTCAAATCGAACTTCATCAAGTCGTGCACGGCGCAAGCCGGCGCTTCGGAAGCGCTCTGCGGCTGCGTCGCAGCCACCCTCGAGCGCGCGCACACCGACGACCAACTCATAAAGATGTCGCCGGACGACCCCGAGACCAACCAGGAGCTCAACAGGGACGCCAGCGCCTGCGCCGCAACGAAGGCAAACCGCACAACGGCCGGCGTTCCCCGATCGGTCCAGGCCGGCATCGATCCGGCGCACATCGACGCCTACGTCACGCCCTATTACGCTTCAAAAGGTCCCACTATCCACGTCGGCCGGTTCAGTTCGGGGCTAGCATCAAGCAATACGAAGCAAGTTCTTGCGACGATCGGAGCCATGAAGAAGCAGTGGCAGCGGCTTAGTTTTCCGGAACTCTACGTCGGGGCGATTCGTCTTTACGACCTGGGCTACCGGAATGAAGCCGTCTACTGGTTCTACACGGCGCAGTATCGGGCGCGCCAAGTTAGCGTGTTTCTCGACACGTCCAAGATTGGAAGCGTCGGCGATTCGGGCTTCGAGCTGCAAGCGGCCGGTAATGCCTTTATGCAAACCGTCGGCACTTGGATCAACGGATATGCGTTCGGCAATCCAAATCGTCTCATCGCAACGGTGCGCCAAGTGCAACGCGAGGGGCGCCGGATCGGCGATTTGCACGCGATCTACCCCAACGTCGCACTTATCGACCCTAGCCGCTGGCCGGCCGCGAATCGCCGGCTTGCCGACGGGATGGATTCGCTCGTCACGTACCTGGAGCAGCAAAAGGACGTCATCGCGAAGCAACGCGCCGCCAATGGAACCGCCGCCAAGTTCTCGGATCTGACGAGCAAGTGAAACGCTATGCACCCGCCGTCGCCCTCGTCCTGGCAGCGGCGGTGGGTTGTTCTCACGGTTCCTCCAACTCCTCGGCTGCGAACACCCCATTGACGCAAAGCGCGCCGTCGGCCGCGCCGGTTTACCCCGGTGCGGGCCCGGTCTCCGAGAGCGCCTATTCGACGAGCGACTCATTCGAAACGGTCTACGCCTTTTACAATAAGAACCTACCGCCGGGATCGGAACGCTCGCACATCACCGCGCCTCAGGAGAGGGCGGTCTTTCTTATTGGGAGCGGTAACGACCAGCTCAGCGTGACGGTCGCGAAGTCACCGATCTGCTGCCGGACGCTCATCGTGTTCGCCCGTGTCAAGGCGTGACAGATCTGGGCGCGTGATCTTGAAGGCGGTGAGATCGCATCCTTCGATCGTGCCGTCGCTGAGGATCCGCCCGATGAGGCTCCCGAACTTGAACGCATGTCCGTCGCCCACCGCGACGCAAACGTTGGGATGCCCGGGCAGCGCATCGATCACAAAGTCGCGATCCGGAGTGCGCGCGTAGAGGCACGACTTCACTAAATCGACCGGCCCGAGCGCGGCCGGCAAGTACCGCTCGAGAAAGCCTTTGACCCGCGTCGTAATTCCCGCATCCTCTTCGAAGCCGCGCGTTTGCGGGTCGACCGTTTTGCCCGCGGAGTCCTGCGTGATCTTTACGGCTTTCGTTTCGCCGAATATCGGAAAGCCGTAGAACGACGGCTCGTCCTGCCAGATCCAAAGCGGAAACTCACCAAGAGTGAACGCGGCCGGATCGCGCGGGACGAAATAGATCACTTGCTCCTTCGTTACTTCGATCGATAGGCTCCGGCCAAAATGTGCGAGCGCGGCATTGGTCCAGGCGCCGGCAGCAACGATCAGTCTGCCCGCGCTATAGCGGTAGCCGCCGGCTTCGATTTCAATCTCTCCAGCGGACGCGCGCAGCGACGTCACCGGCGTGAGATCGAGCAGCGTCGCGCCAAAGGCAACGGCCACGCGTCGAAGGGCGTCGGTTGCGCGCTCGGCGGCAACGATGCCCGCGTCGGCTTGAAAGAGTCCGTGAACCTCGTCGCCGACGCGCCAGCACGGCCAACGCTTGCGAATCTCGGCGGCGTCGAGCTCCTCGAAGGCAACCCCGCAGGCGCGCAGCGAGCTGATGCGCTCGGACATTCTAACCGGACTGCCGCGTGGCCCGATATCCAGGCCGCCGGTCTTAACGATCAGCTGCTCGCCGGCATCGCTTTCGAGCGACGCCCATGCGCGATAGGCCTCCTTCGCCATCTGCACGTACGCCGGCGTGAAATACGATAGGCGAATGATGCGCGAGCGATCGTGGGAGCTGCCGCGTGCATGGCCGAGTTCGAACTGTTCGAGCCCTAGTACCCGCGCGCCGCGTTTGGCCGACCAGTAAGCCGCGGCGCTGCCGATGACGCCGAGGCCCAAAACGACGACGTCGTACTCGTGCGGCCGTGGATGCCCCATTCCGTGGCCGTTCAATGCGCAACAGCGGATTCCGTCAGCGCTCTGAGAAAGGCCTGAAGCGTGATGGAAACATTTGCAAGGCCGAGCGTTTACCCCGGAGCCAGGACGCTGCCCGCCGTGTGGTACACCTCGCCCGACGTCTTTGCCGAAGAGCAAGAGCGCATCTTCTATTGCGAGTGGCTTTGCATCGGCCGCGAAGAATCGCTGACCCGGCCCGGCGATTTTTTCACGACCGAGCGCGCCGGAGAGAGTTTGATCGTCACGCGCGACACCGACGCCAAGGTTCGCGCCTTTTACAACGTCTGCCGCCACCGTGGAACGCGCCTCTGCAGCGAAGCCTCGGGACACTTTACGGGCTCGATCCAGTGCCCGTATCACGCCTGGACGTACGGGCTCGGCGGCGAGCTAAAGATCGCGCGCAACATGTTGGAAGTCCCCGGCTTCGACCGCATGGAGTACCCACTCAAAGAAGCCGCGGTCGCATTGTGGGAAGGCTTCATTTTTATCAACCTCAAGTCGTCCTTCGAGTTCGAGCGAGTCTTTGCGCCGCTGATGGGCCGTTTCTCGCGCTGGAACGTCGCAAATCTCAAGACGGCGGGCAGCATCACCTACGAGGTCGCATGCAACTGGAAGCTCATCTTTCTCAACTATTCCGAGTGTTATCACTGCCCGCTCGTCCATCCGCAACTCGAAAAGCTGTCGCCCTCGGATAGCGGGCACAACGACCTTTCGGAGGGACCGTTCCTCGGGGGCTACTCCGAGTTGCGCGAGCCCGGCACGAGCCTCACAACGAGCGGACGGAGTTCGCGCGAGCCGGTGGGAAACGTCGCCGGCGAGGATCTCAACCGGACGTATTACTACACGATCTTTCCGTCACTGCTGCTGAGTCTGCACCCCGATTATGTCATGGTGCACTACTGCAAGCCGCTGGCCATCGATCGCACGGAAGTCGTCTGTGCCTGGCTTTTCGACCCGAATGCGATGGCAAAACCCGATTTCGACCCCGGCGATGTGGCGGAGTTCTGGGACCTGACGAACCGGCAAGACTGGCACGTTAACGAACTGACGCAGTTGGGCTTAAGCTCGCGCGCCTATTCGCCCGGACCGTACGCGAACGCCGAAGGCTTGCTGAGCGCATTCGACCGCCACTACCTTCCGATCATGGGAGCTTAGTGGAGTACGACGCAATCGTAATCGGCGGCGGCCACAACGGCCTCGTGACCGCCTGCTATCTCGCCCGGGCGAAGTGGCGCGTTCTCGTGCTCGAGCGGCGCTACATCGTCGGCGGAGCGTGCGTGACCGAAGAGACGTTTCCCGGCTTCAAAGTCTCGACGGCAGCGTATGTGAACAGCCTCTTCCGCCCCGAAATCATTGCCGATCTGCGTCTAAAGGATCACGGCTTCGAAGCGATCGAGCGCAACCCGGCGTCGTTTTCGCCGTTCTTGGACGGACGCTATCTGATGTTGGGAACCGGCACCGCCCGCGACGTCGAGGAAATCGCGAAGTTCAGCCGGCGGGACGCTCAAAGCTATCCACGCTACGAGGCGATGCTCGAACGGGTGGCGTCGGTCGTCGAGCCGACGCTCACGCAGATTCCGCCCAACGTCCTTCGCCCGAATATCGGACATCTGCTCGAAGCCGGCAAGATGGGTCGCGCGCTGCAGCGCCTTGGACCCGGGATGAGCGAAGCGATCGAAGTGCTTACCGGAGCGGCGCGTCCGATTCTCGACCGCTGGTTTGAATCCGAAGAACTCAAAGGCACGATCGCAACCGACGCGATCATTGGCGCATTTATGGCGCCCTCGATGCCCGGCACGGCCTACGTGCTCTTCCATCACGTGATGGGCGAGACGAACGGCAAGCGAGGCGTTTGGAGTTACGTGCGCGGCGGCATGGGCGGCCTGACGCAGGCGCTCGCAAGCGCCGCGCGGGCGCTCGGCGTCGAGATCAAGACCGAGGCCGAAGTCGCGCGCATTCTGACCCGCGACGGGCGCGTCGCCGGGGTCGCACTTGCAAACGGCGATGAGTTTCGCGCCAAACGCGTCGCCAGCGGCGTGGACTGCCACGTTACCTTCGAGCAGTTGTTGGAGCCCGCCGAGCTGCCGCACGATTTCCGCGATGCCGTCGCTCGCATTTCGTACAGCAGCGCGTCGTGCAAGATCAACATCGCGCTCGAGCGATTGCCAAGCTTTACCGCTTTACCCGGCCACGAACCGGGTCCTCAACACTTTGGCACCGTGCATCTCTGCCCGGACCAAGATTTCATCGAACGCGCCTACGACGACGCGAAGTACGGCGGCTTTTCACGCGAGCCCGTCGTTGAGTGCACGATGCCGTCCTCGCTCGACTCGAGCGTCGCACCGCCGGGCAAGCACCTCATGTCGATGTTCACCCAGTACGCGCCCTATCGTCTCGCGCAAGGGCCGTGGACCGACGCGCTGCGCAACGAGTATGCCGACCGCTGTTTCGACGTCGTCGAACGTTATGCGCCCGGATTCAAGGACTCGGTAATCGATCGACAGATCCTTACGCCCGTGGATCTCGAGACGACGTTTGGCCTCACCGGCGGCAGCATCTTTCAAGGCGCGATGCCGCTGCATCAGCTCTTTGCGTTTCGCCCCGTTCCCGGCTTTGCCGATTACACAACGCCGATTCGCGGGCTCTATCTTTGCGGCGCGGCCGCGCATCCCGGCGGCGGCGTGATGGGCGCGGCCGGCTGGAATGCCGCACGCGTCATGCTACGCGGAAAGGTCTAACATGCACGCGCGTACCGTTGCACGAGCTCTGCATCGTCGCTGCCGGCTGCTCGCGCGCAACGAGCATTCCATCCGGCCCCGGCAAACGCCGGCCCAACGTCTCCATGCCCGAAACCAATATCTTCAACGACATCTCCGGCGGAGCACACCCCTGGGGCACGCTGGTCTTCGCGAACGGTGCGCTCTGTGGCACCGCGTCGCTCGGCGGCAGCAGCGGAATCGGAACGATCTTTCGAGTTATTCCTTGAGCGATGCCGGCTATCGCTCTTGCGTGAAGTCGCTGGGAATGCTGAAAACCGGATCGCTTACGTCAACCGGGTGAACGTGCCCGCGCTCGGTGACGAACGCCGCGCCCTGACCGTTCTTCGCGGCAAGCGTAACGGCTTGGTACATCGAGAAGTTCCCGAAGGGCAGCATCGGCCCGCTTTGCGTGAGGCTAAACCGTTTGTCGATGCCGGCGGTGGCCAGCTCGCGCATCACCTTTGAGGCGGCCGCCATCATCGCCATGCCTTGGCCAGGCGACATCGAGTCGCCCGACCACGGACGGGAGCCGGAGCAGTGCGGAAACGGCTGCGTAAAAGCCGTGTAATATCCGACGACGTTCAAGTTTTGCGTATGCGACTCGCCGGTGGGCTTCGTCTCAGTGATGGTCGTTTCGGACCGGTAGCCGTTGGTCTGCTCGCCCCCGACCGCTCGCGCGCCCAGCGCGGTATTTGCTACGGAGATTGCGATTCTCGTACCGTCGTCCTTCGGCGCCGATCCGCCGGGGCTGCTTCCCCCCGAAGAGGCGGTCGTCGGTTGGTCCATCGAGACGACGCGATAGGTCTTGTTACGCAGATTGAGGGTCGTGATCGTGCGCGCGACGCAGTCGGTAATGGTTGCGGTTTGCATCGCGACCAGGTCGGTGCGCTCTTTCGAACCGGCCACGTAGTGCTTCTGGGCCATCCCGGTCTGCATCATCTGCGCCGCACTCTGGGCATTCGAGATGCTCTGCCTGAGCTGGCCGAAGAGTCCGCCCCCTCCCGAAGCCGGCGGCTGCGCCGAGGCTGCGGCAGAGTAGTCGTCGTCAAACGAGCCCGGCTGCAGCGTGGACGGGTCGGTATTCATCGCCAGCTTCGATACCGAATCCCAAGCTAAGCCGCTCGGCGCCGCCGCCGCGAAGGGCGACGATGCGGCAAAGAGCGCGACTGCAGCGACCGTGCTGGTAAGAGCGACACCAATCTTCATTCGATTCGATTCCCCCTACCCGGCCCCAATACCCGGCGACGGGAACTTACCCGGCGCGAAGGTGCGTGACGTAGTGCCAGAGGCCGAAAACTTTGAGGACCCAGATTACCATCACGATGACGACGACGGCATTCAGCAGCGATTTTATCGGGCCGGCCATCGGGATGTAGCTGTTTACCAGCCAGAGCAGGACCCCGACGACGACCAGTACGAGGACGATTTCGATCAAAGGCATGCTGCAGATTACCCAAAAACGGGTTCCGCAACCGGCTGCCCGCTTGTGGAGCTTAGGATGGGCGGACCCCGGCGTCGAAAGCGACGGTTCGTGGTCTTAGGAAGGAGCTCGATGGGAGTAGTAGATTTTGGCCGGCGTGTAATTCTTGCGGGCGTGATGGCGGCTCTAGCAGCGTGCGGCGGTGCCGGCACCACCCCGCAGCTTGCCAACAGCCTGTCACTTCACCGGCATGGCTCCGGAAGCTCACCGATCCAACACGTGGTCATCATCGTTCAGGAGAACCGCAGCTTCAATAACTTCTTCGCGGGATTTCCGGGCACCAACAGCACCAAGGTTGGTAAAGAGAAGGTCAAAAAAGGCGGCAAGTGGGTCGAGAAGTCGGTCAAGCTCAAAGAACAAGGGCTGATCCCAACGCCAAACCACGACATCGGGCACTGCTACTACTCGTTCAACGCCGCCTATGACGGCGGAAAGATGGACGGGTTCAACTACGAACCTGAAGGCGCTTGCCAGAGGAACTGGACCGGGGGGCCAGGTTTGCCAAACGTCTACCCCTACCAGTATGTCAATCCAACCGACATCGCGCCGTATTGGGATATGGCGGAGCAGTACGTGCTCGCCGACGCGACCTTCCAGACCCAAGGCAGCGGCAGCTTCACGGCGCATCAAGATTTGATTCGCGGCGGTTCGGCGCTGGACGGCCCCTACGGCAGCAGCGCCAGCCTCATCGATACGCCTACTCAAGAACCCTGGGGCTGCGACGGAAACGCTAATAGCGAAACGGATCTCATCACGACCTCGCTCAAGTGGGAAGAAGATGCCGGCCCGGCCCCGTGCACGAACGTCTTTCCAGACGGAAGCTCCAGCTACGAAACGCTGCGCGATCTGCTCGACACCGCGGGAGTGAGCTGGAAGTATTACTCCCCTTGCTTCATTGGGTCGCCGTCGGGGGGCGACTGCCCCGGCAGCCAGCGGTGCAAGGGCTGCGCCGGCGCGCTGCTCAACGCCTTCGACGTAATCTATCCCGTGCGCTACGGCAAGGAGTGGGGCACCAACGTCTCCATGCCCGAAACCAATATCTTCAACGACATCTCCGGCGATTCGTTACCCGCGGTTTCGTGGGTGATTCCGGAGGATCAAAACTCCGATCATATCGGTGATGGAACCATCGATGATGGCCCCGCTTGGGTTGCCAGCGTCGTCAATGCTGTTGGGCAAAGCTCGTACTGGAACTCGACGGCGATCGTCATCCTCTGGGACGACTGGGGCGGCCTCTATGATAACGCCGCGCCTCCGTGCCTCTCGAAATCGCAATGTCGCGACGATCAAGGCGGCTTGGGACTCCGCGTGCCGATGATCGTGGTCTCGCCGTACGCCAAGCTCGGGAAATCGAGCCAGGCCGGGTATGTCTCGCATACGCAATATGAGTTCGGCAGCATCCTGAAATACGTCGAGGACAACTTCAGCCTCGGATCGCTCGGGACGACCGACCAGCGGGCAACCAGCATCGACGACGTCTTCGACTACAACCAAAAGCCACGCGCGTTCACCGTAATCCCGTCAAAACACGACGCTAAGTACTTCATCACGCACGTCAAACCGTTTTCGCACGGCGACCCCGAGTGACGAGCGTGGCAAGCGCCAGCGCGGCGACCGCCGCCAGCGCAACCATGTTCGAAACGAAGGTGAAGCGGTCGTTGAGCGTCATCGAAGCGGCCGTCATTGCTGCGGTGCCGCCGCCGATCAGCCGTTCCATGATCGCGCCGGCCAGCATCGCGCCGGCGACAAAAAGGCCGACGAACGCCCACGTGATTCGGTCGGGAAATGACTTGCGGTAGATTGCGATGAGGGGCAGAATCAACAGATCGCCGTAAATGAAAGTGGTGTTGGCGCCCAGCGGGATGCCGGCGTTGGCGAGATATCGCGCCACCGGCACGTTGCCCATCGAACAGACGAAGGTCGCGACGGCGATCAGCAGCCCCACGATCAGCAGCAGCACGTAGCCGATAAACGGCACGGAGCCGACCTCGCGCAGCGCAGCCGCGAGCGCGCCCGGCGGAACCAGCGCCGCGGCAAAGCCCGCGATCAAATAGCCGACGATCAGTTCGGTGCGCAGCATTCGCACGTCGCCGAGAGCCGTCCCCGCAACCGCGCTCCATCCTCGCTCCGGCGGCGCTCCATGGTGATGCTCGCATCCCCCCTCACCGGCGTCCTGAGCTTCATTGCCATCCTGACCCTTCGACACGCTCAGGGGAAGGATGTACTCATGCTGCAGCCGCGCGAGCTGCCCGTTGCCGAAGAACAGCGACAGCCCCAGCGTCACCACGGCGATGATGATGACGCCGCCGAAAAACTCCGCGAAGGCGAAGCGCCACCCCAGCAGCGACCAAAACAGAATCAGAATCGCAACGTTCATATTGGTCGATGAGACGAGGAACGCGCAGACCGCGCGGATATCGGCGCCGCTGCGATAGAAACCGCGCGCGGCCGCGGCTGCTCCGTACGAGCACGATGACGAAATCACGCCGAAGCCCGCGGCGTACAGCAGCCCTTTGAGCCCTGGGCCCAGGTAACGCTCCATCGTCGCCGGCGTCAACATCACTTGCACGATCGCGGAGATAAGAAAGCCGAAGATCAGGCCAAACAGGCTATCCCAGAAAAACATCGCGGCTTGAAGGACGCCCGCGGCCAGCGCGTGGGCCAGACTAACCGCCAATGGGAACCGGTGCGTGGCCGAAGAGCGGCGGAATGAAATGACCGGCGAGATACGAGAGCGCGAAGACGACGCAGCCGTACATCGCCACCTCGACGCCTCTGCCGATTGGGCTTCGCTCGCTGAGCGTTCCGGCAAAATACCCGACGGCGAAGAGGCCGGCGAGCGCAAAAAGTAGCGACGTAAGGGTCGATGCGAAAACCGACAACGGCAGCGTGAAGGCCAGGATCGGAAGCAGCGAGCCGATGGCAAACGAACCACTCATTGCGACAGGCCCTCGCAACAGATCCGTGTTCTCGGCTTCCCGCGGGTCGATGCCAAACTCGTCGCGCACCATCTCGTAAAGGTAAATTTCGGGGTGCTGCGTCAATCGCTTGACGATCATCTCCGCTTCTTGCGCGCTGAAGCCTTTGAGCTTATAGTACGCCACCTGTTCGGTGAACTCGCCCTGCGGATCGGCTTCCATCTCGCGTTTCTCCATGTCGATGGTAGCCTGCACGACCTCGCGCTCGGCCTTCCGCCCGAGATACTCCCCGACGCCCATTGAAAGTGCACCGGCAAATAGCGCGAGAAAGCCGCTAATGAAGACGGCGCTCCGATCTCCCTCGGCGACCCCAACGCCGGTAATGATCCCCAGCGTCGTCAGAATGCCGTCTTGCATTCCGAAAACTATTTCGCGAATGCTGCGGCGTTTCTCGAGGGTTCGGCGCTGCAATGTGTCGGGAATTCGCGGCTGGACCTGCTGCCAGCCCGGCACGTCCTCGACGACGTTCTGGACGGGCGGCGTCAAATCCGATGCGTTGCTCGACTCCGTCATAAGCAGACCTTGACGCCCTCCTCGCCGAAGTCCTCGCCATGGCCAGACCACTCTTGACATTGGCCGCCGTCGCCGGCCTTCTTCCCGCGACGCTCCTACCCGCCGGCGCGACGAGTTGGCCGGTTTTCGGATTCGACCCGGCTCGCAGCGGATTCAACACCGCCGAACACACATTGACCGTCGGTAACGTCCATCGTTTACGCGAGCGGTGGCAAATCTCGCTCGGCGCCGTCGCCGATTCGACGCCGATTCTTCTCGACAAAGTCCAGGTCGGGCGAGCAGGAGTTCCGATGCTCTTTCAAACGACGACCAACGGCGTGACGCTCGGCATCGACGCGAACTCCGGCAAGATCGTGTGGCGTTTTACGACGCACGGCTCGACGGTCACCGATTCGACGCCGGCCGCGGATCCGTCGGGCACCAGCATCTACGTCCCGGGCATTGACGGCAAGGTGCACAAGGTTTCCGCCGCCAAGGGCCGCGAGCAGCACGCGCCCGGGTTTCCGGCGCGGATCACGCGCTTGCCCTTGACCGAGAAGGACGCATCGCCGCTCAACGTCGCCAACGGTTACCTCTATGCGGTAACGTCAGGCTACTATGGCGACGCACCGCCGTACGACGGCCATGTCGTCGCCGTCAACTTGAGCAGTGGGAAGACGACCGTCTTCAACTCGCTCTGCAGCACCTACAAGAAGCTGATCAAGGCGACCACGTGCTCGCAGCAGCGCTCGGGTATATGGGGGCGCGGCGGCGCCGTCGTCGACCCCGACTCCTCGATGGGGGGGCGAATCTACGCCGCTACCGGAAACGGCCAGTTCGATGCCGTCTCGGGCGGCGATAACTATGGCGACTCGCTCTTGTCGGTCAGCCAAGATCTCTCGACTCTGCTCGGCAGCTATACGCCAGGCGATTATCAGCAGCTCGAAAACGGCGACACCGATCTGGGAAGCTCGTCGCCGGGGATATTGCCCGATCAAGCGACGAGCCAGACTCCGTATATGATCATCGAAGGCGGTAAAGACGCGATCCTCAAGTTGCTCAACCGTGCGGCACTGCCCGGCGTCGGCGGCGAGTTGCAGACGGTCGATCTGCCCGGCGGTCTCTTCTCGGCCCCAGGCATCTGGACGCAAGGATCGGGCAATGCCTGGGTCTTCCTCGGCTTCAGCAACGAGGTTATGGCGTATCAGCTGCAGACAAACGGGTCGGGCATCAGCCAACTCGCGAGCGTCTGGAGCGCGAACCCCGGCAACAGTCAAGGCGAAGGCTCGTCGCCGGTCATCGCCAATGGTATCGTCTTCGTCGCCTTCGACGACGCGCTCGTGGCGCTCGACGCGGTCAATGGAAAAGAGCTGTGGAGCAGCGCCTCAAAGAGCTCTCGCGTCAATATCGGATCGATTCATTGGCAGAGCCCGATCGTGGTCAACGGTTGGGTCTACTGCTCAGACAACAGCGGTAACCTAACGGCGTACTCGCTGAAATAGCGCCGGTGGAAAGCCCGAATTACTCGCCCACTGGCAGAGCTTTTTCAACGGCGGCCGTTTTAGCCGGGCTCCTCGCTGCGACACTTCATCCTGCCTTCGCGACGAATTGGCCGGTCTTCGGGTTCGACACGGCGCGCAGCGGATTCAATTCTGACGAACGCGCGTTGACCGTCGGCAACGTCCATCGCTTGCACAAACGATGGCAAGTTTCGCTCGGCGCCGTCGCCGATTCAACGCCCATTCTGCTCGAACACGTTCGAATCGGTCGCGCGGAGATGCCGATGCTCTTCCAGACGAGGATGGACGGCGTAACGCTCGGCATCGACGCGACCTCCGGTAAGATCGTGTGGCGTTTTACGACGCACGGCTCGACCGTCACCGATTCGACGCCGGCCGCAGACCCGTCGGGAACCAGTATCTACGTCCCCGGCATCGACGGTATGGTGCATAAGCTCTCCGCAGCAACGGGCCGCGAGGAGCATGCACCGGGATTTCCCGCGCGCATCACGCTCTTGCCCTTAACCGAGAAGGACGCCTCGCCGCTCAACGTCGCCAACGGATACCTGTATGCAGTCACGTCAGGTTATAACGGCGACGCACCTCCATACGACGGCCACGTGGTCGCCGTCGACCTGAACACTGGGAAGACAACCATCTTCAACTCCCTTTGCAGCAAGTATCGCAAACTCGTCAGAGCGCACACGTGCACTGCGCAGCGATCTGGAATTTGGGGGCGCGGGGGCGTCGTCGTCGATCCGGACTCCTCGATGAGCGGCCGAATCTACGCCGCCACCGGAAACGGCGAGTTCGATGCGGCCCATGGTGGCGATAACTACGGCGACACCCTGTTGTCGCTGGGCGCCGACCTTTCAAGCCTGCTCGGCAGTTACACGCCTACCGACTATAAGCAACTCCAGGAAGGCGACACCGATTTGGGAAGCTCGTCGCCGGGAATTTTGCCGGATGAAGCGACGAGCCAAACGCCGTACATGATCGTAGAAGGCGGCAAGGACGCGATACTCAAGTTGCTCAATCGCGCCGCGCTGCCGGGCGCCGGAGGTGAACTGCAGCTCGTCGACCTGCCGGGCGGCCTCTTCTCGGCTCCCGCGGTCTGGACCGATACATCTAACAACGCTTGGATCTTCTTAGGATTTAGCAGCGAGGTGACGGCATATCGGCTCAAGACGAACAAATCCGGTGTTAGCGAACTCGCCGGCATCTGGCAGGCGAGTCCGGGGAACAGTTACGGTGAGGGTTCGTCGCCGGTTGTCGCCGACGGCATCGTCTTCGTAGCGTTTGACGGCGCGATTGTCGCGCTCAACGCTGTAAGCGGCAGCGAGCTTTGGAGCAGCGCCAACCGCAGCGCCGGCGGCACAATCGGAGGGATTCACTGGCAGAGCCCGATCGTCGTCAACGGTTCGGTCTACTGCTCAGACGAAAACGGCAAGCTTACGGCGTACTCATTGAGAAACGATCGCCTCCGCGTGCTAGATCGAGGCTAACGCGCGATCGAGCCTTTCCCCCCGCTCAACCGAGAGTGGCTCCTGCGGCGCCATCGCGCGCTCCCAATCCGGATCGGCGTGCGATCGCGCGGTGAGATAGCGCACCGCGCCGACTAGCGGTACGCCGTCGAGTGACGCGCGCAGTCGCTTCAGCTCGCCGGCCTGCGCCTCGTCACCGTTTTCGAAGACGCTCTTTGCCAACCGGGGCCAGAGCGCCACGCTGCCGGAGATGCACCCCGCGGCGCCACGCCTTTTCGCCTCCCTCAGATCGCTCTCCGAGCCGGGAAAGATCGAGGCTTCGGGGCGGCGCGCCACGATCTCGGCCTGCAATTGCGCATCGTTGGAGCTATCCTTCATTCCGAAGATGCGGTCGCCGGACGCCGTCATCAGCCGATCGGCCAAAGCGGCATGTAACGTGATTCCGGTCATTCGCGGAAAGTTGTAGAGAAGCAGGCTCTTGTGCGGCGGATTCACGGCAGCCATTAGAGCATCGAAGAAAGCTACGATCCCGTCGTCGGGTGCGTCCCGGTAAAAGAACGGCGGCATGATCAGGGCTGCGGCAAAGCCGCAATCCAGCGCGGCGCGCGTTAGGCGAACGGCGTCATCGAGCGATGCCGCGCCCGTCCCGGCCATCAACCGTTGCATCGGCAGGCCACTAGCTGCCAACGCCTGCATGTACCGCTCCCGCTGGGCGGCACTAAACGACATCGCCTCACCCGTCGTTCCGAGAACGTTGATTCCGTCGCAGCCGTTTTCGAGCAGCTCGCGGTAATACGAGATTGCTTTGGCGGCATCGGGTTGAAAATCCGCGGTGACGGGCGTGAGCGCCGCCGCCCAGATTCCGCGTATAGCGCTCATCGCAGCGCGAAGACGTTCTTGAGAAAGAACGCGACGTTTGCGGGACGTTCGGCCAGGCGGCGCATCAAGTATGGAAACCAAAACGACCCGTACGGTATCGAAAGGCGCACGCGATACCCGCGATCGACCAAGCCGCGCGCAAGTGCCTCGGCGATGCCGTAGAGCGTCTGAAACTCGAAGCGGCCGCGCTTGGGCACACCGCGGGCCGCGGTGAACTCTTCGACGCGAGCCACGATCGACGCGTCGTGCGTCGCGATGGCAGTATAGCCATCGTGCGAAAGCGCCAGCTCGGCGAGCTTGACGTAGTTTTCGTCAACCTCGCGTTTGTCGGGAAAAGCGAGCGACGGCGGTTCGAGATAGGCGCCTTTGACGATTCGAACGTTCGGCGCGGAGGGCAGCATCGCGCGCAGGTCCGCGTCGCTGCGATAGAGATACGACTGCAGCACGAAGCCGGCGCACCCGTAGCGTTCCTGCAGGGCGCAGTAGATCCGCAGCGTTGCGTCGACGTAGCCGGATTGCTCCATGTCGAGCCGCAGGGTATTGTTCGTCGCCTGCGCCTGCGCGGCAATGCGCGATGCATTTTCGAGCGCCAGTTCCGGGCTTATATCGAGGCCGACGTGCGTAAGCTTGAAGGCGACGTTGGCGTCGACCTTATCCTGCGCAAATGCTTGCAGCAGCCGGCAGTACTCGTCGGTCACGCTCGTCGCCTCGGTCGCGTCGCGGATGCTCTCGCCAAGGAGAGTCGCCGCGACTGAAAACCCGCGCCGGTTCGCCTCACGTGCAACCGGCAAGAAGTCGGCGATGTTCTCGCCCGCGACGAAGCGGCGCGCACCCAATCGCATCCCGTAGCGGGTGACCCCGCGGCGCACGAGCGGATTGTCGGCGGCCGCCAAAATTGCCGTTCGCAACGGACGATCGAGGAGTGCGCTCACCTCGGGAAGTTCGACCCGAGTGCAGAAGGGCGCCTGGTGAGGCTGCCATGGGTCCTCATCGTAGCGATCCTCGGGTCAGCGATGCCCTTTATCGACAGCACCGCGGTCAACGTCTCGCTGCCGGTGCTTCAGCGCGAACTTCACGCCGGAGCCGGCCAAACCCAGTGGGTAATCGAAGGCTACGCGCTCTTACTCTCGGCGCTCATTCTGCTGGGCGGCTCGCTGGGCGATCTCTACGGGCGCCGCCGAATCTTCGCGTACGGCGTCGTGCTCTTCGCGGCCGCTTCGATCGCCTGCGCGCGCGCCGGCAGCATCGACATGCTCATCGCCGCGCGCTGCGTCCAAGGCATCGGCGGAGCGCTCCTGACGCCAGGCAGCCTTGCACTGATCAGCGCGGCCTACTCGGGCGAGCAGCGGGGACGGGCCATCGGCCTGTGGTCGGGATTCTCGGCCCTGACGTCGGCCGCCGGGCCAATCATCGGCGGCTGGCTCACCCAGGAGTTTTCGTGGCGCTACGTCTTCGTCATCAACGTTCCCCTTGCAATCCTCGTCCTGGTGGTGCTGCAGTTCGGGGTTCCGGAGAGCCGTGACGACTCGGCCGATCGGCGGATCGACGTTGTCGGAGCGGTGCTGGCGACGGCCGGACTTGGTTTGCTGGTCTACGGCCTCATCGCCATGAATGCCGCGCGGATTACTTCCGTCGCGCTCGGCACCACGCTCGCCGGGATCGCGATGCTCTGCGCCTTCGTTCTTTTCGAGCGGCGCACGCCCGACCCGATGGTTCGTTGCGATCTCTTCGCGTCGCGAGATTTTAGCGCGGCCAATATTTACACGTTCTTTCTCTACACCGCAATCGGCGGCAGCCTCTACTTCGTGCCGTTCGTGCTCATCAACGTCCACCATTACACGCCCACGCAGGCGGGTGCCGCGCTCTTACCCTTCATCTTCATCATGGTCGCGGCATCGCGCTGGTCGGGCGGACTCGTCGCCCGAATCGGCGCGCGCAAGCCGTTGATTCTCGGTGGAATTCTTGCCGGTTTCGGGTTCCTGGCTTTTGCCTTGCCTGGAAGCGACGGCTCCTATTGGGCGACCTTCTTCCCGGCAGCGACGATCTTGGGGTGCGGCGGCGCCCTCTTCGTCGCCCCGTTAACCACGACGGTCATGAACTCAGTCCCCGTGGAACACTCGGGCGTCGCCTCGGGCATCAATAATGCGGTAGCACGAACCGCGGGGCTGATCGGCGTCGCCGTCCTCGGGGTCGTCGTTACGGCGTCGGCTTCGTACACCGCCGGATTTCGCAGCGCCATGATCGCATCGGCGATCCTCGCCTTCGCCGCAAGCGGCATCGCCGCGAAGGGCTTCGCCCGCTTCGAACCCAAGCCAAAGAGCGCCTGAACCCGCTATCCGGGATAATCGCGCTTGAAGAAATCTTAGCCTTCGTTAACGAGTCAAGCGCAGGACTTCGCCGAACCCATTAAGCGGGACTACTTTTCGCCACGCTGCTATGGAGCACACGAATGAATCTTCAACGTTTCGCGGCCGCCCTAACGGCGAGCGCGCTCGTCGCGTCGGTTATGTCGGGGTGCAACAGCGCATCTTCCCTGATGCCGGCAACCGGCTACGGCACGATCGAGACGACGCGGTTGACACCAGAAGAGCACAGCGTGCTGCTGCAAAGGCTACACGCGAAGATCAAGCACGTCTTCGTCATTTTCCAAGAGAACCACTCGTTCGATAACTATTTCGGCACGTATCCGGGCGCCGAAAACCTCCGAACGCAGTTGGCAAGAAAACACGGCTACATGCAATATGACAAGGTCGCCAACAAAGAGCAAACGGTGTTTAAGGTCACCGACCCCGACGTGCTGGGGCCGGACCAAGACCGCTACATCCTCGAAAAGAAGTTTGGCGGCGGCAACATGAACAAGTTCCTTACCGGTGAAGAGGAAGACAACATCAAGAACTATGGCCTCAAGCCCGCGGCGGCGCGGCAGTATGGCCTCACGACGATGGCGGTCTACGATTGCGATACCATCCCGTATCTCTGGATGTACGCCCACAACTTTTCGCTCTTCGACTACTACTTCCAGTCCGAAACCGGCCCGTCGTCCCCTGGAAACGTCGCGATGTTCGCAGGGCAAGCCGGCATCTCTGAAGAGCATCGGTTTCCGAAGCTAGCCTCCAATGGGAGCGAAGGTCCCGGCGTTCCGATCAATGGGGACCTCGATCCGTTCGCCGGGCCGTATACCAGCAAAGATACGACCGTCCAAATTCCGCAAAGCTACGCCTCGCTCGGCATGACGCTCGGCGGAGCCTCCGAAGCCCAAGCAGCGCAAGCGCGCCCCGGCAAGGTGATGAAGGACCTCGTAGCACTTGCAGCGTCGAAACAGCCTTCAATCCCGTGGATCTGGGCCCAAGAGGGCTTCGTCAATACGCGTGGCGACAAGGCCGACGCCGGCTACGTCGCGCACCACAACGCTCCCCAGTATTTCGACTATATCCGCAACAATAAGACCTACTGGTCGCACGTCAACACGACCGAAGCCTTGATGAAGCAGATCACCGGCGGGACGCTGCCGGACAGCGGGGTATTCTTCGTTAAAGGCTCCAAGGCCAATCACTTCGGCTGGAAGCCCGCCGGCAAGAATAAGCTGGTTCAGGCGGATTACTTGGGCGATGACGACCATCCGGGTCCCGGCAACTCCGACGTTCAGGTCTCCGAAGCATTCGTTGCAACGTGGGTCAATGCGATCGCTTCGAGCAAGTATTGGAAAGACTCAGCGATCTTGATTACCTGGGATGATGGCGGCGGATTCTACGATCACGTCGCGCCGACTGCCTTCGAACAGTGCAACGACGGCTTTCCGTGCGGCGACGGGCAGCGGGTTCCGTTTCTCGTTATTTCTCCGTACTCTCTCTCGGGCTCCGTCGTGCACGACTACAGCGACACGGCTTCGGTCTCGAAGTTCGTAGAAGGGGTATTTGGCGTTCCGACGATGGCCTCGCTTCCCGACGAAGCTTCGGTCGAGCCATATGGACCACGCGACTATTCGAGCAAAGCGCTCTCCGATCTCGCCGGCGCCTTCGATCTTGCGAAACTTAACGGCAGCTCTGGGCTTAACCCGGCCTCGCTTGCAGAAATCCCCGGAACCGTCGTCGACCACTTCCCCTCGACGATGAACTGCAAGACGCTGCGCCTGAGGCCGCTGAACATCCCAACGCAGCCGCCCTACTATCGTCCCCACGAGCTGCTCAAGGGAAGCTCGTGGATCGAGAGCCAGCACTCGCAAAGCGACTAGTCGCCTAGCCTTCTTCGGCGAAGCGCCGAATTGCGGCGAGGTCGTCGAGCGCAGCCGTTAGGCTGCGCCCGGCGATCTCGTCGGCCAGAAAACGCATCGGCGTACCCCGCTCGAGTCTTGAGCCATACGTCTTTGCGAGGGCGATCGCGAGCGGAATCACCGCTAGCCCCAGGATTGCGTTGGCTGCCAGCCACGCAGGACTCGCGGCAGCGTAGATGTCGATCCCAAAGAGCCAGCGCGACGCCACGATTAGCAGCGGGACCCACATCAGCGGAGCAAAGAGCAGCGTACACATCGTAGCGCGAATGCGCGCGAGCCGAAGGCGTTGCAGGCGGCTTTGGATGGCGACGACGGGTTCGTCGTAATCTAGGCTGCGCAGTTCGAAGAGCTGACGCGCTCCGGCAATGACCAGCGCGATTGCGTAGAGATCGAGTATCGCCGCGGGAATGAAGAACTTCGGCTCGCCGGCGTGATCGGCTGCAAACCAGCCCAGAGCACCGATGCCGATCAGATTGACGATCAGTTCGAAGGTGATCCCGCGCGCGAACCGCTTGAGCGACGTATCGGCCTTACGAAGGTTCCATTGCGCGAAGAGCAGCGCGTTAAGGCGAGTACTCGCCTCGAGCTTCCGATTGTTCTGCTTCCACAGGGCTTTGAGTTCCTCGAGTTCCATGGCGTTCTCCGTTCGCTAGAGTTCGTTTTGCGCGGCAATGTCGCGCTTAAGGCGTTGTTTGATTCGGCCGACCTTCGTGGCAACGTTCGTCTCCGAGATGCCGAGAATCGTGGCGATCTCGGCGTACGAGTAGTCGTCAAGATAGAGGAGCATCAGCGCACGATTCAGCTCGTCGAGTCCTTCGATAATCTCGCGCACCAGCGTGAGGGCGTCGTCGCTTAGCGCCTCTGCCGGTGCCGGCAGCATTTCGAGGATTGCCGGCTCGGCCGGCTCGACGGCCTTGGCCGTGCGCATCTTGGTGCGATGAAAAGAGATGGCGACGTTGACCGCGATCCGGTACATCCAGGTCGAGAAGGCGGAGCGTTCCTCGAAGCGGCCGTAGGCGCGCCAGAGCTGCGCGACGATCTCCGCGATCAGGTCCTCGCGGTCGGCCTCATCGCGGCAGTACGCGCCGGCGACCTTGACGAGAATTCTGCGGTGCCGGTCGAGGCGATCGACAAAGGCGGCCTGCGCGTCGTCCGTTCTCATTGCACCTGAGTTAGTCGCTCGGACCGCTTACAAAATCACACTTCGAGCCGAAGCAAGGCTTTCTCGAGATCGCCGATGAGATCGCTCGTGGATTCGAGGCCAATGCTGAAACGCACGAGGCGGTGGTCGTACGCCGGACGCCCGGACGCGTGCCCGATCGTGTACGCGACCGCGAGACTGGTCGTTCCCCCCCAGCTATAGCCGATTTTGAAGAGCTTCAGCGCATCAACGAAGGCCCTCACCGCGTCGCGGGTCGGCCCCGGTCGCAATACAATGGAAAAGACCCCGGACGAGCCGAGAAAATCGCGCGTGAAGAGTTCGTAGCCGGGGCAGGACGGGAGCGCGGGGTGGAGGACGCGTTCGACTTCGAAACGCTCGGCGAGCCAGTTCGCAATCGCCAGGGCAGAGCGTTCGATCGTGCCGAGGCGGACGGCAAGCGTTTGAAGGCCCCGCAGCGCGAGGCTGCAGTCGTCGGGCGAGACGGCGGCGCCGATCACCTGCCGCGCCTCGCCGAGTTGCCGGTACAGCCCTTCATCGCGAACCGTTACCGAACCCAGCAGCACGTCGCTGTGGCCGCCGATGTATTTCGTGATTGCCTGCATGGTGACGTCGACACCGTGCGCGAAGGCGTCGAGCAGCACCCCCGCCGACCACGTGTTGTCGAGCGCGACCAATACGTTGCGCGCATGTGCCGCCTCAACGATGGCCGGCAGATCCTGCACTTCCATCGTGACCGAGCCGGGGCTTTCGGTCCAAATCAGGCGCGTGCGCTCGTTGAATAGCTTGGCGATCTCGCCACCGATCGTTGGCTCGTAAAAGGTGGCGGTTACGCCGAACCGCGCGAGCAGCGACGTCGTGAGCTGCCTATTTGGGCGATAGACGCTCTGAGGCACCAGAATATGGTCGCCGGCTTTGAGCAACGCAAAGTCGATGAGCGAGATTGCGGATTGCCCGCCGGGCGTGAGAAGCGTGTGGCGCCCCGATTCGAGCTCGCATATGCGCGCGGCAAGTTCGAGGGACGTCGGCGTTCCGTAAAGGCCGTAGGTATAACCCGCGCGCTCCTGGTCCCAGTCGTCGGTGACGCTGGCCGAGTTGGGGAAGAGTGTCGTGGAGCCGCGGTAGACGGGCGCCGCCAGCGAGCGATATCCCTGCGGAATGCGTGCTTGGGAGTGCAGAAGCCGCGTTTGCCAGGTGACCATGGGCGGGCGCTTTCATTCGAGCGGCCTACAAGCCTCTTGGATGCCTGGGACGCTTCGCCGGAGAACGACCGGCGGATGGAAGCGCAAACCGTGACCACGCCCCAATCAGGCGCTACTTCGCCACCGGTCTCAATCGCGGCGATCTTTGGCGTATTTCTGCAGATCGGAGCAACGAGCTTCGGCGGTGGCGTCGTGGCCTATCTGCGAAACGCGCTCGTCAATAAAAAGAAGTGGCTGGACGATACCGAGTTTCTCGAGCTGATGTCGCTGAGCAACACGTTGCCCGGATTGAACGCAACCAACATGTCGATTCTTGCCGGCCAGCGGTTGCGCCGATGGCCCGGGGCCGTCGCGGCAATGGTGGGGATGTGCTTGCCGTCTCTGATTCTTATGACGGCCGCCGGCTTCGCCTACGGCGCCGGAGGGGACCGGCCGCTGGTCACGGCGGCGCTCCGCGGCGTCGCGGCGGCGGCGACGGGACTGATCGCTGCAACCTGGTTCCAAATCGGAAAGAAGACGGTCAAAGGGTTCTACGACGGATTCTTTATCCTGGCAGCAATCCTCGGCATCAACTACTTCAAGCTTTCGGTGCCGGTCGTGCTCCTCTCGGTAGGCGCGCTGTCGATCTTTGCGTTCCGGCCGCACAAGCCCGGAGCACATGCCAAGGAGGACCACGCGTGGATCAGATCCCTGCAATAGCCCGCGTCTTTGCGTATCTGTCGCTGCTAACCATCGGCGGCGGGATGGCGGCCTTTCCAGAGATGAAAACGATGGTCATCGACGTCCATCATTGGCTCACTTATCCGCAGCTGATTCACGTCTACAGCGTCGGCCAAATGTCGCCCGGCCCGAATATGATGATGGTTGCGACGATCGGCGAACGCGTCGCCGGGATCCCCGGCGCGTTGGTCGCCGCGTTCGCGTTTTTCGTTCCCACCGGCATTCTGACGTTAGTCGTCGGCGGCGTCTGGAAGCGGCTTGAGAACTGGCCGTGGCGCGCGTCCATTCAAAAAGGCCTCGCACCCGTGGCGATCGGCCTCGCCGTTGCCGGCCTCATCACGTTCGGAAAAACCGCGGTCACCGGTTGGGTAACGCTGGCCGTTGGGCTCATCGTCTTCGCGGCATCGATGCGCACGCGTCTCAACCCCGCGCTGTTGATTCTCGGAGGAGCGGCCGTCGGCGTTTTCGCGTTGCGACAATAAGAGCCAAGTGAAGATCCCAGGCTTTAGCGGGTACGCGCTAGGCGCCGGCGCCGCGCCGAGCTACCTAATCTTGTCGCCGACCTGAAGAATGACACACATGCGCTGTCATCCTGAGCGAAGCGCGTAGCGCCGCAACGAAGGCCCGGAACCTGCCTTGCGCTAGAGTGGACTTCATGAAGGCCGCCCTGATTGCCGCGGCCATGTGCTGTGCTATGGCTGCGCTGGAGCTGGCACCAGTAGCGGCGCGAGCCCGGGCCCGGACGCAACGCTCGTAACGCCGACCCCCGCCGTGCCCGTGGGGGCGCTTTCTGGCGCTCGATTATCAACAGCGGGGGAGCCAAAGCTGACCGACTTCGAGGTAGCTTTTGATACGCAAGACGCTTGCGCTCGTCGAACCCTGCCAACAGCAGTGGCTTGAGTATTCCTTCGACAATGCTGACCAGACGGGAAACACCATCGACCTGTACTTCGAACCCACACAGGTCCCATCGAACACGGCTTTCCAAGACAAGCCCGCGAGGGGCAGGCAAACTGTTCGGCACAGCCCCGGGCGGCGGACCGTACGACTACGGCGTAGTATTCGAAATCACGACGTAGGGAACCGCGAAGGATTGAACCAGGCCTGAATGGGTATTCGTCCCTTATGAAGATTTATACACCAAAGAAATGGGCCCTTTCCGGATTGAACGGCATTTCCGACGCGACGCTCGAGATGCATTTCTCGCTCTACGAGGGCTACGTCAAGAATACAAATCTGTTGAACGAGCGTTTGAGTGCGATCCGGCAGGCTGGTAAAGCCGCCGGCGCCGATCCGGCATACGCCGAGCTGGTACGCCGCCTCGGCTTTGAGTACAACGGCATGCGATTGCACGAATGCTATTTCGACAACATGGCCGTGGCGCCGGCCGGCATTGGAACCGGCCGTCTTTACAATGCGCTTGGCGAGGCGTACGGCGGCTTCGAAGAATGGAAGAAAGACTTCATGGCCGCCGGAGGCATGCGTGGTATTGGCTGGGTGATCGCCTATTGCGATACGACCAACGGACAAATCACGAATCACTGGATCGACGATCACCAGAACGGAAACCTGGCCGGCTTCGTTCCGGTCGTCGTCATGGACGTGTGGGAACACGCGTTCATCAAGGATTACAAGCCGTCCGACAAAGGTAAGTACATCGAGGCGTTTTTCGCCAATGTCGACTGGAAAGCGTGCGAATCCAGGCTCCCGTGAACTGTTACTTCCTGCGCCACGGCGTTGCCGTCGAACCCGATGAATGGACGGGCCGCGATTTCGACCGGCCGCTGACGCAAGAGGGAATCGAACGAATGGAGTGCGAGGCGCGAGCGTTCGCCGATCTCTCACTCGACCTCGATGCCATTGTAACGAGTCCGCTGCTGCGCGCGCGCCAGACGGCCGAGATCGTAGCAAGCCGCCTAAAACTGCGCGACGACATCGTCGAAGACGCACGGCTCGCGGGCGGTTTTGACGCGAGGCGGCTCGCCGAGATTCTCGCCGAGCACGACAAGGCGGAAGCGATCATGCTCGTCGGACACGAACCGACGATGAGCGCTACGGTCGGCCGGATGGTCGGCGACGCGAGCATCGAGCTAAAAAAAGCCGCGCTCGCGGGTGTCGTCCTCTCGAGCGCCTCCGCGACGCGCGGCACGCTCATCTGTCTGATTCCACCGAAGGTTCTCGTAAGGCTTGGGAAAGGTCGTAGTCGACCGTAAGCGGCGCGTGGTCGCTGAAACGCGTCTCTTTGTAAATGGAGGCGCGCCGTACGAGCGGCGCGAGATCGGGCGTAACGATCTGATAGTCGATCCGCCAGCCCAGATTTCGCTCCCACGCCGCCGGCCAGTTCGACCACCACGTGTATTGCTTTGCCTCTTGGTTTACGACGCGAAAGGCGTCGATCCAGCCAACGCGTTCGATCAGCGCGTCCATCCAGGCGCGCTCCTCGGGAAGCGAGCCGGTGACGTGGCTGTTGCGCGCGAAGTTGTACGTGTCGATCGGTTTATGCGCGATGTTGAAATCGCCGCAAACGATATGAGCGCCGCCGGAATGCCGCAGCTGCGCCAACACCCCGAGCAAACGCTCGAGGAAAGTCATCTTAAACGTCTGCCTCGCCGGACCGCTGATCCCCGAAGGTACGTACAGCGAAGCAACCGTTACCTCGCCGAAGTCAACCTGAACGAAACGTCCCTCTGAATCCATATCGTCCCAGCCCAGCGAGCGCCGTACGGCGCTCGGCTCGCGCCGCGAGTAGAGCGCCACACCGCTGTAGCCGCGCCGGCTCGCGTCGACGAAATATGGCGTAAATCCGGCCAGCGTGGCCGCCTCCGCCGCCAGTTGATGCTCCCGTGCGCGCGTCTCTTGCAGACAAATAATGTCAGCGTCTTGGGACTCGGCCCACGCAAAGAACCCTCGGCGCGCTGCTGACCGTATTCCGTTGGCATTGAGCGAAATCACTCGCATCGCTGGCCTCGTTTCCGAACCATCGAAAGGGAGCCTTCTTCGGCTATCAGAACGGCGTGCGGGTGCAAGGGAGCGGCAAGTGAAAAGCCATCACTATACCACGCACGTGCGTTGGTCGGCCGGCGGCGAGGGCACTAAATCCTATCGCAGCTACTCGCGCAACTTCACGATAAACGCGCAGGGAAAGCCCGATATTGCGGGTTCGAGCGATCCCGCATTTCGCGGAGACACGACGCGCTATAATCCCGAAGAACTTCTCCTCGCAAGCCTTTCGTCGTGTCACATGCTCTGGTACCTGCACCTCTGCTCGGTCAACGAAATCGCCGTCCTCGAATATCGCGACGCCGCAACCGGGACGATGGAAGAGCGCGACGGTACGGGGCATTTCGTACGCGTTACGTTGCGGCCCGCGATCAAGGTATCGGCCGGCAACGACCTGGCGCGAGCGATCGCCCTGCACGAGGAGGCTCATCGCCTCTGCTTCATCGCGCGCTCCGTGAACTTTCCGGTCGACGTCGAACCTGAAGTCGCTGCTTGAGGTCGATTCACATGACGAAACAAAGCCTCCATTCCTACTCCGTGACGGTCGAGCGCCTATCGAAGGCGATAACTGCCGGCGGAAACACGATCTTCGCAACGATCGATCAAGCGGCGGCCGCCAAGACCGTCGGCCTGGCTTTGCGGCCGACCACACTCATCATCTTCGGAAACCCCAAGGGCGGAACGCCCTTGATGGACGCCTTTCCGCTCGTCGCCCTCGAGCTCCCATTGAAGCTGCTCGTTTGGGAGGACGGTGACGGCGCAAAAGTTGCCTACACGACGATGTCGGAGATCGCCGCGCGATACGATGTTACCGGAATGGACGAGCGGGTCGCGGCAATGGATCGCGCGATTGACATGTTAACCAATGCGGTGGCGTAGCGGGTCGACGTTTTTGCCTGCGCTAGGAGCCCTACAGGCTCCTAGTGCTTGAGAAGGATGGCTAGCATCGTCGTGATCCACGTGACCACTATGAGCGACGTCATCCGCCACTGAAGGCCGTCCAGCCGTCGTCCAAGGCCGTCCAGCCGAAGCTCGATCTGCGCGAAGCGAGCGTCGACCTGTGCGAAGCGAGCGTCAACCTGTGCGAAGCGAGCGTCAACCTGTGCGAAGCGAGCGTCAACCTGCGCGATGAATACGTCCAGCCTCGAAGCGAGGTCGCCCAAGCGCTTATCGAGTTGCTGGTAGCCCCCTTCGAGGTGCGCCATCCGAACTTCCAGTGGCCGGCCGCTCATCGATTGATTCTATCACGCCACGGGGGAGCGGCGGAAAGGCCGCCCCAGAGACGAAGCCTTTTGCGTGCCCGAACTGCCCGACATCGCCGCCTACATGACCGCCCTCGAACCGCGCATCGTCGGTCAGCCCCTCGAGCGAATCGCCATCATCAATCCATTCGTCTTACGAACCCAGGAGCCGCCGCTTTACATCCTGCAGGGCCGCACCGTTCGCGAGCTGCGATGCATCGGAAAGCGCATCGCCATGGGATTCGATGGTGACTACTGGCTCGTGCTTCACCTGATGATCGCCGGGCGGCTCCATTGGAAACAAAGCGGCGCCGGCGCCGCAAATCGCGCCACGCTCGCCGTTCTCGACTTCCCAAAAGGCTCGCTCGTGTTGACGGAGGCCGGGTCGAAGAGGCGCGCCTCAATCCACGTAATCGAGGGCCGGGAAGCGCTCTGCGACCTCGACCCCGGCGGCATCGACGTACTTAACTGCGATTTGGAAGCGTTTCGTAGCGCATTGATGAGTGAAAATCGCACGCTCAAACGAGCGCTGACGGACCCGCGCATCCTAAGCGGAATCGGCAACGCCTACTCCGACGAGATCCTTCACGCCGCGGGCCTCTCGCCGGTTGCGCTCACGCACAAACTCACGCTCGAGCAGTGGCACCGGCTCTTCGGCGCGACCCAGGCGACACTGCAACTATGGATCGACGGCCTGCAGCTCGAGGCTAAGCGAGAGTTTCCAAAGCATGTCACCGCATTTCGCGAAGGGATGGCGGTGCACGGCCGCTACGGGCAACCGTGTCCCGCCTGCGGTGAACGGGTGCAGCGGATACGGTATGCCGACAACGAGACGAACTACTGCGCGCGCTGCCAAACCGGCGGGAAGCTCCTGGCGGACCGAAGCCTGTCGCGACTCCTGAAGTCCGACTGGCCGCGCACGCTGGACGAACTCGAACTCCTCCGCCGCAGGACGGTATAGATGGACTCCAATACGGCGAGCGCGCTCGTCGTCGTCTTCGCCGCCATCGTGGTGCTGGTGACGATTGCGAACCGCATCAACATTGCCTACCCGATCGTCTTGGTGCTCGGCGGCATCGCGATCGGTTTCATTCCGCACGTTCCCACGATCGAGTTGCCGCCCGCTTTGGTTCTCGTCGTCTTTCTGCCGCCGCTGCTCTATTGGGAAAGCGTCACGGCACCCACGAGCGAGTTCCGCGCGAATGCGTTGTGGATATTCCAAATGGCGTTCGGTTTGGTCGTCCTTACGACGGTCGTGGTTGCGCTGGTCGCGCACGCGATCGTTCCCGGCATGAGCTGGGGAGTCGCCTTCGTGCTCGGCGCTATCGTTTCGTCGACCGATGAGGTGGCATTCGTCGCCATCGCCGATCGGCTCAACGTGCCGCGCCATATCATCGGGACGATCGAAGGCGAGAGCCTCGTCAACGACGCGACGTCGCTCATCCTCTACGGGGCAGGCATCGCTGCCGTGGTGGGCGCCTCGTTTTCACTCTCACACGCGTTCGCGGCGCTGGCGCTTTCGGTCGTCGAAGCCGTCGTGATCGGACTTGGGGCAGGCGGCCTCGCGGTTCTGGCGTGGCGAGTAATTCAAGACGAAACGCTGCAAGGCGTCATCTCGGTCGTCGTCCCGTTTGTCGCCTATCTTCCGGCGTACTATATCGGCGCCTCGGGCGTCTTGGCGACGGTTGTCGCGGGAATCTTCATCAGCCGATTCACGCCCACCGTGCTGCTTCCAATGGCTCGCGAGATGTTGACCGGCTTTTGGGTGACGATCGTCTTTCTGCTCAACGCCTTCATCTTCGTCGAGGTTGGAATCCGTTTCCACGACATCGTGTCGCGACTGAATGCCTATTCGGCCGGCCAGCTCATCTGGTGGGGGAGCGCCGTCGCGGCAACCTGCATCCTGGCGCGACTCGGGTGGACCTTCGCGCAAGGGCTGCTACCGATAACCAACGAGCCCGAGCACGTTGGCGGTAAAGCCGACTGGTCTCACGTTTCGATCCTTGCCTGGACCGGCATGCGCGGCGGCGTCTCGTTGGCGGCCGCGCTGGCGATTCCGCTCGAAACCACGGCCGGAGCCTTTCCGTATCGCGATCTCCTGATCTTCATCACGTTCGTCGTCCTCTTGGCGACGCTGGTCGGGCAAGGTGGAACGCTGCCCTATATCATTAAGTGGTTGCACGTCAAAGACGATCTCGCCGCGCAGGACGAGGAGCGCATCGCCCTTGCGGCGACCGCTCGCGCCGGGCTGGAGTGTCTCGACCAGCTCGAACGCGAGGGCAGCGCGCCCCGCTCGATCCTGGAGTTGCACCGCAAGCGCCTTCGGGCGAGATACGCCGAGTTCGGCGAGAGCGCCGAGGAGGCCGCAGAGACGACGGCAGCGTTCCGTCGCGTCGAGCGGCGCCTGCTCGACACGCAGCGAAATCGGTTGATCGAACTTCGAAGCGAAGGGAAAATCGACAATACCGTTCTGCGGCGCGTCCTGCGCGTGCTCGATTTGCAAGCGGTCGAGATCGGTTTGCTCGACAGCACCGGACATGAAAAAATCGAGGAAGAAGGCCAGTAAGAATCGATCAGAAATCGATCGGCCGCACATTTTGCAGGCCGCGGCGTTCGCCTCGGTTACAGCTCCAGGGTGCGAGCCGCAGCAACCTCGTAGATGCGTATGTCCGGCGGCGCCTGAAGCAGTTGCGTAAACTCTTTTATGAACTCCTGAAAATGTGGCGTGTTAAAATGGAAATCAAGAGCTGCCTGGTCCGTCCACTCCTCGAAGAACAGGTATTCATTTTCGCCGGACAGCCGTTCGTAAACCCCGTACGAAATGCAACCTGCTTCCGCTCTCGAAGGCGGGACGATTGCCCCCGTAACGCGCATAATGTCATTTCTGAGTTCGGGCTTTCCGATGCATTTCGCCGCAAGAATCAACATAGCTGCCCCCTTTTTGCACGTTAGTAGAGGTTCAGCCTGCTGATTGACGATCGGCTGGGGCTGGAACGGCGGTCTGGTGCATATACATTGCGACGTAGCTCGTCGGTACGCCGGTCGAGATCACCAAGTCGATGGCGATCGGCATCGTGTTCTGCGTGCCGATCATTCGGAAGAACGTGCCCTGCGTCACCGAACATAGCGTAACCTGATGGCGGTCGGCGATTTGAAGCGGCCCAAATCTTGCTTCAACCAGCTTTCGAATGGCGGCGAAAACCTGATCGTCGGTACCCTGCGATGTCGGGGTTGTAATGCTCGTTGCCATGACCAGCTGCGTCGAGCCCTTCGAGATTGGGCCGAACCAAAGCCACATCGGGGGCGGCGCCGCCGAGCTTGCGAAGGCGGCGGTGGTGCCGGCAGTCCATCGCGCGGGCGCCTCGAGCGGCGGCTTTCCAAACGAATTCGCCGTCGAAAAATCTGAGGCTCGCGGACAGAAGCTTTGAAGCGCGGCGCTGGCCTCAGCAGAGCCTTTAGTATTCGTGAGGCGCTGGTAGGTCGCGATGTACTGACGCGTCGGCGTTACGCCGATTATGTGCCGTATCTCAGTTGACCCCGACGCATTCAGGTACACCATCGTCCAGCCCGGCAATCCGCCGCACAATGTCGCGGCGCGGTTGACTGATAACACGAGCGAGGGCCGCCGCGCCCGCAACTGCTGAAAGAGAATCGAGCTGACCTGCTCGGGGGACATCCCGACGTTTGGCGCCGAAACGACGTTGAGGGTCTCCGTTTTCGTAGGGTTGGCACAGCGTAACCCCGCGTCTCGTAGTTCAAGACCCTTGTAGGCTGGTGACGTTTCTACGCGACGCCTTCGGCGCAAGCGGCGCGTACGAAACCGGCAGACCGTCGGTCGTGCAGATCGGTGATTCGATCGTGATGGTAAGTGACACGCATACCCGCGGCGCGACGAGCGCGCTTCTCTATCTCTATGTCGACGATGCTGACGCCGTCTACGACCGCGCGCTCGCGGCGGGCGCCAGCTCGATCGAAGAGCCCGTCGATACGCCATACGGAGACCGCCGCGCGATGATTAGCGATCCCTGCGGCAACGATTGGCAGATCGCTACGTATCGGTCGAGCAAATGAAAAAATGGTGGAGCTGTCGGGGTACTGCCCCCCGAGTCCAAGAAACCTAACCGGCGCGTTCTCCAGGCTCAGCTCCGAATTTGTCTTATTCGACCGTACGCCTCGAAGCGTGGCTTACCGGCCGCTGCAGATTCTTTATCTCGCACGAGCGTTGAATCACGCGATCGTGCCAGCCCGAGTTTGTGACCGGAAGGCAGAGTGGTTCGGGCCGACTCTCTGCGTCCGGTGACTAGCCTAGATTAGGCAGCCAGTGCGTATTCGTTGTTGGCAGTTATTGCCGTTGCGATCGTTTTAGGAGAGCTCGCAACTCCGCCTGCTGACGCCGACTACAGCGTTCCTGTCGAACCTATTTCAGCCCCATGTTTACCCCGAAGGGCGACACATAGTATAACACGGCGGGGCAAGCCGGCGGTTTCGCGCTCTAGCTTGCCTGCGTTTCCGTCTTGCCGACCTGGTGCATGAGCGTCGAGACGATCATCATGATCAGCGCACCATAAAGGTCCGCTAGCCAAGGGTTGACGCCACTGCCCGGGTCGGCCATGTTGACGAAATGCACCGTGATCACGAAGAGCAGGTAGTTGATCACGAACGTGAAGAGGCCGAGCGTTATGATCGTCAACGGCAGCGAGATCAGGCGTAGAATCGGCCCGATGAGCGCGTTGACGACTCCGAAGACCAGCGCCGCGATCAGCGCGTTCACCAGGGTCGTATTATGGTAGAAGCCCGGCACGTACTTGGCGATCAGCCAGAAGGTGAGGGCAGTAACTATAAAGCGGAGCAGCATGTTCACAAGCGGGATCCTCCTTCGAGTGCCTGCTTCACCTTTGCGGCTAAGGAAGGGCTCATCCCTTTTACGGCCGCTATTTCGTCCAATGCGGCACGCCGAATTCCCGCTGGCGAGCCGAAGGCCGTCAACAGCCGCTTTTTGCGCACCGGTCCGACGCCGTCAAGCGCGTCGAGCGCCGAACTCGTCATCGACTTGGCGCGCCGTTGCCGGTGATAGGTCACGGCGAAGCGGTGCGCTTCGTCGCGAACTCGAGCGACGAGGTGCAGTGCCGCCGAGTTGGCCGGCAATACGATGGGTTCGGGCTGATTGGGAAGGTAGAGCCACTCGTGCTCTTTGGCTAAACCCGCAAGCGGAAGGCCGGTCATATCGAGCTCCTCGAGCACCTCGACCACGGCGCTGAGTTGGCCCTTTCCGCCGTCGATCAACAGCAAGTCGGGCTTCTTGTTGAACTTCTCTTTCTTTGCCAGCTCGCGCTCCACCGGCGTATCGGTGTGATCGGTCTCGCGCCGCAGATACCGCAGCCGCCGGCGCAGCGTCTCCTGCATCATCGCGAAGTCGTTCGGCCCGCGATCGTACTGAATCTTGAACTTGCGGTATTCGCTCTTCTTCGGCCGCCCTTCGACGAAAACGACCATTGACGCGACCGGGTTGGTCCCCTGGATGTTCGAGATGTCGTAACACTCGATCCGATGCGGCGGCTCCGGAAGCTCGAGGGCATCGGCGAGATCGGTCAGCGCGGTCGCGTGCGCCGTTTCTTGCACTTCCTGATGCGCCAAGAACGCTCTTAGATTCTGCTCGGCATTTTTCTGAACCAGGCGCATGTATTCGCAGCGCGCGCCGCGTTGTGGGCGCAAGATTCGCACGCGCTGCCCCTTGATCGTCGAGAGCCAGGCCTCGATCGTCTCGCGCTCATCGGGAAGCGCGGCGACGAGCAGCTCCTTCGGCACGGCCGCCGCCCGTACCGCACGCGAGGGCCGCTTCTCCGGCACGGGAGCTTGATTGTCGCGCGCGATGCGAACCAGCGACAGCCCGTTTTCCTCCGCCGCACTCGCCGTGCGAGCGGTGTAGAACTGCTTGAGGAACTCCCCCATCAGCACTTCATCTGACTGTTCGTAGACGCCGTCGAGAATGAAATGTTCCTGGCCGATCAGCTTGCCGCCGCGCACGAGGAAGACTTGCATGCAGGCCTGCCCTTGAGCCCGCGCGACCGCGATCAGGTCCATATCGAGGCGCGACTTCCACACGACCTTTTGCCCTTCGGTGACGCGCCGTACTTGGACGATGCGGTCCCGAAGCCGCGCCGCCGCTTCGAAGTTCAAGCGCTCGGCAGACTCGGTCATCTCGTGCTGCAGGCGCCGCAACAGCGACTCCTGTTTGCCTTCTAAGAAGAGCACGACCTCGTCGATGGTCGCATCGTACTCTTCTTCGCTCTGATAGCCGACGCAGGGCGCGAGGCACCGATGAATGTGATATTGCAGGCACGGGCGCTTGCGGCGACCGTCGATCGGCTCGCGGCACGTGCGCAGCGGAAAGACGAGCCGTACCAGGTCGATCAGCTCGCGCAGCCCGTGAGCGTTGGTATAGGGGCCGAAATAACGCGCGCCGTCGTTTCGCACCATTCGCGTGAAGACGACCCTGGGAAACGGCTCGTTGGTCACTTTGAGATATGGGTAGCGTTTGTCGTCGCGAAGACGGACGTTGAAGGGCGGTTGATGGCGCTTGATCAGGTTGGCTTCGAGAATTAGCGCTTCGACTTCGTTGGTGACAACGATCGTTCGAACGTCGACGACTCGCTCCGCCATGGCCGCCATCCGAATAGTGTGGGCGGCGCCTTCTTGAAAATACGAGCGCACGCGACTTCGCAAAGAGATCGCCTTTCCGATGTACAGGATCTCGTTGCCGGCGCCGATCATCATGTAAACGCCCGGCGCGTCCGGGACCTGCGAAAGATCGCTAAGGAGTGTCACCTAGGAGCCTGTAGGGCTATGGCCGTTTCCGGATTCGTCGCCGAATTTTGTTCGAAGACGAGGCGCGATGAGGGAGCGAAGCCGTAGCTTCGTGACCGAAGAGCAACGAAGTATTCGGACAAAATTCGGCACGAAGATGGAGACGCGCCATAGCCCTACAGGTTCCTAGCTCGAAGCGGGCGCGAGCGCGCTCGCATAACGACGATGCCGGCAAAAATCGCAACGACCACGAGGCCGAGGAACACGTAGGTGCTGCGATGCAGCAGCGGCAGCAGCGTGGAAAGGTGCGCGCCGAGCGCATTGCCGATCAAGATCAAGAGGCTGCAAAAGATCAGCGATCCGAGGAAGGTCCAGAGGTAGAAATGCGCCAGGTTCATCTCCGCCACGCCCGCGGCGACGGCCACGACCCCACGCAACACCGGGAGAAAGCGGCAGATGAAGATCGCAAAGGTTCCCCAGCGTTCGAAGAAGCGATGTAAGCCCATCAGCCGGTCGTGCGTAAAGTGCACGTACTTTCCATACCGTTCGATCAGCGGCACGCCGCCGAAGCGGCCGATCGCGTATCCAGCGGAGCCGCCGGCTAGCTCGCCGGCGAGCGCTACCGCAATCGTGAGCCAGAGGTTGCTCAAATGCCCGGTCGCCGTCAGCGCTCCGGCTACGGGAAGAACGATCTCCGTCCCGACCGGAACGCCAATATTTCCCAGCGCAAGCGCCACGAACAGCCCGAGGTAGCCGTAGGTGTCGATGAGCCACAAAAAGGCCTGCTGAAGGTGTTCCACCCCGCTCATTTACTCGAGCGCCGGCGTTCTGTTTCGGGTCACGGCCCGGCGCAGAATCTCGGCCGCCGAGCTGCCCCCCTCCAGTCGCAAAGCTTCGAACAGGTCGAGCGGCCCGATCTCCCGCTCGCCGGCCCGCTCCTGTGCCAGTGCGACGATCCGCCGAACGCGCGGGGTGATCAGAATGCCCTCCCAGAGCCGATCGTCGCCAGTACCCAGCGCTCGCCGAACCTCGGCATGGACCTCCGGGACGTCGATGCCTTCGGCGTCGAGGGCGTGCAGCGTAGACGGATCGCGCTCCTCGAGCAGGGCGACGAGCAAATGGTCGGCGCCCACGTAATAATGACTGTGGTTTCGGCACTCTTGCTCGGCTACTCGGAGCACGCGCCGCGCCGCAGGGTTAAAGTTCGAGAACAAGCGTCCCTCGGCGTAGTGGGGGAAATTTCGGGGCGACACGATTTGAACGTGCGACCTCTTCGTCCCGAACGAAGCGCTCTACCAAGCTGAGCCACGCCCCGATGAGCCTCGAAAGATTTTGCAGAACCGTGCCCCCTTCCTTTGCCGTGCGCTACGGCCTGCCGCGACCAGGGTAAAGCCCTGAGGCCTCTTGAACGTGCTTCGTTGTTCATGAGATACCTCATCGTCGGGTGTGGGCGCGTCGGTTCTGCACTTGCAAAACTTCTCGATTCCGACGGGCACGAAGTCATCGTCGTCGACGAAAATGCCGCCGCCTTTAAGCGCCTCGGGCAGAAATTCAAAGGCCACGTCGTGGTCGGCACCGGCATCGACTACGACGTGCTCAAGCGAGCCGGTGCCGCGACCGCCGACGGCTTTATCGCCGTCACCAACGGCGACAACCGGAACATCATGGCAGCGCTCATCGCGCAACGGATGTTCAAGATCAAACGGATCGTCGCTCGGATCTACGACCCGCCACGCGGTCAGATGTATCGCGAGCTCGGCGTTCAAACGGTCTGTCCGACGACCGTCGGCGCCAAGCTGATCCGCGACGTTCTGATCGATGCGCCCTGGGAAAATCAATCCTTCGATTTCGGTAAGCTGACGTCGGTCGCCGCGCTCGTGGGTCCGGCGGCTGCCGGCAAACGCGTTGCGGAGATCGAGGAAGAGGGGCGGATTCGAATCGCCGCCGTGCGGCGCGGAGAGCAGAACGTTAGCGTGGCCTCGAGCGACTTTGTACTTCAAGAGGGCGATGAAGTCAATGCCGTCGTCGCGCCCGACGCGATCGGCGACTTCGCCCAACGTTTTCGCAGCACGCCTCTGCCTCCGAAAGTGACGGCCTGAACTGATGTTTATCCTCATCGTCGGCGGCGGCAAAGTCGGCTCCTATCTCACCCGCGCGCTGATCAACCAGGGTCACGAGGTCGTCGTCATCGAGAAGGTCGAGCGGAAAGCAAAGATGCTCGAGCGCCTGATCGACCGGCAAGTGACTGTCGTCGGCGACGGTTGCGACCCGACGGTCCTCGATGCGGCCGGCGTCAGCCGCGCCGACGTCGTCGTCGCCGACACCGGTGACGACGAAGACAACCTGGTCGTCGTGCTGCTCTCGAAGAAAAAATCGAAGGCGCGCTGCATCGCCCGCGTCAACAATCCCGCCAACAAGCTGATCTTCAACTCGATTGATACGGACGACCCCGTGATCGTCATCTCGTCGACGGAGCTTATCCTCGACGTGCTCAACGAGCACGTCAACGCCTCGAAGTATCGCTCGATGCTGGAGACGATGCATCTGTTCGGCAAGGGCGACATGCAGCTCGTTAAGGTCGCGATTCCCGAACGCTCCCCAGTCGACGGTAAGCGCCTCTCCGAGATCGACTTCCCGCGCAACTCCGTCGTCGTCGCGGTCGACCGCCCGCAGAGCGACCTGGAGATCCCGACCGGCGACACGACGCTTCACGCCGGTGACGCGATGATCGTGATCGTCAAGAACGGCGCAGGGGAACGCATCCGCTCTATCCTCGGGGCTTAGTGCTCCCGGTGTCATCCTGAGCGCAGTCGAAGGACTAGATATAGCCCTTTTTCAGCGCCGTGACTGCGGCTTGGGTGCGGTCGGATGCCGAGAGCTTCTCGAGAATATCGCGAATGTGGCCTTTGATCGTACCGAGCCCAAGGTGCAGGCTCTCGGCGATCTCCGAGTTTGCGCGGCCCTCCGCAATGGCGCGCAGAACTTCGGTCTCGCGCTGCGTCAGCGGTGACGAGCGCGGACTTGCCGGCGTATCGGGCGAGAAACGCGAGAGCACGATGTGCGCGATTTGCGGATCGAAATACGCGCCACCTTCGCTGGCGATTCGCACCGCCTCGACGATGCGCTCCGGCTCGGAGCTCTTGAGGCAATAGGCGTCGGCGCCCGCGGCCAGTGCGGCCAGCACTTCGTTTTCGAGGTCGAGCATCGTAACGATCACGACGTGCGTTTCGGGAAGCTCGGTCCGCACGCGCTTGGTCAGCGTTATGCCGTCGATCGCCGGAATGCCGATATCGATCACGGCCACGTCCGGCCGCTCCCGCAGGATCGCTTCCCACCCCACCAAACCGTCGGCCGCCTCGGCAACGACGTCGAACGAGCCCTCGAGCGCCGTGCGCAAGCCGGCGCGAGTCAGCGCATGATCCTCGACGATTGCGACTCGCGGGCGCCTTTCCATTTCAACCCTCCATCAGCGGAAGGTTCATCGTGAACGTGCTTCCGCGCGGCGAGCGCGGAGCATACTGGACGCTGCCGCCGTACTTTTCCGCGATCCGCCATACGATGTAAAGGCCCAAGCTCGTTCCCGCACCCGCGTGCCCTCCGCCAAAACGCGCAAAGAGACCTTCGCGCCGCTCCTCGGGGACGCCGTACCCGTCGTCTTCCACGGCGATTGCAATCCACTGCGCGGTGCGACTGCCCCGCACGGTCACGTGACCGCTGCGGGGGGTTGCGTCGATCGCATTAGCCAGCAAGTTCGTGATTGCGCGACGAATCTCGTGCGGATCGCCCATCGTAGGGAGCGGCTCGGCGGCGCAGGCTTGCATCTCGACTCCTTTTATCTCGGCCACAGGCTCCAGCTCGGCAACGATCCGCTCGATCAATTGATCGCAGAAGATGCGCTCTCGGATGGTCGAGGTCTCACCGGCTTCGTATCTGGCGACCAGCAACAGCGTTTCGACGATCCGCCGCTGATCGTCGTTCGCTCCGAGCGCGGTTCGCAGAATGGTGCGATACCGCTCGGGCAGTTCACCGTACGCGCCCGAAAGCGCCTGCGACATCGTGACGTGCGCAGCCGAAAGCGGCGTGCGCAGGTCGTGCGCCAGCGCGTAGACGATGTCGCGGATTACGTCGCCGCGGTCGGCGAGCTCGTCCTTTTGCCGCGCAATCTCATCGTTGCGCTCGCCGAGCTGGGTAAACAGCCACGCCTGTTCTAGGGCCATCCCAGCCTGCCGGGCAAAGGCGCGAAGCGTCGCGGGCGCATCGGAAACGAATGGTTTGCCGGCGTTGGCGCATTCAACGAGCACGTATTCCGACGATCCGCTGGGGGAAATTGACGTAACGAGCGCCTCCGATGCACCCAGCGCGTCGAGCGTGAGCCGGCCCAAGACGTCGCTCGCCGTCACGGAGACCACATCGTCGGCCTCGGCGGCGCGAGCGGCCAGCGAAGCAATTTCCGTCGAGAGTGGCCGGCGCTCGACGGAGATATCGCGGTCGCCCTCAGCGTATGACAGCGTGAGCGGCGTTCCAAACGGCGTCTCCCGCAGAATCAAAATTGCTTTTGAGGCGCCCAGCAACGCGACCGATTCGCGTGCGACGGCGCGCTGCACTAGCTCGACATTGAGCGTTTCCCGCACTCGGCCGATCGCGACGCGCAGCGCTTTCTCGAGGTCGATCTGACGCATGCGCCCAGTCGACACGCCGGCTTCCCGAGCGTACTCTTGGGCCTTGACGCTCATGTAACCGACAAGAACGTACGAGGCGGCCAAGAGCAATCGATCGCCAACCGCAACGCCGTCCCAATGGTGGCGCGCGACGACGCCGTTATAGTATCCGGCCGCCGCGTTTGCTAGCTCTGCTGTAATGACCAAGTTCGTCGTGAGCCTGCTCCGAAGCGCCAGACTGCTGAGCGCGATCGGGCCGTTGAATAAGATCGCCGCGATAAAGAGCTGTGGAGTATAGAGATCGATAATCCACGCGGCGATAAGTAAGCCGTAGCAGAGCAAGGCCACTGCGCGCGTTTTCGGGCAGAGTGGCGGGGGCGCCTTGCCACAGCGCGAAGGCCTGCGGCGATGGATCGCACGGCAAAGGCCGAGGAGCTGCTACGCGAGCTCGGCGGCCGCGCGCGGCTCGTCGTCTACGTCGCCGGTGCGCCCGGATCGGGCAAAACGCGCCGGCTCCTAGAGGACGCTCGGCGCCTCGCGGCCGACGGCAAGCACATCGTCATTGGCTGGATTGAAACGAAGGGGCGCCCCGACTTGGAACGCCTGGCCGAGCGCCTTCCTCGCGTGCCGCCGCGCCACATCAGCATCGGTGACGCAACTTTCGAGGACTTCGACTACGAGGCAGCGCTACGCGAGAAGCCGGACGTCGTCGTGCTCGACGAACTCGCGCACGACAATCTCGGCGATACGCCTCATGCCAAGCGCTGGCAAGACGCGCTCGCCCTCAAACGGCACGGGATCGGCGTCGTCGGCGCCTTCAACATCGCGCACCTTGAAACCGTGGCCCCGACGGCCGAAGCGCTCCTCGGTTATCCCGTTCGCGAAATCGTTCCGCTCTCGTTTCTGCAGGCGGCCGACGAGGTCGTCGCGCTCGACGTTTCGCCGCGCCTGCTCCAGAGCCGCGTTCGCGCGGGCAAGATCGTCAACGAACAGGACGTCGAGCGCGCGCTCAACGGAGCCTTTAAAGAAACGACGCTCCATATGTTGCGCGAGCTGCTCCTGCGCACCGTCGACAACCTCACGCTTCCGGTCGTGCAAGCCGGACGCACGTCGATGGCCGCCGCCTTCGTCTATCCGAACTTCGATGCAACGGCGTTTCTGCGGCGCACCGCAGCGATCGCCGAAGGCCTCGACCTCCGGCTGGAGGTCATTCCGACGCCCGGCGTGGACCGCGCTGCGCTCGAACCCGTCGCGCGAGAGCTTGGCGGAGAGATACTACACGAGGCCATCGATCCGTTCGCTCCCTCGAGTCAGGCCTTGCGCGCCGCGCTGGTCGCGCTGCCTCACGGACGGATTGCGACGACGCTCGCGAACGCGCCGCTTCCGTACGACCTCTTCATCGTCGGCGTAGGTCAGACGTACGTAGGCCAAAATCCGGCGCCCTCACCGTACTCACAGACCGCCGGCGACCGCCTGCGCGTCGGTTACGGTAAGCTTACCGTCTATCTCGGCGCGGCGGCGGGTGCCGGAAAAACGTATGCGATGCTCGACCGCGCGCATCAGCTTGCGGCCGAAGGCGTCGACGTCGTCGTCGGATTCGTCGAAACGCACGGCCGTAAGGAGACCGCGGCTCTGCTCGAGGGTCTCGACATTATTCCGGAAAAGATCGTGAACGAGAACGGCATCACCTACCGCGAGCTCGACCGCAACGCGGTCATCGCCCGCAAGCCGCAGGTTGCGCTCATCGACGAACTCGCGCACACCAACGCTCCCGGCTCGATCGCGCCGAAACGTTTTCACGACGTTCTCGCCGTGTTGCGTGCCGGCATCGACGTCATCACGACACTCAACATTCAACACCTCGAAGGCCTGGGAGACACGGTCCTGCGCCTGACCGGAACCATCGTGCGCGAAACCTTGCCGGACGGAATCCTCGCGCTCGCCGACGAGGTGATTCTGATAGACGTCACGCCGGAGACGCTGCGTCAGCGGCTGCGCGAAGGCAAGATTTATTCGCTCGAGCGTTGCGAAGCGGCACTTGCCAACTTCTTCCGCACGGAAAATCTTTTTGCGCTTCGCGAGCTTGCGCTGCGCGAGGCCTTGCGCGCGCGCCACCGCGAACGCATCGCCTCACCGTTCGATCGGATTCTGCTTTCGATTGGTTCGCGCGCAACGGACTTACCGATGATCGCCCGCGCCGGGCGCATCGCCGCGCGCCTGGCGATCGAATTTGCCATCGCTCACGTCGTGGCTCCGAACCAGCGCGTCGACCAGGCCGTCGTCGATTCGCTGCGCGCCGAGGCGCGCAAGACCAACGTCGAGTGGATCGATGAAGTCGCCGAAAACGTGCCGAACCGGCTCATCGAAATCGCTCGCGCTCGACCGCAAACGACGGTGGCACTGGCCGGGACGCTACATTCACGGCGCTGGCCGCAGCGCCCGTCGTTCGCGCGGCGTCTGCTCGACGCCGGAGCGCGCGAGCTGCTCGTCCTTCTCCCGCCTAGCGCGAGCTAATGCCTTGTCATCCTGAGCGCAGTCGAAGGACCATCTAGCGCCATATTGAGTTCGAGCACGTTTACGCGCGGTTCGCCTAGGAAACCGAAGGTGCGTCCCTCGATATGTTGCGCGATCAAGGCATTTACGGTCGCGAGCGGGACGGCGCGCGCCTTCGCGACGCGCGGGGCCTCCCAAATGGCCGCCTCGGGGCTGATATCGGGGTCTATGCCGCTGCCGCTCGAGGTCACGAGATCGATCGGCGGAGGTCCGCTCGCATCGGGATTCTCTTTTTCGAGTTGCGCGATCGTCGCTTTCGTCGAGGCGATCAGCTTCTTGGAGGTCGGACCGTAGTTCGTTCCGCCAGTTTGAGTTGGATCGTAGCCTTTGCCGGCCGCCGAGGGCCGGCCGTGAAAATACTTTGGCTCCGTCCAGAGCTGGCCCACGATCGCCGATCCGACGACTTTCCCGTTCACCGTAACGAGCGAGCCGTTCGCCTGCCGCGGGAAGAGCGCTTGTGCGATGCCGGTCATTGCCAACGGGTAGACGATTCCAAGCAAGACGATCGAAACGATCATGACACGCACCGAAGTACCCAGATGCTGAATCATTCCTTCGTCTTTCTATGTGAGATGGAGCGCCGCCAGGGCCATGTCGATCAGCTTGATGCCGATAAAGGGAACGATGATCCCGCCGACGCCGTAGAGCATGACGTTCTCGAAGAGAACCCGGTTCGCGCCCTTGGGCTCGTAGCGGACGCCGCGCAAGGCGAGCGGAATCAGCGCGACGATGATCAGCGCGTTAAAGATGACAGCCGACAGGATCGCGCTCTGAGGCGTCGTCAAGCGCATGACGTTGAGAATTCCCATCGCCGGGTAAGCGGTCCAAAACATTGCCGGCAGAATCGCAAAATATTTCGCAACGTCGTTGGCAATCGAAAAGGTCGTCAACGCGCCGCGCGTCATCAACAGCTGCTTGCCGATCTCGACGATCTCGATGAGTTTGGTCGGATCGGAATCGAGATCGACCATGTTCGCGGCCTCTTTAGCCGCCTGCGTGCCGGAGTTCATTGCAACCCCGACGTCGGACTGTGCGAGCGCCGGCGCGTCGTTGGTGCCGTCGCCGGTCATTGCGACGAGCCGCCCCGAGACCTGCTCGCGCTTGATCAAGTCCATCTTCGTCTCGGGCGTCGCCTCGGCGAGAAAGTCGTCGACGCCGGCTTCCTTCGCAATCGTCGCGGCCGTCAACGGATTATCGCCGGTGATCATCACCGTGCGAATCCCCATCGCCCGCAAGCGATCGAACCGCTGCGTCATGTTCGGCTTAAGGATGTCCTTGAGGTAGATGACGCCGATCACCACCGTGTTTCGCGCAAGCAAGAGCGGCGTGCCGCCGCTACGCGCGATGCGCTCGATCTGCGGTGAAAGGTCGGCGGACGGAGTTCCGCCTTGGTCGCTTATCCAGGCCAGGACCGAGTCCGGCGCGCCCTTTCGGATCTTCGTTCCGTCGGTAAGGTCGAGGCCGCTCATGCGCGTGTAGGCGCTGAAGGGAACGAAGACGGAGTTCGGCGGCGCGTCCCCATCTCGCGCTCCAGCCTGTTGCGCGAGCGCGACGATCGAACGACCCTCGGGCGTCTCGTCGGCCAGCGAGGAGAGGTAGGCGATGCGCGCCGCGTCTTTTGCGTCGATGCCTGCCGCGGTGATGATCTCGACGGCTTGGCGATTGCCCAGCGTGATCGTGCCGGTCTTGTCGAGCAGCAACGTGTCGACGTCCCCCGCCGCTTCCACCGCGCGCCCGCTCATCGCCAGGACATTGCGCTGCATGACGCGGTCCATGCCGGCGATGCCGATCGCCGACAGCAATCCACCGATCGTCGTCGGAATGAGGCAGACTAGCAATGCAATAAGGACCGTAACGCTTTGAAGCTTGCCCGCATAAGCCGAAAACGGCGCGAGCGTCGCGACCGCGATCAGAAAGATGATCGTGAGGCCGGAGAGCAAAATCGAGAGAGCGATCTCGTTGGGCGTCTTCTGGCGCGCAGCCCCTTCCACTAAACTAATCATGCGGTCGAGGAAGCTTTCGCCGGGGTTGGCCGTCACCGCAACGACGATGCGATCGGAGAGCACGCGCGTTCCACCGGTTACCGCGCTGCGATCGCCGCCGGATTCGCGAATTACCGGTGCCGATTCGCCGGTGATCGCCGACTCGTCGATCGTTGCGGCGCCTTCGAGTACTTCGCCGTCCGCCGGCACGATCTCACCGGTTTCGACGACGAAGCGGTCGCCTTTTCGCAAGGAGGTGCTCGTGACTCGCTCCTCGGTGCCGTCATCGTGCAACAGGCGCGCGTACGTATCGGACTTCGTCATACGCAGCGCCTCGGCTTGGGCTTTGCCGCGCCCCTCGGCGACTGCCTCGGCGAAGTTCGCGAAGAGAACCGTGAACCACAGCCACGCTGCGATCGCGAAGTCGAAGCCCGACATTCCGGTATGCCGTACGAGATCGCGCACGAAGAATATCGAAGTCGCCGCCGCGCCTACCTCGACGACGAACATCACCGGATTGCGCGCCTGCCAGCGCGGGTCCAGCTTCTTGAACGAATCGCCGACGGCGCGCGTAATGATCGCGCGATCGAAGAGCGATCGGGCCTTCGGACGGCGCTCCAACCGCCTCTGGCTAAGCATCAGAACGTCTTTCCTTGTAGCACGAGCAGGTGTTCCACGATAGGACCCAGCGAATCGGCCGGCAGAAACGTTAGCGCGCCGACAATTATGATGACGCCGATGAGCAGCGCGACGAAGATCGGCGAATGCGTCGTGAACGTCCCCGAGCTTTCGGGGACCGATTTCTTTCCGGCGAGCGCGCCGGCCAGCGCAAGCGCGGGAACGGCGACCGCAAACCGCCCGAAAAGCATGTTCACGCCCGTCATGAGATTATAGAAAAGGTTCGGACCCAGGCCTGCGAATGCCGACCCGTTGTTCGCGTTGGTCGAGGTAAACGCGTAGAGGATCTCCGAAAAACCATGCGGTCCGCCGTTGTTGAGCGTCGCAAGCCCGGCGGGAAGCACGGCGGCGATTGCCGTCGGGACCAAACAGAGAACCGGCGTCACGAGGGCCGCCAAGATGGCGAACTGCACCTCTCGGCGCTCGATTTTCTTTCCGAGATACTCCGGCGTCCGGCCGACCATGAGGCCGGCGATGAAGACCGTCAGGACGACGAAGACGATCATGCCGTACAAGCCGCTGCCGACGCCGCCGAAGACGATCTCGCCCAACTGCATGTCCACCAGCGGAACGAGGCCTCCCAGCGGCATGAAGGAGTCGTGCATCGAGTTGACCGCACCGCAGGATGTGTCGGTCGTCACCGTCGCGAACAGTGCCGAGCCCGAAACGCCAAAGCGGCATTCTTTCCCTTCCATGTTGCCGCCGGCTACGCCGAGATGATGAACGATCGGGTTGCCGCCGGCTTCGGCCCAATAGGCGAGGGTAAATCCGGCGAAAAACAAGATCGCCATCGCGGTAAAGATCGCCCAGCCCTGGCGCGTGTCTTTTACCATCTTGCCGTACATGTACGTCAGGCCGGCGCCCAGCGAAAAGATGAGCAACAGCTCGATCAGATTGGTGAACGGCGTCGGGTTTTCGTTCGGCGAAGCCGAGTTGGCGTTGACGAATCCGCCGCCGTTGGTACCGAATTCTTTGATGACCTCTTGCGAGGCCATGGGGCCGCCGGTAATGGACTGCGAAAAACCTTCGACGGACTTTACCGCCTGATACGCATGCAAGTTCTGAGGAATTCCCGCAGAGACGAACAAGAGTCCGACAGCGATCGAGATCGGCAGCAGTACGTAAAGCGAGCAGCGCGTCAGGTCGACCCAGAAGTTTCCAAGCGTTTTCACGTTTGTCCGCACGACGCCGCGCACGACAGCGACGGCAATTGCGATGCCGGCCGCAGCCGAGACGAAGTTATGCCAAGCCAAGCCGGCCATCTGCGAGAGGTAGCTCATCGCGGTTTCGCCGGAGTAGAACTGCCAGTTGGTGTTGGTCGTAAAGCTGACCGCCGTGTTCCAAGCCAAATCCGGCGTCATGTTGTCGATGTGTTGCGGATTGAACGGAAGCCACTTTTGCGTACGCAGCAGTACGTAAAGATACGCCAGGCCCACCAGCGAGAAGGCGAGCATCGAGAGCGCGTAAACGTACCACGTCATCTCCTCGTCTGCTCGAACGCCGCAGAGACGATAGATGAGCTTCTCGAGCGGCGCGAAGACGGGCGTGAGCCAAGTGCGCTCGCCCTCGAAGACGCGAGCCATATACGTCCCGAGCGGCTTCGTGACCGCTAGAACGAGCAGAAAGAAGATAACGGCCTGCAGCCAGCCGATCGCAGTCATCGAACCTTCCTAGAACTTCTCAGGGCGAAGCATCGCGAAAACGAGATACGCCAAGCCCGCGATGGTCAGGATAAGGCCCAAGACCTCATCAAACTGCATTGCCTAGACTTTCTCGCAGCCGATGACGTACAGGTCCAGGAGGGCGAAGCAGACGATCGCGAGTGCGACGATTACAACCTCGAGCAACATGCGTTCAGCATAGCCGAGCGGGGATAATCGCACCATCCGCCAATCGGACCATCCGATTGGCTATCTCGAACGATCCGAACGGATGATCCTTACGACGGCTTACCGAGGCGGCGCGCCCCTTCTATAATCGCAACTATTATGCTTTCTGCACGACTCATCGCGACGGCTTGCCTGGCCTGGAGTGTCGCCGCGATGGCCGGCGTCGCCGTAGGGCAGACGTCGCCGCCGCCCTCGGCTTCTCCCTCGCCGTCACCCTCGGCGACGCCGGCCGCCCCGAGCGATCCCTGCGGTTCGATCCTATCGATCGTCAACCGGCCAACGGTAACGACCGGCGTTTGCACGGTGCGCACCGGCCACTTCGACCTCGAAAACGGGTACACGAACACGACGACGACCGGTGTGGGCGGCGGCAGCGGCGTCAACTACCCGCAATCGCTTATCCGGGTGGGTACCGCCGATCCTCACTTCGATCTCGAGTTCGGCCCGCCGAGCTATGAAACGTCGTCGGTCGGCACCCCGGTCATCACCGGATCGAGCGACGTCAACCTCGGGGCGAAGTACGAGTTGGGATATAGCTCTAACGCCGATTGGGGCGTCAATACCCTGATCACGTTTCCGACGGGCGACCGCCCCTTTAGCGCCGGCAACGCAGAGTTTACCGGCAACTTCAACGGCGGCTACACGCTCAGCCCCGAATTCAGTCTCGCGGGAACGCTCAGCTTTAACGCGCTCAGCGGCCTCAATTCCGGCGGCGTGGCGCAATCGTACTTCGCCTTTATTCCAAGCCTCGAGCTGAGCGCTGCCCTCCCTGGTGGCCCCTCGCAGATCTCCGCCGAGTACGCGTACTTCTCCGCGGCCGGCCCGAATCTCGGCGGCAAGAGCCTCGTGGACTTCGTCTATCAGCGTGACTTCGGTACGCATCTGCAGCTCGACGTTGAGTACGGATTCTCACCGACGCTGATCGACGGGCAGAAGGAGCAGTACATCGGGGCGGGCGCTTCGCTAATGCTATAATGCTGACGGCATTCGGAGCGGGATCGGTAACGCTGATGATGCTTTTCTATGCCTTAGAACCGCGCGGCGCGGCGTTCACGCTTCTTTTCGCGATTGCTTGTTTCGCGGCGTCGGCGTATGGCTGGCTCGCCGGGACCTGGCCCTTCGGTGTCGTGGAGCTCGCATGGGGATTCGTGGCGCTATGGAGATGGAACGCTCGGCGCGCGAACCCTTAGCCGAAGCGGGAAAAATTAGCGGCCTGCCTAACGGCCTGCCAAAACGCCTTTTTCCGCATATCTGCTCGGAGGAATGCCAATGCCTACACCGCCAGTAACGGTCAATATCGGAAACACCGGCTTTATGCTGCTCTGCGCGAGCCTCGTCATGCTGATGACGCCCGGGCTCGCCTTTTTTTACGGCGGATTGGTGCAGCGCAAGAACGTGCTGACCATCATGATGCAAAGCTTCATGTCGCTGGGATGGACGACCGTGCTCTGGTTCGCTTTCGGGTATTCGGAGAGTTTCGGGGCCGACTGGCACGGAATCATCGGCAATCCGGCGACGTACGCGTTCCTGCACGGCGTCACACTACAGACGATGTTTGCCAGCACCGCGAACATCCCCCTCGTGGTGCATATCGCCTATCAAATGATGTTCGCGATCATCACGCCCGCGCTGATTACCGGCGCGTTTGCCAATCGAGTGACCTTCAAAGCCTACTTCTTATTTCTGACTGCGTGGCTGATCTTCGTCTACTTTCCGTTCGTGCATATGCTCTGGAGCCCGGACGGCATCTTGGCAAAGTGGGGATGCCTGGATTTTGCCGGCGGCATCGTGGTCCACGCGTCGGCCGGCTTCGCGGCTTTGGCATCGGTGCTCTACGTCGGGCGTCGCCACGTGATCGACAACAAACCGCATAACGTACCGCTCATCGCGCTGGGAACAGGGCTGTTGTGGTTCGGCTGGTACGGCTTCAACGCCGGCTCAGAGCTGCGCGTCGACGCGGTGACCGCGTCGGCATTTCTCAACACCGATATCGCCGCATCGTTCGCCGCCGTCGCGTGGCTCTTCGTGGAGTGGGCTCGTGGGCGGCAACCGAAGTTCGTCGGCCTGCTTACCGGTGCGGTTGCGGGGCTCGCAACGATAACTCCCGCAGCCGGCTACGTCTCGCCCATGACGGCGGTGATCATCGGCCTTGCAGCAGGCGTCGTCTGTTACTTCGCCGTCACGCTAAAGAATCAACTCGGTTGGGACGACGCACTCGACGTCTGGGGCGTCCACGGAGTCGGCGGATTCTTGGGAATCTGTTTGCTCGGCGTCTTTGCGTCGACGCTGTGGAACCCCAACGGAGCCGACGGCCTACTGCGCGGCAACCCGGCGTTTCTCGGCAAGCAGTTCGTCGCAGCGACGCTCTGCAGCGCCTGGGCCTTCGCCTTCACCTACGCAATGCTAGCGCTGATCAACCTCGTAACGCCCGTCAAAGTCGATGAAGCCGCCGAAGAACGCGGCCTCGACGTTGCGCTGCACGGTGAGGAGGCCTATCCGCTGGGCGTCTGACGCAACGCCGCTCGCCGCACGACCGGCACGAGCGTCAAGCTGCTCGCGGCAAGAGTTGCGAGCGCAACGGCAAACGTGCCGTCGATAATCGCTTCGCGATAGGGAGTTGAAGCCGGAAGCGCGAGCGCAAGCGCAAGCGTAAGTGCGCCACGCATTCCGGCGACGCGCACGACGTCGAGCCAAGCGCGCGGGTAGGGGAACGGCAAGAGCATCCCGGCGACGACAAACCGGGCGACGGCGACCGCGGCGAGGCAGGCGACGGCAAATACGGGCTCGTACGCGACCCGCGCGATCTGCAATCCGGCACCGACCATGAAGAAGACGAGCCCGTTGGCGAGCAATGCGGCGACATCCCAGAAACGGCTCACATCGTCGGCGATCTTCAGCGCGATCCACGCACGGTCAAAATAGCGCAACGCAATCCCGCAGGCGATGGTCGCGAAGATGCCGGAGAGATGGATGTAGTCTGCCAGAAAATAGGCCCCGTACGCGCACAAGACCGTTGCGGCGATTTGCACTCTGGCGCGCTGTATGCCGTGCAGAAGGCGCGCAAGGATGAAGGCCAGCGCGATTCCCAACGCGATGCCGCCGGCAACCCCCGCCACCGTCTGCGCCGCAATGACGGCAACGCTGCCGGCACGTACGGCCCCGAGCCCAATTGCGACGAGGATCCCGCGGTAGAGCGCCACCGCAACGGCATCGTTGAAGAGCGACTCGCATTCCACGATCGTGGCCAGCGTGCGAGGAACTTTCAACCGGCGAAAGATCGCGACCACCGCGATCGGGTCGGTGGCGCCGAGAATGGCACCGGCCAAGAGTGCGGGCCCGAACGGCACGCGAACGATCGAGAGCGCCCCCGCGACGATTGCGGCCGTGAGTAGTACGCCTGGTCCGGCGAGCGTGGCGATTGCAATCCATTGCCGGCGCATTGCCCGAAAGTTCAGGTTCCACGCCGCCTCGAAAAGCAACGCCGGAAGAAAAACGTAGAGCGTCGCGTGGCCGAGCGCGTACGTTAGTCGTCCGGGCTCGATCAATCCGTAGAGAATGCCGAGTCCGACGATGGCGAGGATCTGCCACAGCTTCACGTCGTTTTTCGTCTAATGCGTATGCGTGAAGTTTCCGACGCGCGTGACCGCCCGAATCGCCTCGATTGCATGGCGCATTCCCATCGGCACGCGTGGGCGGCCGACGGTTTCGAAGTAGAGCGTCGGATCGATATTGAGCGTGCGGGTCTGCACCATCGCCACCGGCGTCGCGCGCAAGAACGCGTCTGCCGCCGAAACCTCTTCCTCATCGTCGGTGACGCCGGGGTGCGTCAATAGGTTGAGGCTGACGGCGAGCCCGCGTTTCACGGCCAATCGGATCGAGTCGAAAACTTCGGCGAGGCCGTAGCCCTGCGGACGGTAATAGGCGTCATAGACGTTCGGACGAAACGAGTTAAGGCTGACGCGAACCGCTTGCAATCCGGCATCGATGCAGCGCGCCAGCGCCGCCGGCTGACTGCCGTTCGTGTTCAAGTTGACCGTTCCGTTTCCGCACCGCGCTCGCACTCGCTCAATCGCCCGCGCGATGGCGATCGAGCGCAGCAGCGGCTCACCTTCGCATCCTTGGCCGAACGAGACGATTCCGTCTTCGACGCGTTCCAAATGATGAATGGCTACGTCCGCGAGCTCCTCGGCGGCCACTTCCTCGGCGATGCGCGCTTGCGGCGACGGTATGCCGGCCTCTACCTCTTGCTCGGAGATGCAGCCAATGCATCGCGCGTTGCACTTCGGCGAAACCGGCAACGCGGCTTCACCGCGTTCGAGAAAGACGTTCTGCGCGGTGAAGCAGGCGTACTCACGCGAACAGAGCGCTACTTGCGCGAGCACGCCGTTGCCAGGCTCCTTTGCGAGGCGGACCTCGATCAGCCGTTCGAGCTCACCCTCCTTAAAGCGGCGTGGTTTCCAATCGTCGCTTTCGTCGGTCTTCATCGCGGCCACGTGCAACCGGTCGTCGCGGGCGCAGGCGAACGTGTAACCGAAGAGCGGCAGCGCCGGCGCGTTGCGCTGCGCTGCATAAGCGGGCACGAGCAGCCGCGTGTAGCCGGCCGGCAGAGCCACCGCGAGCGCATTACGGCCGGAGATGGGCCCGATCGTCGTCAACGGACTGCGCCCGGGAAGCAGCATCTCCAGCGTGCTCTGGGGCGCCGGAATCAGCTCGTCGAGCAGCGCCTCGCGAACGATGCCGCCATCGGCCAACGGCACCAGGCTCGGATCGTACGAGATCCGGCCGCCGGCGCCGCACGATGCGAGCGCGACGACGGTATCACCGCGCAAGTTCGTCGTCGAGTTTGACGTCGGTATCGAAAACACGTACGGCTGGGCCGGTGAGGTACGCGTTGCCGGTGCCGTCCCACTCGACCACCAGCCGCCCCCCCGGCACGAACACCTCAATCGGCGACGTAGCCGTTTTATTCGCGATCGCCACGGCGGCACACGCAACGGCGCCCGTGCCGCACGCCATCGTCAACCCAACTCCACGTTCCCAATGCGCAACGCGCATCGTTTGCCGGCCTTGCAAGCGCGCGACGTGCACGTTCGTGCCGTTTGGAAATCGCGAATCCTTTTGGAACTCCTCGGCCATGCTTTCGAGGTCCACGTCGTCGAGGCTCGAGCGCACGAGCACCACGTGCGGATTCCCAAGATCGACAAACCACGCATTGTCATCTTTGTCATCCTGAGCGCAGTCGTCATCCTGAGCGCAGTCGAAGGACGACAACTGCGTTACAGCGGGGCGGCCCATCGCGACGCGAACCGCGTATTCGGGTCCACGAGAAACGATTTCCGTGCAAATCAAGCCCGCCCCGGTTTCGAACGTGACGCTCGCTCCTTCTCCCGCTTCGTCGAGCCAGCGTGCCGCGCAGCGAACGCCGTTGCCGCACATCTCCGCTTCGCTTCCGTCGGCGTTGATCGTGCGCATGCGTACACCGGCGACGCTCGACGATTCGATCGCGATGACGCCGTCGGCGCCGATGCCGGCCCGGCGATCGCAAGCCCATTGCGCGAAGCGCGCGAGGTCGACGCGCCCATCGTGCCGCCGGTCGACGATCACGAAATCGTTTCGTGCGCCGTGCATCTTGGTTATTTTCACGTTAAGGATCTTCTGAGCTTCGCGACCATCCGAGCTTTTCCCGTATCTTCTCGTGCAGCGCTTCCGGCGCGCACCAGAGCGTCTCGGGTTCGGCGCGAAACCACGCGCGTTGCCGCCGCGCGAAGCGCCTCGTCGCTCGCTCGAGCGATGCGCGCAACTCGGCGATCGTGCTCCAACCGCGGAGATGGGCGAGCGCCTGCGGGTAACCAACCGCATTGGCGGCGACGGCCGATTCACCGATGCGCTCGGCCTCGTCCAGTAATCCCGCGGCTAACATTCGCTCCGTCCGCGCCGCGATGCGGCGGCCGATCTCGGCTTGCGGCACATCGAGAAAGACGAGCAGCGACGCAAGTCCCTCCGCGCGCAGCGTACGCGCCGGCTCCGGAGAAGGGCGCAGCGGACCCTGCGACAGTGCGACCTCGAGCGCGCGGAGCACGCGATAGCTGTCGCTGGGATGCAGCGCCCGTGCGCGCGCTGCGTCGCGCTTTTCGAGCCACTCGTAGAGAAACTCCGCGGGGTGAACCCGCGCTTCGCGCGCCAGCCGCTCGCGCAGCCCCTCGTCGTACTGCGGCGCAAGGTCGATGCCTCCGAGCAGCGCGCGAATATAAAACCCAGTACCCCCCGCGACGATCGCGCGTTTTCCGCGGCTGAGAATACCGCGAATCGCCGCCATCGCATCGCTTGCGTAGCGACCGGCCGAGTAGCGTTGTGCGGGATCGAGAAACCCGACGAGATGGTGCGGTGCGCGCGCCAGCTGCTCCGGTGTGGGCGCGGCGGTGCCGATCGGCATCCCGCGATAGATCTGTCGAGAATCCGCGCCGACGATCTCCGCATCGTAGGCGACCGCCAGCTCGAGCGCGAGCTCGGTCTTTCCACTCGCCGTCGCGCCGGCTAGAATCAGGACGCCCTCAGACACGCTTGAACATGCGCGCAATCTCGTCAGGGCTCAAGCGCACCATCGTCGGCCGGCCGTGCGGGCAATGCATGGGATTCGCACAGCGCTGCAAGCGCTCGACGAGCGTGGACATCTCCTGTAGCGCGAGCGGTTCGCCGGCAACCGTCACGCTATGGCACGCCAGCGTTGCCCAAACGCGCTCGCGAACGTCGCGTTGCTTGGGATCCTCACTGAGATCGTCGAGCATGCCGTTCAGATCGAAGCTGCGCGACGCGTAACCCGCGGGCGTCGCGACGATGCGATAGGTTCGCTCGCCAAAGGCTTCAATCTCCAGGCCGCCCTCGCGCAATGTTTCGAGCAGACGATCGAGTTCCGCGCTGCGCGCCGCATCGAGTTCGACGACCTGCGGCACCAGCAGCGGCTCGCTGGGATTCTGCTGCGCGGCGGCAGCGACGATCGCTTCGTACGCGATGCGCTCGTGCGCCGCGTGTTGATCGACGAGCAGCAACGCGTCGCCGTCGCTTGCGAGGATGAACGTGCGATGAAGCTGCGCGAGAATGCGCATGCGATCGGAATCCGGGGCGCCGTTCTCGTCGAACGTCCGGCCAAAGAGCGAGATTGCCGGGCTTGCCAAGCCCGCGGATATATTCGCGCCCGATGTGCCGCCACTCTGTTCGGCAAAGCGGGCCCGCGCGTGCGTTTTGAGCGTTGCGGATATGCTTGCGCGCACCGCATCGAAGACTTGGGACGCATATCGTAGGCGCACGTCGTACTTCGTCGGGTGCACATTGGAATCAACGTGATGCGGCGGCAGGTCCAAAAACAGCACGCCGTACGGATGGCGCCCCATCATCGTAAACGTAGAATAGCCGCTCGTCCATGCGCCCGAGAGGGGCACGCCGCGCACGAGCCGTCCGTTGACGAAGAGCAGCTGCATTCTTCGATCGGGGCGGTCGCGCCCCGGTTCGCTGATGAAGCCGCGCAGCGTGCCGCCGAGCATCCGGGCCGCCGCGCCGTCGAGCGGCAGCAGCGCTTTCGCTGCTTGCGCTCCGAAAACCATGGCAAGGCGCTCGCGTTCTTGTTCGCTCGGCGGCATAACCCAAACATCTTTTCCGTCGTGCCGCAGCGTGAAGGCGATCTGCGGATAGGCGAGGGCAAAGCTCGAGAGCCACGACGAGATCCGATTGAACTCCGCGCTTGGCGCGCGAAGATACTCACGTCTGACCGGGAGTCTTTCAAAGAGCGAGCGTACTCGAACCCGCGTGCCGGCGGGCGCTGCCGCCGGCTCCATGGGGCGCACTTCCTCGGCATGCGCGCTTACGCGCGCGCCGATCGGGAGGCCAGGTTCGCGCGAAACGATCTCCAGTTCGCAAACGGCGGCAATCGAAGCCAAACCTTCGCCGCGGAATCCCAGCGTCGCGATGGATTCCAGCTCGGACGCGGCGTTGAGTTTGCTCGTCGCATGGCGCCGGATTGCCAACGCGAGGTCTTGACTCGCTATGCCCATTCCGTCGTCGACGACTTCGATAAGATCGAGCCCGCCTCGCTCGACGTTGACGGCGATGCGAGTCGCCCCCGCGTCAACCGCGTTTTCCACGAGCTCTTTGACGATCGAGGCGGGGCGTTCGATAATCTCTCCGGCAGCAATCTGACCGATCGTTACCGCATCGAGCTCGCGAATGGCAGCCACGCCTGCGGGATTCGCGCACGGGTCGCCCGCGTCCGTTCGGGGTTGACAATGCGGCGAACGCGAGTATCCTAAATGAGGATTCCTCGTTAGGTGAGGCGTCTGCACGAAGAGATGCCGCTGCCCGGAAAGGTCGAGAGACCCCAACGGGTGACCAGATCCCGCCGAATCAAGGCGGAATCTAACGCGGCTGAGGCCATCATATCGGACCTCTACGTCGTGCAGTGCTAAAGCTCGACAGTGAGGGAGAATGCGCGGCCAATGCCGCACGGATTTCTTCAAACTGTCGGCCTGCGAGGAGCGCGACGGTTTTTTTGTTTGGCAACGGAAGGGGGTGATGTCTCGCCATGGACGATGGGCCCAGTAGTCGATCTTGCCGGCTCGCGATGAGCCGCTTATTTACTGCTACGTCGTTCGTTCGGCGCGGCGGACCATAACACAATAAGAGGTATGTGTCATGAAAAGAATTCTGGCTTTTCTGCTCGATTTTACGAGCAACCGGGCGGCACGCGGAAAGATCGCGTTCCACGACGATACGTTGCGGGCAAACCAAGGTAGCAAGCCCGCCTCTACCTTTAGCTACTGGCGTTCTCTCGTCGATTAGTCGAAGCAAAGGCGATTTGCCGTGCTTGCTGCGATTCTGTTTGCGACGATCCACGTTGCCGCGATGCCCGACACATCGCCGTCGCCTTCACCCGCACCGACTCCGCGTTTCGATCTTAAGGCGAGCGGCTCCAACGTCTTCATCGACCAGGCGACCGGCGGCCGCGGAATTACGCCGCCGGAGGGGACGGAGTTTGCAAACGGCTCACCGATCTCACCGATGTCGCCGTACGATTGGTTCACCGGCGCGCCCGTCACGCCGGGCGTCGCGGGCATCGCGCAATACGAAATCTCGGGCACCTACCACGCAACGGGCGTGGATCTCGGCGCAACGTTCGGTCTCGGCGGCCTGACCGGCAGCACGACTAACGCTCTCTATTGGGGCGAACCCTTGATCCCTAATCTGAACGATCACGACCTCTCCCGGCGCGTTCCCTATGCGATTCTCTTTCCGACCCACGCAGGCCAAGACGATGCGAGCGTCGCGAGCGTGAGTTTACTCGGTGCATCGGTTGGCGCGGCCGACTCCAGTTGGAAGGTCCGGGGCGGCTATTTCGATCTAATCCAAAGCGATCGCTTCGTCTTCGCACCCCCGCCGCTAACCGATGCCGTTCCGAGTCTGGGCGCGCAAACGGCAGAGACCCTTGGTCCAGGAATGCCGTCTATCAAGGACTGGACCGCGGCTGCGTCGTCGTTGCCGCTGCTCGGTGCCGACGGGTACTGGAGCCGGAACGGGCTGTCGCTGGAGCTGACCGACGCGCTGCTACCGTCACTCCCGGAAACAAACGTCCGTTTGACGATGGGCTCTCTCGTCTTGGATCGTGGAGACTTCGGACGCTTTTCCGTTCAAGTCGCGCATCTCTGGACGACCGGCGATCCCATCTTGACCACCACCTTTTTCGGCGTCGATCAGGACATCCATTACGGAACCCAAGGACGCCTCTACACCAGCGAGCTGGCAAACCAAGAGCAAACCATCTCCGGCGCACGCGCCTTCTTTTATCCTCTCAAAGGGTGGGACGCGTTGGCGGAGCTCGGACGCGCGTGGTACGACGCCGGCCTTGTGGCAAATCCCGGCACTTCACATTTCGGGAACTACGAGCACGTTAGCCTGGCTCGTCATATCGGCAGCGACCTCGCCACGCTGGAATATCACCGCTTCGACCCGACCTACGCAACGATTATCTTGCCGTACGGCATCCCCGAGAACATCTGGAGCGTCGCGTGGTCCTGGCCCGGAGTTTGGCTGAAGTCGACATATCAGCTCGTCGACAATAGTGTCGTCGGCGCCAATCGGGCCGGCTTTCACTTCAAATACGATCACAACAGCAAGTATCTGGAGATGCACGCGAGCTACGGCGACTGGCGGCAGCTCATACCCGAAACCGAGGCGAATGCATCCCAAGTGGGCTTCGTCGACGGCTTCTTCCTCTTACAGCAAAATGGGTTCGGGACGATCGGGCACGACCGCCAACTCGGACTCTATGTGGCCTGGCATCTTCCGAAGGACGACTTTGCCTTCGACGGCGTCGAGGATTATCTCAACCGCGATGCCGATCCCCGCCAGCCGCTGGATGTTGTCGACACGAGATCGCCGCAAGTCGTCCTGAGCTGGGCGCATCACTTTAGCGCCAAGCTCCTCGCAGTCGGCGGCTACGGTCGCTTCGAGACGACTGGAAGATGGGCCCTCACGCCCGTCGACGCGATCTACGGTGTCGGATTCGCCGGCGTCCAAGTCGTGACGGGGACGAACTCGGCGCTGCTGGTCGAAGGAAGGCGGTACGGGCTTACAGGCCTGCCTTCGATTCCCTACGGACCGCCACCGACGATGCGGGGAACTGCGCTCATCGTCGACCAGAAGATCGGCTTATGAGCACCGAATCGGCCGCCGCCACCCGTTTCGTACGGCCAAACGTCTTTCGCTCGGTCCTCATGTTCCTTTCGATCGTGGGGCCAGGCATCATCACGGCCAATGCGGACAACGACGTCGGCGGAATCTTGACTTACTCGCAAGCCGGCGCACAGTTTGGCTACTCAATGTTGTGGCTGCTCGTGCCGATTACGGTCGCACTCGTCGTCGTCCAAGAGATGTGCGCGCGAATGGGCGCCGTCACGGGCAAAGGCTTGGCCGACCTCATACGCGAGAACTTCGGCGTGAAGGTAACCTTCTGGTGCCTTCTTCTCTTCGTTTTGGGTGACATCGGCAATACCGCCACGGAGTTCGCCGGCGTCGCGTCGTCGGCGCCGATCTTCGGCGGTTATCTGCACGTCCCAAACCTAGAGGCCTTCAAGATCGCTTTGGTCGTCGCCGCAGCGATCTTCGTCTTCCTCACCGTGACGCGCGGAAGCGCAAAGCTGCTCGAACGCGTCTTCTTCTTTTTCTGCTTCGTCTACGTGGCGTACATCGTCAGCGCTTTCGTCGTCCACCCGGATTGGCACGAGGTTCTGCGCCAGAGCGTCGTTCCGCATATCCAGGCGTCGAAAGCCTACATTATTATGGTCATCGCGGTCATCGGAACGACCATCTCGCCATGGATGCAGTTCTACATCCAGGCCGCGGTCGTCGAAAAAGGCATTCGCGAAGGAGACTACGGCTACTCGCGCCTCGACGTAGTGACGGGCGGCATATGGACCGACGTGATTGCCTATTTCATCATCGTCTCGTGCGCGGCAACCATCTACATTCATAATCTCCACGCCGGCGCTCATCCCATCGTCGTGAACGACGTCGGCGATGTCGCGGTCGCGCTCGCCCCGCTCGCCGGCAAATTTGCCGCTTTGCTCTTTGCCTTGGGGCTGCTCAATGCGGCCGTGTTCACCGCCTCGATCCTGCCGCTCTCGACTGCCTATTACGTCTGCGAAGCCTTCGGTTTCGAGCGCGGTCTCGACAACCGCTTCTCTGAGGCTCCGGTCTTTTACGGTTTCTATCTCGCGCTGATCGTCGTCGGAGCTGGGGCCGTCATTATCCCGGGCGCGCCGCTCTTGGGAATCATCTTCTACTCTCAGGTGCTCAACGGGGCGCTGCTGCCGATCGTCCTGGTCCTGATGCTCTTGCTGATCAATAACAAGCGGCTGATGGGTCGCTGGACGAACTCGCGGCTCTTTAACGTCATCGCTTGGGCCACCGTCATCATCGTAGGCGCGCTCACGCTAGTCTCGACGGCCCAGATCGTCTTCCCAGCATTAGGGAGCTAGCATTTTGTCATCCTGAGCACAGTCGAAGGATCTATTCGGTGTCGGGGGCAAGGTCGGCGCCGATAATCAGCGCCGTCTTGCTGCCGGGACGAATCGTCGTAGCAAACACGTGCGCCAGGCTCGCAGCCGCGGGCGTTGCACCGATCACGAGGCTCGCGCGCTTCGTCTTCTCGTCGACGAAGGTCGGCACGTTCCAGCCGGCGCCGCGTAGCGCGCCAATCAACGTTCCGTCGAAGGCCGCATTGCCGGTCGCGTTTGCCACTAAGACTTCGTCTTGCGGTGGATCGCCTTTGCCAAAAAGCAATGCGCCGATCAGTTTAGCCCAGCGCTGGTCCACGAAGACCACCGACGCATCCCCGACCCATCCTGCCTTGCTTGGAAGCGTGAACGATCGAATATTTTCGTCGGGGACGTTGCGGTAGATAGCCAACAGGGAGACGAGCTGCTGGTTGTTGAGCGTCGTTTTGATGTCTTTTCGGGCGAGCTGCATAATGTGCGGCAGCGTTGCCCAGTTCTGCGGTTCGCTCAACTGATCCATCAGGAGCTTAAGCACCGTTTGTTGCCGTTTGACGCGCCCGAAGTCGGAGGCCGGATCGTGGCGAAATCGCACGTAGCCCGCGACCTGCGCCCCGTTGAGATGCTGTTCTCCTTTTTGCAGGTGGATATGAAGGTCGCCGTTATCGTCGTCGTAGTTCATGTTCTCGTCGACGTTAACGTCGAGCCCGCCCATGGCATCCACGATCGCAGCGGCGCCTTCGGGCTGCAACGCTACAATTGCATCGATCGGCACGCCTCCCAACAATCGGCTCGCGACCCTAGCGGTCATGTGAGCCCCGCCGAAGGCATAGGCGGCATTAATCTTCATGGAACCCTGCTTGGGAACGGGCACCCAGGTGTCGCGCGGAATCGACACGATCGTAATGCTTCGCCGGCCCACGTCGAGGTGTGCCAGGATGATGGTATCGGTCGTAGCCTCGTCCGCCTGATATCCGAGGATCAAGAGGTTCAGTTTAAGCTGGCCGAAAGAGCGCTTTGCCGTTTGCGTGACGATTTGCTGGCGAATCGGGCCGCGTACGGCGATGAACCCGACGACGATCGAAAGAATAGCAACGCCCACAACGGCGGCGGCACGGAACCAGATCTTCTTATGCATGCAGTGTACCGGATCTCCCCCACGACTTTGTTAGAGCAAGTGCAACGTCGATCGAAAAGCGCGGAGCGCGCTTACGGTCTACACCAGGCTTGGAGATGTAGAGTTACGTTCGTAGGAGAGGGGGCGCGCGTTCTCCGATTCGGCAGAGTACGGGGACGAGTTGCCGGAAGCAACGTTCGTCCGAGCGGCGTGGCCGCAGAATCTCGAATACATGCGCCGCGAAACTTGCATTCGTTTTGATCAAGCGGATGATGCGCAGCGTCGTTACGGCAAGCTCGCGCGCCGATCGCGCGATCCAAAAGGTGATCGCGAGGCAGAACGCCGCGTGGAGCGCCAGACTGGCGAAGATTGGTCCTCCCAGCCATACCGTCGGACCGAGCACGTGGCCGCCGACGATGAACTGCTCGGCGGTCTCCATTGCGAACAGCGCGACCATTTGAAGAACGAAGATCACCGGCACGAGAGAAACGAGCCGGCGCGGCAACGCCGTCCCCGCCAAGACTGCGCGCGCCGAACCAATCAGATAGAACACGAGAACGCCGATGCCGGCCGCGAGCGCCGGAAAAACGTCGAGATTGCTTCGGTCCGTGAAATTTCCGGGGCCGAACCAGCCGGCGTTGGACGCGAATTCCACTACGGGATCGGCAACCGCCGCGGCGATTACCGCGACTGCCAAGCAGAATCGGAGGCGTTTCGAGGAGGCTCTCACGCTCAAACGCCCTTCCGGTGACGCGCGGAAGACCCCTCTCGGCAAACCCTCAGGATGACACCGGGATTAAGGGGAGCTGGCGTTCGGGCGCGGGTCGCTTCGGCATCTTCTTACGCAGGGGAACGCGCGTTTCGATGTCGGCTTCACCCGAGAGCGCGTCGGCAATCTCTTGTGCGCGCTCGATGACGGCACCCGGCAACCCCGCCATGCGCGCTACCTCGATGCCGAACGACCGCGAAGAGCTTCCGGGTTGCACGCGATGAGAGAAGACAGGGGCTCCGCCGCGGGCGGTGTTTTCCACGGCAGTGATGTGGTAGTTCGCAACGACGGGCCAATGTTCGGCGAGCGCGCACAGCTCGTGGAAGTGCGTCGCAAACAACACGAGCGGCGACTGTTCTTCGAGACCGACCAAGAACTCGCAGATTGCTTGCGCAATCGCCAGACCGTCGAGCGTCCCCGTTCCGCGGCCCACCTCGTCGATCAACAGTAAGGAACGCGGCGTGCTCCGCCGCAGGATGTTCGCCGCTTCGGCCATCTCCATGTAGAACGTCGATTGGCCCGATGCCAGATCGTCGCCCGCGCCAATTCGCGTGAATATCCGGTCGACGACGCCGAGCTTCATCGCTTTCGCCGGCACGAACGAGCCGATCTGCGCCATGATGGTAAGCAGGCCGGCCTGTCGCAGATACGTGGATTTGCCGCCCATATTCGGCCCGGTCAGCAGAATGAAGCGATGCTCGGCCATGCGGAGGTAAAGGTCGTTAGGCACGAAGTGTGCGTGCAGCACCGCCTCCATCACGGGGTGGCGGCCGTCTTCGATCGCGACGATGCTCTCTTCCACGAATACCGGGCGCACGTATCCGCGTTCGGCTGCGCACTGCGCGAGCGTCGAGAGCACGTCGACCTGCGCGACCGCGCTAGCCGCACTCGAAAGGTCGTCGGCGCGCGCGCCGACGCGTTCGAGCATCGCGGTAAAGAGCCGCGCCTCCAGCCGCTCCTGTCGCGCTTGTGCGGTGGAAATCGCAAGCTCGAGCTCTTTGAGCTCGGGCATTACGTATCGCTCGCCGGTCGTGAGCGTCTGCTTGCGAACGTAATCGTCCGGAACCGACCCGACGTAACTCTTGCCGATTTCGATTGCGTAGCCGAAGGTGCTCGCATACTTTACCTTGAGCGTCTTTATTCCGGTGCGCTCGCGTTCGCGTTGCTCCAGGGCCGAGAGCCGAGAACGCGCGTCGGTTCGCAGCGCGACGCATTCGGCCAGCTCTGCGTCGGCTTCGGGGCGAATGACGCCGCCCTCGCCGATCTGCGCGGGCGGCTCGTCCACGAGCGTTGCGTTGAGATCGTCCAGCATCGCGTCAAAGTCTGCGACCTGCCGGAACAACGGCGCGATTTCCGGCACCGCCGCCTCTCTCAACGGCCCGAACATCGCCAGCGTACGCCGCAACGAGCCAAGATCGCGCGGTGTCGCGCGCCGAAACCGGACCTTCTGCGCGATCCGCTCGAGATCGAAGATGCCTTTGAGAATCTCCCGCAGCGATTGACGGCGCTCGTGCTCGGCGAGGAGGGCGGCAAGCGCATCTTGGCGTCGCGCAATTTCGCCGGGGTCGATCGAAGGCGCGAGAATCCAGCGGTTGAGCATGCGCGATCCCATCGCGGTCGCACACAAGTCCAGCGTCGCGAGGAGGGTCGCTTTAGGGTTGAGCCCTTGCGCGCGAGTCAAGTCGAGGTGCTTACGCGTCGCCGGATCGAGAACGAGAAACTCTTGACGCCGATAAAACACCGGTTCGCCTAGGCCGCGTTCGCCGTTGGTTACCCCCGTTCGCTTGACGAACGCGCCGAGCGCATCGACTGCCCGATGAATTGCCAGCGACTCTTCCATCGAAAAACCGGGCAGGTTCGCGCGGTCGCGCGTTTCCACTAGCCCCAAGGCGGGGGTCGCCAAACGCGCGCCGGTCGCCTCGACGGCCATCGCGATAGAGAAGCGCATCTCGCCTGGAACATCGGCGACGATCTCCGACGGCGCGATTCGCGCGAGCTCGGCGAGCAGCTCGTCGTGTGCGTTCTCGCCCGCGATTGCGGTCGCGGCGCAGTAACACGTCGAGACGTCGGCGTAGGCGATGGCAAAGGTTTCGCCTGCCATCGCCATTGCCGCTAGATAGTTGTTCTCTTTGCCGTCGAGTAACTGGTCCTCGATCAACGTTCCGGGCGTAACCAAACGCACGACGTCCCGGCGCACCAGCCGGTTCGGTTGCGGAACCTCCAACTGTTCGGCAAGCGCTACGATGAAGCGTTGCTTCACGAGCTTTGCGAGATAGCCCGCGAGGGCGTGGTGAGGAACGCCTGCCATTGCGACGCGCTGACCGGCGCCGGCCTCTTTGCTCGTCAGGGCGATCTGCAGGGCTCGCGCGATGGTTTCGGCATCCTCGCCGTAGGCCTCGTAGAAATCGCCGACACGGGAGAGCAGAATTGCCTCGGGATGCTTGGTTTTCATGCCAAAATACTGCTCGAGCATCGGCGAGTACTTGGTCAAGGTTAGCCTCTCACGCTCTAGGTCCCCAACGCTTTCGAGATGGCCGCGACGTAGGTGCCTTTCGGATGTCCCGTGCCGTTCGGCGGCGCTTGGGGATTATCGCGATCGAGATCCCAGATCATGATCCCGCGATAGCCGATGCGCTTGACTGCCTCGCCGTAACCGGAGGCGGCTTTGGGTGTTATAACGACGCCGTCATCGGCCTTCCCGATCATCAACCCGAGAACGATCTTGCTTTTCGGAAACTTTTGACCGTCCGACATGCGGATCTGCGCGAACTGGCGCAGGACGTCGAGCCGGCAGTCGTCGCGCGCGCCCTGCTCGTAGCTGCATTTGTTCGAGGGACGCCAGCCGTACTGGTCGTACGCCATGACGCTGACGTAGTCGATCGCCGTCCCCGCCTGCTCGATGACGCCGACGTCCTCGCCCTGGTGACCGCTGCCGGCTTTGGCATCGGCGCCGTCGATAAATGCGTCAAATGAAACGACGGCGGTTGGGAAGGCCTTGCGTACGGCCAAGAGTACGTCGACGAGCTGCTGCTGGCCGTTGACCGGGATCACCTCGTCGTCGAAATCGAAGCAGTCGTAGAGCTTGCGATGCGCCTTTACGTACGCCTGTAGGTTTCGGGCGAAGAGACCGGGATCGGTAATATCGAACGATGAGGTCGCTCCGCCGAACGAGAGCAGCAGTTTGCCGCCGTGCGCGTGGATGCGGTTTGCACCGGGCCGCAACGGATACGTGTTTTGCGGGGGCGATATCGCGTTGCTGCCGGCGATGCTGAACGCTACGTCGACCGTCGTTACCGTGGCGGGTACGCTTCCCAAGCGCGAAAAGGCATCATTATGGTTGGTGTCCGACCAGGATTCCCAAAACCCAACGAAATCGGCCGCACTCCAGCCGGCAGCCGTCACTTTCGTGGAATCGTTGGGTGGGGCAGGCAGGCTCGACGAGCTGCCGTTACACGCGCCAAGCGCGAGAAGAGCCAAGACTGCTGCGAGCTTAAGGCTGGGGAGACGCACGTTCCTAAGCCGTTGCGATCAAATCGAGGAGCGGCCGCATGACCGGCGTTCCCGCATCGGCGAAACGTGCGGCCCGCCCGACCACCGTTCCGAAGCAGCCCCAAACGTGGGCGCTTTCGATCGCGACGTCGAGCCACGGCGCCTGCGCGTACGGATGGACCCCCTCCCAATGCTCCGCCGGATAGTCGGCCGGTTTTGGCGCTACGACGGTCACGTTGTCGAGCGATTTACCAGTCAGACGACGTGCGTCTTTCTTTGAATCTCCTACGATTAAAACGCGCACGGTTCGTCCGGCGTAGCCGTCGTGATAAGCGCGCGTCACGGCATTCTGTGCGTCGAGAAGCTGCGCAAAACGCTCGAGGGCAAGCTCTCGTGGAACCTGCGGCCAGCGCGCCGCCGGCGTGCCGCGCCGAATCGAATAGATGAAGCTAAAGGCGTTGGCAAAGACGCCCGAACGGACGTAGTCAAGCGTGGCCTGAAAGTCGCTTGCCGTTTCGCCCGGAAAGCCGACGATCAGGTCGGTCGTGATCGCGCACTTCGGCAGGCGCTGCCGGATGGATCGAACGATCCCGTCGAACTGCGCGAGCGTGTACTTGCGATTCATGCGCCGCAAAAGCCGGTCGCTCGCCGACTGCAGCGGCAGGTGAATGCGCGGATTGAGCTGTTCGAGACTGCAGAGATCGTCGAGGATTTTTTCCGTGAAATCCTTGGGATGCGGCGAGATGAAGCCCAGCCGTTCGAGGCCCAGCGTCGCGACCGACCGTGCGAGATCGCCAAAGTCGTCGCTGCTTGCCGGATCGTTCCACGCGTTGACCGTTTGACCGACCAAAACGATCTCGCGCGCGCCTTGCGCGAGCCGTTCTCGCGTCTCGTCGAGAATCGCGCTTTTCGGCCGGTGATCGAAGCGGCCCCGGACGTGCGGAACGATGCAGAACGTGCAGTAGTACGAGCAGCCGCGCTGCACCGTCACGAAAGCGCGCAAGTGCGAAAATGGGCCGGTTACCGCGTCGCCGGTTCCCCCGAGCGAGGTCACGAGAGCTCGATCGTCGCTGAAGTCGACGTCGTCGAAGTTGGGCTGCCACGCGGCAAGCTGGTCGCCAAGCTCCGCCAGCTCTCGCGTCCCAAAGATCGCGTCAACGTGCGGCGCAAGTCTCTTCATGCGGTCGCGGTCCTGTTCGGCCAGGCAGCCCGTGACGACCAGACGCAGACTGGGGTCGACTCGTTTGAGCGCGTTGAGATGGTTCATGCGGCCATAGGCGCGCCGCTCCGCGTTATCGCGAACCGTGCAGGTGTTGAGCACGATCACGTTCGCTTCCTCAGCGACCGAAGCCACGCTATAGCCCGCAGAGGCCGCGCGCTCGGCGATGTACCGGGAGTCGGCTTCATTCATCTGACAGCCGAAAGTCTCAATGTAAATACTGGGCATCCGTCTTTTCGCACTTCGCGCGGTGCCCGGGCCATTCCGGCCCGCCGTGGGTGTCGCTCGGCCGCACTGAGAAAGGAGGTGCCGTGCTGAACCCAGCCACCGTCGCGATCGTCGGACGTCCTAACGTCGGCAAGAGCGCCCTTTTTAACCGCCTGATCGGCCGCCGGCTCGCGATCGTCGAGGATTCGCCCGGCGTTACCCGGGATCGCCTTTACGCACTCGCCGACTGGCGTGGACGAACCTTCAGCCTCGTCGACACGGCAGGCATCGACCCCGGCGCCGATGTGGCGCATGGCCTCGAACTGGCCGATGCGACTCGCCGCCAGGCCGAGGCCGCCGCCGATGCAGCCGACGTAGTCGTCATGGTCGTCGACGCGCAGACCGGCCTTCACCCGCTCGACGACGACGTGGCGGCGATCCTTCGGCGCAAGCGGCGCCCGATGGTGCTGGTTGCAAACAAGGCCGAATCGCCCAGCGCCGCCGCAGGCGTTCACGCGGAGTTTGCCAGGCTTGGATTCGGCGAGCCGGTCGCCGTTTCGGCGATCCACGGCGAGGGGACGGGCGACCTGCTCGATCGGATCGTCCAACTGTTACCGGCTCGAACCGACGAAGCCCCGGCGGACGGAGAACTTGCCCTGGCTGTAATCGGGCGCCCCAACGTGGGAAAAAGCTCGCTGGTCAACGCTCTGCTCGGAGAAGAGCGGACGCTGGTCTCTCAGACGCCCGGCACGACGCGGGATGCCATCGACACGCCGTTTCGCTGGGGCGATCGAACCTTTCGGCTGGTAGACACCGCGGGCGTGCACAAGAAACAGCACGCGCACGGCGCAATTGAATACTATGCCGCCCTTCGGTCGCTGAACGCAATCGCGCGCTGCGACATCGCGCTCCTCGTCTTTGACGCCATGGTCGGAATCATGACGCAGGAGCGCCGCTTGGCCGGCATTGCGATCGAGGAACGCAAAGGGCTGATCGTTGTCGGCAACAAGTGGGACCTCGTTCGCGAACAAGGCGGCGATTATACTCGCAGCGATCTGACCGGAGCCGTTCGGGAACAGATTCCCTTTGCGCCCTTCGCCCCGATCACGTTTCTCTCGGCCAAGACGGAGCGGCGCTTAGGAAGCCTCATGCCAATCGTGGTCGAGCTTGCCGAAAATCTCGACCGCCGCATTCCGACGGCGCAGCTCAACGTCGTCATCCGCGATGCCGTGCTCACGCACCCGCCGGCCGCCTCCTCGGGTCGAGTTCTGCGCATTTATTACGCATCGCAGCCCGGAACGCACCCCCCAGTCTTCGTCTTTCACTGCAACGACCCCGAACTGGTGCAAGGGCACTATAAGCGCTTCTTGGAGAACGTCATCCGAAAACATTTCAACTTCGAGGGGATTCCGCTCACGCTCGAGTTTCGGCCGCGACGCGAGCGAGAGGAAGAATAATGGACGTAGGCATTCCCGAATCGACGGCGATCGGCATGTTCGCAATCGTTCTCGCGATGGTGATCGGCGTCTTCATCGCCGCTTATCTCATCGGTTCGATTCCGTTCGGATATCTCGTGGGCCGCCTCTTCTTTCACACGGATATCCGCAAGCAAGGCTCGGGCAACATCGGCGCGATGAACGCGCTGCGCGCGTTGGGGACGGGTGGCGCCGCAGCCGTGCTGCTCCTCGACGTGCTAAAGGGATTCGTTCCGACGCTCTGGGCGCTCAACACGTTCAACGGACTCTTCGAATCCATGGACTCCCCGGGCTTCCCGCCGGGCGGACAGATCGTCGCGTCGCTCGTCGCGACCGCCGCGGTACTGGGGCACTGTTTTTCCCCGTGGCTGCGCTTCCGAGGCGGCAAGGGGGTCGCGACATTCTTTGGAGCCGTTCTTGCTCTCTGCTGGCCTGCGGGACTGGTTGCTGTCGGCGGTTGGGTGGCCGGCGCCGCGATCACTCGCTACTCGTCGGTCGGCTCCATGCTCGGAAGCGTCCTAGCGCCCATAGCGCTTTGGATCTTTACCGGCTCCCTCCCCGAGACCGCCTTCGGCGTTTTCGCGGCGCTGATCGTCTTGTTGCGGCATCGCGACAATATCGCGCGCCTGAGAGCCGGAGCGGAGAGTCCGATTCGCCTTTCGAAGCCTAGCTCATGATTTCGTCAAACGATCTTCGCAACGGCGTGACCATCATCGTGGACGGCCAACTCTGGACCGTCATCGAATTCCTGCACGTTAAACCGGGAAAAGGATCGGCCTTCGTTCGCACCCGCATGAAAAACGTTAAGACCGGCACCACGTTGGAACGGACCTTTCGCGCCGGCGAAAAGCTGGAGCGCGCCACCGTGGACAACCGGCAGATGCAGATGCTGTATAACGATGCCGACGGCTTCCATTTCATGGACCAGGAGAGCTTCGAAAACGTCACGCTGCAGCGCGATCTGATCGGCGGCCCGGCCGATTTTTTGAAAGACGGCATGGTCGTCGACATGCAGTTTCACGACGGCGTGGCGATCGGCGTCGACCTTCCCGCTCACGTCGAGCTGCGGATCGTCGAGACGGATCCGGGGTTCAAAGGCGACAGCGCAACCAACGTGCAGAAGCCCGCGAAACTCGAGACGGGCGCAACGGTCAACGTGCCGCTCTTCGTCGGCGAGGGCGACGTCATTAAAATCGATACGCGGGATCGCCGCTACATCGGCCGCTCGAGTTAGACCCATCTGCGTTTTGCGCTAGAGCTCTTCTCCGCCGCCTTTGTCGCGAGCATCTTCGGCTCGATGGTGGGGCTCGGCGGCGGTTTCATCTTGGTCCCGATCCTGCGCCTCTTCTTAGGCTTTTCGCCCGCCTATGCGGCGGGCACGTCGCTCGTTCTCATCGTTGCCAATAGCGCCAGCGGCACCTTCGCGTATCTCTTGCAAAAACGCGTCCACCTGAAGATCGGGTTGCTGATTGCGGCGGGCGGCTTGCCCGGAAGCATTCTTGGAGCGATCGCGTCGGTTCACATCTCGGCACGGCTCTTCGACGCGATCCTTTCGGTGCTGCTGGTCGCCGTCGCGGTCGATATGGCGTGGAACGCGGAGCGCCGAATGGCCGGGCGAGTCGAGCACGATCGTGTGGCGACGATCAAGGGGATGTCGTATCGTGCCGCGCTCGGTCTAGGATTCGTCGTGGGAGTTTTCTCCAGCCTCTTCGGTTTAGGCGGCGGAATCGTGCTGGTACCGACGTTCCTTTACTTCTCGGAGCTGCCGGTGCACGCAATCAGCGCGACGTCGCAGTTCGCGATCCTCCTCACGTCACCCGTCGGTCTCGTCGTTCACGCGTTGCAGCACGACATCGTCGCACGCGACGTCGTGCCGCTGGTCGCCGGCGGATTGCTGGGCGGCCCAATCGGCGCGCGGCTCTCGCTGCGCCTCAAATCGCCGCAGCTCCTGATTGTCGTCGCGATCGCGTTGGTGGTCGCGGCGGCTTCGCTTATCTGGCGGCAACTTTAGAGCCCATCCGGGGCTAGCCAAGGCCCCCCTTCCGGAGTACAATTAGCCCGCTATGACGCGTATACAATCCATTTGTTTCGTGCTCGCGATCGCCGTTGCTCCCGTGCTCTCGTCGTGTTCGGTCAAAACGCTCCCGCCCGCCGCCCCCGCGATCGGAACGGTGGAGTTGGCAAAGCCGAAACTGACCGGAGGCTGGAAGGGCAGCTGGGACTCGGGCAGCTACTCAGGCACCTTCTCGATGCACCTAACGCAAAAGGGCAAGAGATTCTCCGGCACCGTTTCGATTACCATACAGTCGGTCACCACCAAAGGGACCATCAAAGGCACCATCCGCAAGACGAAGCTCACCCTAGTGGTCAGCGCGAAGGGGCTCGGAAGCGGCAACGGGACGGCTACGGTAAACAAAGGGCGGACGACGATGAAAGGAAGCGTCAGCTTTAAGGCGGGGAAGAGTACGTTTAGCGGCTCGAAAACGTAACGCGCGCGTTAGCGCGGTGCGGCAGACTTGGCTAACCCAGCCTGCACGTCTTCGGGCGTCATGACGAGCGTCAGCTCTACTTTGGCACCAAGCTCGAAGAAGAACGGCTCACAGATCGATGGGATGTCGCTTGGGTGCTGCAGGTCGAAAACGATAAACCCGTCCCGGTCGCGGGCATCTGAATCTTGACCATCGTTCGCACTTTTGGTCCTACCTTTCTTTGCGCGTTGTGACGACGGATGCTTGGCGTTAGCGCGGCGACGTCATGTCTCTTGGCACGACGATCTTGTCGTACTCCTCTTCCGTGACGTGGCCGAGCGCGAGCGCGGCCTTCTTGAGCGTCGTCTTGTCGTGGTGCGCCTTCTTGGCAATTTCGGCGGCCTTATCGTAGCCGATGTGCGGGTTGAGCGCCGTTACCACCATCAACGATTCGTCCAAATATTTCTTGATCTGTTCTTCGTTAGCTTGTAGACCATCGACTGCGTGTTCGCGGAACATCGTGCACGCATCACGCAAGAGTGTCGTCGAATGCAAGAGATTATAGATCATCACCGGATTGAAAACGTTCAGCTCAAAGTTGCCCTGCGACGCCCCGAAACTGATCGCCAAGTCGTTGCCGAAGACTTGCACGCAAACCATCGTCATCGCCTCGGACTGCGTCGGATTGACCTTGCCCGGCATAATCGAACTACCCGGCTCGTTTTCCGGCAGAACGAGCTCGCCGATTCCGGCGCGCGGCCCCGAGGCTAGCCAGCGGATGTCGTTGGCGATCTTCATCAGGGCGGTGGCCAGCATTTTGAGCGCGCCCGAGGCGAAAACGAAATCGTCGTGTGACGCCAGCGCCGTGAACTTATTTGGATGCGAGCGGAACGGTAGGCCCGTCAGCTCCGCGATCTTGCGCGCGGTGCGCTCGCCGAACTCGGGATGCGCGTTGAGGCCGGTGCCGACCGCCGTTCCACCGATTGCCAGGTCGTAAAGCGGGTCCAACGCTTCCCGGCATGCGCGCATTGCGCGGTCGAGCTGCGTGACGTATCCGGAAAACTCTTGCCCCAGCGTGAGCGGTGTCGCATCTTGTAAGTGCGTTCGCCCTACCTTGACGATGTGCGACCATTCCTGCGCCTTGGCGTGCAGCGCGTCGCGCAGCGCCTGCACGGCCGGCAGCATCTGCGACATCGCTTGCGCCGCGGCGACGTGCATCGCCGTCGGAAACGTGTCGTTCGACGATTGCGACATATTGACGTGATCGTTCGGATGGACCGGCTTCTTCGATCCCATCTCGCCGCCGGCAAGCTCGATTGCCCGGTTCGAGATGACCTCGTTCACGTTCATGTTCGTCTGCGTTCCGGAGCCCGTCTGCCAGACTCGTAGCGGAAAATGCGCGTCGAGCTTACCGGCGATCACCTCGTCGGCAGCCGTGACGATCAGCCGCGTGTTCTCTTCGTCGAGCTTGCCCAGATCGTGATTGACCAGCGCCGCCGCCTTCTTGAGCAATGCCATCGCTCTGATAACCTGCTTTGGCATCACGTCTCGCGGCCACGTGCCGTCGCCGATGTCGAAGTGCACGAGCGAGCGGGCCGATTGCGCCCCGTAGTATTTGTCGGCCGGAACCTCGATCTTTCCCATCGAGTCGCTCTCGATGCGAATCGGCGCGCCGTTATGGACCTTCGTCGTCGTCATATCCACCGAGCTTCGGCGCTAGTCGCCGCCTTTCCGGGCGGCGACGCGCTCGAGCGTGGTTCCAATGGCGTGCATCTCGACGACTTCATAGACCGTCAGCGGAAAGCGCGGGTCAAAGCGACGTTTGTTGCACCGGGCGCAGCTCGACGCCTTGCTTGGCCGGCTACGCCGCAACGCCTCGAGCCCGCAGTGCTCGCAACGGAGAATGTAGCGTTTGGTCGACTCCCGCAGCGGTGGGGCATTTCCGAGATCGTGATAGATGGAGGACAGGCCGCATTCGCGCAGCTTGCGCTTGAAGCGAGCGCCGTGCCCCGTTTCCTTGAAGCGGGCAAAGCACCACGCGTGAATCATCTCGTGAAGAAGCGTCTCTTGCAGCGCGTCCGGCCGGCGGCCGAGCTGTTTTGACGAAAGTTCGATGAGCAGCGGCTGGCCCGTGTAACTGATGCGGCCTGCAGAGTTTGAAAAGCGCGCGTTATAGCGAATTCGGCAGCCGGGGACCTCTCCGTGAAAAAATTCATAGTTCAGGCGCGCAAAAAGCAGCTGAAGATCGGCTTCGGGGGGCAGCATTGCATGGTTTTCTTCGGGATGCGTCCAACCGATTCTTCGTGCCGCCAAAGCAGTCGGGCGGGCTTCCGCTGCGGATTTACCTCCCGATCTTCCTGGTCATCGCCGCGATGTTTCTCGGCATCATGGCATTACTGGTGTCCGTCGGTTTCGGGGTGACCGGTTCGGTCTTCGGGAAGGCCGTCACCAACAAAACCGCGGTGCAGACGCCGCAGCAGGGCTCACAAAACGACGTTGAGGGCGGTCCGCCGGCACCGGTCGTAGCCGAGTTACGCAAGCTGCGGGCGCGCATCGCCTCCCACCCCAGCGACGACGTCGCCTTGGCGCAGCTCGGCGATATGTATTTGGCCTCCAATCATTTCGAACAAGCAATCCCGCTCTACGAGCGCGCTTTACGCGCAAACCCGCGAAACGTCGCGGCGCAGGAGGGCCTCGCGCAAGCGCGCCAAGCGCTGCGTCAATGAACGTTTATATTTCGTGCGACATGGAGGGTACCGCGGGCCTTTGCTCGTGGAAACAGTGCGACCCCGGCGACACTCACGAGTATCCCATTTTCCGCTCCTATATGACGCAAGAAGTGCGCGCGGCCATCGAGGGCGCGCGCGACGGAGGTGCGCGCCGAATCGTTGTCAACGACTCGCACTGGTCCATGCGAAACCTTTTGCTCGACCAGCTCCCCGCAGACGACGATCTGCGCATCATCTCCGGTGCACCCAAGCCGTGGAGCATGATGCAAGGTTTTGGGGCCGGAACCGACGCGGTCTTCTTCACGGGCTATCACGCGAAGGCGGGTGACGCCGCGACGCTGGCCCATACCTACTCCGACGACGTCTACCGTGCGACCGTTAACGGTACGCAGTGCAGCGAAGCATTCCTCAATGCGGCGCTGGCCGGCAGTTACGGCGTTCCGGTCGTCCTGATTACCGGGGACCGCACGATCGTCGACGAGTGTCTGCGCGTTATGCCGTGGGCGGTCGGCGTCGCCGTGAAGGATGCGATCGGATTCTCGGCCGTGAACTCGTTGACGCCGCAGGCGGCGCGCGAGGCGATTTGCGCCGGCGCGCGCGAGGCAATGGGTCGCGTCGCACGAGCGAAGCCCTTCACCTTTCAGGCACCGTTTGAGCTAACGATCGAGACAGCCCAGGTCGAGCATGCCGATTTCATCGAGCTCATGCCGGGCTTTGCCCGAATCGGCGGGCGCGCCGTGCAGTTCGCCGGCGGCGACTATCCCAGCCTATTTGAGGCCTTTCTCGCCGCGACGCGCATCGCCGCCGCCGCCAATACCGCCGGATGAATCCTTCCACGGAGTCTGTCCTGAGCGTAGTCGAAGGACTCAGGATGACAAGGTGAGACTCTATATATCGGGCGATATGGAGGGCGTCGCCGGCGTTTGTGCGTGGCAGCAGGTCGATGCTCGAACGCCGAACCCCGAATACGAGATCTACCGCCGGTACTACACGCAAGAGGTGGCCAGTGCCATTGAGGGCGCGCGTGCGGGCGGCGCGACCACCGTGCTCGTCAACGACTCGCACGGACCGATGCGTAACCTCTTACTCGACGAGCTTCCCGACGACGTGCGAGTCATCTTCGGGAACCGCAAACCTTTCTCGATGGTGCAAGACGCCGACGGCGATTTCGGCGGGGCGTTCTTCATCGGTTATCACGGGGCGGCGGGGGATGCCGACGCCGTGTTGTGCCACACGTATACGCCCTCGATCATCTACGACGTCCGCGTCAACGGAGTCCGCTGCGGCGAAGCGACCCTCAACGCAGGCCTGCTGGGCTTTTATGGCGTTCCGCTCCTACTGGCGACGGGCGATCGCACGACCGTCGAAGGCATTACGAAACAGATGCCCTGGGTGCGCGGCGTCGTCGTGAAAGAATCCATCGGGAACTTCGCGGCCGATTCGATGATGCCGGCAGCGGCGCAGCGCGCGATTCGCCGCGAGTCGCAAGCGGCAATCGCCGGCGCGGCGGCCGCGAAGCCTTTTTGCTTCGAGCCACCGGTCACGCTCGACGTGCAGTTCGTCACGGCGGCACAAGCGCATCTCGTCGCTACCGTTCCAAGCTTTGAACGCACCGGCCCGCGCAGCGTTCGTTTCGTGCACGATGCCTATCCGGTCGTTTTTAAAGCGTTCGCCGCGACCTGGCGCCTCGCCGCAATGTCATCCTGATGCCAATAGATCAGGCGCCGGCGACGATCGACGCCTACTCGATCTGGCTTCATGCTCGCTCTGCCGTTACGAGCGCACACTATCCGGACGACCTCACCTACACGATTGCCGTCAGCGGGCTCGACGGGGACACGCCGGTCGCCGATCACTATCGCGCCACCGCCGACCCCGGCGACGGAGCGATTCGCATATTTCCAATCAGCGACGAACAGTTGGCAAAACCGCCGCCGGTGCCGCACGGTGTCAACGTAAGCATCAGCCTCGAGCTGTGCATTGCGAAGGGGGGATGCACCGCGAAGCAAATTCCCGTCGGTCACCCCCAGCCCTACGAGGATTTGCTGGGCGAGCCGCTTTTGGCGCCAACGTATATGTTCGGCCTGCGCTACGAGGCGGCGCGCGCGGCGGCGACATCGCCTGAGGCGGGCGCCTCGCTGCGGGTCATTGCGATTGTCTCGTCGCGGGCGCCCGATTATAGAGTTTCGTTGATCGACACGCCGCTGCTCGATGGCGTCCCGACCTATCACATCGGACTTACGCCGATTCGCCGGCCGAAGGATAACCGCTTGCGCGAGCTCTGGGTCGGCACCAGCGATTACTTACCGCGAAAGGCGATCGTCGCAGGAAACTTTACGCTAGCTCCGCTCGTGGACGTGCCGTGGTTGGTGAATTTCTCGATTCTCGACGGCACGCCGTATATAGCGCGCGAAAGCGCCGTCGATACTCTTTATCTCGCTCATCGTCGTGTGGTCCGAGAAGCGGCCATTGCGTTTGAAGATATCCAGGAACGCAGCTCCACGATCTACGACGTGCCGCTCATCGAGCCAGCCGTGCAAGACGCGACACTGGTCGAGCCGGACCCCTAGGAGCCTCTAGGCTCCTCGAAGCAGGGGAGCGACTCCGGTACAAGAAACCGGCCACCTGCCCGGTCCCGAGCTTGCTTCGAGAGGAGAATGCAGTGAAAATCTGGAGACCATCCATCGTCACTCTGGCGGCGGCAATCGCGCTTTTATCCGTCCCTGCACTTAGTTCCGCGTCAGACACGAGCGGCGTGACGGCAGCGATCGACCATGCGGTCGCGGCGTTTAATAAAGGCGATATGAACGGATGGGTCGCGGCATGCGACTCGCCGGCATCCATCATCGACGATTTCGCGCCGTATAAATGGCAGGGCAGCCGGGCCTGCGCCGACTGGGCCACTGCGTACGCCGCCAGTTCGAAAAAGAATGGGATAACCAACGGGGTCGTCACCCTCGGCACTCCGTGGCACGTCCTAATCGACGGCGAACACGCATACGTGGTCTATCCCGCGACTTTCACGTATAAACAACGCGGAAAACCGAAGAAGGATAACGCCACCTTTGCGCTGACGATGACAAACACCAGTAGCGGCTGGCTTATCTCGGAGTGGGCCTGGTCCGACCGTTAGACCCTTCCACGCCGTTTCGGCGCATCGACCACGTTCAACTCGCAATGCCGCGCGGCAGAGAGGCCGAAGCTCGCTCGTTCTACGTGGGCGTCCTCGGCCTCACGGAACAGCCGAAGCCGGCCGAGTTGATCGATCGCGGTGGAGTATGGCTTCGCAGCGGGGACGTGTCCGTGCACCTCGGCGTCGATGACGATTTTCGCGCGGCAACGAAAGCTCATCCGGCGTTCCGATGCGACGACTATGACGCTCTCTTGCAGCGCGTTCGCTCGCACGGCGGGCACGTTGTCGAAGACGGTTCGTTATTTAACGGAAAACCCCACTGCTACGTCGCCGACCCGTTCGGGAACCGTATCGAACTAATCGCGCAATAGGCGGCGCATCCTTCGACTGCGCTCAGGATGACGCAGGGTCAGACTTGGCCGCTTTCGGAAGCAGGTAGTTCGCCGACCAGTTCGAGGTCGGCCAAATCTCGGTGCCGCCCAACGGTTCGCTTGTTGACGATGAGGTCGCCGCGGGAGATCACCGGAATGTCGAGGCCATCGATCGTCGCGTGATCGCGCCGCGGCCGGGCCTCGTCGAAGGTTACGCCTTCAATTCCGGTGAGCACGCCAATCCGGAGCGGCTGAACTCCGAGTTGCCACACGGTGTCGTCGTGCTCGAAGTCGGCCGCTGTAACCTGATGCATTGGCGCACCAAATTTCGCGAGAGCGTGAAAGACGAGTCGAGCGTTCTCCGGAGTTGGCCGAACCCAGGAGTCGAAATCGCGAGTTGCTCGTTGGTGTCCACCTCGGCACCGACCACCATATATTCAACGCCGGCAGCGTAGAACTCGCGCAGTAGAGCGATCCAGTCGGATTGCGGCTCCATCGATCCCCCCAGCAACAAGAAATCCTTGGTAATCCGCCAGGACAGCGCCATCTGTTGTTCCGGTGTCATAGCCGCAACCGCCGCACGGTCGAAAGACGATTCATCTTCGCCGAGGCGGATTTTGCGCGCTTTCAATGCCGATCACGAGGCGACGGCGGGCCGAGGACTGCCCAGCGCAATCGCGATGTCGACGACGTCTTCTTCGGTCAGCGAGAGGCGGCGCATCGCGACCTCGTAGAGCTCGATCGTCTCTTCGCTTTTGCTCGAGGCAGCGCGCTCTTCGCGCAGTCGCTTGACTTCGTCGGTCACGCGATGTGCGAGTGCAGAGGACGGCTCGACGCCGGCGTGCGCGAGGCGCTGGCCGTGACGGCGCAGCGTATCTTCGACGAGCGCGGCGCCCGTATGTTTTCCGAAGACCCAGGTCGTGCCCGCGCCGACCAGTTCGGCCGGAACGGCTTCGTACATCCGGTGATCGATGAGCATCGCCTGCGTGTGGATGCCGGACTCGTGTGCAAAGACCTTGGAGCCGACGATCGGCTCGTGCTGCTGCAGCGGGATTCCGCTCATGCGCTCCATGAAGCGCGCCAGTTCGCGGAGTTTTCCGTACTTGAAGCCTGGGAGCTCAATGCCGTAGAGAACGCGCAACGCGACGACGAACTCGTGCAGCTTCACATTACCGGCCCGCTCGCCGTAGCCGTTGGCCGTTACCGACACGACCTTGAATCCACACGAGGTCGCGGTGATCGCGTTAATCGTGCCTAGGCCGTAGTCGTTGTGAAGGTGCGCGACGATCGGCAGCCCCTCCGGTAGCGCCGCAACGATGCGCGAGCAGTACCAGCGCGTCGCTTCGGGCGTCAGCGTGCCCACGGTATCGGGCCACGCCGGGCGCGTGCCGCCGGCATCCAGGCCAGCCTTGAAATACTCGATGAAGTACGCGACGTCACCCCGGCTGCCATCCTCGGCACCAAACTCGATATGCTCCACGCCGCACTCGCGGGCGTGCCGGATTGCGTCACATTGCAGACGGATATTCGCCTCGCGGTAGAACGCCAGCGGCAGATCGAGCCACTCGCGCTCGTCACGCCCTTCGTAACGCAACAACGTCTTGCCGATCTTATATTTCAGATGGAGATCGCTGCCGCTGGTAAAGACGAAGAACGTTACTTCTCGCGGTTCGATTCCGACGTCGCGCAGGGTTTTGACCGTAACGTCGATGTCGTTCCGGTTGCTGCGGCACATCACGACGATCTCGACCTCGCCAAGCTCGCCGCGGCGCCTTGCCTCCATCACGAGCTGCAGCGTGCGGCGATCGCCTGCCGACGCTGCCGGAAAGCCGACGCTCATGATGTGCACCCCGACGCCGGCCAACTCTTTGGCAATCTCCAGCTTTTGGCCCGGCGTGTAGCAAACGCCCGGCATCTGTTCGCCGTCGCGCAGCGTCTCGTCGTAGATCCGGATCTCCGCCGGGTCGGGGAACTTGACGTCGCGCGTGAACTCTTTGGGGTCGCGAATAAGGCGTTCGATCGGTTCGCGGAGCATCTTGGGGCGTTCTACGAGCGCGAGACCATCTCATCGTGGTGCACTTCATGTCGCTCGCCGAAACGCAGTTCCGCCGTATCCCGGGGGAAAAGCAGTTCGAGCGTCCAGTCGAAGGCGACGCGAAGCTTTCGATCGAGGCCCGGCAGCCGTAATAGATAGTAGGTGCGCCATAAAAACCACGCGATAAAGCCGGTTATCACGCGATCGCCCGGAAGCTGCGCGACCGCCTTGCGCCCTCCCAATGCGGCCATCATGCCCAGCGAAGTATAGCGAAACGGCTTCGTCGGTTTACGGCGAATCGCGGCGACGATGTTGTCGGCGAGGGACGGCCCTTCGCGAATCGCGTGTTGCGCGGTGGCCGGATAGACGCCGCCCTCTCCGTCCGGAATCGACGCGCAATCCCCGAGCGCCCAGACCCCGGCGATCCCCGCGACGCGCATATCGCTTTGCGTCTCGATCGCACCGCGCTTGGTCGTCGGCAGTGCGGTCTTCGCAACCGTCGGAGACGGTTGCACGCCGGCGCTCCAGATGATGGTCTCGGTCTCGATGCGCCGGCCGCTCTGCAGATTGAGGCCCGTCGAGTCCGCGCCAGTGACGCCGTCGCCGGTGACCACTTCAATGCCGCGACGCTCGAGAACGCGCCGCGAATACTCACCCATCTTCGGAGGTAGACCGGCGAGCAAAGTGGGCCCGGCCTCGACCAAAACCATCTCGACTTGCTCCGGCCGCAAGCGCTTGTAGAAGCGCAAGACGCTCCGAAAAAGCTCCACGACCTCACCGGCCGCTTCGACACCGGTGAAACCGCCGCCGACCACGGCGATGGTGAGGAGCCGCTTGAGCCGCGCTTCGTCGTCGATGGTATCGGCCAACTCCAAGAGCCACACCAAATGGTTGCGCAGTGCATCGGCGTCGTCGAGCGTCTTGAGCGCCCACGCATTCTCCGCGACGCCGGGCAGCCCGAAGGTCGACGTCGCGGCGCCGAGCGCCAGCACTAGGTGATCGTACGGTTGGAGCACGCTCGTGCCGGTAAGAACGTGGTGGTACCTCACCGTGTTCGCCCGAACGTCAATTTCGTCGACGTCGGCCAAAACGAAGCGACTGCGTCGTAACTGCTCGCGGATCGGCGTGACGACGTGGCGGACTTCAAGCTCGCCGGAGGTCACCTCGGGCAGCATCGGGGTGAAGAGCGTGTAGTTCTCGCGGCTCAGCACGACGATCTCGGCTTCCTGCGGGCGCAGTCGGCGCTCGAGCCGGCGGGCCACGGCCATTCCGGCGAAGCCTCCCCCAAGGATTACGATGACCGGCACGAGTCGCGGTTGAAGACCACCGCGTGGATTACCTTCCGCCTCCTACGCAGCCGCCGTCCGGCGAACAGCCCGACGACCCCAAACCGGTCCAGCGGCGTAACCGCGGCATCGGCGCGATCCTGGCGGCCGTCGTCGCCTTCCTCGTCAAGTTCAAAGTTCTCTTGCTGATCGGCACCAAGCTCTTTGCGATTAGCTGGACCTTCTTGCTCTCGCTCTGGATCTACGTCGTCATCTTCGGCTGGAAGCTCGCCGTCGTCATCATGCTGCTCTTGCTCGCCCACGAGCTTGGGCACTACTTTGCCTTTCGCGCGTATGGCCTGCCCGCACGCCTACCGGCGTTCGTTCCACTATTGGGCGCATTTACCGCGGGCGCCGCGCCGGACGATCTTGAGCAAGATGCCTATATCGCGCTCGCTGGACCGCTCACCGGGCTCGGGCTCGCGGCGGCCTGTTACGCGATTGGCGACGCGACGCACGATCGCTTCTGGTTCGCCTGCGCCGACCTTTCGGCGTTCCTGAATCTCTTCAACATGCTTCCCGTGCCGCCGTTTGACGGTGGCCGAATCATCGGCGCCGTGTGGCCGCCGCTGTGGATCGCCGGGTTCGTGCTCTTCGTCGGCTTCGCAATTCTCTGGCACATCCCGCTGCTCTTCATCGTCATCATCGGCGTCCTCGGAGTTCCGTCGATGCTTGCAGCTTGGCGCGGGCACGTCGATCCCCGCGCCGCGAACATGACGTTTGGCGCGCGCGCACGTGTGAGCGTCTGGTATCTCGCGACGGTTCTCGGGCTGCTCGTCGTTATGTCGCAATCGCACGCGATCGCGACCCCGGGCTCGGCAGGCGGCTTCGGCTTGTGATTCGCGCGTGGCCGCTCGCCATGGCGTACGCTGCCATAGCGATCGCGGTCCTTGCCGTGCGCCCGTTGCCCACGCCGGGACCTCCCTTGCGCGATTTCGAGGCCTATTGGTCGGCAGGATCGGCGTGGAACGTGGGTGCCGATCCGTACTCGAAAGCGATCTGGCAGGCCGAGCGCACCGTCCCGGGCGTTGACGCGCACCGCGACGAGCTCTTGCCGTTCATCAATCCGCCGCCGGCGCTGCTGCTCTGGAGCGCGTTCGCGCGACTGCCTTATCAAGCGGCGGCTGCGCTCTGGCTGGTTCTCCTTATCGGCACACTTCTCGCGCTGATTGCCACGCTACTTCGCGCAAGCGGCGCGCCGGCGAGCGCACGGCTATTTCTTTCCGCGCTGGCGCTGGCGATTGCATTTGGGCCGATCACGAGCGATCTCGCGCTCGGGCAGTTCGCGCTGCCCGCATTCTTCGGGGCAACGCTGCTCGTGGTGTTCGCCGATCGCTCCATGACGCTGGCCGCCGCTGCCGCAACGCTTGCGTTTACCGCACCCACCGTCGCGCTGGGATTGGCGTCACAGTTCGGCCGCAAGCGCGCGTTACTCTCAATCGCGGCCGCAGCCGCGGTTACGTACGGCTTGGGCGTCGCAGCGGCCGGCTGGAAGTGGCCCGCTACCTACGCCGCGGACGCAGCCGCTCACGCTGCGGCCGAGCGATTCGTGACGATCCAGCTAACTCCGGCCGCGATCGCGTACGGTTTCGGCGCGACGCCCAGCACTTCGCAACTGATCGGCGCGGCGACGGCGGTCCTCGCGGTTACTGCCGCGCTGCTTCTAGCGATGCGCGTGCGCGAACCATTCGCTCGATTTGCGGCGTGGTCGGCGCTCGTGCCGTTTGCCGGGGTATTCTTGCACGAGCACGACCTCCTGATCGCCTATCCCGCCGCGCTGTGGTGTGCGCTGCGCACCCGCGCAACGGCGCGAACGCTCGCGCTCGGCGGTGTGCTGCTCGTCCCGATCGACTGGCTGGGCTTGGCGCAACGCCCGACCGGCATCGCGCAAAGCGCGCTCCTGGCAACCGCGGCATTAACCGCCTTCATCGTGCTCGGCGATCCAGTCGAAGCTCGCAGGACTTGGCGTGCCGCGTTGCCCGTCGCAGCGCTTTTTACCGGCGCCGCGCTGCTTGCCGGCAATCATCCTCTGCCCGTTTGGCCCGACGCGCTGCAGGCTTTCCACGCAGACTCGAACGCGTCGATTGCCGAAGTTTGGCTCGCCGAACAGCGCGCCGGCGGTCTGCTCGCCGTCGAACCGCTGTGGGCCTTCCTGCGCGCGCTCCCGTTGCTAGGCTGCGCGCTCCTCGCCGGCGCTATATATCGACATTACCCATATCGTCGAACGGCGTCCACGCGCCCGGCTTCCAGCCCGTAAGATTCTTGTTATACGAGTTTCCGGCTTTCCAAACGTAGAGCACGATCGACGCCGCGTTTGCGGCGATGACCTTCTCCTCTTGCTCGAGGATCTTGCGATGCGCCTCGGTGTTGTAGGTGAGCTTAAACTGTTCCAAAAGCGTGTCGAGCTGCTTGTTGCAAAAGCGCGTGACGTTTTGCCCGTTGGGCGGAATTTGGTCGCATTCCCAAATGTTTGAAATTTCACCGATTGGATCGGTTTGCCAGGCGAACATTGTCATGTCCCACTTGCCGCCATAGACGATGCCGTTATCCTGGTAGGCCGCAAAGTACATGGCCGGCGCGTACTGCCGCGTTTGAATCTCGATCCCGACCGCCTTGAGCTCCTCTCTGAGGAACTCAACCGTCGCGTCCGCCGCCGACGAGCCGGTGTAATAAGGAAACTGGAGGGACAAGCGTTGCCCGTTCTTGACTCGAATGCCGTCCGCTCCGACGCGCCAACCCGCCGAGTCCAAGAGCTGTCTCGCCTTGGCCGGATCGTAGTCGACGAACGGAATGGTCGGCGCGATCGGCACGTTCGGCGACACCGTGCTCTCTTGGATTATGCCGTATCCGCGAACCACCTTTGCGACGAGTGAACGGCGGTCGATCGCATAGCGTATGGCCTCACGAACCCGTACGTCACTGACGAGCGGCCGGGTGACGTTGAAGTCGAGATGGGAGTACCACGGCGTAACGATGACGTCGGTCCTGAAGTTGGAGATACCAAGAAGCCGCGTGATGAAGGATGCGGGCGCCTGCGGCCACATATCCACGTCGCCGGTCTGCATGGACGTTACGAGCGTGTCGCGCGACGGGATGAACTTATACGTTACCCGCTTGAGTTTCGGCATGCCACGGAAATAGTACGGGTTGGGCTCCAGATCGACGCCCTCGCCGCGTCGCCAAACGACGACGCGGAACGGACCGATGCCAACGGGCTTAGCATTGTACGCGGCGTGATTGATGTTCGGCAGGTTACCCAAGATGTGCTTGGGTAGCACCGTCGGATTCGCGCCCGCACTGCCGAAGAACGTCGGCTCGTACGAGGCGTACGGATGGCGCAGGTGGTAGACGACGGTATATTTGTCCGGCTCGTCCATCTTGGTGATGAGGTTCCAACCGTCCCGTCCGACCTCGTTGTTCGCTGGGTTGAGCACGACGTGCGTGGAGAAGATGACGTCGTCGGCATTAAACGGCGCGCCGTCCGACCAGCGCACCCCCTTGCGAAGGTGCCAGGTAATAGTATCGCCGTCTTTGCTGATGCCGCCGTTCGCTTGAGTCGGAACGACCGTGAGCAGCTCCGGATACGGCTGGTTCTGCACGTCGTACTTCACGAGATAGGCTTGCGTCATCTGCGAGATGTAGCCGATCGGCGCTTCCGTGAAGAGATGCGGGTTGAGCGTGTTAATGTCGCCGCTTCCGTCCGCGATTCGCAAATAGTGCGGGTTTAGATCCTGTCCCGACTTAGTGCACGAACAGAGTATGGCTGCCGTAACGATGGCCGCCGCATAGCGAGAAATCCTCAACATGCCTTGTGCTCCTTAGATCGAGTAGTTCCAGGGATCCCAAAATGCCGAGATGACGGGGGACGGGTCGAAACCCTTCAAATCGCTGTTATAGACGAACGGGACTCGAGCGAAGTCGATGATGATGGTCGGAACGTCCTTCGTAAGCTGCTGCTGGACGACGACGTAGTCCCGCTTCCGGCGAGCTTGGTCGATGGTCGAAAGCGCATCGTTCATCGCCGCCGTCGCGACCGAATTGTCCCAGAACATTGCGTTCTGCCCGTGCGGCGCCATGTTCTGGGCCGAGTAAATCGCGCTATCGTCGGGATCGGCCGCACCATACCATGAGAAGCTGGCCACGTCGTAATGGCCTCCTTGCAGAATCCCGTTGGAGGAGTTGTCGAAGAACTCACTGGTCGGATAGTTCTTGATGTCGGCTTGCACGCCGACGTCGCGCCACGCGCGTTGCAGGAAGGTTTGCAGCGCTTTCCCGTAGTTGGATTCCGTTTGCGTGCTAAACGTGATCTCGAGTCGTTGACCGTTCTTGACGCGAACGCCGTCCGGCCCTACCGTCCAGCCATCCGCATCGAGCGTCGTGCGGGCCTTCTGGGGATCGAACGGGTAGTGCGTGACGTCTTTGGTAAAGGCCCACGAGAGCACCGGGCTTTGATCCGTCTCGGCGGCTCTGGCAGATCCATGACTGAGTTTGCTTATGATCTCCGCGCGGTTGGTGGCGTAGGCCAGCGCAATACGAACGTTGCGGTCGCTCACGATTGGGTGACGCAGATTGAAATCCACGTGAGAGAAGAGAAAGGAATCCACCCGTATCGCGACCAGCCCGTTAGCTGGGTCGGCGGCCAGCGACGCGTATTGCGGCCACTTCATCGCCGACCCAACCGCGAGCATGTCGATTTCGTGGGTCTGAAGCTGCGTCTCTTCCGTGTTCTCGTCGGGCAGAATCTTGTAGATCACTTCGTTGAGCTTGGGCTTGCCGAGATAGAAGTCCGGATTAGCGACCATCCGAACGTCCTGGCCGCGATTCCACGCGACGACCTTGAACGGCCCGCTTCCGATCGGCAGCGAGTTATAGGGGGCGGTGTTAAACGAGCCCTTGTTGTCGTTGTATTTCGCCAGGATATGTGCCGGAAGGATCGGCGCGTTCCCGTTCTCGCTCCAAAGCTGTTGCAGATACGGCGCGTAGAGCTTCTTCATGTGGATCACGGCGACGAGCGGATTCGAGCAGTCGATGCTGCCGATGTTCTTGTAACCATCGGTAGTAACCACATTGTTATGCGGATTCATCACGACTCGCCAGGTGAACTTGAGATCGTCGCACGTCAGTGGAACGCCGTCTTGCCACTTCATGTTGGGGCGCAGCTTGTACGTCAGGCGCAACCCGTCTTTGCTGACGTCCCCGTTGGCAATCGTGGGGATTTCGCGCAGCGCATCGGGCACGGGGTGCCCTTTTCCGTCGTACCGGATCGCCCACGAGAAGATGAACATCGCGAGATCGAGCGTGGGCGAAGCGGAGTCCAAGATGACGTTAAGACCCTTGGGGTCGGATCCTTCGGACCAGCGAAAGACTCCGGGCTGGGTCCAGGGATGGCGGCCCGAGTCGGGACCGCCCGAACCGGAGACTTTCGTACAGCCGGCCAACACAACCGCGGCCAACAGCACGCTGAGTAACGACGTGATCCTAACGCTCATGCGGATCCCAGTTCTTCATCCGACTGCGCAAGCATTGCTTCGGGGTCGATGCCGCGCTGCAAGCAAAAGTCGCGATAGGCGCTCGGAGCGATTTCCGACGGTTTGATCTCGCTTCGCCCGCCCCAGAAGACGTTGGTATAGGTAAACTCGACCCCGGCCTCGCGCAGATGCTCGTCGATCGCGGCTTTATGGGCGAGCACGACCGGCTTCTCCATTCCGTGCGCAACCGCCATGACGTTGACCTCGTGAAACTCGGGGCCGCCCTCCCGCCAGTAGGCGTGGGTAATGACGTAATGCCGCCCAACCTCGCGGCCGGCGCGAAGTTCCGAGCCGGGCGGCACGGCCCAGTGAAACAACGCGTTGTACCGAGTCACGTGTTCGTTCCCGGCCGTCGCTTTGACATGCTCCAGAAAGGTTGAAAAGCGTCCGATCACGCCAAGCTCCTGGAGCTCTCGCGCGACGTCGACGAACGCCGGGAGATCGAGTCCGGCCTCACGAGCGCGAGCCGCCCAAAGGTCGCGGACAAGCTCATCGGGCGAAAACTCCCGCTTGAGGGCAACTAGCACATTCCATTGCCTCTCGGACAGCTCGACGATCGAGGTGTCCAGCACCGCGGCCGGTTCGTCGGATCGGGCACCCGGTTCGAGCCCCCGTCGGCGAACGTGGCCGACTCCCAGCGCGAACAGCTTTTTGGCCGGCATGATCGCAAACCGTTGCGCCCCGACTTGACGGCTTAGCCATTGCGCGTGCTTGCGCAACGAGAAGCCCTGCGGGACCTTGAGCGTGGTCCAAAGCCGGTAGCTGCTTCCGGCTGAAACCGAATCGGTGGATCGGATGACGACGTGGCCGGAGAACGGATCCTCGCGATACATAAAATCGAAACCCGCTTCGAGCTTGTCGGCCGGGACTTCCCACGCGCAGAGCGCTCCCCGCGCCAAGCTCGTCGAGAGCAGCGTTTGGCGGACGCGCCGAATCGTGCCGGCCTGCAGCATCGCGACGATTCGTTCAATTACGGTCTGGACGCCAACCCCGCTACGCGTCGCGATCTCGCCGAAAGGATCGGTTTGAAAGCCGGCCAGGCGATCTTCGGAGATCGCCAGGATCGCCGCGTTGATAGGGTCTGATATCGTCGCCGGCGCTTGCGAAGCTGCCGGCGTCATTTAGGAGTCTGTCGGACTTGGGCCGTTTTCGGATTCGGTGCCGAACTTTGTTCGAAGACGAGGCGCGAAGAGGGAGCGCAGCCGTAGCTTCGCGACCGATGAGCAACGAGGCATTCGGGCAAAGGGCGGTCCGAAGACGGCAATGCGCCTAAGTCCGACGGACTCCTAGAGCTGAACGTCGCTAACACCAGTGGCGTACAAGTAGTTTTGCTCGGCGGTGTAAACGCTGTAGAGGGCCGTAATGTATGTCGATTGCGCGGTACTCAGATTTGCCTCGGCGGTGACGACGTTGAGAATCGTCGAGGCTCCGACCCGGTACTGCGCCTGCGTCGCATCGAGCGAGACTTGCGCCGACGTGAGCTCCGACTTCGCCTGCACGAGCGACCCCCGCGACGAAATCAGCGTCGCCAAGGCCGAACGCACGTCAGACTCGACCGTGAGCCTCGTCGTGTTGAGCGTCGCTAGCGCTTGATCGAGCTGCGACGCCGCGACGGCGACATTGTAGTTGGTCAAGCCTTGATCGTACAGCGGCACCGTTAGGTTCAGAGCGATCGATTTGTCGTTGGACCAAGCCGGCGGCCCGGGACACTCCGAAACCGGATATACGTTTCCCGCTTTGGTTTCATTGGTGGTCGAATAACAGTCGATGAAGGTCCGGCTGACACCGTCGTTACCGGAGGCCGTCAGAACTGGAAACCGGGCCAGTTTTGCATACCGAACGCCCTCCTGATCCGATTGAACGGTGTATGCCGCCGCAATAAAATCGGGACGCATAACCAGCGCGCGCTTCAACGAAGCCGCGTAGGTCGGATTCGGAGAGGCCGGTTGTGCCCGCAGCGACTTCGGCACGACCATGGCATCGGCGTCGAGTCCGAGCGTCGTTGCGAAGGTTCCCTGAGCGCCGATCGCGACCCCTTGTGCGGTCACCAGATTGCCCTTTGCTTGCGCGGTCTGAAACTGCGCCGCAGCGATATCTGACCGCGGTGCGGCGCCGTTGCGAATCTGCGCCGCGACCGAAGCTTCGTTGACTTCGAACTCGTGCACGAGCTGCGCATCCGCAGTTACCGTCGCATTATCCTCGAGCACCGCGTAGTAAGCATTGGCGATATTGAGCGCTAGCGTCTGGAGATCGCGCAGCAGCGTCGCACGCCCCGCGATGTCGGCCTCCTTGGCCGAACGGATCGCCGCGATGGTGCGGCCACCGTCGTAAATCAGTTGCGTGATCGAGATCGTGGCCGACTCGCTCGAAACCGTGCTCTGGCTATAGACCCCGAACGGTGCCTTCGTAGCCGTAGCGAGTGGCACGAGGGAGCCGGGGGGCGGGCTCGGGCTGCTTATTGACCCTGACGAGCCGTTGGTATACGACTTTGCCGCCTGGGCGTTGCCGCTCACCGCAGGATAGAGCGCTTGCAGCTCTGACGCGTATTTTGCGTGGATTGCAGCCCACTGCGCGTTGTCATTTGCGAACACCGGCGAAAGCGCAACGCCGATCCGGACCGCGTCGGTGAGCGAGATCGATTGGGGAACGCCCTTCTTCGGGGTCAATTGCTGTACGTCGGGGGCGGGTGATCCGTACGCGGGATAGGGCAGTGGGGTCCCACTGACCGTAGGCTCAGGCTGAGGCGAGGGCATCTGGACGCCCGGAACGTCCTGAGTCCCGCTTTGAGAGGGCACGCTCTGCGCCAAGCCGACCCCCGTCACCAGGCCGCCGAGGACGAGGGCGGCGACGAGCGCCCGGGCGGAACGTGTGGTTCGCTTCATCATCAGTGCACCGCGCCGGCGCCGGAAGGACCTGAGGGGGCCGCGTTAGCCACGGCGACGAGACTGCCATCCTTCAAAGCGTCGGGGCGGGTCGTTATCACCATCATGCCCGGTTGTACCCGAGGACTAATCACTTGCGCGAGCGTGTCGGTCTGGACTCCAAGTCGAACGGGCACCGCTTGCGCCTTATCGCCGGAGATGACGTAGACGACGCTGCCGCCGGGAGTCGTGGCCACGGCGCTGCGCGGGACGACGGTGGCGCCCACGGCCCGTTCCTTCGTCACCGTGACGGTCACCAGCATTCCGCCGCGCAACACGTAACCCGGGTTCTGCAACTCAAGGCGGGCCAGATAGGACAAGGTTCCCGAGGTCGGCACTGCGTTCACCGTCCCGATCGCGGCGCTGAAGCGCTTTCCGGGCAACGACGACGACTCGAACGAAACGACGCTTCCCGAATGAACGTAGGGGAGGTCGTCATCGGGCACGTTGACGTTGATCCAAACGCGATCGATGCGAGCCACCTGGAGAATCGGCGAAGAGGGTGAGGCGTATGCGCCGGGATCGAGCAAGCGGTTCGCCACGACGGCATCGTAGGGGGCGTACAGGTAGGTCTGCGACAACTGAGTGCTCAGGACGCGGGCTTGGGCCGCCGCTGCTGCCGCCTGCGCCTGCTGAGACCGAACGCCCTGGAGGCTGACGACGTCGTTGCGCAGCCCGACGACGGCGTTGTTGTAGGCCTGCTGCGCTTGAATGTAGTTCGCCTGAGACTGCTGCAACTGCGTCTCGGAGACGTAGCCTTGCCGGAAAAGCTGGCGGTTTTGATCGTAGACCAGTTTCGCATTTTGCAGCGCCGCCTTCGCTGTTTGAAGGGTTGCCGCGTTGGTCTGCGTCTGAACCGGATAGCCGACGACCGCGCCCTGCGCCGAAGCCGAAGCCTGCGCGGCCTGTGCCTGCGCTTGCTGGAGCTGCGCCTGGAGCGTGGAAGGATCGATCGTCGCCAGCAGCGCGCCTTTCCTTACCATGTCGCCGATATTCACGTTGATGGTCTTAATCGTGCCGCTCTGCTGAAACGCCAGGGTCGACTGGTCGAGCGGCGAGATCTGTCCGTCGAGCGTGACATAGGTTCCGAGGTTCTGCCGGGTGGCCGCGGCCGCATCGACGCTCAGCGGCATCGGTCCTGGCGGCGGCTTCTTCCCGCATGCGACCAGCGCCGGCGCGGCCACGGCCAGCGCTAGCGCGAACAGCGTCATCCTGAGCATCTGCTTCTCAACCCGTTCCTTCATGGTCTCATATACGGCGAGCGGTGCCATTTGATTCAAGCCTTAATCGGCCCTGTGGTAGAACCTCGGCATGAGGTGAACGGCTGCAAGGCGTATCTCCCGCTGGCATGAGCGCGAAACTCGACATCGGCCGCTCGTACAGTCTCCAGAGCCGCGTCGAGGAGTGGATGACGGCCGAAAAGACCGGCAACAAGGGCGTCGACGTGCTCTCCACGTCGGTCCTGGTGCAGATGGTCGAGACCGCGGCGATCCACTGCATCGAGCCGATTTTGAGCGCCGGGCAAGTAACCCTCGGGACACACATCGACCTTGAGCACAGCAAACTGGTCCCGGTTGGCTTTATCGTTAGGACTCAGGTCGAAGTCGTCATGCTCGACGGACCGCGCGTCAGCTTCGCCGTCCAGGTTTTCGACGAGCAGGAAGCCGTGGCCGAGGGCACCCACGAACGCTATATCATCGATAAGGCCAAGTTCTTGGCGAAGCTTCGCGAAAAGCTCGCCTAAACTATCGACTCTGTAAGGCTCCCGACCTCTGTGTGCAGGGGAGGCAATCGGCCGTTCCCGAAAAGGGTGCAACGGGCAGTGCCCGAGCCCGTCCCCTAGGGCCGGTCAAAGGCGATCCCATAGGTCTCATAACAGCTAGGAGGACACATTGAAGCGACTGAGCACAGGAGTCCTGGCCGCGCTAATGGTAGCCGGACTCGGACTCAACGCGGTCGCGGCCCAGACTGGCGCATCGCATGGCAACATTGGAACCAACGCGATCGCGCAAGACATGGGCGCGAACCCTGCTCCGCCGGCGAACTTCGGTTCCCCCCCGTCGGGGCAGTATCCTATTCTTTACAACGACCACCACGTCTACTCTAAGCCCGATGTTCTGAAGCAAGGCCGCGTCCTTGCCGCACTTGTGCGGGGCGGAACGCTCTTAATCCCACTTCGCTCGATGTTCGAGCAAATGGGCGCAACCGTGTCATTCGACTCGAGCACAAAGACTGTGACGGTCAGCAAAGCCGGAGCCGAGGTCAAAGTGACCCTCGGTAAACCGGAGGTCATCATTAACGGTGAGTCACGTCCGCTGGACGTGCCCCCGATGATGTATCAGGGCGTCGTTCTCGTACCTGTCCGAGTCATCTCGGAAGGCATGGGTGCGTACGTTCTCTGGGTTGCCGATAAGCGTCTCGTTGTCGTGCGTTATATACCGCCGACTCCGCCGCCAACCCCGGCACCGCCGCCGCCGGCACCCCCCCCGCCACCGCCTACACCGACACCAACGCAGAAACCGTACTACGACTTCTACGTAGCCGGCGATTACATCATTTCGCCGAAGATCTATAACGAATTCGTTCCCGGTTCCTCGAGCGATAACAACAACAACGGCTTCTCGTATCGCCTCCACGGCGCTATCGAGATTCCCGTAATGAACCTCCCGTGGATGGTAGCGGTCGACTACCGGCAGTGGAACTGGAACCACAACTGCGGTGGATCCGGCGATCCCGGATGCTACGTTACAGCGATCGGCGGACTCGACCAGCCGAATCTTTGCTGCGGCGGCCAGGCGTCGGTCCCGACATTCAATGGAAGCGACTACGACTTCAGCGTGGCCTTAGGCATACGAGTCCTACAGCCACGGATCTATATCGCAGGCGCCTACATGTCGCGCAGAAGCAACTACGGGTATCCGCAGCAGAACGGCGCAGGCGTCGGCATCGAGAAGCTTCCCGATCTCGATCGGACCTTCTCATTCTATGGAAGCGCCTATTACTTCTTCGATGTTAACGGCAACTACGCGGCGCTGCCGCGTGAGTGCGACAGCGCCACCGTGGGCTGCACGTACAACGTCGGATACAACATCCTGAAGTACGACATCGGCGTCTCATACACGTTCCCCAGCTTCCCCCTCTTCTTCGAGGCGGGTTTCCTGGGCGATCGCGGTTACAACCTCAACGCCGCACCGATCGGTTTTTCGGAGAGCGGCCCATACGCAGGTATTGGCCTGAAGATCTAAGCTTCAGACCTTACGGCAAAGAAAAGCCTCCGCTCATGCGGAGGCTTTTTCTTCTTCTAGGTTCAGCTTCTTACGGTAGTGGGCTGGGCGAGGGGCCGAGCCGCATTAACGTGTCTGAGTTTCCGGGTGCGGGCGATTGTTCGACGCATGGCGGCGTGATGACGTCGACGTCGGGATGACCGGGCGCCGGCGACGGCACCGGGCTCGCATTTGGAGTCGTCTCTGGCATGACGCCGACGGGGAGCGGTGTGGGGCAGAGTTGCGCCATCCCAAACCAATGCTCGGTGTAACCTTGTGCGATCGTCGTCTTCATCGCCTTACCGAAATACGTATTGCCGTACTTGACGGCGAGCAAATGCATGAACTCCCAGGTCACCTGCTGCTCGGGTTGAGTATACACTTTCCGCAACACCAGAACGGCAAGGTAGTACGAGCGCGCCAGCTCGGGATCGTTCGGATACTTCGCAGCCCATTTCCGCAACGCTTCGGTCGCAAAATCGAGCTTCGCGATCAAATGCGGATCGGTCGTATATGCCCCGGCGCTAATCACACCATCTTTATAGGTGTTGTCGATGCCGAGATAGCTCATCTTCATTCGGCCGAAATATTCGTCGCCCGGCGCCGAGCTGTTGAACTCTTCGCACTTTAGATGCGCCCACTTACTTTTGGTCGCACCGCAGACGTCCTTCGAGGAAGCCTCGTCGGACGTTGCCGCCGACTTGGACGTGGCCGCCGACTTGGACGTGGCCGTTGCTGCCGGCTTGGGCGTTGCTGCGACGGCAGGCGTTGCAGGCTGCGGCAGCGCGGAAACGAGGATCGAGCTCGCCAGAGCAAGCGTAAACGACAACGCTGATAACGTAGTTCTTGCAGGTCTCACATTTATTATTTTTCCGCGACGCCCCGGGCACCCTTCCAAGACGCTTGCGTGAGGGGCGTTCCTTCGTCGCCGCGAACGACGCAAAATGGTTCGGTCCATTGCCATAGCGGCTCTGCAACTCACCGCGCACGATCGCGGCAACTCGCACGCGGGCCTCGAACGCGCCCTCGATGCAACCCGACTCGCCGCGCTTGAGGCCGACCTCGTCGTGCTCCCGGAGGCCACATTCCCCGCTTACGTGCTCGGCAAAGCGCCGCTCGGTGCGTACGAAGCTGAGGGTGCTATCGAGCGCTTACGCGTTATCGCGCGTGAAACGTCGACGGTCATCGTCGCCGGCGCCGCGGTCTTGCACGATGGGCGCGCGCGCAACGCCGCGGTGGTCATCGACGCGGATGGTTCGCTTGCCGGCCGCGCGGACAAGCTCTTTCTTTGGCACTTCGACCGCCGATGGTTCGAAGACGGGCAACGGTTGGCACCCGTTGGGACCAAGATCGGGCTTCTCGGCGTGCTGATCTGCGCCGACGGACGGCTTCCGACGATTTCGCGAGCGCTAGTGGATCGCGGCGCCGAGGTGCTCGTCATGCCGACGGCCTGGGTAACGAGCGGCCGCGACCCGCAGGCTTTGGAGAACGTGCAAGCAGATCTTTTGGCGCGCGTCCGTGCCTACGAAAACCGCGTGCCGTTCGTTGCTGCCAACAAGTGCGGTAGCGAGCTCGACATGGTCGCGTATTGCGGCAAGAGCCAGATCGTCGACGACGGCGGCGAGATCGTCGCGCTTGCGAGCGAGCGTGCGGCGGAAATATTGCACGCCACGGTAACGTTGGGCGACGGACGGCCCTCCCGGGTCGGAACGGTGCATCCGCCGCTGCGGCAAAACTACCCGGCGGCCCCGATTCGGCTGGCGATTTCGTACGAATCGCTTCCCGCCGACATCAACGAACGCTTGGAGCTGCTCGACGACGCCTTTGCGATCTCGACTTCGGACTCCGCCCGCCTCGAGTTGCTCGACCGAACGATTCCGTCGGCGTCCGTCGACGACCGCACCGTTCTCGATCCCGGTGGGCTGGTGCCGTATCGCCGCGCCGGTTACGGCTTGTTCTGTTGGACGAGCGAGCTTGGTCCCCCGTGGTTGGAACGCATCGCGCGGGCTCGCGCCGTCGAGCTGCGTGTCTATCTCGTCGTCTTCGACCGCTCGGCGCAACGCGCGTTCGCTGTCGACCCTGACGGAGCCGTCGTTGCCGGCACGTTCGCGCAGTACCGCCTCGCCGGCTTCACATTCGACCCGCGAAAGACCGGCGAGATGCTCGTGGCGCCGGGCACCGACGTGGCCGAAGGCCTCGCTCGGGTGGAAGCGATCATGGCAGACGGTTCATCCTGAGCAATCCGCGGCGAACCACCTTCGTGCTCGCGCTGGCGGCGCTGACGCTAGCCGGAGCGGCTGCAAAAACGCAGCGGTTGCATCTCGCCACGGCAACGATCGTTGCGTCGCGCTGGCCGTACTTGCCGGGCAGCGTGCTTCCGCTCCGTATCGAGGGAATCTCGGGGCCTTATTCGGTCTCAATTCTGGGTCCGGGGCGATTACTGAACGGCAACACGTATGCGATTCCCACCACGAGTCAGGCCGGCACGGCTTTGCTGGTCGTCGGAAATCAGGCGGGATTCGGGACGACGCGAGTGCGGATCGGAGCGCCGCCCGTTGCTCGCCCGCTCTTGCTCGTGGCATCCTACGACGAGGGACTCGTTCTGCACGACGAACGGAACTTCTCGGTAATCGGCGTGCTCGCCACCGGTGGCGTTCCAAGCGACGTGGCCGTCGACCGCGCCGGCAATGCCATCGTCACCGATACTCAAGGATCTCAACTGACGCTTGCGGGCTTGGCGACCTCGTGGGACGTCGCTCGCGTGGGCGACGTTCCGTTCGGCGACGAAGTCGCGGCCGACAACGCGCTTCACGCAATTTTCGTCACCAACCGAGATTGGAACGGCGCCGGAGCGCTGACGCGAGTCGCCGGCGCTGGAGATGCCGTCGTGACGCACGTGGGCACGGGCGAAACGGCAGAGGGCTTGGCGGTAGACGAACGCCGCCAAATCGTCTACGTCGCCAACACCAACGACGGAACGATCGCCTTCGTTGATGCGCGGTCGATGCGCATCATTCGTCGGTTTCCCGCGGTGGCTCGCGTCTTTTCGCTGGCCCTCTCGCCCGACGGCACGCGGCTATACGCGATCTCGAACCAGGCGGTAGATTCACCGTTTGGAAAAGCTGGGGAAGCGATCGAGATCTCGCTGGAAGGCCCGCTCCCACGCATCGTCGCCCGCAGCGGAAAACTTTCGTTCCCGCTTGGGGTCGCGCTGGATGACCGTGCGAATACGCTCTTCGTCGGCGACGAGGACCGCGGCGCGATCGATGTGCTCGACGCTCGAACTTTGCGTCCGAAACGCGCCGCGCTCGCGACGTGCTCCATTCCCTGGAAGTTGACGCTGGATTCGGCGAGTGAGCGGCTCTACGTTCCTTGTGCCGGCGACAACGAGATCGACGTCTTCGACACGCGCTCGCTGCGTCGAGTCGCACATGCGCCGTTTGCGACAGGCGGATATCCTCTCGCCATCGCAGTATGGCGACCATGATTGCGCTCTTCCTCGCCGTTGCGCTCTTGCCGGCGCATATCGAGCCTGGGTCGCCTTTTCCTCACATCTTCGAACAGGCCCCGACGATCGACAGCGTCGCGCCGGGCGTCGAATACGGCGATTATCAACTCCTGACGTCCATCGGACCCCTCTCCATCCACGTCGTTGGCGTCGAGCCGCGTCGTGGTGACGTGCACGTCGAGAACGTGCTCGCCGATGACGCGCTCGACTCGCGCGGCGAGACGGTCGGCTCGATGGCGCAACGAACGAAAGCGGTCGCCGGCATCAACGGCGATTACTTCGATATAGGCAGCACGAACCGGCCGGAAAACATCGTCGTTCGCGGCGGCGCGCTTTTGCAGGTCCCGTATAAACGCTACGCGCTCGCGATTACGCGCGACGGAACTGCGCACATCGCCGAGTTCTCGTTTTCAGGGGAGGTGCAAGTCAACGAGCGCACGCTGTCGCTCGGCGGCATCGACGAGTTGCCGCCGCCCAACGGCGGCCTTTCGCTGCTGACGCCCGGGTACGGGCACGTGCATCCACAAAACGACGTAACGCTCGTGAACCTCGAACCCCTCTCGGGAACGCCGCCGCTAGCGCGGTATCGCGTAACCGGTATGGCCGACAATCTCACTACCCAGCCCCCGGGCTATTACCTCGCGATCGGACCGAATGAGTACAGTGCCGTAGAGGCCTTTGACGCCGGCGCCGTCGTCGAAGCCGCCGGTACGCTCGAGCCCATCGAGCTTGGATCGATTGCAACGGCGATCGGAGGCGGGCCGCTGATCCTGCATGACGGCGAGTGGTACGACGACGGCGACGGGCCGAACGGAAGGGAGTTCTCCAAGCGCATCCCCTGCTCGGGTGCCGCAATCGCCTCGGATGGCCGCCTCTTTTTGATCGAGGTGGACGGTCGCCAGCCCGATGCCAGCGTCGGTTTGAAGCGGCCGGAGTTTGCCGCATTGATGCGATCGCTGGGCGCTACCGAAGGGCTCGCGTTTGACGGCGGGGGCTCTTCTACGATCGCGATCCGGCGCTTAGGCGAGAGCGAAGCCGTCATGGCGAACTCGCCCTCGGACGGCATCGAGCGCCCAGTCGGCGACGGCCTCTTCGTCTACAGCACCGCGCCGGTTGGGCCGGCCGTTCGTCTTGTCGCTCGGCCGAATGTCGTTCGCGCGGTTCCGGGTGCCGGCGTTCCGCTGCGCATCGCGGCCGTCGACGCCGCCAATCACGTTGCCGCCCGCGAACCTCCAGTTCGCGTCAGCGTCTCGCCGCCGACGCTTGGGGAGTTTCGCAATGGGGAGTTCGTGGCGCTGCATCCCGGATTCGGGCGCCTGCTCATGCGTGCCGATAGTTTACAAGGCGAGGTTGCGGTGGAGGTCGATGCGACGCCTGCCCGCGCGAGAATCACGCCTGCCCGCCCGAACGTCGACTCCGATGCGATCGTTGCCTTGCTGCCGCACGCGTACGACGCGCACGGCTATCCGCTCGTTCTTCCGGCCACGCTGCCATGGAAAGCCACAGCGGGTTCGATCGACGATCGCGGTGAGTTCCGCGCCGGATCGCAGGACGCCGACGTCTCCGTGCGGATCGGAGATGCTCTTGCGGTCGCGCGGGTGACAGTGGGATCACACGACGAGGCGCTGCCCTTTGCGCAGCTCGCCCACTTCGTAACGATTCCGCATGGCGGTCAGGGCCAGCTCGCCAAGGATGCCGGTTGTGGCAGCTGCGTCGAACTGCGTTTCGCGTTTTCCGGCAACGAGCGCGCCGCCTATGCGATGGCCGACGTCCCGCTTCCCAACGACACGATCGGTCTCACGTTCGATCTGCAAGACGACGGCAGCGCCGCGCGGCTGCGCGTCGCCTTACGCAACGAAATCAACGAAGACGTTTTGCTCGATGCAACTCGGCTCGGCGAGGTAGGCTGGAGAAAGGTCGTCCTACGCTTTCCACCCGACACGCAAGTCTCGCGCCTGATCGCCATCTACGTGCTGCCATCCAAAGGCGTCGAGCTTTCCGAAGGCAGCGTCGTGCTACGAAACGTGCGCGCGATCGTGGCGGGGCATTAGGGCCAATACTACGAGCCCGGCGAGGACGAGCAGCGTCCCGATCGCGACGACGGCAATATTGGGCGCCCACACCACTTCGATCTCCGGATAGCTCGTAACGTCCGCCCGCAAGTTAAGGCCACCAGCGCGCACCGCTGCGCCACCGGCACTCATCACGATCGCATGCGGCAACGGCCGATCGTTTTCATCGTCCACGGCGAAAAGCACGGCGGCTTGGCCGGGGGCGCCGGGATCGTGCATCAACACGGCCGCCTCTGCGGGCGTGAACAGGATCGCCTTGACGACGCGCCGCGCGGCGGGAACGTTGAAAGAATCGAAGGGCACGTCCATTCCGGCGATCGTCTGCCGCGCTTGCATCAACAGCACCGGCGACAGAAAGACGCTGCCGTTCGGCTGCGTCACCGTTAGCCGGTTGCCGAGAAGATCGCGAACCTCAACGTCGACCACGTCGCGCGGCACGGCGCGAAGGATAAAGCTTCCCGCGTTGCGCGCATGCTCCCCAATTTCCAACGGCGCGTGCAACGGCCGATCGAGCGTCACACCGACCGGCGCGTTTCGATCTTCACCGGGAAGCGGAAAGGAGAGCGTGCCAACATCCTCGACGCGAACCCGTTCGCCCGGCGCGCCGACGACGTTTCGGTCGTCGGGCGCGAAGAGGCCATTGGCGACGCCGGCCACTCCCATCGCGGCCACGCCGAACGCGACGGCCACGATCGCCAGGCGCGAGCGCGAACCACGCGCCGCCTTCCACTGCTTTTGCCCGTTCACGACGACGAGGATCGCGAGCGCAGCCAGAGCGACGTTGTACCATCCGGTGTGGTACGCCGGCTGCCCCGGCAGCCAAATCTCCACGATAACGCCGGCGGTTGCAACCAGCGCCGTCGACAGAAACCAACTCAACGCGCGCGCACCGCAGCCACCGCCGCGCGCATTTGGTCGAGCGTCAACGGGCCGTCGAATGCTCGAATTACCACGCCTTCGCGATCGAGAATGACGGTTGTCGGCAAGCCGAGCGCATTGTACGCTCGTCCGTATTGCTGACGGCCATCGACCCAGATCGGGAAGCGGATCCCTAAGGAGGCGGCAAAGGCCCGCGCTTGTTGCGGCGATTCACCTTCGTTGACGCCGACGACTGCGATTCCTTGCCCCGCCTCGGCCTCGGCCAAGCGTTGGAGGTCAGGCATTTCGGCTCTGCACGGAGGACACCACGAGGCCCACAGGTTCATCACGACCAGCGATCCGCGATACTGTTCGAGCGAAACGGCACGCCCGCGATCGTCGCGTAAATCAAAGACGGGCGCCGGTTGGCCCGCTAGGCCGCCCGGACCGCCGGCCGCGGCTCGTTGGGTAACGAAATAAGGTTCCGCTACGTAGACGGCGATAGCCAGAGCCAGCGCGATGGCCGGCCAGATGATATAGCGATGCACTGGTCAGCGCGACTCTTCCGTCATGCGCCGCAAGTCGCCTGTAACTCGCTTTCCCTAGGTCCCCTCGCTCCTACGGACGAAACGGCGACGGCGTGCCTGCCACGATTCTTGACGGACGCGCGCTCGCCGCCGATCTGCGAACCGAACTCGTCGCGCGCACGAACGCGCTGCGCGAGCGCGGCCTTCACCCAAGACTCGCCATCGTCTTCGTCGGAGAGAACGAGTCGAGCCTCGCCTACGTGCGCAATCTCGCGCGCACCGGAGAGCGCGCCGGCATCGGCGTTGCCGTCTCGCACCTTCCGGTCACCGCGTCGGTTGACGAGGTGCGCTCCAAGCTCGAAGAGCTTCGCGACGATCCTGCGACACACGGCGTCATGCTGCAACAACCGCTGCCGCCACATCTCTCCATCCGCGAAATCGCCGACGCAATTCCACCGCATAAGGACGTTGACGGGGCGCATCCCACCAATCAGGGCCATTTGGCTTTCGGAAGCGGAACCGAATACGTGCCCGCAACGCCGGCCGCGGTGATGCTGCTGCTCGAGCGCAGCCCGCATTGGCCGCTTCGAGGCCGGCGCGCCGCGATGATCGGACGCTCTATCGTCGTCGGGGCACCGGTTGCGATGCTGATGCTGGCGCAAGATGCGACGGTCACGGTCCTGCATAAAGAATCGTCCGCGCTGCAGCCCTACGTGAAGCTTGCCGAGATCGTGGTGGTCGCCGCCGGCGTTCCGGGATTGATACGGGGCGAAGACCTGATGCCCGGCGCGACGGTCATCGACGTCGGCACGACGCTCGTGGACGGCATTCTGCGCGGCGACGTCGACTTCGAAAGCGCCGTCGCCGTCGCCGGTGCAATCACGCCTGTTCCCGGCGGCGTGGGCCCGGTGACGAACGTTGCGCTGCTCCGCAACGTGGTCAAGGCGACGGAATATGCCGCGGCAGGCCGCTCCTTATGGAGCGCCCAAAGCGAGGGTCAGTGAATCCGCTTCTGCTCGAACTCGAGCAACAAGGTCGCAATGACGGCGTGCAAGTCATTTCGCGCGAATCCGGACGCTTGCTTTCAACGCTCGTCACAGCGATGCAAGCGAGTAGAATCCTGGAGGTCGGCACGGCCTACGGATATGCGACGCTGTGGATGGCGCTCGCGCAGCCTCGGATGGGGCGAATTTGGACGATCGAATCGGACGTCGATCGCACCGACGTCGCGCGCGCCTATTTCCGGCGTGCCGGCGAAGACGACTACATCGAGGTCTTTAACACGCCGGCGCTCGAGTTGCTGGAAAACTTTCCGCACCGTAACTTGGACATCGCGTTCGTCGCCGCCAACGAAGGCGAGTATCGCGCCTATCTCGAGCTGCTGATCCCCATGCTCAAACTCTCCGGTCTCGTTATCTTCGAGCACGCTTTGCGTGCCCCGCCGGAGTTTAGCGAAGCGTTCCTGCACCATCCCGACCTGGATGCGACGCTCCTCGGATTAGGCGATGGGATCGCCATCGGCGCGCGCCGGAAATGACGAGCCCGCAGGCGTTCAAGGACGCGATGCGCCACGTGCCCACCGGCGTCACGGTCGTTACCAGCCTCAAGGACGGCGAACCGCGAGGCATCACGGTTAATTCATTTGCCAGCGTTTCGCTCGAACCGCCTTCGCTCTTGATCTGCGTTAATCGCGAGGCTCGAAGCTACCTATTCATTTCGACGTCTCGCATCTTCTGCGTCAACGTGCTCGCGGGCAACCAGCGCAACCTCGCCGAGCATTTTTCCGGGAAGGTGCGCGAGCTTCAGTTTGCCGGCGTTGGGTACGCGATCGACGCTACGGGCGCGCCGGTGCTCGACGGTTCGATCGCGCACTTCGATTGCGAGGTCGCGCAAGAATACAATTTCGGGTCGCACTCAATTTTGATCGGCAACGTTCTCTCGTGCAAGTCGCGGCCCGGTTCGCCACTGGGATACTTCAACGGCGGCTTCCACGACTTCGGCATCCACGTCGACTAGGAGCCTCACTTGCTGCGACGAGAGACCTTCGAGGTTGGTCCGCTGGCTTGTAACTGTACGATCGTCGCCGACGACCGAAGCGGCGAGGCGATCGTGGTCGATGGCGGCGACGGCGTTGACGAAGTCGTCTCGCGCCTACGCAAAAACAACTGGCGCGCGAAGCTGCTCGTGCATACCCACGCGCACATCGATCACATCGGAAACGTCGGGCGGCTACGCGAGCTGACCGCAGCGAGCGCCTTGCTTCATCCGGCCGACCTGCCGCTCTATCATATGCTCGCATTGCAGGCGCGGTGGATTGGTCTCGTCGGTGCGCCGGCGATCGTGAGCCTCGACGGCGACCTGCACGACGGCGACGTGCTCCAGACTGGAGCCGTGCGCCTCGAAGTGCTTCACACGCCGGGGCATACTCCCGGAAGCGTCTCCTTCGCACTGCGCGGTGACGAAGAGACGACGCTGTTGACCGGCGACACGCTCTTCGCCGGCTCCATCGGACGCTGGGATCTGGGCGGCACGTCGATGGAAGATATCGTTGCCTCGATTCAAACCAAACTGATGGATTTCGGCGACGCCACGACGGTCGTTCCAGGGCACGGCCCGTTCACCACGATCGGCATCGAGCGCCGCTCGAACCCGTACCTGCGTGGATGACCGCGAGAAAAAACGCCGGCTTTTCGTAGGCATCCAGCTCGACGACCCCTCGCGCGCGGCCTGCACGCGGGTGTCGGAGGGATTGCAACGCACCGGTTTCGCCGCGAAGTACGAGCCGGCCGGCAAGTTTCACGTTACGCTAGCCTTTTTGGGTAACGTCGCCGCGAATCGGTGCGACGCAATCGCTGCGGCGCTCGAAGAGGTTGCCGCGCAGGCCGCGCCGTTTGCCCTAACGCTCGATAAGATCGGGGCCTTTCCCCACGAGCGCAGGCCCCGCGTGGTGTATATCGGAGCTCGCGAGCAAGGCGCGCCGTTTCGAGCGCTGGCGCAATCCGTGAGAGGCTCGTATGCGGCGCTCGGCTTTGAGTTCGACGACGATTCGGTCGCGCACGTCACGATCGCGCGGGTCAAGGACCCTCGCGCGCCGCTGCGATCGATCGAGTTCGCCCCGATCGGTTTTCAGGTAGGCTCGCTATCGCTCTTCGAGTCCGTCTTCGACCCCAAGGCCAACACCTCGCGCTACGAGGTAACCCGCGTCGCGGCGCTCGCCGTAGCCGCTAGCGAAGGTTGATGAGGACCTTGCCGCCGTCGCTGCCGTTGCTCGAGACTGGCGCGGCAACGGGTTCGGGCCGCGGCGCAGATGCCGGCCGCGGCATCGCGGCATAATCCGGAATCGCTCCGGACGAAACTTTTTTGCGGTACTCGTCAATGGTGACGTGCAGCGCTTCGAGCGCGCGCTCGGGGTAATCTTTCTTCTTTTCCGGATACCCGTCGAGCTGCGATTCGATCTCGGCTGCGGTGATCGCCGCCGCCTCGTCGATCGTCTTTCCCTTTGCGATCTCGACTACGAGGCTGCACGTCGCGGTGCCAAAGCCGCACCCGGTCGTGAAGTACGAGATGTCCTCGATGACCGCGCCCGGGCCGACTTTCAAGAAGAAGTTATACATGTCGCCGCATGAGTCGCTGAAGTACTCGCCGCTGGCCGTGGGATTCTCCATCGTACGAAAGCCGGTGCGCTCTTCGACGAGCATCTGAAACTTGGGGAAGTTCAACCTACCATCTCCTTGGGGTGCAGTTCGAAGCGGCACTCTTTTCCGCCATGCGCTAGGGACTCCGTTTGCGTGTGCTCTCCGCCGAGCGTTTCGTCGATGACGTGATGGATGACCTGGCAAACTTCCGGATGCTCTTTGGCCGCCTCCGAATACGGGCAGCTTCGTTCGTGCAGCACGAATCCGTCGTCGATCAAACTATACTCGGCAACGACGCCGGTCTTGCGCAGCATCTCGGTGAGCTGCGCGACGCGTTGCTCCGGCTCGTTGGACGTGACGGTAAGCTGGGCGCGCGCGACCGCGCGGCGCGAGAGTCCGTCGAAAATCTGCGTAATCGCCGGCGCACCAAACTGATCCTTGACCTCGCGCAGCACGGCCGTGAGCATCTTATCGTAGGCCTGGGGGAAGAGCCGGTCGGCCTCGGTGGTCAGAGAAAACTCGTAGGTCGGCTTGGTGGGACCGCGGCGGACCGAGGTCTCCGCGACGAGGCCGTCGCGCTCAAGAACCATCAGTTGCTGCCGGACGGCGTTTGGCGAGAGGCCGAACACCTGAGCCAGATCGGCAGCCGACGCCGAACCTCGCCGGCGAAGCTCGCTGACGATCTTTCCGCGCGTCGTCTGAAAGAAGCGGTCCGATTGCATCTTTAGGCGATCCTAGCACGAAGACCCATAGATAGTAAAGTTTTTCCTTGACTTTCTAAGAGAGCCTCGGCTACCATAAATCGCATGCCCGACCACGGTCTTCGTATCACGAACCTCCGGTGCCAAGTCGCCGGCAAGGAAATCCTTAAAGGGATCGACCTCACGGTCGAACCGGGAAAGATCCACGCCCTCATGGGCCCCAACGGCAGCGGCAAATCGACGCTCGCCTTTTCGGTCACCGGCCATCCTCAATATCAAGTGACCGGCGGAAGCGTCGTGCTCGACGGCGAGGATATGTTGGCGCTTCCTCCGGATAAGCGCGCCCGCGCCGGGCTCTTCCTCTCCTTCCAATATCCGGCTGCGATCCCAGGGGTCAAGGTCGCGAACTTTCTGCACGCTGCTCGGCAGGCCGAACGGCCGGGCGACCTTCCGCCCGCCAAGTTTCGCGCACTTCTTTTGGAAAAGATGGAGCAGCTCGGCATCGATCCGTCGTTCATGGGCCGCTATCTCAACGACGGCTTCTCGGGCGGAGAGAAAAAGCGGCTCGAGATGTTGCAGCTCGCAGTATTAGCGCCCAAGTACGCGATTCTCGACGAAACCGATTCGGGTCTAGACATCGATGCGCTCAAGGACGTGGGCACCTCGATCGCCGCTTTGCGCGCGAGCGATGAGGGACGTAACACCGGCTTTTTGATCATCACGCACTACCCAAGAATTCTTTCGTACGTCGTTCCCGACGTCGTGCACGTCATGATCGACGGACGCATCGTCAAGACCGGCGGTCACGACCTGGCGCATCGGATCGAGCGTGAAGGCTACGATAAGCTGCGTGAGGAGAGTGCGGTCGTTGCCTAGTCCGGCTCCCGTCGTCGCCGATCGCGACGATGCGACGCGGGAACTATACGACCGCGTCGCCGAGCTCGATCCGTCACCACTCTCCGTCGAGCAGCGCACGCGCGCGCTCGACCGTTTTGTTTCCTTACGAAGCGGTCGAGAAAAGCCGGGGCGTTTCTGGCGAGTCGATTTCGAGTCCATTGCCCCCGAGGCAAGCGCGATCGACCTGAACGCCGCCAACGTACGCGTTGAAAATCACGACCCGGCAGTCTTCGTTTGCGACCTGGCGACCGCGGCGCGCGAACGCCCCGAACTCTTCGAGCGCGCTTTCGGTACGACCGGCATCTCGGCGACGAAGTTCGGCTCGCTGGCAGCGGCCTTCGCGCAGTGTGGCGTCTTCGTCCACGTGCGAGCCGACCACGCCTGCGACGTCCCGATCGTCATCCACTACAGCGCACCCGCCGGAGCGGCGATCTTTCCGTGGACCGTCGTTTTAGCCGAACGTGGCGCACGCGCCACGATCGTCGAGCGCCTCGAGGGCGGCGCCGGAGCCTTCCTCTGCGGCGCAACCGAGGTGGTTACCGAAGAGCGCGCGGACGTACACTATGCCGCCTTTCAGAACGCCGGCGACGGCGCGCGGATCATCTGGAACCGAGCCGCTCGTCCCGGACGCGAAGCGCGAATGGCGTGGGCATCGGCCGAACTTGGCGGCGAGCTGGCCGCCAGCGACCTTTCGGTTTCGATCGAAGCACCTGGAGTCCAAGCCGATCTCACCGCGATCTTCTTTCCGCGCGGCTCGCAGCACGTCGACGTGGTCAGCACGGTCGATCATCGCGCCGGCGATGCGACGTCCGAGACGCTCGTCAAGACGGCCGCTCTCGAGCGCGGGCAGGCGCGCTTTCTCGGCAACATCCGCATCGCGCCGCACGCTCAAGGAAGCGACGCTCGCCTGCGCGACGATGCGCTGCTGCTTTCGCCGACCGCTCACGTCGATTCGGTGCCCGCGCTTGAAATCGGCGCGAACGCCGTCAAAGCCTATCACGGCGCAACCGTCGGCGCGATCGATGCCGAACAAATCTTCTATATGGAAAGCCGCGGCTTGGAACGCGCCGCCGCGGAGCGCATGATTGCGCTGGGCTTTTTCGAGCCGGCCATCGAGCGTTTTCCAACCGCGCAACTGCGCGACGAAATTCGCGCGGTACTGGCGGCAAAACTCTCGTGACTCAAACAAGCAGTGTCACCCTGAGCGCAGTCGAAGGGCGAAGGGCTCAGGGTGACAGGAGTGTGGAGCGCATTATTGCCGATTTTCCGATTCTGGCGCGGCCGACCTCGCGGGGAAAGCGGCTAGTCTATCTCGACTCGGCCGCGACGTCGCAGAAGCCGCGGGCCGTCATACAGGCGCTCGTAGATTACTACGAACAATATAATGCGAATATCCATCGGGGAGTCTACGAGATCGCGCAGCGCGCCACCGACGAGTACGAGCGGGCTCGCGTCAAGCTCGCGCGTTTCATCGGCGCGAAGACTTCCGAGGTCGTCTGGGTCCGCAACACGACCGAAGCAATAAACTTAGTCGCCTATTCGTGGGGCGACCAGCACGTCACCTCAGGCGATGCGATCCTGCTCACCGAGCTCGAGCATCATTCGGATCTCGTTCCGTGGCAACTGCTGGCGCAGCGAACCGGCGCCGAGTTACGCTTCATTCCGGTCGACGCTCGCGGCATCCACGTTCTCGACGACCTCGACCGGCTGCTCGACGGCTGCAAGCTCGTCGCGATCTCGCACGCCAGCAACACGCTCGGCACGATCGCGCCGCTGGAGACCATCATCCCCCGCGCGCACGCCGCAGGTGCGGTCGTGCTCGTGGACGGGGCGCAGGGCGCCCCGCATCTTCCGCTCGACGTCAAAGCGCTCGACGCCGATTTTTATGCCTTTAGCGGACACAAGATGCTCGGGCCTACCGGAATCGGCTGTCTTTACGGGAAGCGCGAGATACTGGAAGCGATGCCGCCGTTTCTGTCGGGCGGCGACATGATCCGCAAGGTCGAATACACGCGGACCACGTTTGCCGATCCGCCGCGCCGTTTCGAGGCCGGAACGAGCAACATCGCCGATGCCATCGCGTTGGGCGTAGCAGCCGACTACCTGTCGGCGCTCGGGATGCCGTGGGTTCGCGAGCACGAGCGCGCGCTGACTGGTTACGCTCTGGAGCGCCTTTCAGCGCTCGAGCCGCGCGGCCTCGCGATCTATGGGCCGCGCGATCCGGAACGCAGCTCGGGCGTTATCTCGTTCAACTTCGCCGACATCCACCCGCACGATCTCGCCTCGATTCTCGACACCGAAGGCATCTGCGTACGGGCAGGTCACCATTGCACGATGCCGCTCATGGAAAAGTCCGGATGGGCCGCCACCGCCCGCGCCTCGTTTTATATTTACAACACCGAAGCCGACGTTGACGCGCTCTGCGAGGGACTCGAAAAGGCCGCGCGCGTCTTTCGCATCTAATGGACGATTTCTACCGGGATTATATCCTCGACCATTACCGCAGTCCGCGCAACTTCGGGACCCTCGAGCAGCCTGACGCCGCAGCCGAAGACGTCAACCCGCTCTGCGGCGACCAGATTCGCGTGGAGCTCAAGCTCGACGACGGCAAGATCAGCGACGTACGCTTCTTCGGAAAGGGCTGCGCTATCAGTCAGGCTTCGACCTCGATGCTGCTGGAAAGCGTCAAGGGAATGAAGCTCGCCGACGTTGCGAAGTTGCCCAAGGATGCCGTCTTGGAGAACGTCGGGATCGGCATCAGTCCAACGCGCATGAAGTGTGCGATGCTAGGCTTGCGCGTCCTCAAAAGCGCCGCCATCGGACGCCTCGCCGATTGGCCCGACGAAGAATAACACGTTGTCATCCTGAGCGCAGTAATGTCATCCTGAGCCCTTCGACTTCGCTCAGGACAGGCTCCGTCGAAGGACGCGCAGCTTAACACCACACCAGTATATCCCCGGAACCGCTGTTCCGATAACGCGTGCGGCTACGGCCGAATCCAGTAGTGGTCGGTTATTTGTAAGCCACTCGGGCCTGGCACAACCGTAAACGTGCCGTAGTACTCAACTCCGCCCGACTTGACGTCGGCCGTAACCTGGTAACCCGAGTTACTCCCCGGGGTCGAACGAACGGACTCAATCTGTGCTTCGCCGTTCATGAACGTTTCGCTCGGATTTCCGCCGCCGAGATACGTGCTCGCCGTCGCGCGGTCGCCGTGCGCGAGCGCTTCGAGATAGGAGCGCACGAGCGACACGGCAGGCTCGCCGGCGGACGCCTTCGGAGGCGTCGCCGGCGCAGGCTTCGCAGCCGCGATCGGTGTCGACGTGGGGACGATCGCCTTCGGCGTAGCCGTCGCAACCGGCAGTGTCCGGGGCAGCACTGCGCGCAGCCTCGGCGTTGCGCTCGGACCCGGCGTCGCGCTCGGACCCGGCGTCGCACTGGGCGCGGGCGTAGGAGCTGCCGGCTTCACGGTCGGCGCGGGATGTTTAGCCTGCGTCTGCTTGGGCGTCGACGTGGATGTTGGAGCGGCGCTCGGCGACGCCGTTGCGGACGGCAAAGGCGAAGCCATTTGCGATGCCGACGGCAGCGGTGTCACCGGGGGCACGGTCGCCTCGACAACCGTCGCTTGCGCCGGCCGTTGCGGTGCACCCGAGCCGCCGAAGAAATGCGCGAGCACGCCTCCCAAGAGAAGACCTGCCAGAATCACTACGACGATGAGCGGGAAAACAGGAAGGCCTCCGCCGGAGGGTTCGTCATCGCCGCGTCGCCGGCGGGGCGGTTCCCTTCCGTTCAGGATGTCAGCCGTTCGGCCAGCGCGTCAACAAGCGCGGCGGGCAATGCCGCAACGAACTCGGGCCGCTCCGAAACGAAGAGCACTGTCGCCTCTTTGAGCAGGTCCGGATTACTTCGCGCGTAGGCCAATAACGCACCAGCGGCTCCGTTTTCGCGCCTCGCAATGCTCTCCAACGTAGTGCCGGCGCCTTCGGCGGCATCCTCGGAGGACTCCCCGCGTTCTCGAAACGCGGTAAAGACCGATTCGACGAATGCCGGATACGCTTCCGAAGGCATCGTCGAAATCCCGCGCTCGTAGAAAGCGGCGAGATCGGCCTCGTCAATCTTCGCGAGAAGCTTCTCTACTGTACCTACCAGCATGTCGGCCGGCACGTTCCCGAAGGACATCGGTCGATTCATTTATCCTTGGCAGCAGGCAGCTCCTCGATGCGGAAGAAATTGTCGTACCATGATCCGAGTGAAGGTACCGCTCGATCTCCATGCCGTCGTCCAAGGCGGCTCTGGTGCTTTTGCGCTTGCCACGCCGCTACGCATTCGCGACCTGCTCGGATTTGCCGTCCGCGAAGTGATCGGGACGCGCGCTCCCCGCGACAAGTTCTCGCGCAGCGTTCATCGAACGCTCGCCGGCCTTACGGCCGGCGACTTTACGATCGACGTCGACGGACGGAGCTTCACCGACCCCGACGCCGTGGTCGTCTGCGACGGCACTGTTGCCGTTCGTTTCTTTCTCAGTCAGCGGCGGAGGACTGCTCCGAACCGGTCGTAGAGGCCCTACGGTTGCTCTTGCATCGGGTGATACTGTAGAAGAAAGTTCTTCTCGGCAGAAACGGAGCATACAATCAAACTCGGCCTCGTCTTGGTTACCGCGCTCCTGCCGGTGCTGCAACCGGCCCTTGCGGGCTTTCAGTACGATTTGGCGGGCGAGGACGTGTATCGGGTCGAGTCCACCGCGACGGTGTCGAGAGTCTCGTACACCGGTACCGAAGGCCTATCGATCAAGCAAGACGGTAAGGCCATGCGCTTTGAAGCGCGAGCGCACTACGTCCGCTACTCCCCCGACGGCAAGAGCAGCGCCGACGCCCGGTTCGTCACCGAGCTTCTTCCCAACGGCTCTTTCGAGGGACGCGTCGACGACGATCCGGACTTTCTGACGATCCTCAACCAGCCATTTGCCGTGCAGCTCGACCCAGTCACGCTCCGGGATCTGCGCGAGCTCCACGGCGGCGCACCGTTCTCGGCAAGCTCTCCGCTCGGCGGAGACTCGGTGCTCCACGGTTCCTTGCGCCCTGGTGCCGGCGGCCCGATCGACGGCCGCCCGACGGTGGCCGTGCGTTTCCAAGCCGTTGGACCAATGGCCGGAACGTTGCCGAGCAGTTCCGGCGCCAGTATTTCCGGCACGATGCGCATGGACGGCACGGCGTATTATGCTCTCGACGATGCGATGCTGCTAGCGCTCAGCGCGAGGCTAACGATCGACGCGCGTTTACGTCAAAATCATCCGGCCCTCTTCATCCCGGTGCACATCACGTACCTCAGAGCGATTCGCGTCGTGAGGGACGAGCGCGACGTCGGTCAGGCGGTCAAAATGCTCAAAATGCTCCGATGAGCTCGACTTGCAGTGGATGCCGGAACGGTTGCTCGCGCAGTTCCGTCAGCGGCGTCAATGCCAAATGGTTTTGATGACAGTCGATCAGCATTTCGATTCCACGCTTAACCGAGCCGGTCTTTTCGACGTACTTCGCCAACTTTTTCATGAAGTAGGCCCGCGGATCGCGTAAGACCTTGGCATAGTACGGGTCGTCGGTGAGTCCCGCGGAATCTACGCCCTCTTTGGGAACGAGCCACACGAACCACGGATCCTGGCTCTGCCGGTATCCGATCAACACCAAGGGAATGGCTCTTGCCGAGCCCAGGTTCGGTACAAAACTGCACATCGTGTAGGCATCCAGCGAAATCTCCGTCGGCTCGATCACGGTTTGTGACATCAACTGCACCTCTCATCCATCCAAACAAAAAAACCGCTTCTGCTATTGCAACAAAGCGGTTTCCTACGGGTTTCGGGCCAGCGGCCCGAGCGAAATCGGCATGGCGACCCTTTAGGAGCGGAGGCGAATTCCCCTGCGCTTGCGGGCGCGCGGCGCGCCGGTTTTGAGGAGTTTTCTGCAGCGATGTGAAACCACCGGCCCTAGCGGTGGTGTCGGGGGCACTGTATGAGCGCTCCTGCACCACTCCTTCGTGGGAGTATACGTGCCAACAGCGAGTCCAACGGGCCGAACGGCGGCCGCGCACGGTGCGGCGGCCTCGACCCCGAGCGTCGAGAACTTTGAGAGAGTCGTCGACGACTATCAGCGCCGGCTCTACGGGTTCGCATTGCGAATGACCGGCAACCGAGAGGACGCTGAAGAGATCGTTCAGGACGCCTTCGTACGAGCCTACCGCGCGCTGGGCAAGATGTCACCCGAGCAGCGAGCCGACCTCCGGCTGCAGCCCTGGCTCTATACGATTACGCTAAACGTAACCCGCAATCGCCTGCGCAGCAAGCGTCCCGCAAACGTAGCGCTCGATGCGCTGGCCGACCCCGACGCCCTCTTACGCGAATCGAACGAGGGGCCGCCTCAGCCCGAAAGAATCGTCGAGCAAAACGCGGAGATTGCGCTGGTCGAGCGGGCGCTGCTCCAACTGCCGATGCATTTGCGCGCTGCGGCCACTCTGCGCTTCATCGAAGGACGCAGTCACCCGGAGATTGCTGAAATTCTGAACCAGCCGATCGGGACGGTGAAGTCGCACGTTCATCGGGCCGTACGCATCTTGCGGCGCATTCTTGGACCGCAGATAGGAAGAATCAACCCGGAAGGAGTTCCCGTTCATGCGTTGTCGTGACGTCGATGCATTGTGGGACGAACTTCGCGGCGAGTGCCAAGCCTCGCTCAAGGAGACCGTCCACACTCATCTTCGAGCCTGCCCATCGTGTCAGGCGGTCTACGAACAATACGCGGGCGTCGCTTACTGCCTCTCCTGTCTGCCGCGTCCCGAACCTTCCTGCGATCTGGCAAAAAAGGTGATCCAACACCTTGCCGCGCTCAAAGGGCTGACCGCGCCCATCGTGCTCTCGGTAATCGCGACGCCGCTGGGACGCCTGTACGCCGGATTCAAAGATCGGCGCATCGCCTACCTTAGCCTGGACACCGGCGATTCGCCCGAAGAAGTCGCCGGTCGGGCCGAGCGCCGCTTACACCGGCCCGTCGTGCTGGGAGAGGCGCCGCCGTGGCTCGTGCGCACGATCGAGCGATTCTTCAGCACCTGGAAGGTCGACGATGCCGCCGTTGATATCAGCGATCTCACGCCCTTCGAACAAGCCGCCCTTCGCGCGGCGGCTCGCATCCCGCCCGGCGAGGTCCGTTCGTACGCGTGGGTCGCGACGCAGATTGGGCGCCCCAAGGCTGCGCGCGCAGTCGGCCGCGTCATGGCGCGGAACCCGCTGCCGTTGCTTTTTCCGTGCCACCGCGTGGTCGACTCGTCGGGAGAACTACACGACTATTTCTACGGGCTTGAGATGAAAGCCAAGCTGCTTCAAATGGAGGGCTACCGCGGTTAGACGCCAACCCTAACGAAGGTGGCGATTCACGCTCTTTTCAACAGATGACCGATCCTCGGATCGCCGCCATCCCCGACGTCCACGGTCACGCCAAGGGCGAACACCGGCCTTTTACAGAGGAACGGCCACTCGCATATTCCGCGCGAATGCTCTTCTTGTGGTTTTACCACGCCTGCCGGCGCGCATCTCCGCGCTTTCTGATGGTGGCCGACCACGCCAACTACCTGACGTTCGAGGATCCCGGAGCGGTCGCGACCGTTCGCCGGGCACTTAAGCTCGCAGAGGCCGGCGATCTGATCGGGGCGGCCGAAACGGCCGGTGTCGATCTTCCGCACGCCGCGGCCGTCTCGGAGGGATTGCGCCGGGGAATGCGGTTCGCGATCGGCGCCGAGATGGATAACGATCCCCGCGCGCGCCCCGATGCTCAGAACATCGTGGATGCGCTGCGTCCCGACGGAATTATTCGCTCGGTGCACTTCGTTCCGATCCACCATCCCGAAAAAGGGGCCGACTGGGCATGGGCCTTCGACAGTGAGGAGTTCAGCGATCTCTACGAGACCGTAAGCACGGAGACGCTCTGGGAACTCTACACCGCCAAGCTGTTCGACGATCTCGAGAAGCTGCCCACGCACGTCGCGGGGCACTTCTACGTTCCGGCGACGCTGGGACGCTGGCCGGTCCAGAAGACGCTGGAGCAGTACGAGGATCGCTTGCTCGACATCTGCCACCGGCAAGGCATCGCCGTAGAGATCAACACGCGTTTCCTCTACCGCGATCATCCCGAAGACCGCAAGAAAAAGTACCTCGAGGCCAATGCGAGACTCATCCGCAAGGCCAAAGCTCGCGGTGTCGGGCTCGGCATCGGCTCGGACGCTCACAGTCCGAAGGACCAAGGCAACGCGTTCGACGTCATCCTCGGACTACTCGACGATGCGCACATCAACGAACTCGTCTTTCCGGTCGCTGGAAGGCTGGCTCGCGTTGCGCTGCGCGCGACGCGAGAGCACCTTGAAGCGCAGGCCCAGGCGGGGCGTCAGCCGGCGGCGCCGGGCAGCAGCATCACCGGCTATGGCCGCGCCGAGCTTGGATTGCCCGAAGAGGAGCCGGCGGGACATCGCGAAGGCGGTCGCGCCACCCGCGAGAGCGGGCCGAAGAAACGTGCGGCCGACTCGGCGCGCACGTCAAAGCGTCCCAGCATCTCGACTCCGCCGGCTACGAGCACCTCTCGCCGCAGCGCCGAGTCGACGTCGTCGGCCACCAAAGCAAAGGCCGCGCGCCTCGCAAAACCTGCCGCACCACTCGAAAAGAAGAAGCCCCCGCGACCGCCGGCCGCAGCGGCCAAAGCGGCAAAGAAGCCGGTCGTAAAGCCCGCGCGACCCGTCGCCAAAAAGGCGCCGCCCGCCAAGAGCGTCGCGAAGAAGGCCGCGAAAAAGAGCGCCGTTGCCAAGAAAGTCGTCAAGAAAACTTCCAGCAAAACCACCGTTCATAAGAAGCCGGCGGCAAAGACCGCTGCGCCGCGCCGCCCGGCTAAGCCGAAGCGGCCCGCAGCCGGGCCCGCGAAGAAGAGCGTGAAAAAGAAGAAACCCGCGGCAAAGCGCCGCTAACACCCATTTTTCTACAGGGGACTAAAGCCGTGGCGGATATCGTGCGCCTTAGAAATATTGCATTCGTTGGACCCCATCACGCGGGCAAGACGACACTCGTCGAAGCGATCCTTGCCCATACCGGCGCGATCGGACGACGCGGATCGATCGCCGACGGAACGACCGTCACCGATCACGAGGCTGAAGACGTGGCCCACCTGCAATCAACATCGGTGGGCTTCGCTCATACTACGGCCGACGATGTAGACATCTCGATCATCGACACGCCGGGGTTCATTGACTTCTTCGAAGATACCAAACAGGTGTTGGCCGGCGTTGACGCGGCGATCGTGGTGGTCGAGGCGGACCCCGGTCGCGTCGTGCAGACGCAGGCGCTGGTGGACTACTTGGAGGCGGTGCGGATGCCGCACATCTTCGTCGTCAATAAGATGGACCGTCCCGGCGCAGACTTTGCCGGAACACTGGCGGCGCTGCAGAGCGCTTACGGCCGCCACGTCGTAGCCGAGCAGTTTCCCATCGGAAGCGCCGAACAGTTTTCCGGCTACGTGGACCTGGCGCAAATGAAAGCTTACCGGTTCGATGCGGGTGAGGAGCCCATCCCGGCCGACTTGCAAGATCAAGCCGCGCGCATGCATGCCGAGCTGCTCGAAGCGATGGCGGACTTCGACGACCATCTAATGGAGGAGCTGCTCGAAGGAGTGGAGCCGCCGCTGGAAGAGATCGAGCGCGATCTTTGCGCCGAATGCTCGCACGACGAAGTCGTTCCGGTGCTCGTCGCAGCGGGACTCTCGGGCGCCGGCGTCGCGGCGCTGGTGCGAGCGATCGAAAAGTGGCTGCCTTCTCCGGCAGACGCAGCGCAAGTCGACGCCGAGGGGCGGCCAGTCGAGTCAGATCCCGCCGGGCCGGTCATCGCGCGCGTTATCAAGACCAGCATCCACCCGCAGAGCGGAAAGCTTTCGATCGTCCGAATTCTTTCGGGAACGATCAAGGCGGACGCAACCCTTGGCAACATCACCAAACGCGACGAAAAGGTCCGCCTCGGAGGCCTCTACCGTCTCCAGGGCAAAAAACAGGAACCGCTTCCCGAGGCTAGCGCCGGAATGATTGTAGCGCTTGCCCGGCTCGAAACGGTCTCGACCGGCGATACGCTGACGTCAAACGGACACAAGGTGCTATTGCCGCTCGTGCCGGTGGCCGACCCCGTCTTTGCCGTCGCCATCAAGCCGAAGGAACGAATCGACGAAGCCAAGATGTCGCAGATGATGGCCCGCATCGTCGACGAAGATCCGGCGCTTAGACTGGAACGAGCCGACGTCACGCACGAGCTGCTTCTGCTCGGCCGCGGAGAGCAGCACGTTTCCATCGCGGTCGAGCGACTCGCTCGCAAGTATAAGGTCGAAGTTGAAACCGGCGCGCCGACGATTCCATATCTGGAAACGATCACCGGCGGAACCGAGGTTCATTCGCGCTACAAACATCAGACGGGCGGCCACGGCCAGTTCGGCGACGTCTGGCTGCGGTTCGAACCCCGCGAGCGCGGCGCCGGCGTTACGTTCGAAGACAAGATCGTCGGTGGGGTCGTCCCGCGCCAGTTTATCCCGGCTGTAGAAAAGGGCGTGCGTGAAGCGCTCGCCCACGGCCCCAATGGCAACCCGGTGACCGATATGCACGTGACGCTCTTCGACGGCCAGTATCATGACGTGGACTCGAGCGAGCAATCGTTTAAGACCGCTGCGAGCATGGGCGTGCGCGAAGCGCTGCCGAAGTGCAATCCGGTCGTGCTCGAGCCAGTCGCCCACGTCCGCGCGATCGTGCCGACGAGCTACTCGTCGGTCGTCATCCAGCAGCTCACCGGCAAGCGCGGACAGATCCTCGGCATGAACCCCGACGAGCGCGCGGGATTCGACGTCGTCGAGGCGTACGTTCCCGCGGTCGAGCTGTCGCGCTATATCACCGAGTTGCGCACCGCCACGCAAGGTTTAGGGACGTATTCGTGGCGTCACGAACGGTACGATCCGGTTCCAGGAAATAAAGTCGGACCGAAAGCCGCGGTCTAGATCTTGAGGCTCCGAGCGGCTTGCGTCCTCGCCGCGAGTGCGTTGGCATTTGCGATTGTGGCGTGCACGAAGACCGGGGGCGAGATCGCTTCGGGCCGGCACTCATGGACCAAGCCCGGCCTATTGCGAGTCGCCGTGCAGGGGGATTTCAAGAATCTCAATCCGCTGCTCAACTCGAATACGACCGACGTCTTCGTCGACCGGTTGATGTTCGAGCCGCTGTTGAGTGCCGATCCGAAAGGGAATCCGGTCCCGATGCTGGCCTCGGTAACGCCGACGTTGGAAAACCACGGAATTAGTCGCGATGGCTTGACGATCACCTATCACCTTCGGCGTGGCGTTCGATGGACGGATGGGGTGCCGGTGAGCTCGCGCGACGTCAAGTGGTCGTGGCAAGCGATCATGAACCCCAATAACAATGTCGTATCGCGCCACGGATACGACATTATCTCGGGCATCGACACGCCCGACCCCGCTACCGTGGTCGTGCATCTCAAGGAGAAGTTCTCGCCGTTCGTCGATTCCTTCTTCGCCGAGAGCGATCAACCGTACATGATTGCTCCGGCGCACGTTTTGGCGCAATACCCCAACATCAATCAGGTATCGTTCAACAACAAGCCGGTCGTGAGCGACGGGCCGTTCAAGTTCGTCGAGTGGGCACGCGGCGATCACATTACGCTCGAGCGTAACGACGCTTTCTTCATGGGGACGCCCGGGTTACAGCGCATCGACGTCAAGATCATTCCCGACGAGGAGACCTCGGTCAACCTCCTGCGCACGCATGCGATCGATTATCTGTTCCAAGCGTCGATCGAAACGTACCAGTCCTTGCATGACGCGCCCGACGTGCGGATCGTCTGGGTAAACGTCAACGGCTACTACTACCTTCAGATGAACTGCTCGAGTCCGCTCCTGCGAGATCCACGCGTGCGGCTGGCCGTCGCCTACGCGATCGACAAGCAAGAACTCGCGCAAAAGCTCGCGTACAATCAGCAGTCGGTTGCGACCGAAGACATTCCCGACTGGATGTGGGCCTTCAACCCACGCGTTCGTTCCTATCCGCACGATCCGGCAATGGCGCGAAAGTTGCTGGGCGAAGCGGGCTGGTCACCGGGCCCGGACGGGATCGTGCGCAAGAACGGCCAGGCGTTGGATCTGCTCATGGTTACGAATAACTCGAGCGCTACGCGCCGGCGCGAGGCCGTCGAAGTGCAAGCGATGCTTCGGGAAACCGGGATCGAGTCGGAGATCAAGTTCTACCCCGGCGACATTCTCTACGCGCCCGCCGGCATGGGCGGCATCTTGCAGCTTGGCCGATTCGACATCACCGTCTCAGGATGGTATGCGGGCGTCGATCCCGACGACAGCACGCAGCTGCAGTGCCAGAACTTCCCGCCCAGCGGCTACAACTATTCACGCTATTGCAGCCCCGACATGCAGGCCGCTCAACAGGTTGCGCTAACGCACTACGATCGGCGGACACGGACCGCAGCCTATTATCGCATTCAAGAGTTGCTGGCGCGAGACAATCCGGCCATCTTCACGATGTGGCTGCGCCAAATGGAGCCGATCAGCGTCGATTTCAAGGGATTCAATCCCAATCCGGTCGTCGAGTCGTGGAACGCTTGGCAGTGGACCATATAGGGATGCAGGAAATTGCCTGGTTACGCAAGGTCATCGTCGAGCGCGCGTTGACTCGCGGCGATTACGTTCTCGCCGGCGGCAGCCCGAGCGACTACTACATCGACAAGTTCCGGCTTTTCTCCGACCCGCACGTGCTGCGCCGAATCGCGCGGCTCTTCACCCCCATCATCGAGGAATCGAGCCCGGACTTAATTGGCGGCACCGAGCTTGGCGGCGTGGTGATCGCCACCGCGGTCTCGCAGATGTCCGGCATACCGATGATCGCGGTTCGTAAGAAACCCAAAGCTTACGGCGCCTTCGCCAACGAATACGTCGAGGGTCCGTATCACGCCGGTCAGCGCGTCTTGCTGCTCGAAGACGTCGTCACCAGCGGAACCGAGCTGCTTTCGGCCGCCTCGCGCTTGGAAGAGCTGGGGTTGATCGTCACGCCGTATGCCGTCGTGAGCCGCGGACTCGCGCCGGTGCGGGCGCTCATCGCGTTCTCGCTACCGCGCAGCGAGCCAAAGCTCGAAAACTAGCGGTCCTCCTGACCGCGCCGACCGCGTACCTCGGCCGCTAAACAGCATTGAAAGTTTTGAGGTCAGGAGCTTCCAGACAAATCCGGCGGGGTACATCGCGGAACTTGGAATATCCGTCGGGAGCTCGACATTCTCGGGCTTGAATTTCGTACAAATACGCCATTGCAAGGGAGGTAGGTCGCCCTGGAATCGCGCTCGATACACGGGCACCCAGTGCTTTGCATCATCAAATCGCATTACCATGGCCGAATTGCAGCAGGTAGCGACAACTCGGTTCGTAGTCGATTTCTCCTCGATCTTATAGTCTTTTAGAAGTTCGGCACCCTTTGAGTATTTTATGCGATCTTTACGATAGAGAATATAGGCGGTTCCACCATCTGGACCTAGAATTGGAACAGCCTTAGTCAATGCCTCAATCTGGCGGGAGCCTTTTTGGCAAGAGTCGCAATAGCAGACGACACTCGTAATGGGCGTACCAAGAGCTTCGATTTCTACGCTTCCGCACGAGCAACGAGCGGTTCGCATACCACCAGCTTTAGAGGCTGCACTGAATCCGGGATTCCCCATATGGCAAGCGTATTCTATCCAAAGTAGACGCTCCCCGTCAATTTTTTCCCTGCACCGTCGCCGGGGAATACTTTCTCGCCGAACTTAGCGTGGGGGCGGCAATTCGAGCTCGGTCATATTTCCGCCTGGGACCTCAAAATGTACGATGAAGGCTTGGTCGCGACATGAGGCGCCCGCCGTAACCTTCGTGTCTAACACGAATTTCATAAGCGCAGACTTGAGGTCGCTATCGATGTCCGGCGTGGGTGGGATTATTGCATTCTTTGTGCCATCGCACTTAATCGTGACGAAGATCGTACCAGAACCTTGGTTGGATCGTTCAAAGTTCGCCGCCGAGCCTGGAGAAATGGCTATGTTCGAAGGCCAAGAAATCGTCAGAGGCTGGCTCACGGGACTGTTGAGCGATGGTGCGGGAGAAGCTTGCGCAACGACGGGGAGCGTGAAAAAGAACATCCGCTTATTGCGTGTCCGGCGGTAGGCCGGAGGGCTTTTGTTGCAGGAAGAACGCCCGCGAATGCTCCGATGGGATCACGATGAACGAGCGCGGCGTCTGGTAGAAGTTGAATGCATCGCCGATGCTCGTCGCCCGTGTGTCGGGCAGCTGCAACGGCGTCAAGCCCCAGTTCTGTTCGACGAACTTCACGATGCTGGCTGTTTCGTATTGCGTATGCGATATGTAGCCCGGCTGGCTCGATGAGGTTTCCCGGGCGTACGGCGAGACGATCATCATTGGGACGCGGAACCCCAAGCCGCCTTGATTGTCGAAGAACGCCGGCGACTCGTGATCGTAAAATCCGCCCCAATCGTCCCACAGGATCACGATCGCGCTGCTCTTCCAGTACTTGCTCTTCCCGACCGCGTTGACGATCGACGCGACCCACGACGGGCCGTAGTCGACGTCCTTACCCCCTTTGAGTTCTTGCGGGTGATCCGAGTTGAGTGCGTCCGGCGTCACCCAGGAGACCGCGGGAAGCCGTCCTTTGGAAATGTCTTGGAAGATCAGCTTATCGTTGGCCGTGACCTTCTTTCCCCACTCCGCACTATAACGCACCGCTGAGATCGCGTCGAAGGCATTCCAGATTCCCGCAGTATCCTTGCCTGGTATGACCTTCTCCGTGTAGTACTTCCACGAAATCTTGGCCGCATCGAGCCGGTCGCGCAACGTCTCGTACTGCGTAAAGCAGGGAAACGGCCCTTTACCCGGCTCGTAGTTTCCGTAGATGGTAATCAGCGAGGTTGTCGTGTTAGCCGGCGAGTCGCAACCCCACGGAAAGCCCGAGGGATCGTCGATGATGCTCTCGGTCGGCGTCACCGCCGTTCCGCCGGCAATCAAATCCTGATGAGCGGTAAAGCTTCCACTTCCTTGCGTTTGGTACATGTGATCGGCCAAGACGTACTGCTCCGCAATATCCCAGTACGGCACGATCTGCGCCGGATTCACGTACTGATACGGGTGAAGGCAGTCGATCTTGCCGCCGCCGGCCGGAATCGGATCGACGTCGAAGCCGTCCATGTTTGCGTTGTCGTAATCGATTTGAAGGTCGCTGTACTTGTGCCCGAAGTCGTCGCCAACAGCCAGATTCCCTTCGGTCAGGTTAACCGTCTCTTCGTGATAGATCGGACACTGACTTTGCTCGGAGACCGGAACGGCTTCGGCTTCTCCGGTCGTCGCCCCGTCCGCTCCGGGAAAGGTTGCGAACAGATTATCGAAACTGCGATTCTCTTGGATCACGATGATGACATGCCGGATCGGGCTGCTGGAACTTGCGACGCGCTTGGCCGGAATCGGCGCATACGAGCCGTTCGCCGAGCCGCCTCCCGCGCACGCAGCGATTCCGGCCGATGCCGCGACGAGCAGCGTGAGCCCGACGGCGTTCCAGCCGCGCGTCATTTTACTCCAACGAGGCCAACACGTCGTCGGCATGTTCGTCGACGTTGACCTTCGGCCAAACCTTGATGATCTTGCCGCCGCCGTCGATCAAAAATGTAGAACGAGCGATGCCCTTGCTCTTCTTGCCGTACATGCTCTTTTCGACAATTACCCCGAATGCGTCGCAGAGCTTCGATTCGGTGTCGGCCAGCAACTCGAACGGAATCGAGTATTTCTCCTTAAAGCGCCGATGCGACTCTGCCGAATCCCGGCTGACGCCCACGATCCGCGCTTTCTTCTTTTGAAACTGGGGGTAGAGGTCGCGAAACTGCGAGGCTTCGCTGGTGCAGCCCGGCGTATCGTCTTTGGGATAGAAATAGAGAATCAGAGGGCCGCCGAGCAGGTCGGTCGTCGTTAGTTGCGCTCCTCGATCGTCCAACAGCGTGACGGCGGGAAGCTTGTCGCCTTCACCAAGCAAGATTTCGCCCTTTCTCGAAGATTGTGAGGATGACTGCTCATCCGTTGGCCGTACGCCTCATCGAGCACCTGCGCGGCGGCCGGGAAATCCGCGTCCTCGAGTTCGCCTGCGGCACCGGACGCAACACTCGGGCGCTGCGCGAAGCCGGCTTGGACGTCGTCACCATCGACGATCCCGCGGCCGCGTCGGCGGCGCCGCTCGCCGGCGTCCCCGGCCGGTTCGCAGCCGCGCTCTCGACCCACGGGCTGCTTCACGGCACGCCGGCGATCATCGCCTCACACGTATCGCAGATCGCCGGGCGGCTCGCCAAGGACGGCGTGCTCTACGCAACCTTCGGTTCCGTGCGCGACGCGCGCTTCGACCACGGCGAGCGCGTCGACGCCTCGACCTTCGCGCCGGCCGAAGGCGACGAGCGCGGCGTACCACACGCCTTTTTCACCCGCGACAAGTTGGTCGCGCTGCTCGATCCCCATTTCGCGATCGACTCGCTGGAAGAACACGACGCCGACGAAGTGGCGGGAACGTGGGCGCATCAAGAACGGCCGCTCTCCGACGCCGTCCACTGGTTCGCGGTGGCTACGGCAAGATGAAGGCGGCGATGAAGGCGACGATCAAGCCGGCGGCCACCACGCCGGCAGCGGTAACGTGCGTTATCGGCTTGCGGACGTGATGGTGCGGGTTTTCGCGCACTGCCTTTTCGTGGCGGTGCAGCGGGATGTAAACCGCCGCGATAGCGATCAATACAACGAGCGGCGGGACGACGAACTTCAGCGGATGATGCATCACCGCTCTTATGGCGCCTGTGTCGAGATCAAATCCTGCATCGGACTCGAGGCATTGGCGTAGAGGCGCTTGGGCATGCGCCCGGCCAGAAAGGCTTGCCGGCCCGCAATCACGGCGTGCTTCATCGCCCGGGCCATCCGGACGGGATCGCGCGCCCCGGCAATTCCAGTGTTCATCAGCAGCGCGTCGACGCCCAGTTCCATGGCGATGGCGGCGTCGGAGGCGGTGCCGACACCGGCGTCCACGATCACGGGAACCGTTGCGCGCTCTTTGATGATCCGGATCGAATAAGGGTTGCAGACTCCCAGTCCGCTGCCGATCGGAGCCGCCAGCGGCATGACCGCGGCGCAGCCGATCTCCTCGAGCTGCTTACAGGCAATCGGATCGTCACCGATATACGGCAGAACCGTGAATCCGTCGGCGACGAGTTGCTCGGCTGCAGCCAGGGTCGCGCGGGTATCGGGATGCAGCGTCTGCGCGTCGCCGATTACCTCGAGTTTGATAAGGTCCGTCGCGAGCAGTTCGCGCGCCAAATGTGCGGTCAAGATCGCGTCTTTGGCCGTGTAACAACCCGCAGTATTCGGCAGAATGGTAAACCGGCTGCGGTCGATGTAATCGAGCATCGTTCGCCCCTGCCGGTCGTCGAGGCCGATGCGCCGGATCGCCACCGTCACCATCGCCGCGCCGCTGGCTGCATGCGCCGCCTGCATGACTTTCATCGAAGGGTACTTTCCGGTTCCGACGATAAGGCGCGACGCAAGTTCCAGCGCGCCGATGCGCAGCGTGTCGTTTTCCATTTAGCCGCCCGCCAGCGCAGTGATAATCTCGACGCGGTCGCCTTCGCACAGACGGTCGGTCTCGTATTCGGTTCGCCGGACGACGCGCTCGTTGCGAGCCACGGCGATGCCGGCGCGGGGCGAGCCCAGCAGTTCGAGGAGCGCGCCGACCGTGAGGTCGTCGGGCAGGTCGCGCAGATGTCCGTTGATCGTTGCCTTCACACGCCCGTGATTCGGCTCGGCGACGATTCTTCCGTGCGCCGCCGCTCGATTGAGAAGCTCTGAAGTCCGGCACTCGTTTTATTTTCGATTGCGTCGGCCATTGCGCGCGCTGTTGCCGGTGCGAGCAGGATGCCGTTCCGATAGTGCCCACAGGCTAGAAAGAAGCCCTCAATTGGCGTGGGACCGAGGAAAGGCAGTCCGTCGGGCGTGCCCGGGCGAAGGCCGGCCCAGGTCTCCGTCACCGCGAACGAGCCGAGCGACGGTGCCGACGAAAGCGCCGCATGCAAAAGCTCGTGCATCCCTTGCGCCGTGACGCGCTCGTCGAATCCCACGGACTCGACGGTGGCGCCAACGAGCAGCCGCCCGTCGTCCCGCGGCACGAAGTAGGCACCCGCTACCCACGTCGCATGGCGTACGAAGTTAACGGGCGCCCCCAAGGCGAGCATCTCTCCCTTAACCGGCTCGATCGGCGGCACGCAGGGCGCTGGTATTCCCTGCAGTTGCGACGCCCACGCACCGCACGCGTTCACGATTGCGCCAGCCGATACGAAGCCGCGGTCGGTATAGACGCCTAGCACTCGACGCTCGTCGCATTCCACGCGCAGCGCGGAGCTTCGCTCGACGAACACACCGCGCGTTCGACATGCGCTTACCAGTGCGCGCCCGAGCCGGCGATTATCCACGCAACCTTCACCGCTCACGATCAGTCCGCCGGCGACGTGAGAACCGAGCCACGGTTCGGCGGAGAGTAATACCGACCGGTCGAGCGTTTCGGTTGCGACGTTGCGCGCCGCGAGCTCGTGCGCGGCACGTTGGAGCCGCTCCATATCCGCGGCGTTGAAAGCCGCGTGCACGACGCCATCGAGGCGCAGCCGTGGATCGATGCCGCTCGCCGCGCGCACCCGGTCGACAAAAGCTGGGTATTCGCGTAATGAGGACGCGCAGAAATCAAGCAGCGCTTCGTTGGCTACGCGCTCCGTATAAGGCGCCAGCATTCCGGCCCCGGCCCACGAAGCCGCGCGCCCCGGTTCGCCGCGATCGTACACGCGTACCGTCGCCCCGCGCTCGGCTAGTTCGAAGGCAATTGCGAGCCCAATGAGGCCGGCGCCGATCACGACAACGTCGCCGCCACGATTATCCATCAAAATCAGCGGTTTGACGCGGCTAGGCGCAGTCCAGCTTTGCGGCAGCTGCGAGCCTATGCTATGGTCGGTCAATCACCCGCGGCGGGGGCGCAGGAGGCTCGCTGCTATGTCGAAGCGCTCGCTGGTTGGCGTGCTGGTTGGGGGAGTGACGAATATCGTTACTGCCAACGTTTTGAACCTTCCGATCGGCATTCACGTGATTTTGACGACGGGCGACCTCGAGATGCCGCCCTCCGTGAGGAAAGCCGACTACTTGGATTGGCTCCATGCGCACCCGGCCGTCTTCGCTATTTCGCTGGCGATCTGGGCCTTCTCTTCGGTCCTTGGGGGCTTCGTCGCAGCGCGGATTGCGAAGGAAAACGAGATCGCGGCGGGAGCGCTTTCATCGTGGGCGTGCATCGCCTTGGCGGTAAACGCCCTCGTGCACGGGATATCGGGACAACCCATCTGGCAGTTTCTCCTGTGGGTCCCCGGGAGTCCGCTACTGAGCGCTCTCGGCGGCTATGTTGCTCAGCGGACGATTCGTCGCAGGGAGCTAACGCCGTGATGATGCGTGCCGGAGCGGTTCTGGCGTTGGTCGATCTATGAGCGGCTGCCTTCCCGACACTGTCACGATTTCCGAAAGTGCCAAGCGGCGGCCTCCAACGCGTGCCGGATCTTCGATCCCCCGGGCGGTTCCCTAACCTACATACCGGTGTAAACGGGACCCTCGCCGCCTTGCGGCGGCACCCAAGTGATGATTTGATAGGGATCGGCGATGTCGCACGTCTTGCAGTGCACGCAGTTGGTGAAGTTGATCTGCAAGCGCCCCTCGAACTTGTCGCCAGTCTTTTCGAAGAGCGGTTCGTAGACGGCGGCGGGGCAGAAGCTCCGGCACGGGTTCCCATATTCGACGGTGCACCGATCTCGGCAGATGTTGGTATCTGCGACGATCAGGTGCGAGGGCTGGTTCTCTTCGTG
>JBEKMH010000020.1:0-36446 GCA_050008615.1 Candidatus Cybelea sp.
CCAGCGACTGCGCGCAGACCTGGATCGTTCCGGGCCTTGTCTATTGCGGAGATGCGGGTAATGACGGCGGCGAGATTTTTGACTACCCGGCCGGCGGTTCACCGATTGCGGTCTTCAAGGGCAAATTCGACTTCCCGCTCGGCGTGGTGGCAGCTGAGAAATAATGCGATAGCGCAAGTGGATTACTCCGGTGCCGACACGACGCGTCTCAAGGAGTTCGAGATTCCGTCGCAAGGCCGCTCGGAATGCCGGCTTTCCGCCGCCGACGATCACCGGGTTGAGAAACAGGTGACATTCGTCGACGAGATCGGCTTCGAACGCAAGCCCCGCAAGCTCGGCGCCGCCGATGTTGATGTCATGCTCCGATTCCCGCTTGAGCCGATCTTCTCGGCCTTCTGCCAGATCCGTGCGAAGTCGCGGTGTTCGGGTGGATAGCCCTCGATCGCCGTCGCACCAAAGTAAGCCATCGTTTCATAGAGTCGCCGCCCATAAAGATAGGTTTCGATCGGCCGCAGCAACTCCGTGATGAACGCGTGTACTTGATCGGGATTGACCCAATCGAAGGCACCGGTTTCATCCTCCACGTAACCGTCGAGCGACGTACTGGTGATGTAGATCAACTTCGACATACGTAGGTATTCCCTTAGTTATCGGGATCGTCGAAGTTTGCGTAGTAATGCGAACCATCGCAGAATGGTTTGTTCTTCGAGTGGCCGCAGCGACAGAGGGCGTAATGCTCGAGAGACGCGCCTCGATTGCGCGGCTCGCCCTCTAGCTCGATGCCGCCGCGCACCCAATAGCTCTGGTTGTGCGAAACGAAGATTTCGGCCTCGCGCTGCTCGCCTTCGTAGCGAACGCCGTCTTTGATGAAACCGAGTGCGCCCGAAGGACATTGCCCGACGATCGGCTCGATCGCCTCGGCTGGCGCACCCTCGGGCGTCACGAATGGTTCGCCACTAACGTGGAAGACCTGGGGTAAATGATCGGTGCAGTTGCCGGAGTGCGAGCACGTGCCGCGATTGTCGAGCACGGTGATCTCTTTGGTTTCGTATGTGTCCAGACGGTCGGGCGTGCGATCCGGCTGCTTGATGCTACAGAAATTGATCCGTGCGTGCGTGCCGTCGCAATAGGGTTTGAGGTGCGAGCCGCCGCAGCGGCAGAGCGCGAGGATCGGGCGAACATTAAGGCTCTCGCCTTTGGAGTTGGTAAGCTTGCGCAGGTTGCGCACGATGTACGGCCCGTCGAGTTCCGGGCGGATCGTCGTGCGGCTGCCTCGGCCGTCGCAGTCTTCGCGCGCGGCTTGGGCAAACTCCGGCGGAATAAATGGCGTTAGGTGTTCGGCAACGGATTCGAGCGCAGCGGCGGCCTCTTGCACTTCTTGTGGTAGCGTCGCCTCTTTAGCGAGGTTCGTCAAACGCATCGAGAGATCGTAGAGGCGTTCGAGGAAAAAGATCCAGGCGGCTTTGCGATGCGAGAGCAAGCGCACGTTCTGGGTGACGCCGAAGGGCGGCCCGGCCGTCAGGCCGGGATAGTTGGGGCCGGCCGGCATCCGCGCGAGCGCCTCGCCCAGCGGACGCAGCCCCGACGCCATCATTCGCAGCGTCCCGCGGGAGAGAAGGCGAAGTTGTTCTTCGGTTTCCCCGCCGTGCGCGAAAAAGCGCGCCAGCATCATCAGCATCAGCTCGTAAACGCTGTTGAAGATTTCGGCGAGCTCGCGCGACGAGGCATCGGTGATCCGATTTAAATCGCCGCTTGGGCCAATGATGCGCGTCACCGGATTTGTGAGCATCTTCCGGAAGGGTTCGAAGACGCGGCCTTCCGCTTTCGCGCGCTGCGCAAGCTGTTCGTATTCCTCGTGGATCTTTTGGAAGACGTAAAAATGCGCTTCGGGATGGTGGCGCGGCGGCGCTTCCCCCTGTTCGATGATACGCTCGACGGCGCGGTGCGCCGAGGCCGCATCGTGAACGCGGATCAGCTTTCGCGGGAGGTCGACATAGGCTGGACGGGCCTGGTCGTCGGGATCGCCGATGAAGAGCCGGTCCGGATTGATGGTATCGAACGCGGTTTCGATCTTCTTGTAGAACTCGCCGATCGTACGAAAATCGACGTCAAAGGGCTCGATCGCGTTTTGCTGGCGAACGATATCGTCGTGGTCGATCTGGGCGGTGGTGCGCCGGCGAATGTCGTCGCATAGCGGGCGCAGAGGCGCTGGAATCGCCTCGTCGGCCGGCATCTCGTAACACATGAAGCGCTCGATCAACTCGTGCGAGAGCGGCTCGAGTGTGATTTCGATTCCGAACGGAAACGCCGTTGCGGGAAGCGGGAAGTTCGAGCGTAAGAAGTGCGGGGCGCCCCCGACCGCGGTGAGAATATTCGAAACCTGCGCCAGGTGGAGCATCTCCTCGACCGCGACGTGCGCGATCTTCTGCTTCCACCCGCGAACTGCCAGCAGCTCGTCGTGTGTGATGCCGCCTTCGTCGGGGCGCATCTTAATGGAATATCCGGCGTAAAGGTAGGAGCAAGCGAGGTCGTGCTCCAGCTCCGACGCGCGCGTTAGCAAATACAGAAGTTCTTCGCGCGTTTCGACGGGCGCAAGACGAGTCTCGGCAGCAGCGCTCATGCCGCCTAAACCAGGGCTATCCAGGCGTAGGTTGCGATGTTGAGCCACGGGCTGCTCACCCTCGTAACGAGTACGGCATAAACAAGTTCCGGAATAAACTTACGCTCGAAATGCGTCGTTGTTACGCGAGCGGGAACGAACGAAAACAACCAGGCCACGATTGACAAAAGTAGCAGGAAAGCGCATCGTTGGCTCTCAGTCGCGCGATACCGCGCTGGCGTGGGCGCCCATTGGGCCTATCCGGGAGCGACACGGCGACTTATCCCAAGAAAGGACGATTCCGTGAAAGCACCTACAAAACTCGCCGTGGCATGCCTGAGCGCAGCGCTCTTAACGGCGTGCGGTGGGGGCATCAACGGCTTTTCTTCGTCGACGCCAGTATCGGTCGCGCCACAGATTGGTCCGCTCGACGTTCAGGCCGCGCCTCTCGGTGCCCATAACAAAACCTACACGTATACAGGCGCGCAGCAAACGTTCAAGGTGCCCACGGGGGTGAAGCTGCTTACCGTCGCGGTTTCGGCTGCGGTTGGCAGCCACGGCTACTACGGTAGCGGGGGCGGCGGCGTAGGCGGTTTAGTGACGGCTACCATTCCGGTCACGGCGGGAGAGTCGATCGCGGTATTTGTGGGCGGCGCCGGCGCCGGCTACGGTGGCGGCGGCTTTAACGGTGGGGGCAGCAGTGGCTTCCCCGGCTACTATGGTGGCGGCGGCGGCGGGGCCTCGGACTTGCGCCGGGGCGGCAGCGCGTTGAAGGACCGAGTGGTGGTTTCGGGCGCCGGCGGCGGCGGCGCCGGCTTTTCCTACGGTAGCAGTGGCGGCGAGGGCGGCGGTCTCATTGGCGGCGACGGTACCGGCGGTGGCTACGGCAAGCAGGGCGGAGGCGGCGCCAAGGGTGGCACTCAGCACAAAGGCGGCAACGGCGGGGCGGGCGGCAAGGCGACGAGCGGCAACGGCGATCCAGGCAGCATCGGCAGCACGGGCGTCGGCGGCACGGGTGGTAACGGCTACAAGGCCAGCGGCAGTGGCGGTGGCGGCGGTGGTGGCGGCGGCGGTGGTTACTACGGCGGCGGTGGCGGCGGCGGCGGGGCCGCCGGACGCGTAGGCGGCGGCGGTGGCGGCGGTTCGTCATACGCTGAAAAGAGCGCGACCAAGGTCAAGATGGTGCAAGGCGGGGGCCCCAGCGGAAACGGCCTCATCGTTTTGTCCTGGTAGCGCTCTGCGCTGCTACGGAAGATCATGTCTGTAAACGATGCTCTTGCAGCGCCTTCGCAACATCGTCCATTGCGAGGGTTACGAACGCAAGAATAGATGCGCGAAGCGCTAATGTTTTGCTGCGCTCGCATTGCGACTACGCCTGAGCCGGTGCAACAGCTGCACCTAGGTGCGGCAGGGACGAGTCCCATCAGGGCCATCGAGTTGAACATCGCAGGCAAGTACGGATAATCTGTTCCCTGCACATTCATGTTCAGTAGCCGCGCGATGACGAAGGGCACGAGTTCGGAGATATTCATCAAACTTCGTAAAGGCTCGGGGGCTCAGGCCTGCGTGTCACCGTGCCCGGGGGGGATAACCACAAAGGTTCTGACTGTCTAAGGGTTCGCACAGCGAAAAGAACTACAATCGCCGTTGTTGCGGAGAAGCATAATGCATAAAGCAGCGGGTTTAGGATTCGTCGCCATCTCAGTCGTGGGGCTTTCCGTTTGTGCCTGTGGTCGCCAAGTCACTCCAAACCCTCCGGGGTTAGGAGCCGGAGGTGCTCCCCCAGGTTATGTGGCGTTATCCTTTCAGGTCGCACAACCGTTCAATTTCTCAAACTATGAATATATGTTCGTCTTCAATACATCCGGCAGCGGAGTAACACCGTCGACCGACACGGTGCAGACGAATTGGGCAGGCTATCGTATTGCATTGATCGCGCGGGGCAACGCTGGCGCGTCGTCCGGCGAAGTCGTTCAGTTCGTCCCGCCCAGGGCCGGGAAAGGCCCGCCGGGGTGGCTACCGCTACAAACGACACCGCAACAGTTTTCATACAACCCGAACAGCAACGGCGTTGGGACGGAGTTTTCCATGCTCGTCCAAAAGTCAGTTCTTCGGGGATACTCGCCGTCGCCGTCGCCATCATCGTCACCCACTCCAACGCCGTCAAGCCTCTGGACCTTTAACGCGTTTAGCGCGGGAAACAGTGCGAGCCAAGGACAGTGGATTTTTGCAGATTCCCTAGGTTTCGGGGGCCCGATCGATCCGCAGTTTGTTTCGCCGCGGCTTTGCTTTACCGAGCCTTTTGAAAACACATCTACCGGTCAGTACATGCAAGGCGATCCCACGGCGCAGATCGTTAGCGTCGTAATCGCCAATAATCCAGCGTCCCCCTCACCATGCCCGTAAAGCTCCTTACTCATCGTCGTCAGGACTCTCGTAGCTGATCGGCAGACGCTCGAAGTACTGCGCCGAACGCTCGGCGTGGATCCGCTTAAATGGCCTGGGCTTGGCACGGAAATTGAAACAATCGGAAAGATCGTTCGATCGCACGTCAGTCGTACCCAGCGATGGAAGGACGAACGTCTCCTCGATAGATTTAAGGATGCTGCCGAACTCGTAGGCAACGTGCGATACGTGGCGCTGTTTTGCATACGGCGAAATCACAATCATCGGCACGCGGAATCCCAACTCGTACGAGTTGTAGACTTTCGGGGCGACGTGGTCGTACCAGCCTCCCCAGTCGTCCCACGTCACGATGATCGCCGTATGGTCCCAGTACGAGCTCTCGCCGATCGCGTTGACGATGGACGCAACCCATGAGGGACCGCTGCCATTGGTCGCCTTGGCGTGATCCGACTCGGCCGCGCTGGGAGTCACAAACGTAACGTCCGGCAGTTTATGAGTCCTGATATCCTTCAAGACTTGCGCCGACGGCCAGATCACGTTTGGGTAGCTGGGCCCCTGCCATATAGGCACGACGGCGTCGACCGCGTGCCAGGCTCCGGAACCTCCGAACTCCTGATAGTAATGCCAGGTTACCGTGCGAACGTTCATGAGATTCATGATCGAATCGCGGTCGAAACATGGGAATACGTGAGGTCCCTCCAGGCCTCTCCGATCGATGGTCGAGACTGTCGCGCCGGGCAGCGAATTGCAACCGCCTTGGCGCCCTTGATGTTGCGGGCCGGTTGCGTTCCCCGACGCTTTAAGGTCGGACAAGTTTCTGATCGTGGAAGTACCGCTGATGAGGTATTGATGCGCCGGAAAGCTCGGCCCTTGGTTCGTCTGGAACATGTTATCGGCAAACGTATACTGTTCCGCCATCTCCCAGTATGGCTCGATCTCACTCCGTGGGACGTAACCGTAGGATGCCACTTTGCGGCTTGGGCAACGACGTTTGTGGATGCAGGCCATGCGCTCCGCGCTGAAGCCATCCATTTTGCCATGGTCGTAATCGGAGATCCACGCCACGTGGAGATGCGAGAGATCGTACGGAGCCGTCAGCGAGACCGGCCTCAGAACGATCGTTTTTCCCTGCTGGTTCTTACCAGATGCGACGGTATTTGCACCCGGAAATCCCTTGAAGAGGTTGTCCACGGACCGATTTTCCTGGACGATGACGACGATGTGTTGGATGGCGCCGCGCCGTAAGAGCGCATCGAGCGAGGACCCGGAGGTACCTGGAAGGCTGCCGGAAACTCCCGGCGCCTGCCCCAACGAAAACGAGCAGCCTGCAGTCGCAAGCATCGTCGCCGCAAGAATCGCGGCTGACACTTTGCACATGGTTGTGTCGTGCATCCTTTCCGTCCAGTCAATCGCGAGGCCGTGCATCGGGGGCCGCGAGATTCGTTCGTGGCGCAACCGCCCAGGTCCGTTTCACCCGTTTCCGGTGCGGAAGGGCGGCGTCACACATATCCGTTCACAGGATTTCTCAAGGCCCAAGCGGCGAGAACGAAACCGTGCTGTACAGTTTCGGGAGCGGTAGCTCCGACGGAAGAGACCCGATCTCGGGCTTGATCGTTGTGAGGGGAAACCTTTACGGTACGACTTACGACGGCGGCGCGTCCGGCTACGGAACGCTCTACAGGATTACCACGAGGGGCGCCGAGACGGTGCTCCATGACTTTAGCAGCGGGCCGCCGCCGCACGACGGGATAAATCCCGAAGCGGCCTTGATCCACGTGAAAGGCACATTCTACGGTACGACGTACGAAGGAGGCCTCTCACGTGCCGGCACCGTCTTCGCGCTCACGCCGTAGAACGCGCGGTTGAGCGGCCCGAACGTTTTCAAACACCTCGTTTGCTAGAGTACCGGCAACGGCGCCTCCGCTGGATGCCTTCAGCCGGGAGCGACCGATACAACCCCCGCGGTTGCCACTTCGGCCCGCTCTCCATGATGAAGGACCACTCAGCTCATGAATACCTCGATCTCGCTCAAGTATGTAGTCGGCGGCATTGCCGCTGCTGCAATCTTCGCCGGCTGCAGCGCCGGCGGCGCGCAATCCGGATTTGCGCCACCTGCGTCAGCCCAGAGCCCCGCTGCGAGCACCTCCGGCTCACCGTCGGTTGCCAACATCCTGACTCCGGCGCTCCCGGGGAAGGCTGCGCCGAGCGTACAGCCCGACCACCAGCGTTCGTGGATGTCTCCCGAAGGCAAGAAGCAAGCGTTGCTCTATGTCTCGGACCAAAAGACCGACGACGTGTATGTGTACTCGTACCCGGCCGGCACGTTGGTGGGAACGCTGACCGGCTTCGACGTGCCCTACGGGCAATGCACCGACAAATCCGGCGACGTTTTCATCGCGCAGTTCGATGCCTCTGACGTCACGGAGTATGCGCACGGCGGCACGAACCCAATCAAAACCCTCGACGTTCCCGCCGGCCAGTATCCGACGGGCTGCTCGGTCGACCCGAAGACGGGAAATCTCGTTGTAGCGACTTTCGTGTCCGGCAGCAATCCGGGCGGCATCTCCGTCTTTCGCCATGCCACGGGTACCCCGAAAGAATACCAGGCACCGAACATGTACTACTACTTTCCCCCCGCCTACGACAATCGCGGCAACCTCTTCGTCGAGGTTGAAGCCGACAGCTCGGGCGGAACCAGCGTCTACGAACTGCCGCATAATGGCAGTAAGTTGAGAGCGCTCTACCTCAACCTGACCATCCACTTCCCAGGTGGCGTTCAGTGGGACGGAACGAATCTGGATGTTGACGATCAGCTCTTCAGCGCGTCGGGCGGCTCCGGAATCTATCAGGTTCAAGTCCAAGGTTCGATCGGAACGATGACCGGCGAGTTCGCACTGCCGGGTTCCTGCGGCTACAGCGATGTCGTTCAACCTTGGGTGCAAGGCTCCAAGATCATCGGAGCTGACACCTATTGCGGAACGGTCGGCATCGATACGTACCCGGGCGGAGCGAATCAAAAATACCTGTCCGGCACCCAGTATCCCATCGGCGCGACCGTCAGCAAAGCCAAGATATAGCGTCCAAGCTAACCGTGCGGGCTCGCTGCGGTGAGCCCGTACGCTCTCGCACGCGCCGCGTGCTAACTTGAAAGTGAAAAGGAGAATATTTTCTCGTGCGACAGAAAAATTGGCGTCTCATCATCAGTGGTCCGATTTTTATGGCCGGCGCCGTAGCGTTCTTTTGGATGATGGCGGGTCAGATGCCGCAATCGACTGACCCCAGCGGCATGATGCGAGACGTCGGAGAGGTTTCGGGCCTCATCGGTACGATCGGCTTAGCGTTGTTGGTTGCGGGGTTACTCGGGTGGCAAGGCCTCTCAAAGAAGCGCTAACGGTGGCGAATAATCGCGCGCCTCGGCCGGTTCTCGCGATCGTCGTGACAACCGTCTGGGGCCTTCTCTCGGTTCCGGGCCTCTTGATCGCCGTCGCCGGCGCGCCGATGGCCTTCGATGCGCCGGGGTCGGCTGCGAATCCACTGGTATGGGTAATCGTTCTCGGCTTTCTTTCGTTTCCCGTTGCGTGCGTCGTCTCCATCGTTGCTTCGTGGCTAACGTGGAAAATGCCGAAGGTGCGGGTCGCGATGGCGTCGATACCGCTGCTCCCGATGCTCACGATCGTCTCGGCGATGGCGCTCTCCTCGGGACTAACTAATCCGTTCGGCCCGATGACGGAGACGCGGATCCAGCAACCTCAGATGCGGCAGCCCCAGGCGCCGCAAGTCCCGACGCCGCAAGCGTCGTCAATTCTGCCAATACCGACGGTCCCGCCGGAATCATCTCGCTAGAGAGCAAGGAACCGCACGCAACACGCGAAGCGTGCTGAATGGCCCGACGTGGCGCCGCCGGAAGGGATCCGCCGAACTCCGGCCCCGAGCCCGAGCTTCGCATCGGTCTATTGGGCCACGTCGCGGTCGAAGTGAACGGGACCCCTTTTAAGCTCGCGACGCCCCGTAAAACCCTTCCCGTTCTCGCCTATCTGCTGCTCAATCGCGACGTTCCCATTGCGCGCGATTTCCTCGCGTACGTCATGTGGCCCGACGAGGAGGAGGAGCCGGCGCGCACCAAGCTGCGCATGACGCTCTACGATCTCGCTCGCGTTTTGCCGCCGGAGCTGGAAGGGCGAGCCCTGATCGTCGACGGCGACAGCGTGCTCCTTCGCCCCGATTTAAACCTGTGGCTAGACGTCGAAGAGTTCAACCGGCTTATCGGCAATCCGCAAAGAACCGAGGACGCCGTTAGCCTTTATCGTGGAGACTTGTTGGCGGCGCTTTACGACGAGTGGGTCTTCCCGGAGCGCGAACGGCACCGCAATGCCTTTCTCGCGGGGCTGCTGCAACTCGTCTCCCAAGCGCGCAGACAGCGCAACTTCGTCAGCGGAATTGCCCGCGCGCAACAAATCCTCGCGATCGATCCCTGGCGCGAAGACGTGGTACGTCAAGTCATGGCGCTGCGCTGTGAATCCGGCGATCGTGCCGGAGCGATGGCGGAGTACGAACGCTTCGCGAAGCTGCTTCGCGTGGAGCTGAACGTTCAGCCGATGCCCGAAACGCTTACCCTGCGCGAAACGATCGCGCGAGGCGACGTCTTTGAACCGAACGCCACACTCGAACCTGCCGCGACGCCATCAAGCTTGGTGCGTTCTGCCACGCTGCCGTTCGTCGGCCGCCAAATGGAGATGGGACAACTGCTCGAGACGTGGAGCCGTGCCGCCCGCGGCCGCGGTGCTTGCGTTTTTGTCGGCGGAGAGCCCGGGGTCGGCAAGTCCCGTTTGATTCTCGAGTTCGCGCACGCAGTCGAAGAGAGCGGCGGGCGAGTTCTCATCGGCACCACCGGGTCGCCCGAGGCAACTCCATACGAGAGCGTCGTCGATGCGCTGCGTTCCGCGTTGCCGCTGGTCGCATCGCTGAAGGGCAGCCTGTGGCTGGCCTGCATCGCGGAGCTGATTCCCGAGATCCGCGCGCGCGTTGCCGGATTACCGGCAGTTCCCCACATCGATGCCGAGAGCGAGCGCATCCGGTTATTCGAGTCGCTCTTCCGCTGTCTCTCCGGCCTCGCGCAGCCGCGCCCGCTGCTGCTCGTGCTCGAAGATCTGCATTGGGCGCAATCCGCTTCGATTACATTGTTACGTTCGTTGCTGCGACGAGTCTCCGGCGAACGCATTATGATCGTCGCGACGTATCGCGATAACGAAACGCCGCGACCGCATCCATTGCATCGGCTCCGAAGCGACGCGCGCGCAGCCGCCTGCGCGCAAAGTCTTTCGCTGCGAACCCTCTCGCTTGACGACGTGAACGAACTGACCGGCGCTTTAGCGGATATCCCCGATCTGGAGGCGGTCAATCTCCTGGCCGTCTCCGCCGGGAACCCGCTCTTCCTGACGCAATTCATCCACGACCTTCGGCATGGCGAACGGAGCGCTCCGCCAGGGAGTCTGGAGGCGCTGGTGGCGGCGCGCATCGGACAGCTCTCCGAGGAGGCGCGCACCGCCGCCGAGATCGCCGCGTTCGTCGGTGCGCGATTCTCGCACGATGCGATTCGCGACGTCAGCGGATGGGATGAAGCGGCAATAGGTAGCGCGCTCGACGAGCTCTTCGACCGGCGCATCGTGCGCGAGGCGAGCGGACGCGGACTCTTCGAGTACGCGTTCTCTCACCAAATATTTCAGGAGAAGATTGCCGCCGGCGTTCCGCCGGAACGAGCGGTTGCACGGCATCGCCGAGTGGCGCGCGTCCTCGAAGAGCTCTACGCCGACCGTGCATCGGAGCTTTCAGCCACGATCGCTCGCCATTACGAGCTTGCGGGGGACGGCGCGAACGCCGCTCGATGCTACCTTACGGCGGTGCGGCGATCCATCGGAGTCGGCGCGCCGGACGAGGCGCACGCACTGAGCGATCGCGCCTTAGCGCTGACCGCCGACCCGCGCTCGCGCGCCGAGATCTTTTTCGAGCGAGAAACCATTGAGTTCCGCCGCGGAAATCGCTCCGCCCAAGAAGCCGCGCTCGCGAGCCTGCGGGAGCTCGCCGTCAGCCTCGCCGATCCGGAGCTGCAGCGCCTTACGCTGTTACGCCGGATCGAGTTTGCGACGAGCATCGGCGATTTGGCCATGCTCGAAACGGCAATCCGCGAACTGCGAACGCACGCGCCACACGACGACGCTGCCTGGCGACTGCACATCGCAGAGGCGAAGCTCGCGTTTTCCAAAGGACGGCTCGCCGAGGCGTACGCATCGGCGGAGGCGGCGCTTGACTGCAGCCGCGGATCGGGGATCGGCGTGGGCATAGCGCAGGCGTTGTGCTTTCTTGCCGAGATCGAAGCGAACCGCGGAAATCTCTCCGAGGCAGAAGCCTTGTTCGACGAAGCGGAACGGGCGGCCGCAGACGCCACCGATCCCGAGCTGGTATATCTTTCGCTTTCGAGTGCGTTTGCGATTGCGTACAATCGGCGGGACCTCCAGCGCTGCATGGCGCTCGGTCAGCGCTGGCTGGAGCGCGCCGCGGCGCTCGGCGATCGGCCCGCCGAAGCGCGGGCACGTGGCCGTCTTGGACTCACGCTTACTGCAACCGGAACGCGGTACGCAGAGGCGCGCGAGCACTTCGCCAACTCCGTACGCTTCTACAACGAAATGGGGGATATGGCTAAAGCCGCGGGCGAGGCCTTGAACGGGGCAGTCCTCGAAACACGTTTGGGATTCTTCGAAAAAGCCGTCGCGGCGACCGAGAAGGCCGTCGAGCTCTTTGAGGGTGTGCACGACCAACGCGGTCGCGTCATCGGCCTGGCAAATCTCGGTTTCCTTCGGGCGTGCGCGGGAAACATCGAGGGCGCGCGGTCGGCCGCCTTGGAGGCCCGCGAACTTGCGCAACAACTCGAGTTCGGATTGATCGAGGCCTCCGCATTAGAGAATCTCGCGTTTGCCGAAGCGGCCGCCGGTAAGTTGAGCGACGCGATCGCGCACGCCGAGACGGCGCTCGAGGTGCGAGCGCGTTCGCAGTCCGAAGTTTGGTCGAGCAAGACGCTCGCCGATTTGGCGGTGTGGAACGCGGCGCTGGCCAATATGCCCGCCGCACACAATCACGTGCGCCGCCTGCTCGCCGACGAAAAAGGGTTTCCCGCCACCACGGAGTGGCCGGAATACTGCTATTGGGCGGCCGCTCAAGTCTTTCGCCTTGAGGGCAAACTACCCGAAGCTTCGCGCGCGCTCGACCGCGCGCGGCAGGTCGTGCAAGCTGCGGCCGAAGGCCTCGACGCAGATGATCGGGAGAGCTTCGCGGCGATCTCCTGGCACGTCGACATCGCGGCAGCCGCGCAACGAGGAGTCTGGCCCGACCCGCCCCGGTAGAGCCCCTCACGCCAAGTTCGAACGCTTTCGTACAGTTGGGCCGCTAGAGTTGACGTCATGATGAATAAACTGATACTGCTTGTAGCCTGTCTGGCCTTTGCCGCTTCAGGCCCCGCGCAAGCGAGCAATGCGACGACGGTTCCGAGCGCAACCGTCGTCGTGAAAAACTTCTACGGCTGGTATCTCGTGCAACCCAACCATGAATGGACGGCGCACCTTTCGCAGATCAAAGCCACGTTCGATCCGAACCTTTACACGATGCTACAAACGGTTTTGCATAGCAAGGCCAACCAAGAAGAACCCATCATGGACTTCGACCCGTTCGTGAACGCCCAGTGGGACGCGACCTCGTATGTTTTAGGCAGGCCGGTCGTCAAAGGGACTGAAGTGCGTATCCCCGTCACGCTCAACCCCGCCGGACGCCCAAACCCGAAAACGACTCTTATCGCCATCCTGCGAACGGACGCATCGGGCCGCTGGGTAATCTACAATTTCATTTACGACGCGACGTTCAACCTGCGCGACTTCCTGCGCAAGCAGCTCAAGAACAGCGCGAGCTGACGGTTCACTTCGGCTATTTCAGGGCGGCGATCTGGCGCTAGGCGCGCAAGCCGGCGAAGCACGCATGCGTGACATAGCGCAGCAAGCTGGGTTCTCGGCGTTTCGCCGCGCGGCTGCGACGCCGTTCAATCTCATCTACGCAGCCAGACCGTAGCGATGCTAATGTTGCGCTCACGCGTTAACGTTTATTTTGTAGTCGATGTGAGCGGTCGCTTGCATTTTCAAGATGAAAGCAGCCGCAACGGAGCGAACCACGCGGCGTACGACCACTCTATTCAGGAGCACAACACATGAGGAACCAACACCTTGGGCGCTACGCATTTCTTAGTGCAGTGGCCCTAGCGATATTGTCAGGCTGCGGTGGATCGCAGTCGCAGATGACGCCCGCCTCAGCGCCGGAGGTTCGAGGGCTATCGCATCACAGCGTGACGCCCGCCTGTAGCGGCAGTCGCGAAGGGCGCGCGCAGTGCGACGTCCTGATCGAAAACACGGGCGCCCATGCAACGTACAGCGGTTGGACCGCATCCGATCTCGAGGCAGCCTATAATCTGCCTTCCAGCAGCGACGGCAGCGGGCAGAACGTCTTTATCGTCGATGCGTACGATAATCCCGACGTCGTCAGCAACTTCAACACCTACCGCTCCGGCATGGGCCTTCCCGCCTCAACGCTCAACAAGTACAACCAGACTGGGCAGATGAGCAACTATCCGTCGGGCAGCCCGGGCTGGGGCGTCGAGATCGATCTCGACGTTCAGATGGCTTCGGCAAGCTGCCCGAACTGCACGATCAATCTCGTCGAAGCCAACTCCAACTCGTGGAGCGACATCGAAGCCGCCGAGCAAGAGGCCGTGAAGCTTGGAGGAACGATCGTTAGCAATAGTTACAGCGGCAGCGGCGCCAGCGAGTCGTCCTACGATTCGCCTGGCGTTGAGTACCTCGCCAGCGCCGGCGACTCTGGCCTTGGGTTGTACGATCCCGCAACGTTCGACTCGGTCGTGGCCGTTGGGGGCACCGAACTCCAGACGTCAGGCGGAAGTCGCGGTTACTCCGAAACGCTCTGGCCCGATTCGGGCGGCGGTTGCTCGAGCACGGATGAGGCAAAGCCGAAGTGGCAGAAAAAGGGCAAATACGCGAAGGCGTGTTCTTACCGGATGGGCAACGACGTCTCGGCCGTTGCAGTCGACGCCGCAGAGTACGACACCTACAGTGAAGGCGGCTGGATCACGGTTGATGGAACCAGCATCTCGTCGCCGTTCTGCGCCGGCATTTTCGGCCTGGCCGGAAACTCCACGAGCCAAGACGGCGGACGGACTTTCTGGAAGCCCAAGTCGCATCACAACGATCTCTATGAAGTCAGTGGCCGCTTCACCAGTCAAGGTGGATGGGGTTCACCCGACGGCATCGGAGCCTTCTAGAGAAAAACCCGCGAGGCCGCGCTCTCCGCGCGGCCTCCCTCCAACCGGTATCGTTGGACTTCGTGGCGAAAGCGACCCTCGTGACGATACCGTTTAGAATCTGCGCGATGCTCGCCGTCGCGTTCGCCATTACCGCATGCAGCGCAAGCGATGGCTCCTCAAACGTGCCGTCAACGCCCGCCCAATCGGACGCGCTCGCTCGTAGCGTCCCGGCGTGGCAAGCCTATCATCTAGCGCGACCGGCTTGCGCACACGCAGCGCGAGGCCAGGCGCAATGTTTGGCGCTAATAGAATCCGGGCTCGGCGACACGTACTCGGGAGGCTGGTCGCCCAGCGATTTTCAAGCGGCCTACAACCTTCCGTCGGCGACGAAAGGCAAAGGTCAGATCGTCGCTATCGTGGATGCCTACGACAACCCCGACGTGGCTTCGGATCTGGCCGTCTACCGCTCGACTTTCGGCCTCGGCAAGGCGAAGTTCAAGAAATTCAATGAGTATGGGCAGCAAAAGAACTACCCGCCTGGCGACTATGGCTGGGGTGTCGAGATCGACCTCGACGTGGAGATGGTTTCGGCAGTCTGCCCGGCGTGCACCATCTATCTGATCGAAGCGAACACCGCATACTCCAACAACGATCTGAGCGTCGCCGAAGCCGAAGCCGTCACGCTCGGCGCCCACGTCGTCAGCAATAGCTGGATCTGTTACCCTTCGAGTTGCAGCGTAGACGCCGGTGACTTCGCGACCGCCGGCGTCGCCTATCTTGCCGGCTCCGGCGACGCCGGGTATAACGAGAACGGCCCGCCGGAGGCGTTAGGAAACGTGATCTCCGTCGGCGGAACGGTGCTTTCGAAGACCGGGTCGGGTTACAGCGAAACCGTCTGGGACGGCGCTGGCGGCGGCTGCGCGACAGGCAACAAAAAACCGGCGTGGCAACACGATCCCGACTGCGCGTCGCGTACCGACGCCGACGTTTCGGCGGTCGCCTGGGATGTCGCCGAGTACGACACCTACTATGAGGACGGCTGGTTCACGGTCGGTGGAACGAGCGTCGCAACGCCGCTGACCTCCGGTATCGTCGCACTCGCGGGCAATGCCGATAAGTCGCACGCCGGTAAGAAGTTCTGGACGATGAAAACGGCACAACGCAAGAAAGATTTGCACTACATCAGTAGCGGTAGCGACGGCTCTTGCGGCGGGGAGTATCTTTGCACGGCCGGGACCGAGCAGTTTGGAACGTATTCCGGGCCGAGCGGGTGGGGCACACCCGACGGCGTTAGCGCCTACTGACTCGGAACGGGGTCCGCATCGCGCTTTAACGTCCAGAAGGCGTCGTCAGGCGGCTGCAGCGCTTGATCTTGAAGGTTGTTCATGTCGGGAAACCGGTAGTACCGAACGCGGCCCGGGGAGTGCACGATCACCGAGTTGTCGTCCTTGTCCTCGACCCAGATCGTTCGAGTCTCGCCCGGCCCGATGACCTCAATCGGGTCGGGGTTGTATTTTCTCGTCCGCTGCCGGCCACCGTGATAGGACACGCCCGCATAGAACGTCACGTTGAATATCGACACGTGCGTCGGGTTCTGTAAGCGGCACTCCAAGAAATACTTCGCGCGAGAGGCGGATGCCGCGACGAGCGCGCCGCGCTCTTCATGTGAGAGATACTGGGCGTCGCCGGACGAACCGCCCAGCAGAAACAGATCGTCGCCCGTACGCATCATCGAGGAGTGCGCGATGTCGCAGGTTCGAATGACGCCGTCGGTTACGGGGTCGGGCACGGGGTCAGCGACCGTGGTCCGTGCCGGCTGCCGAACTTCATAGGCGGCCCAGAGCGCTGCCCCGGCAAGGAAGAAACTGCCAAACGCGGCGATGCCGCTAAAGATTACGGCAAGCCAAGCGAGGCGCGTATCCCTACTCATGCCAGGCGTCACCTCATGAAGCGTCGGCGCGACTCATAAGCCACACCGCAGTATGAACGGCAGTGCCGCCACAAAGGCGACGCCCCCGCTAGGAATAGTCGAGGCTCGCATGAGCCGGTCCTCCCGCCGAAGCCCAACCCGGTGCAGACGCCTGCTCAACCGGTGCGCGAGAGTCCCGCTCGGCTGCGAAAGATTAGGGGGAGGTCGTCACGTAGATATAGCGATTCAGCAGATCGAGGGTGAAGGCGCGTCCCCCCCAAAACGAGTTCCCGACGTCGCAGTCGTAGATCAGGTTGCCAAGGCTTACCGCCGGTTGGTCGATGCCCGTCAGGGGCGCTCCGTCAAGCGCAATAGAGGGAATCCGAATGCTCGAGCCGCCGCCGGGAATGAGTCCGATGGAGGCGGCAAACGTTCTGTCGATCGTGATCCCTTGCGAGCCCGTATCGATTTCGCAAAGGCCGCTCTTGCCGCCACCGAAGTTGAAGCGGGCGAAGATGCCAAGCGCGATTCCCAGATCGTCCTGCAAGACGACGGGAATCCGGGTCGCTGGGCGGATGCGGTCGGGGAACGTCTGCGCGTCCTCGATGATGATCTGATCGTTATGAAAATCGAAGGTCGTCGCGATGTTCCGAAACGCCGTCGCCGAGATCAGCCCCCCGATGCCGGTGCCGTCGAGCCCGCTCCAAATCCCCACGTTCGGAGCCTCGATGCGCACGCCGCCAAGCGCTAGCGTGTGAACCTTCCCGATGGGTAGATCGACGCGCTCTCCGGTGAGCCGAAGGCTTACGTACTTCCCGCCAACGACGACGAAGCGCCGGCCTAAATCCGTCGAGAGCACGTCGATGCCGGCGCCGAGATTGACGAGCATCGGCACCGAAGCCGTTCCGTCAACCGAACCCTGAACTTCGATCAACCCGCCCTTGACTTGCGTGAAGGGAATCGTATCGACCGCAAGCGCAGGCCGCGCAACGGTGCAGATAAGCACCGTTGCCGCGACAACTGCGATGGTAAGCTTCGTTACCTTACTTACTCGATTGGATATTGACGCTGACCGCTTTCGAGGGGATCCCGTTCACCACGACGACCAACGTGCTGGGCCCCGTGGCGATCGTGGATGGAACGTCGAACATCGTCGAGACGACCTTCTTCGAGCCGATGCCCATGAAGCTGTGGTTGTGCGTGCGGGCATAAACGACTGCTCCGGATCCGCTGTTGGTTATTCTGACGAGCGGATAGTTCGTCGCCTGCGTGTCGTCGTCGCCATAGAAGTTCGCCTGTGTGAACCCGTTGAGGCGTTTACCCGAGAGCGGGTATGTGCTCCCGGTGGTAAGCGTCTTCGAGACCTTCGTGATTTCGGGTGCGATGCCGGGGTAGGTTTTTTGGTTGCCCGTGTAGATCTCGACGTCGCTCGAGCCGTCGTCCTCGAGCACCTGACCCGTTGGGAGCATCAACGTCCGAATATTATAACTCGAATCGTTTACCGCATCCGGAGGACTTGCGACGGTGAGGTTCTTCTTGCCGTTAAAGATATAGAACGACGCCGGCGTTTGATAGACTCCCGGGCTCCCTACTGCTAGAACGGTGCCGTCGGTAAGCACCGTGGTGGGTGCATCGGCCGCGTCGAGCTGTTGGCTGCTGACTTTGGGCAGGTTCGGGCCTTGCGTCCACGTGCCGTTCGCACTGTAGATCGCGCTCAAGCCGTTCGCGCCCTCGACGTAGACCGTGCCATCCGGCCGCATCGATTGCGGCCCGATCTCTTCGGACTGCGTGAGATTCACGCCAACGCTCCCGGCCGTCGACCACCCGGAGGTCTTTGGATTGAACAGCTCGGAGTTCGGTTGTGCGAGAACATCTGCCGTGAGGACTTGGCCGTTACGGAGCAACGTCCAACCTTCTTCGCTGTTGTTATCCTTCTTGCCGCCCGAGGCTCCGCCGACTTGCGTCCACGTCATCGTCGCTTCGTCGAGCTCCGCTTGATATTCGGTGCAGCAGTTCCCGATCATGTACGTGCCGTTGTTAAGAACGACGCTCTGAGCGTCGCCGATTTCAGGCCACCCGCTTGGACCAGAGACGGCAGTCCAGGTGTTGGCGGTCGGATCGTAGATGGCGCCCAGATTCGTCTCATCGCCAGTGCAGAAGTTGTACTCGCCGCCGTTGATGATCAACTTCCCGTCCGCAAGCACCGCCGATGCAAAATAGAGCGGCCCGTAGTTTGACGGCATCGGGGCGACCGCGCTCCACGTGCCGTTTTGGTAGCTTCCGGTGCTATCCGGCGTTAAGCGATACCAGTTCGAAGTGCAGTAGTCCTGAACTAAGACGGTGCCGTCGGTCATCAAGAGCGCGGTGGCGGGACCGTTCGACCAGGCGTTGGAATTGGTAAGTTCTTGCCAGCCGCCCGCTTTCGCGCGCGCGCGCATCGCCGCGGTCACCGCATGCCGGTGCGGCGGTGGGCGAGGCGGAGTACGCTGCAACCGGAGAAACTTCGGGGGTTTTGAGTGCACGGCACCGGCGGGCCCCTGGGGGATACCGCCGACCGGCGCGGTCGGGCCGGCCCCGCTGCATGCAGCAAGTAACGACGCCGTTACAAGGCTTGACACGACAAGACGTAAACGTGACATGAAAATGGCTCCTAGAACCAGCAACGGCGCTGGGAAATATTGGTTACCGCTTCTTTCTGCTGGGGGCTTTCCGTGCTCCGGCCGCGGCCTTTCCGGTTTTCGATACGCTCTTCTTGCGCGCGGTACCAGCACGCGATCCACGTTTTGACATGACCGCTTCCTTGAGCGCTTTGGCGGGGAGGAATTTGAAAACCCGCTTTGCCGGGACTTTTACTTGTTCTCCCGTCGCGGGATTTCGTGCCATGCGGGCCGCGCGATCTCTCACTTTGAACTGCCCGAAACCGGGAATCTTGACCGCATCACCCGAAACGACCGCCGCCTGAATGTCATCGAAAAGGCCGTCGACGAGCTCAACGGCATCCTTGCGCGAAAGTCCGAGGCGTTCCGTCGCCGAGCGCACGAGATCTTGTTTATTCATCGCTTCCTTTCGTGTAAAAAAGCAGCCTGCAATCGAGCTAGATTGTTCCGCGCTGGTTGCTACGAAATGCTGAGGGACTCCTTTTGGTGACCTTTCATTCAGGCCGGTTGCGTGGAAGCGTGGGCGTTCCCGGGGATAAATCCATCTCCCATCGGGCGCTCATCGCCGGCGCTGCGTGCAACGATCCGCTCGTTGTCTCCAATCTGAATCCCGGTCGCGACGTCGAGGCCACGCGCGCCGCGCTCGTCGCGCTGGGCGTGCGGATCGAGCGCGACGGCGACGAGCACGTCGTGCACCCCGGAACGCTCGCCGACCCCGCGCGCACGCTTGACTGCATGAACTCCGGGTCGACGGCCCGGATGCTGCTGGGCGCCTGTGCCGGCGCGGGCATCGCGGCTCGCTTTGATGGCGACGAGTCGCTGCGGCGCCGCCCGATGGAGCCGGTTGCGGCGCAGCTTCGCGCCTTCGGCGCAAGGATCGAAACGGCGGCCGGACACCTTCCACTGCGGCTGGAGGGCAGGCCGCAAATCGAGACGCGCCACTTCATTCTGCTTTCACCGTCGGCTCAAATAAAATCCGCGCTTCTCTTTGCCGGTCTGTTCGCCGGAGTTCCGGTGCGGGTGGACGGCGACCGTGGCTCTCGCGACCACACCGAACGGCTTCTTGCCTACCTTGGCGCGAAGATCGAATGGGACCAACGCTCCATCAGTCTCGAAGCCGGACCGCTGAAAACGAAGCCGGTTGACGTCGCGGGAGATTTCTCTTCGGCAGCCTTCTTCGTGGCAGCGGCGGCAATCACGCCCGGAAGCTCGATCCTCGTCTGCAATGCCGGCGTAAATCCGACGCGAACCGGGCTGCTCGATGCGCTTGGAGCGATGGGCGCCGCGATCGAACTGCGCAATCCTCGGATGTCGTGTGGCGAGCCGGTTGCCGATATCGCCGTAGAACATCGGCCGCTGACGGCGACCGCAATCGGTAGCGACCTCGCGCTTCGAGCCATCGACGAGCTTCCGCTCTTAGCGATCGCGGCCGCGTTTGCGACCGGGACGACGACGATCGCCGGGATCGCGCCTCTGCGATCGAAGGAATCCGACCGAGTCGCGGCAATCGCGCGGCTCTTGGGTGGGGTTGGAATCGCGATGACGGCGGGGCCCAAGAGCATCACGATCGCCGGAGGAACGCCGGCCCCTGGGGGCGCGGTGCTCGAGACCCACGACGATCATCGCATCGTGATGGCCGCGGCCGTCCTCGCCTGCGCCGCCGGGCCGCTCACCATCGATAGCGAGGCCAGCCTCGACGTCAGCTTTCCCGGCTTTTCCGCGGCACTGGAGCGTCTTCGCGCGGCCTAGGAGCCTCCTTAAGCCGCCGGTTCGGAGGCCTTTGACTCGCTCTTTGCCGGCGCCGCGGGCGCACTCACCTCGCTCGCCGGTTTCTCGGTCTTTTCGGTCTTCTCGGCCTTTTCGGGCTTTTCGGCGCTTTCCGGCTTTTCGGTGCTTTCCGACTTCCCGCCACCCGACGAGCGACGCGAGTCCGTTACGTAGAAGCCCGATCCCTTAAAGAGCACCGGCGCGGCATTAAACACGCGCCGAAGCGGGGCTCCGCAGTCCGTGCACGGGTCTTGGTGCGCCTCGTTGAAACCGTGACGCACTTCGAAGGTGCGCCCACACTGAGTGCACGCGTAGTCGTAGAGCGGCATGCCTAGAGTATACCGGGTCTTAGCACTCGTGGTCAACGACTGCTAGCTCGGCCGCTTTTCGGCTCCTAAAAATCGGCCAAAACCGGCGCGTCGCGTTGGTACTCGACTAGCCCCTTGAAGTGAATCAGCGAGTCGTCGAGCGCGCTCGAGAACCGCCGGCCGCGCTGCCACCGATCCAGCAGGCCGCCCAGCTTCCCGTGATAAGCGGGATAAGCGAGCAGCACGTGCAGTTTCGAACACGACGTCCGCCGCTCGATTCGGAAATCGAGCCGACGCCGCAGTGAAAACGCCCCGACCAGCGAGAGCCGGTAGTTCGCGATGAACGCGTCGATTTCAAAAAGCTGTTCTTCATCGCCGGGCAGGCACGAGCGAATGGCGACTTCGCTTCCGACGCTCAGTTCGGATTGCGAGCTTTGGCGCCGCGCGCTACGCAAGAATGACAGCCAGACGGGCCATTTCTCGACGGCGCAGAGCAATGCGAAGGCGTCTTCAGGGGGACAATCGAGCTCGAGACTCGCGCTGTGCGATTGAAGCCCAGTCACAAACGCAGTATCTGCGATGAGCATAATAGCGTAGCTATTCGCGGCCATGCCCTTAACCGTCCTTTACGAATTTATCCACATTTTGATGTGGATTGCTATGAACTTATTCCACAGACACGATCGAGCGCGCAAAGAGCACCAGCGTGGTAACGCCCACCGGCAACGCGGCTTCGTCAATGCGAAAGAGTGCGCTGTGCGCGGGGTGCACCGCTCCCACCGCCTCGCTGCGCACGCCCAGGCGGATCAGGAGGCCCGGTACGCGTTGGGCAAAGTAGGCGAAATCCTCGCCGCCCATCGTCGGCTGCGGCCGTGTTACGCGTACCGCGCTGTTGGCGCGCACGTAGGCGGCAAAGCGCTGTGCGAGCGGCTCGTCGTTGACGACCGGCGGATATCCGCGCACGACGTGGACGTCCGCGTCGACGTTATATGCCGCAGCAACGCCGGCAACGATGCGGCGCACTCGACCTTCGAGCGCGTCGCGTACGACGGGGTCGTGCGCCCGAAGCGTGCCGCTCATCTTGACTTCGTCGGCAATTATATTATTGCGATAGCCGCCGGAAACCGTTCCGATCGTCACCACGGCGCTCGCAAGCGGATCGATCTCGCGCGCGACGACGTTCTGCAACGCAAGCACGATCGCAGCCGCCGCGGGAATCGCATCCACGGCGGAATGCGGATAGGCGCCGTGACCGCCAACTCCTCGTACGTTTACGTAAAGCTCGTCGGCCGAGGCGTTTACCGGCCCGGGTACGATGCCGATCGTTCCCACGTCTAACCGCGAATCGACGTGCAGCATCGCGATCGCTTCAACGGCCGGATCGTCGAGCACGCCCGCTTCGATCATCGGTAGCGCGCCACCGGGCCCTTCTTCTGCCGGTTGAAAGAGCAACACGACGCTGCCCGCAAGCTCGTCTCTGTGCGATTGAAGCTCCGCCGCCGCTCCGAGCAGCATCGCGGTGTGCGCGTCGTGGCCACACGCGTGCATCTTTCCGTCGATCTCCGAGGCGTACGGCAACCCGGTTCTCTCGAGGATGGGCAATGCGTCCATATCGGCGCGTAAAGCGACGGCCGGGCCACCAGCCCCGCCGTCGATTCTTCCGACGACACCCGTCTTTGCGACGCGCCGGTGCTCGATGCCCAAAGAGTCGAGTTCCGTCTCGACCAGCGCCGCCGTTTCGTCCTCTTCAAAGCCCAGTTCGGGACGGCGATGGATGGCTCGCCGGAGCTCCGTGACGCGCGCGGCAAGCGCTTGCGTTACTTGGACCGCCATGCGAACCGAGGTTCCGTGCGGAGTGGTGCTCGCCTTCCGAGCGGCGAAGAACCAGACCCGCAATGATGACCGCCGACCTCGCGCTCGCGCTCCTGATCAACCGCACGAGCGCGTTTTATGACGCAAACCGACCGGTCTACATGACCTACCTCGAGCATACGCGCGTAACGGCGCCGACCCTCGGCCGGGCGCAAAGCATCGATCGGTCGATTGCGGTACGCTCCGCGGACAACTTTGCCGTCATGCAGGACTTGCCCAACGGCGAGCAACGCACCGGTCAGGCATTTCCGATCGTCGCGGACTTCGACCCTTTCTCCAGCTTCAGCTTTGGCTACTTTGCAAATCTCAAGCGAGTCGATATCACCATCCAGCGAGGGAAAGTTCTAGTCTTTCCGATACCGGAGCCGGACCCCAGCGTCAACGTAGTCGTGCCATATGCCAGCTTCTGGGACGTAAAGTTCGCGCCCGATTCTACGGATGCGGCGCTGCATTTCTTGATCGGCCCGACCCCGCGCTTCCCCAGCGGCCTCTATCCCTCCGAAGTGGTCGAGGATCCGAACACGAAACTGCCGGCACATATCGAAATCCGCGCCGTCGAAGGCGACGAAGCGTTCTCCCTCGACTACAAAGTCGTCGAGGGCCACTGGCTCATCGTGCACGGTACGTTCAGCCAGACCGAGAAGGTTGCGTTTATGACGTTCAAGGTTGTGGCCGACGTCACGTTTAGCGACATTGCGTTTCCCTCAGAACCTCCGGATCCGCGCCTCGCAGGAACCCCGACGCCATCCCCCGCGCCGACGTAACGGCTCGTTACCAAAGGCGCTCGTTCACGACGGCGACGGCGCCGGCAGCGGCGACTGCGGCTCGAGCTTGAGCTCCTCTTGCGCCGGGTGCCCAACGCCGTTTTTCGATGGATGATCTTTCGGCGCGACCCACATATAAATGTTGGGAATGAGCAGCAGTGTCAGCACGAGCGAGCTCAGCACGCCGCCGATCACGACGATGCCCAGGCTCGAGCGCGACGACGAGCCGGGATCGAGCGCTAGTGCCAGCGGTAAGTTTCCGGCCATCACGGAGAAGCTTGTCATGATGATCGGACGGAACCGTGTGTGCGCGCTCTCTTTGATTGCCGAAAGCTTATCGAGCCCGCGGTCGCGCAGCGTATTAGCGTAATCGACCAGCAAGATCCCGTTCTTCGCCGCGATGCCGATCAAGAGGATCGTCCCGATCAGCGAAAACAGATTGAGCGTGCGATGCGTCAGGAAGAGCGCGCCGATCGCGCCGATAGCAGCCACCGGCACCGCAAAAATGATGATGAACGGCGCTACGTAGCTATTGTACAGCGCGACCATCAATAGATAGACCAGGATGACCGAAACGATCATCGAGAGTCCCATTCCGACCAGGGTCTGATGCATGAAGTCCTGCTGCCCGAGCGGCGCCGGGCGGACCACGATATTCGGGGGCAGGCGGAGCGACGGCAGACGCTTGAGCAAGCCGTTTTCGACCGCCGAAAGCGATGAGTTCGGGGCGTAGTTGGCATCGACGTGAATGACGGTGTTCCGATCGGTGCGCGTGATGAGCGGAGAGGTCGGTGTGGATTCAAACCGAGCGATGTCGCTCAAGTAGACGATTCCACCGCTCGACGAGCGAATTGCAACCGACTTCAAGACGTCTAGGCTCGTTTGATACGATTGCGGATAGATGACCTGCACTTGTTCCAAGCCGGCGGTCGTCTCGAACTGGGTTGAGACATTCCCGCCGAAGGCGGCGCCGGCAGCCTGCGCGGCCTGCCCGAGATCCACGCCCAGCGCCTGCGCTTTGTTGCGATCGAACTGGATCGAGATCTCCGGTGCCAGCTGCGTGCCCGTGCTGCTGACGCTCGTTGCGCCGGGCACTTTCTCGAGCAGTGCGAGGACTTGCTGAGCGTACTGGGTCGGATCGCCTCCCGTTACGTCGGTCACGAGAAAGTCGATCGGCTGTGCGTTTCCGCCCGTTGTGGAAGTCGATGGAACGACGACGGCCTGCACGTCGCGCGGCAGATTCTTGCGTGCGATATCCCTGAACTGCGTTACCCAGTAGGCAGTTGAATGCTTGCGGCCGTCCTTGAGCCAGATGTGGACTTGGCCGACGTTATTTTGCGAAACGAAACCGCCGAACGAGGCGGCGTAGGCGCCCGCTACCGCAGTATTTGCAAAAGTATCGGACGTGTTGAGGATCTTTTGCTCGAGATCGAAGGTCCCTTTCTCCACAGTTTGGATCGGCGTTCCGATCGGATACATGAGCTGAATGAAGATCTCGCCACGGTCGACCGCGGGGATGAACTCCTCGCCCACGGCACCGAGCGCGACCATAGCCAGCGCGAGGCCGAACGTCCCGGCGCAAAAGAGCGCCACCAGCCGCCCGTGGCCGAGGCTCCAAGGCAGCACGCGCTGCGTGTACCAGGTGCGAACGTCTTCGAACTTTCTTCCGAACCACTCGACGGCGCGCCACGGCTTCCAGTGGGAGCGCAACGCCCACAGACCGGCGAGCGTCGGCGTGATCGTAAACGAAACGAAGAGCGAGGTCAGCGTCGAGATGACCACGACGATCGCAAACTCAGAGATTTGCCGCCCGACCTGTCCTTGAATGAAGGCGATCGGCAGGAAGACGACGACGTCGACAAGCGTTATCACCACTGCCGCGGCACCGATCTCCTCGCGGCCTTCGACGGCGGCCTCCTCAGGCGGCTGCTTCAGCTCGGTAAAATGACGTTCGATGTTTTCGAGTACGACGGTCGAGTCGTCGACGAGAATTCCGATGACGAGCGACATGCCCAGCAGTGAAATCGTATCGATCGTGAGATGCATCGCCTTCATGACCGTAATCGCAATCGCTAATGATGTCGGAATGGAGACGCAGACGACGATCGCGCTACGCCACGACCGCAGAAAAAAGATCATGGCGATGCCGGTCAGAAGGACCGCCAGGATCAGCGTCCGCGTGACGATGGTGATCTGCTGCTCGGTGAACTTCGACTGAACGTTGATGACGCTAAACTTGATTTCGGGAAACTGACGTTCTATCTGCGGCAGCGCACGCAATACATTGTTCGACGCGTCCACCTCGCTCCCGGTCGCCGACTTCTGCACCTGAAGAAAGAGGCCGGGCTTGCCGCTGATGTGCGCGTACTGGAGGCGCGGCTCGTAGCCTTCCGTCACGGTTGCGACATCGCCGACCCGCACGACCGAGTTCGTTGCAGTCCATGGATCCACGACTCCCGGTAGTGCCGAGGTGCCGCCGCCGTAACTTTGGACCTGGGCGCCGGTCGAGTTCGCCGTGCTGGAGCTGCTCGTGCCGCCCGCCGGAATGATCGCCAGGTTGCGAACGCTGTCGAGGTTCTGAATGTCGCCGCGGATGTCGATGGTCGTCTGGCGATTCGGCTCGTACGCAAATCCGCCGGGCACCCGTTGGTTGTCGGTTTGCAGCGTGGCTATAATGTCGCTCAGCGTCAAGTTCGCGGCGGCAAGCCGCGCGGGATCCACGACGACTTCGTAAGCCGGGGTTACGAGGCCGCCGACGTTCGCGAACGAGATGCCGGGAACTTGTTCGAGCTGCGGGGCGATGACGTTGACCGCGTAGAGCGCCAAACGCGATAGCGAGAGCTTCTGCGAGTAGATTGCGAGCGTAACGACGACCGACTGGGTGGGATCGTAGAGGTTGACCGTCGGCGGTGTGAGGTTGGTGGGAAGGTACTTTTCCGCAGCCTGAATGGCTTTGTTCGTCAGCGCGAGGTCGGTCGCCGAATCGGAGGCGATATCGAAGATCGCGGTGATCGACGCTTGGCCCTGTTGGACGACCGAGTTGAAGGTTTGCAGATCGGCTGTGCCCGCGAGGTTCTGCTCGATCGGCTGGACGATGTTATCGCGCATCTCGGTGACTGAGGCGCCGTTGTACTGCACCTGGATCGTAACGGTCGGCTGACTGACGTCGGGATAGAGTTCCTTGACGATCGTCATGGTTGACAGGATTCCCGCGAACATCATGAGAGCGACGATGACGAAGACCAGCGTCGGCCGCTTGATAAAAAGCCGGGTAAGGCTAAACTTCACTGACGGTACGAAACCTTCTCGCCGTCGCCGACGCTGGTTTGGCCGTTGCTCACGATGCGCGTGCCGGGACGCAGGCCGCTGACCACCGAGGTGGTTCCGTCGCTCCCGATTTCCGCTACCGTAGCCGTCTTGACCGTATCGTCGGGCTGCACGGTGATGACCGCGTCGTGGTTGTCGTCGGTGAACGCCGTGACGGGTACGCGGACGCCGGCCACGGGCAGCGTGGCAATCGTCCCCTGCACGACCATGCCCGGTCGCAGCCGTTGCCCTGGGTTGGCCAGCAACACCTTGACCTGAAAGTCCGTGGAGCCCGGATTGATCTCGTTGAGCACTCCGGCGACGTGGCCGCTAAAGCGCTCGTTGCCTTCCAAATCGGCAGCCGTCACCGTTGCCGGCGACCCGTTTTGGATGCGAGCGACCTGTTCGCTCGACGCGTGAAGCACGGCGTAGATTGGATTGACCTGCTGCAACGTAAAGATTTCGCGCGAGCCGGGATACTCGCCGGGATTGAGGTTGCGATTGACCACCACGCCGTCGATCGGCGAAACGATGCTGGCCTTGGCGATCTGCACGCGCACTTGATCGGCTTGCGCGAGTGCCACTTGTTCTTGCGCCGCCGACTGCTGCACGGCCGACGCCTGCAGCCCCTGCCCCGAGAGCGTTCCGTTTGCTTGAACGTTGGATCGCGCCGCCGCGAGCGTCGAGTTGGCCGTATCGAGACCTTGCTGATCGTTGTGAACCAGCGTCGCTTGCGCATCGACGGATTGCTGCGAAACGTAGCCCTGGGTCAAGAGATTCTGATCGCGCGTAAGGTTGCGCGCGTCGTTGTCGAGGGTTTTCTGTGCTTGGCGCACGGCCGCTTCGTCGGCACGCAGCGTATCGACACCCTGCGCAATCGAAAGCGAACCCTGGAAGACGGTGTGAACGGTGTTGGCATGATTGCTGTTTGCCGTCGCAAGATCGGATTGCAACTGCGCCTGCAAATCGGCAGTGTCGAGCAGCGCCAGTACCTCTCCGGCGTGCACGGTGTCGCCCTCACGTACGTAGACGGCGTTCGTCGGCTCCGAAAGGCTGCTTTGGACGGCAACGTTCTGGTATGGCGCGACGACGCCGGCCAACTGCCGGGCCGGCTCGATGCTCCCGTAGGCGGCAACCGTCGTTTGCACGTACGGTGGCTGGGTAGCCTGCGCAGCCGGGCGACCGCCGCAGCCGCTTGCGGCTAGGGAGATCAACGCGACACCGAGGAAGACTGGAGAGAGGCCGTCGCTTCGTTTCATTGGTTCCGAAGATTTTACCGAAAACGGCGGTCCCCAGTCCTGGAGTGAGTCTGAGAATGGATTTGGCGGCCCAGAGGCCGCGGGTGCTCGTGGTCGATGACGAGCGGGGCCTGCGAGAGCTTCTCGAGTACGGCTTGGGCCGTGCCGGCTTTCTGGTGCGTAGCGTAACCGAAGGCTCGGCGGCTCTGGCGCTTTTGAACTCCTGGCCTCCCGACGTGATCGTGCTCGACGTCATGCTCCCCGACGGCGACGGCTTCGCGCTCTTGCCCGAGATCCGCCGCTTGACCACGGCGCCCGTCGTGATGCTCACCGCACGCACGGAAGTTGCGGAAAGAGTCGCCGGCCTTTCGGCAGGGGCCGACGATTATGTCGGCAAGCCGTTCGATTTCGAAGAACTCGTCGCCCGCCTGCGCACGCTGCTACGCCGCCCCGCAATGGAGCTTCGCGAAACGCTCACGTATGCCGATCTCAGCATCGACACGCCCAGCCGCGCGGTCTATCGCGGCAATCGGCGAATCGAGCTATCCGCGCGCGAGTTCGATTTGCTTCACGTTCTTGCTCAACGTGCCGAAGAAGTGCTGACGCGTTCGGAGTTGCTCGATCTCGTCTGGGGCATCGATCGCGACGTCATCCCCAACACCGTAGAGACGTACGTTTCGTTTCTCCGAGCCAAGGTCGATAGCGGCGAGCCGGTAAAGCTCATTCACACCCTTCGCGGCCTCGGCTACTCCTTGAGGGCCGGCGCGCAGTGAGGACGCGATTGGCTCGCCGCATGCAAGCGCTTGCGGCAATCGAGATTTCGATCGTGCTCGCCGCCGTCATCCTCGCCGGAGCGCTATTCGCCCTCGGCGCCTATGTTCGCAGCGTATCAAACGAGCTGAGCGGCACCCTCGTGCAGCTTCAAACCGCGCTGACGCGGACTTCGCTGCCCGATGCGCGCGCCGGTGGAATTTTTGCCGCATCGTTGCTGCTAGGAAGCGGCAGCGAAATTGTCTTTCTGGATGCAAACACCCGCGTTGCGGTCTACCGCGCGCACCGCACCGATCCCAAGCCTGTTGTTACGGTGCGGCCGCGCGGAGATCTCTCCGGCGACCCGCGAGCATCGGGACCGCTTTCGCGCATCATTCTTGGTCTCGCCACCGCGTTCGGACTAACGTCGCTCTACGCGCACGTCGGAAACGTCTACGTAGTCGTTAAGAGCAACGATGCGGCACTCGTGCGCACGGTTACATCATTTACGGTGCCGTTGCTCGTCGCGCTGGCACTCGCCGTGATCTGCGCCACGCTCGTCGCGCGAACGCTGACCCGGCAGGCCTTGCGGCCGCTCGACGACGTTACCGCCGCGTTAACGCGATTTGCCTCGGGCGACTTGACGCCGCAGCCAATCGCCGCCGACGAACGCCACGAGCTTGGGTCGCTGGCCGCCGCATATAACGGTGCGATCGAGCAGATGGAGCGCGCATTTGCGGCGCGCGACCGGGCAAACGCGTCGATCCGCCAGTTCATTGCCGACGCCGGCCATCAGCTGCGCACTCCGCTCACCGTCGTGCAAGGGTTCATCGCAATCCTGCGGCGGGGCGGCATCGAAAGCGCGCCGGACCGCGATCGCATCTTGCAGACGATGAACGACCAGAGCCGCATCATGGGTGCACTGATCGATAAGCTGATCCTCTTGGAGCGCTGGGAGGGCGTGCAAGCCGCGGCTACCGCGGCGCCGATCGACGTCGGAACGCTCGTCGCCGACTTAATCGCTCCGATTGCCGACGCACATCCGGAGCGCCACTTCGAGGTCTCGACGCAGAGCGGAGTGCTGGCAGCGATCGATCCGACGGACCTGGGATACGTCGTAACCAATCTGGCCGACAACGCCGTAAAGTACGGCGAAGGCGAGATCGCCGTTCGCGTGAGCGCACGAGATGGAACCGCGCTCATCGAGGTTGCCGATCGCGGCCCAGGAATTCCCTCAACCGACGCCACGCGCGTTTTCGATCGCTTTTATCGCGGCACGCAGCGCGACGTCGCAGGCTCGGGGCTCGGCCTCGCGATCGTTAAGCGCGCCGTCGAGCGTGCCGGGGGAACGATCTCACTGAATACCAGTCCGAACGGCTCGCACTTTACCGTGCAGTTGCCCCGGGCGTGAATGGCGGAGAGGGTGAGATTCGAACTCACGGAACGCTATTAACGTTCGCCCGCTTTCGAGGCGGGTGCCTTCAACCACTCGACCACCTCTCCAAAGCTGAGGGTTGGGACGCTTGCGGTGCTAACCCTTCTTCACGCCGAAGCGCTTGTGCCGAAAGAACTCTTGCAGTTGCGCGGCGGCTTCGGTTTCGAGAACTCCTGCCGTCACCTCCAGCCGATGGTTTGTGAGCGGCGAACGCAAGACGTCGAAAGCGCCTCCGTCGGCGCCGCCCTTGGGGTCGCGAGCGCCGTAGACGAGCCGTTTGATGCGCGCAGCGATCATCGCGCCCGCACACATAAGGCACGGCTCTTTGGTCACGTACAGCGTCGCATCGCCCAGACGCCAAGCGCCAAGACGCCGCGCCGCCTCGCGTAGAAGCAGCATCTCGGCGTGCGCGGTGGCGTCGCGCCGAGACTCTTTTTCGTTCTTCGCTTCCAGTACGATGTCGCCGCTGACGAGCACCGCGCCGATCGGCACCTCGCCGGCGCAAGCCGCCTGCTCGGCAAGCTCGAGCGCCCGGCGGAGATAGGCTTCGTCTTCAGTCATGTATGGATGCGCGCCCGGAGGGATTCGAACCCCCGATCCCAGCCTTCGGAGGGCTGTGCGTTATCCAGCTACGCTACGGGCGCACGCTTCGACGTCAACGAGCCACGTCCGGCGGCGCGCCGGCGCTGGGGATGTGCTTGAAAAGATCGAGCTTATGGTCCACCAGCGTGCGATAGAACTTACGCACGCAGTCGGGGTGCCCAAAGAAGTACGTCCTCGCATATGCCAGATCTTCTCCGGAACTATCCGGCACGTAATGCGAGATTTCGATCTCTTCCATCTGTGCCCGATCGACCGGATGCGGACAGAAATCGCATGGAATCGTAGACATGACTTTGATTACCTCAGAATGAAGCCGGCCGCCTCTGTGGAGCGGCCGGACTCCGTTTTTTTTGGCTCGGGTAGGACTTGAACCTACGACCAAGGGCTTATGAGTCCCCTGCTCTACCACTGAGCTACCGAGCCCCATCCGCCCGTGTCATGCGGCTTCGCGAACCGCAGTATACCAAGACCGCTCTCAGCGGACAACCGGTTCCAGCACGGGCGGAGCGCCTGCGAAACTCCGGCTTACGACTTCGTGCAGGTTCCTTTGCCAGTCATCGTCTTGCCTTTTTCGGTCCACGCCGAAGCGATGGTCAAACCCGTCGACGTGTAGCTCCAGACGTCTTTTTCGTGGGTTGGGTCGGCTGGATATTCGTTCGCGTACGTCATGGTCATGGCGCGTGCGGCACCCGGAGCCGTCGAGATTCCGTACTCGCCCGGAAGCGTGCTGCCACCCATGTTTACGAAGACGTGCTTCTTAGGATCGTACCCAATCAAAAAGAAGGAGTCGTTGGCCGGGCGTCCGGGACTCGCGCTGGTGTGGCCGCTTCCCTGAACCCAGAGATCGCCGGACTTTGTGATCGTGTACGTCGACTTGGTGGTGCCTTTGGGGCCGGTGTACGTGCACGCCCAGTTGCCGACGAGCGCCTGGAGCGAGGCGGGGGTCTGCATCGCCGCCGTCGCGGGGCGAGAGACCGCGAGGCCAGCGAGGCCGACGGCGATCGCCAAAACGCAAATTTGGGATCGAAGGCTCATATCGAAGTCCTTTCAAGAGTAGGCTTAAAGAGTATGCCCGCTTAAGCGATTCGGCGGCCGCTTGGAAGTTACTTTTCGGGACGCCAGGGGCTTATCGGTTGCGGGCATATGTCTGGCCGTCTGTGGCCATGCAACGAAAAACTCTGCGCGCCAGCCCGAGCTACAAATGGTACGCCCTAGCGGCGGTCATGCTGGCCGCGGTCATGGCGCCGCTCGATTCGAGCATCGCAAACGTTGCGCTCCCGGTAATCGGTCGCGCCTTCCACACGGGCGTCGACAGCACCGAGTGGGTTTTGATCGCATACATGCTCACCACGTCGTCTACGCTCGTGCTTTTTGGGCGTCTGGGCGACATGTGGGGACAGAAGCGCGTCTACATGCTCGGCTTTATCGTTTTCGGCCTCTCATCGCTGGCGTGCGCATTCGCACCCTCGTTCTTCGTACTCGTCGCCGCACGAGCGGTCCAGGGATTCGGCGCCGCGATGCTCATGTCGTCGACTCCCGCAATCATTACCGAGGTGTTTCCCGCTCGCGAGCGCGGACGCGCGATCGGTCTCAACGGCGGCGCCGTTGCGCTCGGGCTTTCCAGCGGCCCGATTCTCGGCGGCCTCATCGTTACTTCGTGGAGCTGGCGCTGGATTTTCATCATCAACGTCCCCATTTCGGTCGTCGCGCTCGCGATCGGGGCATTCGTGTTGAGACCGGAACGCCGCGGCAACGAGGGCTTCGACATTCCCGGCGCGCTCCTCGCCTTCACGGCGCTTCTCGCGATTGCGCTTGGGCTCTCTCGCGCGCACGTTTGGGGCTGGACCTCGATTGCCACGCTTGGAGCGCTCCTTTACGGAGTCGTCGGCGTCGCAGCTTTTCTGAGCGTCGAACGACGGGCTAAGGCGCCGGCTCTCGATCTCGACCTGTTCAAAAATCGAACGTTTGCGCTTTCGGTGCTTGCCGGCATGCTGTACTTCTGCGCGCTTTTTTGCGTCATCTTCACCATTCCACTCTCCGCGCAAGTTGCCATGGGGCGCAACGCGCTCCAAGCGGGCCTGTTGATCCTACCAATTTCGGCCCTCAACCTTTTTCTCGCGCCCGCAGCCGGTGCTCTTTCGGACCGCGTGCCCGCGCGCTATGTCTCGACGGCAGGCGCGGCCTGCTTCCTCGCCGGAGCACTGCTTCTCGCGGCGCAGCCGGCCCATCCCGATTTGCGGTTTCTCATCTTTGCACTGCTCGTCACCGGAGCGGGCACGGCGGTCTTCACGCAGCCGAACAACAGCACGATCATGGGTAGTGCTCCCGCAAATCGGCGCGGCATTGCCGCTGGCGTTCTCGCGACCGCGCGGACGACAGGTCAGCTACTCGGCGTCTGCGTCGCCGGGGCGATCTATTTTCTGCGCGCCTCGCAACTCGGTCCGCTCGCGCATTCATACCTGCCGGCAAAGGCGGTGTTTATCGGCGTCGCCATTATAATGCTGTTTGTAACCGCGATCTCATACTTGCGCGACTAATCCGCTGCGGTTTGATGCTCCCGGGCTAGGCGCGTCGCGCCACGGTCAGTTAGAGCAATGCGGAACGACTGAAACCAGCCAGGCACTCGCCGGCCCTTCAATGGTTCCGTAAAACTTTGGGTCGCGGGCCTGGGGAGTCAATTTCTCGATTTCTTTACGGTCCTGGGCGACGTCCAACATCGTCACGGGGGCCCAGTGGAGCGGTTCCTCTTTGTTGTCGTAGCCTATGACCAGGATGTACGGAACCACTTTGTCTTTCTCGTCAATCGCTCGACGGCTTCGGCCCGATCGGCGCCGCGATGCCGAGGCCGGTCTTTGCGAGCCGGGCGACGTGCCTTGCAATGTTTTCGGCATAGGGGGCGACGAGCTTCGCCCATGTCGCCATCGTCGGCGATAATTCTTGTGCAAGCGATGATGAGAGGCGACACGCGCCTTCCCGTGTCTCGGCAAAATCGTTCGCTGAAAAAGTGCGCTTGCGCGCGAGGTTTAGAACGAAAGCATCAACGTGCGGCCGCACCGGCTCCATCACATCCGCCGCGAGGGTTTGGCGATTGGCCTCGTCTGCATGGAAGAGTGCGAGGCCGTTATCGAGGCCGCGGCCGATCAGAGCGAAGCTGTGCAGTCGAAATCCTCTCCGGAAGGCCAAATAACAATGATATTCTCAGCTGAGGCTACATCGAGAAGATCCTGTGAGGGTTTTTCCGGAAGCAGTATTGCGCATCGCAGCGGCCAAACTCTTCGCGAAGATGGTGCCTATAGTCGGCCAGTCGACCGATCGCCATTCTAACAAATATTCGATCGGCGGAGCCCTTCGCCTCGATCGATAACCGAGCCTCAACGATATAGATGTCCGTGCGAAAGGCGCACACTTCGCCTTTTACGATTATTCGATTGGCCGTAGCCGTCTTATTATGGCGCTCAGCGTAAGCCTTAAACTGCTGTACCAGTGGGGATTCACGACGGATCGCTTCAATGCCCTTGCCTCTAGAAGGGAGTGCGGGACCCTGGACAGAGGTCGCGCTTATGTCTCTGTCCAAAAGAAGAACGTGTGGCGAGGTCTGGGGCCGACTACAAGCTGGAGCAGCGCCGGCGCGCTGCGGCAGCTGGCCTGTGCCACACGTGCTGCGCCGTCAAGGTTACCCCGAGCCGATCCACGTGTCCGAAATGTTCGGCCGACGCTTCCGCACGCACCGTACGACGACGACGGGCAAGTCGGACGAAGAGCGAGATGGAACGCGGGGTTTCCGCGCTGGAATCGCTTGGTGACGCGTATTCTTCAGACGGCGACTACCGTACAGCTCTGAAGAACTATGAACGGGCCTTTGATCTCTCGGCGGGCGACGTCTCAACCCATGCGCGGCTCGCGGTCAAGGTCGGCGACACCGCATTCCATCGCGGAATCGCAACCGACGCCGACGGATGGTTCAATCTTCCACTTGAAAAGACGGTGCCGGTGCCGGGCACGGGGGCCAGCGTCGCCCACCTGCACATGCAGCAGATTCGCACCCTCTGGTTAAGCTCGCGAACTGCCGACATCGTACCACTCTCCGAACGTCTGCTCGATTTCGCAACTGCTTCCAACAACACCGAGCTGATCCTTTCGACCCGGCTGTCATTGGCAACGGTTCTTCACTTGTTGTCGCGGTACCATGAAGCAGAGCGCTACCTCCAGGCCATCGACGTACACGCGCTACCCCCAGATCCCAAAGTCCTTTACAAATACCACCGACTATGCGGGTTCGCATACGCATCTTCCGGCAACGCCGAAATGGCCTCCAAGAGCTTTGCGAAGGCGCTCCATTACGCGGAGCAAGGTCAAGATCCGTACGAGTACACGAGCATACTCCAGTCGCATGCTATGTCCGCCAGTATGCTCGGCCGCACCGAACTCGCGGCTGGCTTGTTTCTGCAGGCGTTGAGCGCCGCACGCGATCGGAATCTCGTCTGGAACGTCGCCTGTATTTCCCTTGAATACGCGCGAGTACTGAGCCACCAGGGTAACCGCCATCGGGCTCATGCCTACGTCAATCAAGCGGCCACGTTTGAGAACCCTCCGCCGGTCTTACTCGAAGCGTTGGCAGAAATCGGGATACCGATCGCCATCGAGTGCAACGATCCATATCTTCTCAGCCAGTGCGCGAACGAGGATGCTCTGACATTCGCGTTTAGGTCGGGCGAACCGCCACGCCTCGGACCCGTCGCCTCCTCATTCGCCCGCTACTTCCATCGAATGGGCCAGCTGCAAAAGGCGCGACACCTGCTCACAAAAGCTCTAGAGTATGTGAAGAACGCGGATCAGGCTTGCGATTTGCCGCTTGCGGTCGCGCAGTTCGGGGACGAGCGCTACTTCGGGCGAGCACGCGAAGTCCTGCGGAGCCGAACGCTTCTGCCTAACGCCGATGTGGCGACCGCGCACTTACACTATTTCGACGCCCTCGTTTTAGACCGCGAGGGCGATGCCGAAGGATGCGTACGTGAGGCACAGACAGCCGCCGCCTTGTTTCGGAAGCTTCTCTGGACGAGTTACGAGTTAGCCGCGACGCTGCTTGGCGCCTCCGCCCACCGCACCCGTGGCACGGCCGATGGATCTGCGGATCCGGCAGCGTCGATCCCGTCTGAGCTGACTCTACGAGAGCAAAGCGTCGCCCAGCTGGCGATCGTCGGACTGTCGAATCGCGAGATCGGCGAAAGACTCTCGATCTCGGCGCGAACGGTCGAATGTCATATGACCTCGATCTTGCGCCGAATGGGCCTACGGTCCCGTCACCAACTGCTCGAATCGGTACGCCGGTAAAGACTAGGGGTTTCCACGATTGTGACATGTCCCTGGGACTGCTAAAATTCCAGGGCTAGAATCTCGTTGGAGGCGACCCTCAAGACCTTTGTTACTTCTGCTGATGCCTCGTTTTCGACCCTCGTAGACCTTATCGTCGCCGCGGCGAC
>JBEKMH010000021.1:0-36157 GCA_050008615.1 Candidatus Cybelea sp.
GGGACGGTCGATTACTGGCAGGCCTGGGTCTTTATCGCGATTGTGAGCGCCTGCGGTGCTTTGACTTCGGCGTACTTTTGGCGGAAGGATCGCACCCTCTTGGAGCGCCGCATGCGGATCGCCGAGACCGAGCCGGCGCAGAAGCTGATCGTGACGCTCCTCTATTCGCTGCTCGTGACAACCATCGTCATTGCGGCGCGGGACCATCGCATGCATTGGTCTTCCGAAATACCCTTGCTGGTTGTTCTAGGCGACGTCTTGGTCGTGGCTGGGTCATACGTTTACTTTCTCGTCTTTCAAGAGAACAGCTTCGCTGGCGCTACGATCCAAGTATCGGCTGAACAGAGAGTCATTTCAACGGGTCCATACGCCGTGGTGCGCCATCCTCTCTACGTCGGGTTGCTGATTACAGTGATCGGTATACCGCTCGCGCTCGGCTCCTATTGGGCGCTGCTGCTCGTTCTGCCGATGTTGCCCCTCATCGTCTGGCGCTTACAGAATGAGGAGGCGTTCCTGGCCAAGAGCCTGCCCGGATATCGCCGATACCAGCAGACGGTTCGCTGGCGTTTGCTACCGGGCATCTACTAAGCCGCGCTACAACGGAATGTTGCCGTGCTTGCGCTGCGGCACGTCAACCCGTTTGTCGCGCAGCATTTCCAGCGCATCGGCGATCGCGCCGCGCGTCTTGCGGGCCTCGATGACGTCGTCAACGTAACCGCGCGCGGCCGCAATATACGGATGCGCGAAACGGTCGTTGTACTCGGCGATTAGTTCCGCCATCTTCGCCTCTTTGTCGTCGGCTGCGGCAATTTCGCGGCGGAAGATCGTTTTGACGGCGCTTTCCGCGCCCATCACCGCGATCTCGGCGGTCGGCCATGCGAGGTTGACGTCGGCGCGAATGTGTTTGCTCGCCATCACGTCGTAGGCCCCGCCGTACGCCTTACGCGTGATGACGGTGATTTTGGGAACCGTCGCTTCGGCGAACGCGTACAGAAGCTTGGCTCCCTGGAGGATGATGCCGCCGTACTCTTGATCCGTGCCCGGAAGAAAGCCGGGGACGTCGACAAACGTAATCAGCGGAATGTTGAAGGCATCGCAGAAACGCACGAAGCGAGCCGCCTTGACCGACGAACGCGTATCGAGCACGCCGGCAAGCACGTTGGGCTGATTGCCGACGATGCCCACGGCTCTCCCGTTGACGCGCCCAAAGCCGCAAATCACGTTCGGCGCGTAGAGCGCCTGGATTTCGAGGAAATCTCCGTAATCCACGACACCCGTGATAACCTCACGCATGTCGTAGGGCTTGTTCGGCGAGTCGGGGACGAGATCGTCTAGCTGCGGAACCATCCGGTGCGGGTCGTCGTCGCATGCGTATTCCGGCGGCGCCTCCGTGTTATTTTGCGGAAGAAACGAAAACAGATCGCGGGTGAGCTCGAAAAGGTTCGCTTCGTCCTCGGCCACGAGATGCGCCACGCCGCTGCGGGTCGCGTGCGTCATCGCACCGCCCAGCTCCTCGAACGTTACTTCCTCGCCGGTGACCGTCTTAATGATCTCCGGTCCCGTGATGAACATTTGCGAGATCTTTTCCGTCATGATGATGAAGTCGGTTATCGCCGGTGAATAAACCGCGCCACCCGCGCAGGGCCCCGCGATTAGGCTGATCTGCGGAACGACGCCGCTGGCCGCCACGTTGCGCCAAAAGATTTCGGCATAGCCACCCAAAGAGACGACGCCTTCTTGAATGCGAGCGCCGCCCGAATCGTTGATGCCGATCATTGGAGAGCCGGTGCGAATCGCCAAGTCCATCATCTTGCAAATCTTCTCGGCGAAGGCTTCGCCCAGCGAGCCGCCTAGCACCGAAAAATCCTGCGAAAAGAGAAAGACCTGGCGTCCGTCGATGGTCGCGCGTCCCGTGATGACGCCGTCGCCCAAAAACTCCTTTTCATCGAGACCGAACGCGTTGGCTCGGTGGATGACGAACCGGTCGAACTCGGTGAAGGAGCCTTCGTCCACCAGCGCCTCGACGCGCTCTCGCGCCGAGAGTTTCCCCCGCGCGTGTTGTCGGGCGAGCGCCTCGGCTCCGGCCGGAACCGTCGATTCCGCGCGTTTTACCTCGAGTTCTGCGTATTTTTCCGCTCGACTCTTCACGCTGCCACCTTTGCACGCATCCTCCCCCATGTCATCCTTCGACGGAGCCTGTGCTGAGCGTAGTCGAAGCGCTCAGGATGACAAGGGTACGCTTTCGAGAATAGTGGCTTGATGCTCCGCGTTAGCTGCTGCATATTCGCCCTCGCGCTGGCCGGCGCGATCCCGGCGGGTTTCCCGTCGCCGCCGCCGATACCACCGCAGCGCGCGGTCGCCGAATCGATATATGGGACGTCCGTTACCGACCCGTACCGCTACTTCGAAAACATGGCCGATCCGGTCGTTGTGCAGTTCTTCAAGGAGCAGAACGATTACACGCGCGCCGTGCTCACCAAGCTCGGCGAACCGCGCGAACGGCTCTTCGAGCGCATCAAAGAGCTGGACAACGCCGGAGTCGTGGTCACCGGAGTAACCCGCGACGGGCCGTACTACTTTTACGAAAAGCTCAACCCCGGCGACAACGGCCCCAAGCTCTACGTGCGCAACGCGGACGGCAGCGGCGAACGCGTCCTGGTCGATCCGCAGAGCTTGGCAACACCCGGCAAGCATTACACGATCAACTATTTCCTGCCGTCGCTCGACGGGCGGTACGTCGCATACGGAATCTCCGAAGGCGGCTCCGAGGCCGAGGTAATTCACGTCGTGGAAACAGCGACCGCTCGCGTTCTTCCCGACGCGATCGATCGCGCCTATTACATCGGCCCGACGAGCTGGTTGGCCGACGGCAACTCCTTCTATTACGTACGCTTTCCGGAGATGCGTCCCGGCGAACCCCAAACCGATAAGGAGAAACGCGCCGTCGCGTATCTGCACGTTTTGGGGCGCGACCCCGACCGCGACGTCGCGGTCTTTGGATATGGCGTGAATCCGAAGATCCCATTCGGCCTGACGGATTTTCCGGTCGTGCTGCGGTCACCGGCCTCCCCGTACACGCTGGCGCTGATCGTTCATGGGGTTGCAAACGAGCGCACCGTCTATGCGACCCGCGCGACCGTTCTCGATTCCAACGTCGCGTGGACGCCCGTTGCGACGCCCGCCGACGATGTCGTCAATCTCGATTTCAGGGGCTCGACGCTCTACGTACTCACGCATAAGAACGCGCCGGCGTACAAGCTCGTCAGGACGTCGCTCAATGCGCCCGACCTGGCAGCGGCGCAGACGGTCATCCCAGCCGGAAAGGACGTTCTCGAAGATTTGGGCGTCGCAGCCGATGGGCTCTATGTCCGGTCGCGCGAGGGTGGATTTGGAAAGATCACCCGCGTAGCGTTCGGCGCCGGCGGCAGCCCCGGCGCTGTAACGAACGTCGCGTTGCCTTTCCAAGGCTCGATTAGCGCGATCGCCACCGACCCGCGGGAGCCGGGTGTCGTCTTCGGCCTAACGGGCTGGACGCACTCGCAGCTCTACTATGCGGCGGATGCCGCCGGCTCCGTGACCGACACGCACCTCAAGCCGCTGGCTAATATCGATACGACGCCGTATACGTCGTCGGAAGTGCTGGCGCGCAGCGCCGACGGCACGATGGTTCCGCTCTCGGTAGTCTACCGTAAAGGACTGTCGCTCGATGGATCGCATCCGGCGTATTTGGAAGGTTACGGCGCTTACGGCATCGAGCTGAATCCATCGTTCAGCGCCACTCGCGTCGCGTGGCTCGAGCGCGGCGGAGTCTTCGCCGTCTGTCATCCGCGCGGCGGCGGATGGTACGGCGAAGCGTGGCACCGCGCCGGAATGATCGCGACCAAACCCCATACCTGGCAAGACTTCATTGCGTGCGGACATTGGCTGGTCGATCATAAGTACACCTCGCCGGCCCACCTCGCGGGCGAAGGAACCAGCGCCGGCGGCATCACGATTGGGCGCGCGATCACGACGCAGCCGCACCTGTTCGCGGCGGCCCTGGACGTCGTCGGCGTCAGCAATGCTTTGCGGGCCGAGTTCACGCCGAATGGCCCGCCGAACATTCCAGAGTTCGGCACCGTCGCAAACGAGACGGGTTTCCGGGCGCTCTACGCAATGGATGCCTACGAGCACGTCGTGCCTGCGACGCCCTATCCTGCCGTGATGCTCGTCACCGGATTTAACGATCCGCGCGTCGCGTCGTGGCAGCTCGCGAAGTTCGCCGCGAGGCTCGCGCGCGCGACGACAAGCGGGCGTCCGATTCTCTTGCGCGTGGATTACGACGCAGGGCACGGATTCATGGCTGCATCCCGAGAGCAGAGCGAGCAGCTCCTTACCGACGAATACGCCTTTTTACTCTGGCAGTGCGGCGATCCGGCCTTCGCCGGCATACCAACGCGCATCTATCCGCGTTTGGCACCTTGACTTCTGTCATCCTGAGCGCAGTCGAAGGGCAATCCATGGAGCCCCTGGGGACCGTTTAAGCGTGGATGATGCAGGCCGGCTCATGGAGCGCATAAGGGAGGGTGACACCGCTGCGTTTGAAGCGCTGTACGACGGTTATAGTCGCCTCGTCTACGGCGTGGCGTTACGAGTGCTTTCCGATCCCGCAAGCGCCGAAGACGCCACGCAAGCCGTCTTCATGAAGATCTGGAGCAACCCCGAGCTTTTTCGCTCGGGAAACTTTGGAGCGTGGATCGTGCGCGTCGCTCGCAACCGCGCCTTCGACGCGCTTCGTGCTCGGGCGGCACGGCCCGAAGATCAGTTTCCCGAGGCGATTCCGGCGCCAGACGCGCTGGAAGATGCCGCGATGGCGCAACTCGACGCCGAATCCGTTCGCGCGGCGATCGCGCAGTTGCCCGAGGAACAACGCAAGCTGATCGAGCTGGGTTTTTTCGGCGGCATAACGCACCAGGAGATGGCGCAAACGACGGGCTTGCCGCTCGGGACGGTTAAAACGCGCATTCGCAGCGGCCTGCGCCGCTTGCGCAGCGCGCTCGACGGGGTGGTGGTGCCATGATGTCGCACGACGAGATGCTCGACAACGTCGCCCTCTATGCGCTGGGCGCGCTCCCGGCCCGCGAAGCGGCGAACGTGGCCGCGCACCTGCAGTCCTGCGAGGAGTGCCGCGCGGAGTACCGGCTCTTGCGTCCGGCCGTGACGGCTATCGGCTACTCGGCGGAGGCCGACGGCCGCACTGCAGGGCCGAGTTTCATGCTCAAAACTCGCCTGATGAAGCAAGTTCGTTCAACGAAACCGGGACGTTCGGCCGGACCGGCTCGTTCGGCGGCATCGCGCTGGCCGTCGCTCGTCGCTGCGGCATGTTTTGTGGTTGCGGTCGGGGCAGGACTCTGGAATGCCTCGCTGCGCGAACGGCTCGGCCGCGACGAATCGCGGATCGCGCAGCAGTCGGCAGTTATCGCCGACGTTACGGCGCCGGACGCCAAGCGCTATCGCTTCGGCCCCGGCTCCGTCTTGGTACGCGGCGATAACCTCTACATTGCCATGCACGCACTCGCGCAGCCGCCAAAGGGCAAGGTCTACCAGGCTTGGACGTTACCCAAGGGCTCCAAGACGATGGCCCCGTCGATCACGTTTAGGCCGGGCGCCTCGGGCGAAACCCTGATCCGCTTGCCGGTTGCGGCGAATGACATCGTGGCGGTGGCCGTGAGCGTCGAGCCGGCCGGTGGTTCCAAGCAACCCACGACCAAACCGATTGCCGTAACGCTGCTTTAACAACCCCCAGCAGCCGCGCCCCCAATCCAAACGATTGAATTGGACGTTCCTTTCGGCGAACCGTTTTTCTAACGAGCTGCAATGCTCGAGAAAGGAACCCATGCGCAATCAATCCGCCATTGCCGCTTGTGCGCTCGCTCTGGCAACCATCGTTCCGGCCGCCGCATCGGCAAAACTGATGCCCAACGTCGTCGATACATCGACGCGTTTCTCGGGTTCGTGCTGCGTCTATACCGGCGCGCCGGCACTGGCCGTAACGCTCTCTATGGTGGAAGCTGGAGGCGGCCCGAGCAACTTTAGCACCGTAACGCTGCTCAAGAGGCTCACCGGCAACTCGTTTGACGCCGAGGTCGCAAAGCTAACGAAACAGTACGGTAAGGACCAAGTCGGCCAGTTTATCAAGACGTTCGACTTCGTCGTGAACGATTCACTGCGAATCGTTACGGAGAAGAAGATCGCGCTTCCGAGCAAGCCGGATCCCGATCCCAACGACGGCCGCGCCCTTGCAGCGGCGCTCTGGTCTGCCGGTCAGACCGGCGAAGGATTCAACGTCGAAGTAATGCTCGATCGAGCCGTTTCGCATCCCATTCACGTTCAAGTGATGAAAGACATCGACGCCAAATACGGGATCGGCATCGATGCCCAGTATCACGCGATCCTCACGACAGCAATGAAGGACCTGGCCGCAGCCTATAACCTAGGCATGTAAAAATCGTCCCCTCGTCGCCCAAAACGTTCTCCCGGTGTCGTCCTAACGTCGGAGTTAACGGACAACACCGGGAGTTCACCCAAGCATTGTCATCCTGAGCGCAGTAATGTCATCCTGAGCGCAGTAATGTCATCCTGAGCGCAGTCATGTCATCCTGAGCGCAGTCGAAGGACGACAGACTCAGCACCGTGGTATATCCATTAATGCTGCAGCCGAAAAACGATCCGTTCTTCGAACACTCAAAGCCGACGTCGAGGAAGGAATTCGGGACGTCGCTGAGGGCCGGGTCATTCCTGAGAACGAGGTGCGTGAGTATTTCCGCACGCTCGGCAAACAGCGCAAGCGACAGCAGAGAGTCGAAGCTACCAGATACCGAGCATCGCCTTAACGTCGTCGGATGCCATGGTCGCAGGGTCCCACGGCGGCATGAAGGTGATCTCGACATTCGCGCTCTTGACGCCCTCGATGGCGAGTACGTGATCCTCCACCGACTTCTTAAACATCGGCCCAACGGGACACATCGGCGACGTTAGCGTCATCATGACGGTGACGTTTTCGCCGTTTTCGCCTTCGGTTGTGATATCGTAGACCAAGCCGAGTTCGAGGATCCCCAAGTTTAGTTCGGGGTCTTTGACCTCGACGAGTGCTTCGCGTACTTGTTCGGCGGTTGGCATGGGTATGAGGTTCCGCGGGATATGGGGCAGACCTCTGCGCTGTCATCCTGAGCCTGTCATCCTGAGCGCAGTCGAAGGACGAAGGACGAAGGCGGGGCAGACGAGGACGAGCCGCGAAACCGCCAGGGCCCGGTTCGCGTTAAGAGGGTAGGAGGAAGAACTAAGCGATGTCGATGTGGGAGCCTTTCACCGAGCGAGCGCGGCGCAGCATCGTACTCGCTCAGGAAGAAGCTCAGAGACTTGGAAACAACTATATCGGAACCGAGCATATTCTGCTTGGCATTATTTCCGAGGGCGAGAGTCTCGCCGCCAAGGTTCTCGAGTCGCTTGGCGTCAATCTGGCCAAGGTTCGTCAAGAGGTAGAAGCGATCGTCGGGCGCGGCGGGCAGACCGTGCAGCAAGAGATGGTCTTTACCCCGCGAGCCAAGCGCGTCATCGAACTTGCCTTCGAAGAGGCACGCCAGCTCAACCATAATTACATTGGGACCGAGCACTTGCTCCTCGGCTTGATCCGAGAGGGCGAGGGAGTCGCGGCGCGCGTGCTCACCAACTTGGGCGTCGACCCCGCGAAGGTTCGCGTGCAGACGACGTCCCTGCTCGGCGCTGAGGGCCAACCGACGGCTCCGAAAGGGAAGAGCAAAACCCCGACGCTCGACGCCTACGGCCGCGATCTCACGCAGCTGGCTCGCGACAACAAGCTCGATCCCGTCATCGGCCGCAACAACGAAATCGAACGCGTCATTCAGATTCTGTCGCGGCGCACGAAGAACAACCCGGCCCTAATTGGCGAGCCCGGCGTTGGCAAGACCGCGATTGCCGAGGGTCTGGCGCAGCGCGTCATCAAGGGTGAGATACCCGAGCCACTGCGAGACCGGCGCGTGATTACGCTGGACCTGGCGGGGCTCGTGGCGGGCACCAAGTATCGCGGCGAGTTCGAAGAGCGCATGAAGCGGGTGATGGACGAGATCCGCGGCGCTGCCGGCGAGATCATCCTCTTTATCGACGAGCTGCATACGCTCGTCGGCGCGGGCGCTGCCGAAGGAGCAATCGACGCCAGCAACATCATCAAGCCGGCACTCGCGCGCGGCGAGCTGCAATGCATCGGCGCGACGACGCTTAACGAGTTTCGCAAGCACATCGAGAAAGATTCCGCCTTGGAGCGGCGCTTCCAACCCGTTATGGTTGGCGAGCCGACGGTCGAGGAGACGATCGAAATTCTTAAAGGCCTGCGCGATCGCTACGAGGCCCATCACAAGGTGCAAATCACCGATGAGGCGCTCACGGCTGCGGCGAAGCTCAGTGACCGGTACATCACCGATCGCTTCCTTCCCGACAAAGCCGTCGATTTAATTGACGAAGCTAGCTCGCGCGTGCGCCTGCAGGCCATGCTGCCGCCGCCGGCGATTCGTGAAGCGGATTCGCAACTGCGCAAGCTCATCGCCGAGAAAGAATCGGTCGTCAAGAATCAAGAGTTCGACAAAGCTGCGAGCATCAGAGATCGTGAAGAGAAGCTGCGTTTGGAGAAAGCGAATCTCGAGCAGGAATGGCGCGATCGCAAAGCTGCCAGCGACCGCACTCTTAAAGTGACTGAGGATAGCATCGCCGAGATCGTCGCTGCTTGGACGAAGATTCCCGTTAGCCGTCTCGCGGAGGCCGAAACCGCGAAGCTGCTCAAGATGGGTGAACTGCTCCACGAGCGCGTCGTCGGCCAAGAAGAGGCGATCAACGTACTTACCCGGGCGATCCGCCGCTCGCGCGCCGGTTTAAAGAATCCCGCCCGCCCGATCGGCTCGTTCATATTCCTCGGCCCGACCGGTGTCGGCAAGACGGAAGTGGCGCGCAGTGTCGCAGCCTTCTTGTTCGACGATGAAGAGTCGATGATCCGCATCGATATGTCGGAGTACATGGAGAAGTATTCGGTCAGCCGCCTCGTCGGCGCGCCGCCCGGATATGTAGGATATGAAGAGGGTGGCCAGTTGACCGAGGCGATCCGCCGCCGTCCGTACTCCGTCGTGCTGCTCGACGAGATCGAGAAAGCGCATCCCGACGTCTTTAACTTGCTGCTGCAAGTACTCGAAGACGGACGCCTCACCGATTCTCAGGGGCGACAAGTCGATTTTAAGAACTCCGTCATCATCATGACGAGCAACGTCGGCGCGACCGGAATGACCACCACGACCGATATTGGTTTCCGTCCGGAACGGATGTCGAACGCCGATGAGGCGAAGGCCTACGAACGCATGAAGAATCGCGTGATGGAAGAGGTCAAGCAGACCTTCCGTCCCGAGTTCCTCAACCGCGTCGACGAAGAGCTGGTTTTCCATCAGCTCACGCGCGACCAGATCGAAAAGATCGTCACCTTGGAGCTCAACAAGGTCGTTCGCGAGGTTCGCGCTCAGGAGATGGAGCTCAAGGTAACCGACGCTGCAAAATCCGTGCTCGCGAAAAAGGGATGGGATCCGGAGTTCGGCGCGCGTCCGCTGCGGCGTGCGATTCAGCGCATGGTCGAGGACGAGCTCGCCGAGGAGATGCTCAAGGGCGTCTTCGGCTCAGGCGATCACATCCTCGGCGATGTGGATCCCGACGATCCGGAAAAACTGAAGTACACGAAGATTCCATCGTTCGATCCGCCGGCCGCGAGCCCGCCCGAACCCGCCGTTACCTAAAGCCGAGCACTGCCCCCTGACCCCAGTCTTGTCGTCCCCAGCCTTGTCATCCTGAGCGCAGTCGAAGGACGAAGGGTGACCCGATGTTCGCCCCTTTTCTCGCAATAGTTATCGCGCAAGCGACGCCGACCGCCGTTCCGGCGCTCGGCGTTGCCGCCACTGCCGTTAACCTCAATCCGGCGCAACAACAAATCGTCGCGGTAACCGGTGCAACGCCGCCGCTCCAGCTAACGCTCGACCGAAAGCTGGTCGTGGTAACGGCCGATCCCAACGGAACTTCGCTGACGATCGCCGCTACGCAGCAAACCGGGACCGATGTCCTTCACGTCAGCGATGCCAGCGGTGCGAGCGCCGACATCGCGATTCGCGTCGCGTTCAACGCGGGCACGATCGTCCCGCAAACGACGCTAACCATCACGGGCGATCCGGCCCAACCCGACTGGCTTGCGCAAGAAGTTACCGATTGGGTGACGCGCCTAACGGAGGCGATGCCGGGCGCGCAGATCACCATTGGGACGGTGTCGCCGCCGGCGGCGCCGCTGGGGCCTGGGGGAACGGCTCAGTTTGTGGTTCCAATCCAGATTGCCGGAAACGGTCAGTATTTCGATCAATCGGGCACGACGACGGTTACCGTGCAAAATACCGCGTTGCAGCCATTTCTTCCGGGACTGCTTTTTTACGACGACGATCCGGAGCACGTCTCACAGGACGGCGTCCTCTTTCGTGGGACCGTCTCGCTCGCAGCGCCGGCACGCATCTATTACTATCACGACGATCTCGCCGATCCCCGAAGGCTCGTCGTGGCGCTGCGTAGCGGCTCCCAAGATCCCACCTCCGTGCAGTTGATCGAGGCGAAGGCGGGTCCGAACATGGACGTCATGCAAGTCGGCGAGTCGGTGAGCAAGAGATTTCTGCTGACGAAAAATCAGCACGAAGGGGTCGTCTTGGATCTGTCGGGCGACCAGCCTTATTTGATGACCGATCTGCCGATGACTGCCCGCCAACTCGTCGCCGGAACCGCCGATCTGCGCGTCCTCTCGGGCGGTCCGGTTGAAGTAACGGTTCTGGCCGTGTTGCCCGGCATCGATCCGCGCACGCTGCTCGACGGGCCGGTGCTGCCCGGCGACGGACACCACCGCACCGGTGCCTTTTCAATCGCCGGGTTCGGCAGCGAAAGCCTGAGTTTTTCGGCCGGCGGGCCCGACGCGACGACCGTCATCGGCGACACCGATCCAACGCCGCCCAACGTGAGCCCGTCGGCAGATGGCCGCGACTACGGCGATTACGGCGTCCTTCATACGATCGATTTGACGCTGGCGAACCCGAGCGCGGCAGCGGCTGCAGCCTACGTCTTCTTTCAGCCGCTGGCGGGCCCCGCGCGGGGAAGCTTCTTAATCGACGGGAACGTCGTGGAGATTGGATGCGTGCGCGTGCCGTCGCGGTATCAGATCACGGCGTTCGACCTGCCGCCGGGCCAAACGTCGCACGTCGTTCTGCAGACGATGACCGACGGCGGCTCGTTCTATCCGGTGCGATTGGGAGTGACGGCAACGGCGCCGCTTCCGAGCGCGCCGCCGATCAACGCGCCGGACGGTTGTTTCCCCAAGCCCCAAGCCGCTCCGGACCAATGAGTACCGACGGTGAATCGAAAGTCATTCTGCTCGTACGGTTGCTCAACGCAATCGATCAGGGGAAGCACTCGTTCGAAAGCCTCAAAGATCGCATCGCCGAGGGCGAGCGCCGTCCCAGCACGCGCAGCCTCCGCCGCTATCTCGCGATCTTAGCCAACGCCGGTTTTCCGCTCTACTTCGATCGTGCCGCGAACCTCTATCGCTTCGCCGAGGGCTACAGCCTCAAACGGCTCGACCTCAGCAGCGGCGAGCTTTTTGGATTGGTCGCGTTGCGTTCGCTGGGCGCGAGCATCGGGGGAGCCATCGGCGCGTCGATCGACGACGTTGCCGAGAAGCTTGTCGGCAGCGCGGGGCGCACCGCACGCGCCCGAGTCGACGAAGCCTCGCCGATGGCCTTTCGGCTCTCGGGGATCTCGCTCGACAAGCGCGGCGAACGCGCTTTCGCGCTGCTCTCTGCGGCGGAACGTTCTTCTCGCAGCGTCCGCTTCAAATACCGCGATAAGGAAGGACGAAGCAGCGCGCGCAGGGTGGATCCGTACGGCTTCATCATCAATGCGGGGCGCGTATACTGCGTCGCTCACGACCATACGCGCAACGATAAACGGACGTTCGCGGTCGACAACGTGAGCGAGCCGGTCGTACTCGCCCGAACCTTTGTTCGGCCCAACGACTTCAACGTTGAAGAATATGCCGCCGCCTCGATCAGCGGCGTCTTGCATAACGACGAAACGACCGAAGTGCGCGTGCGCTTTGCGCCGAGAGTCGCAAAGGCTGCGGCCGCCGCTCGCATCGTCGCCGATTTCCGCGTCGAGCGGGGCGCGGAGGGTTCGACGGAGATCGTTTATCGCGTCGCCGACGTGGACGAGCTGGTGCGGTGGGTGCTCGGCTGGGGCGCGCAAGCGGAGATTCTCGGCCCCGAGTTCGTCCGCGAGCGCATCGCCGCCGTCGCGGCCGAGATCGCGGAGAAGTATTGATCTACCTCGACGAGGCACAGGTTCGCAGCCTCCTTCGTTGGGAAGAGCTGATTCCGGCGATGGAGCAGGCGCTGGCACAGTTTTCGCTGGGCAACGTCGTGCAGCCGGTGCGCAGCGTCCTCACCGTCGAGGAAGGGAGGCGCTATTTCGGCGTCATGCCCGTGGCGGCGCAAGACGTGATGGGCGTGAAAGCGGTCAGCTTCTATCCGGCCAACGAACGCGGCCCCGCGCCGACGCATCAGGCGATCGTTCTGCTCTTTCGCACCGATAACGGCGAGCCGCTGGCCGTCATGGACGGGCGCCTGATCACCGAGATGCGGACGGCCGCGGTCTCCGCGGCGATAACCAAATACCTAATGCCGGCGCAGAGCAGAGTTCTGGCGCTGCTCGGCAGCGGCGTACAAGCCGATTCGCACTTGGCGGCGCTGTCAAGCATTCACCAGTTCGACGAGGTGCGCGTCTGGAGCCGCACGCCGGAGCACGCTGCAGAGTTCGCGCGCCGGCGGGGCGCCGTGGCCATGGAGGCCGAGGCGGCGGTGCGCGGAGCGGACGTTATCGTTGTTGCCACCAGCTCGCAAGAGCCGGTCCTGCGGGGCGCGTGGCTCAAGGAGGGCGCGCACGTGAACGCCATCGGCGCCAACCGGCCGGCGTGGCGCGAGCTCGACGACGACGCGATGCACCACGTCCTGGTCGTGGACTCGCGCGCTGCCGTGCTGCAAGAGTCGGGCGACGTGATTCTCTCCGGCGCGACCATCTACGCCGAGATCGGCGAGATTTTTGCCGGAACCAAGCCGGCCTGCGCGGCCGAGACGACGATTTTCAAATCCGTGGGCCTTGCCACCGAAGATCTCGCTGCCGCACGGCTGGTTTACGCGGCGCATACCGCAACAAATTAGCGAAACCCGTCGAAGCGAAGCCGCGACGGGTTCCGACGTATTCACGCACTCGCCTCGCCTGTTTGGCTACCTGGTCGGAGAGCCCCACCGACGCTGGCGAGCGGTTTGGTCTCAGTTACGGAATCATTGCTTATCGCAACGCTTCACGTTGTGCATCGACCGCGAACGATACGTTCGTCGCACTTCCGATTTGGAATCCGAAGCTCGTGAATCGTAGCACGCACAAACGGCGTGGACAAGCGCCTCCTCGGTGTAATTCACAAGCTGTCCACAAGTTTTTTTCCTTATGCACATCGAAAGGCAGCGGCCATGCAGCTCCTAATGTTGCTTCTTGTCTTGCTTGCCCCGCCGGCGCCCCACAAGGTGGTCGCACAGAGCCTCTTCGGAGGTTTGCCGATCGACGGCATTCACTGCGACGCCGCGGAGGGCTCGGTCGAGCACATTCACACGCAGTTGCAGCTCTTCGACCGGGGCCATAAGGTGACCGTGCCGGCCCAGATCGGCATTCCGCAGTCCGGGACGTGCCTCTATTGGCTCCATACGCATAACGAGGACGGTTTTATCCACATCGAGTCGCCGGTGAAGCGCACCTTCACGCTGGGACAGTTCTTCGACATCTGGGGACCGAACTTGAGTTGGACGGAGGCCGGCGCGGTGACGGCACCGCATGTCGGGCGGCTGAGCATTTGGATCAATGGAACGCCCTGGCATGGACGCGACCCGCGCGACATCGTTCTGCGCGATCACGAGACGGTCGTCATCCAAAGCGGTCCGCCGTTTGCCAAGCCGGCGCGCGCCGATTGGTCGAGACTCTAGGGAGCGGTGACGCAAACGTCCCCGATCGAATTAGACGGCCACCACCTCACGCTTGAAGCGATCGAGGCGGTAGCCCTCGGAGCCCCGATTAGTATTTCGCCGGCAGCTCGCGAGCGCGTGGCGCGCGCCCGCGATTTCGTGGACAGTCATCTCGCCGCCGGAGAGCCGATTTATGGCGTGACGACCGGCTTCGGCCGGCTCGCCAATATCGTTATTGCGCCGGAGGACGCCGCCGAGCTGCAACTCAATCTGGTTCGCAGCCATGCAGCCGGAACCGGCGCGCCGCTGGGAATTCCGGTGGTGCGCGCCGCGGGCGTCCTGCGGGCGAACTCGCTCTCGGCCGGTCACTCCGGGATCAGACCGCAAACGCTCGACCTCATCGTCGCCATGCTCGAACGCGGCGTAACGCCCGCCGTGCCGTCGGTAGGCTCTCTCGGTGCAAGCGGCGATCTCGCGCCGCTGGCTCACATGACGTTGACGCTGATCGGCGAGGGCGAAGCCTATTTTCGCGACGAGCTGCTGCCCAGTGCCGTTGCGCTCGAGCGCGCGGGATTGAAGCCGATCGAACTCGGCGCGAAGGAAGGCCTGGCGCTGGTCAACGGGACGCAGGTAATGACCGCGATCGCGGCGCTGAGCGTCGTGCGGGCCGAGCGGCTCGCCGCCGCCGCCGACGTCGTCGGCGGCATGTCGCTCGAGGCCTATCTCGGCAGCGAGCGCGTCTTCGACCGCCGCATCAACGACCTACGGCCGCATCCGGGGCAGGAGCGCGTTGCGGCCAACTTGCGCGCCCTGCTGCAGCACTCGGAGATCGTGTGGTCGCACGTGGAATGCGAACGCGTCCAAGATCCGTACTCGTTTCGCTGTATTCCGGTGGTTCATGGAGCGGTGCGCGACTCGACGGCCTACGTTCGTCGCGTGACGGAGGTCGAAGCAAACTCGGTAACCGATAACCCGCTCGTCTTTCCGGAGGACGGCGTCTTTCTCTCGGGCGGCAACTTCCACGGCGAGCCGATTGCGCTCGCGATCGACTTCCTGAAGATGGCGATCGGCGAGCTGGCCTCAATCGCCGAGCGCCGCCTCTACCTTTTGCTCAACGCGGAGGACCGCGGGCTCCCGCTCTTTCTCACGGAGCGCCGCGGATTGCAATCGGGACTGATGATCGTGCAATATACGGCGGCGGCACTGGTCAACGACAACAAAGGGTTGGCGTGGCCGTCGAGCGTGGATTCAATTCCAACTTCGGCGGGACAAGAGGATCACGTTAGCATGGGCATGACGTCGGCGAACAATCTTCAGCGGGTGCTCGACAACGTGGAGGCCGCGATCGCTTGTGAGTTGCTCGGAGCGGTGGTTGCGCTCGATCTCCGGCACCCGCTGCGAATGGGCCGAGGAACGCGCGCCGCATACGAAATCGCTCGAGAGCGTATTGCGCCCTGGACGAACGATCGCCCCCCGGCGCCCGACATCGCCGCCGCCCGCGAGCTCATCCGTTCGCACCGGCTCGTGGAAGCCGCCGAAGCGGCCACCGGCCACCGGCTTACAGGCTGAGATTCAGTGAGAAGTAGGCGTTGAAGGGATTCGGCAAGACCAACGAGTTGGTATCGGCGTACGCCGGAATGTAAGAGTTGGCGAAGGCCGGGTTGAGCGGGACCCCATTGGCCGTTTTGTCGTTCGGTGACGCGCCGTTGTAGAAGTTCGAAGCGTAGTAGTAGTTCGAGACATAGCCGCAGGTAAAGTTGTTCGGCGGATACTGTTTCGTCCACGGTGCCGAGGAGCCGCCGAAACAGGCGTTCATGAGATTGGCGAGCAGCACGTTTGCTTTGAGGCGCGGCGTGATCTGATATCCCATTTGCAGGCTAAGATTCAGCTGGCTGGGCTGCCGAAACGCGCCGAACGAGTCGAAGACGCCGGTCTGCGGGTTGGGAATGAAGAGTTCGCCAGGGCTGGTTCCATTTTGCGTCGCGGCGAGCCCGCAGCTCGTGTAATCGGCCTGCGTGACGCGCGGTGCCGTCGGAATGTTGGAGGAGTTGCGCTTGCAGGTTCGGGGGTCGAGCCCAAGCACGTCGGCGGGGTTGCCGTAGGGTTGGCCTTCGTTGAACGTCATCGCCGGCGTGATGGTAAACTTGTCGTGTTTGTAGTTGACGATCGCGCTCAAGACGTTGGGCGATAAGTACGGATAGTCGAGCCCGACGGGATACCAGCCGTTGCGGTCGAGCAGCGGCTGCGGCGACATCGAGTAGTACGGGTTCCAGATCGGTGAGTAGGCGTGCGGCTTGAGCCGCTTGCAAGTCGGATCGGGAAGGACGTTCCCGTCGCGGAGGTCCTCGTAACATTGCGAGCCGCCGCCGGCCTGCGTCAGCCCGTTGAAGTTGGCGATATTCTGATTGTAGGGATCGATCGGGTTGATCGAGGTTCCGGGATAGTTGGCCCAGCGCTCGGCAGCGTTGGTGTACGTGTACGAGATCAGAAACGAGAGCCCGTTCTTGTCGAAGTCGCCCTTCGTAAACTCGAACTCGGCGCCGTCAACGCGCTCGACGCCGGAGTTGAGTCCGCCGCTCAGCCCGAACGGCAGCCCAATGCCGTAGACTTGATTGGTCGCGTAGCGATAGTACGGCGTAACCTTAATCGACATATCCGTGCCTTTGAAGCGCCGCTCGAACGACGCATCGTAGTTGTCGGAGTACTGTACCTCCGGGTCGTGCACGGGCGTCGTGAATCCGTACTGCCAGAACGCCTGGAAGAGATCGTACGCGAGATTGTTGGCGGCGGCGTTGTATTGCACCTGATACGTCTCGGGCTCTTGGGCGTAGCGCCCGGCCGAGAAACGCAGCACGGTGTCCGGATTGACGGTATAGGTCGCGCCGAAGCGCGGCGTCAGCGCGTAGTCGGCCAGCGTCGGGCTGTAAGTGTTGCTCAGCAGCAGGTGACCGTCTTTGCCGTCGGGGTGAACCGTCTGCACCGGATGCGCCGGAATCGAGTTGTCGACGGGGCAGTCGAAGCCGACGAACGGTACCGCCGGCTTGCCGCTGGCGGGCGGCACGGGAATGACGAACGGCGCGAGCGTTATCGGGTTATAGCAGAATTCGCGCTGACCGGCGAGGAACCAGAAGTTTTGGCCGTTGTTCGACGTGTTGGCGAGGTTGTACTCGTACTCTTCGCCGCGTAAGCCGAGATCGATATTGAGCTTGTCGGTTGGATTCCACAGATCTTCGAGCGCCAACGACGTAAAGTTCGGCACGACGTTGTTGAGAAAGCCCGAGTTGCCGGTATAGGTGATCTGCCACGACGCACCCGGAACGGTCGGGCCCGGTTCGGGCGACGTAAACGAGCCGCTCGTGAGTGGGCTGTTGCACGGCGCCGGCTGCCCGGCCTTATAATGCTCGCCGAGATAGCTTCCCGACGCATAAGCGAAACACTCGGTACCGTTGGTGAGGTTCGTCGCCGCGGTACCGAGGAAGTTGTTGAAGTTCGTGTTGTTAAAGCGGTTCGTCGTTGCGGTCGTGTAGTTGCCGTCGAAGGTCAGCAAGTTTGCGGAGTTCAACTGATCGGCAAACGTGAAGGCCAGGCCGCGCGTGTGCGATTCTAGCTCGTAATCGTACGACGTGACGCCAAAACCGTAGAAGGGCGTGCCATAACTCAACGGGCTGGTCTGCAGCCAATCGGAGTAGAACGTGTATCCGTAGATCCGGAAGTAGGCGTTCGAGCCGATGTTCTTCTGATACTGGAGCTTGGCGATCGAAGCGTCGTTCCAGAATCCGTCACGCGCGTCGGGCGGCACGGTCGAAAACGTGCCCGGGGCGCACTCACCCTTGATCTGCTGGCTGTAGAAACCGTAAGGATCGATGTTGGCGCAGCGATTGCCGGGTGAACCTGGATCGAAATAGGGCACCGGCGCGACGTTGGCGGGACTTTCACCAAAGTGCGTGTTGCTGGGCCAGGTGACAAAATCGCCCCACACCTCGGGTACGTTCTCTCCGTACACGACGTCGCTGAGCTGGTTGATGACGTGCGGCCCGAGATCGTTTTGCGAGCTGTAAAACTGGCTCTTGAGCGCCGTTACGTTGTAGAGCACCTGCACGTCGTCGCGTCCGGCGTCGTGCCGGTGCGGAATGCCGATGTGCAGGTTGATGACGCTCTCGCGATCCGCGAGGTTGGAGTAGCTGGCGTACGCCGGCGAAAGCGTTTGATAACAACCCGGATCTTTGTGTACGCCGTACGGAAGCGGTACGTAGCCAACCTGTCCAGGGCTCAGTGTAAAGGGGTTGTACACGGGCGACGAGTTTGGTCCGGAGTACCAGCCCGTTCCCTGCGGGGCGTTGTTCACGCACGTCGGATAGACGCCGCCGAAATAGAGCTTCGTCGTGTTAAACGCGATCGCGGGATAGCCCCAGACGTCGCCGAGATTCGAGCCATTGAACTGGTCGAGATAGCGGAAATCCTGATTGTATCCCCCGACGCCGACGTAGTAGGAGAAGAGGCGGTCGGGTGTGGCACCCCCGACCTCAAACTGAAGGTTGTGGTAATAGGTCGTCGAGCCGATGCCCGTATCTACCGTTGCGTATCCGGGGAAGGTCCCGGTCTTGATGACTTGGTTGATGAAGCCCGCCAAGCCGGTCGCGCTCGAGCCGGCCGTTCCGCCTCCGGTATAGACTTGAAGCTCCTGCTGCCCGAGCGTCCCAGCCGTGCTTCCGGGATAGTTGTCGAACGAACGGTTGACCGGAACGCCGTCGAACTCGTAACCGATCTGGTCGTAGTTGCCTCCGCGAATATAGACCGTTTGATTCCATCCCTGCTGGTTGGGAGGCACGAACGCGCCGGGAACCGCGGCAATCGCCGAATAGGCGCTGTTCAAGCTGCCGCCGCCGCCCAGACCGGCCGCGGCCTGCGTCACGGTGGCATTGACCGAATAGACGTCGGTCGTCGTTCCGGATTTTACGACGTCCATCGAGGAGCGCGCCGTCACTCGCGCGATCGTTCGCAGCGACGCCTGGAGCGGAAGACGAAGCGTCTGCACTTGATCGGCAAAGACCGAGATGCCGGTGGTGGTCGAAGTCTCGAAGCCGTCCTTGGAAACGGTAATCGCATAGGTGTCGGGCGCGAGCGAGAGCATCGAAAAGCGGCCCGACGCGTCGGTCGTAACCGTTTCGGTCTGCGAAGGGCTGATTGCGGTGACGCGGGCGCCGGCGATTGGTCCCCCGCCGCTGCGGGCGACGGTTCCAGTAATCGAGCCGGTCGTTCCCGCGAACGCCCGCGGAGGCGCGACCACGCATCCGATTATGAGCGCAAGAACGAAGAGCGACAAGCTTGGGCGGCACCGTCCGCACATGCGAGCCCGTCATTCGCTGCGCCCCGCAAGAGGTCTTGTCCGCGGCCCCAAGAATTCCGCGGACAATGAGCACTATCGCGGGTTCTCGCGCGGTTCGGGCGCCACGCGGTGCGGAACTAACCTGCCTAGGTTGGCCGCAAGAAGCCGCACTGCGCATGTTGATGAACAACCTCGATCCCGAGGTGGCCGAACGTCCCGAGGATCTCGTGGTCTACGGCGGCAACGGCCGCGCCGCCCGGTCGTGGGAGGCCTTCGACGCGATCGTTCGCACGCTGCGGCGGCTGCGTAACGACGAGACGCTGATCGTGCAGAGCGGCAAGCCCGTCGCAGTCTTTACAACGCATGCTCGCGCGCCTCGCGTGCTCATCGCCAACGCGAATCTCGTGCCGAAGTGGGCGGATTGGAGCGTCTTTCGCGAGCTCGAAGCGCATGGGCTCACGATGTACGGTCAGATGACCGCGGGCTCGTGGATCTACATCGGCACGCAAGGAATCGTTCAGGGAACCTACGAGACCTTTGCGGAGATGGGGCGTCTCCACTTCGGCGGATCGCTAACCGGCCGCGTGGTGCTGACGGCCGGCGTAGGCGGCATGGGCGGCGCGCAGCCGCTGGCCGTTACGATGAACGGCGGTATCTGCCTAATCGTTGACGTGGATCGGGCTCGTTTGGAGCGCCGGCGGGAGCTTCGCTATCTCGACCGGGTCGCCGAATCTCGGGAGGCAGCGCTGCTCGAAGTGCAAAAGGCTCGCGATGCGGGCGAGGCCGTCTCGATCGGATACGAAGGCAACGCCGCGGTTGAGTTCGCGCAGCTCTACGAACTCGGTTTTCGTCCCGATGCGGTGACGGATCAAACGTCGGCGCACGACTTGCTCGACGGCTACGTTCCCGCGGGCCTCTCACTCGCCGCTGCCGCCGAACTGCGCCGGGCCGATCCCGACGAGTATCAGCGGCTGGCCCTTCAAAGCTGCGCCGAACACGTGCGCGCGATGGTGCGGTACCTCGACGCCGGCGCGATCGTATTCGACTACGGCAACAACATCCGCGCGCAAGCGCAGCGCGCCGGATTCGAGCGTGCCTTCGATTTTCCAGGCTTCGTTCCGGCGTTTATTCGGCCGCTCTTCTGCCGCGGCTCGGGCCCATTCCGGTTTGCGGCCCTATCCGGCGACCCCAACGACATTGCTGCTTGCGATGCGAAGCTGCTCGAGCTGTTCGGCGACGACGCATCGTTGACGCGCTGGTTACGCTTAGCGCGCGAGCGCATCGCCTTCCAAGGGTTGCCGGCTCGCATCTGCTGGCTCCCCTATGGGCGCCGAGCGACGGCCGGGGTGGCATTCAACGAGCTCGTTGCCTCGGGAGCCGTCAAGGCGCCGATCGTCATCGGACGCGACCATCTCGATACGGGCAGCGTAGCGTCACCCTATCGCGAGACCGAGGCGATGAAAGACGGAAGCGATGCAATCGCCGATTGGCCGATTCTCAATGCGATGCTCAACACGGCGGCGGGCGCGCACTGGGTGAGCTTTCATCACGGCGGCGGCGTCGGCATCGGCTACAGCCTCCACGCCGGAATGGTAGTCGTCGCCGATGGTAGCGACGAAGCGCGCGAGCGCCTCGCCTGCGTGCTCACAACCGACCCCGGCCTCGGCGTCATCCGCCACGCCGACGCCGGTTACGACCTCGCCATCGAAACCGCCGATGCCGAAGGCCTCGACTGGCGCCTCTGATCGTCCCCTCCCAGTGTCACCCTGAGCGCAGTAATGTCATCCTGAGCGCAGTAATTGTCATCCTGAGCCCTTCGACTTCGCTCAGGACAGGCTCCGTCGAAGGACGAAGGACGACACGAGGCTTCGACTTTTAAAGGGCGAGCAGCCCGCTGCGGCGGATGCAGTCTGCCGTGCCTGAGACGAAGCGGCTGGTCGTGCGTGCCAAGATGGTCATCACCTGCGACACCGATGAACCGCAATGCGGAATCGATTTCGAGGCCCTCGGTCGCATCGACGACGTCACTATGCTGATCGAAGATGGCGTCATCACCGCGCTCGGTCCCAGTGCCACCCTGACCACTCCCAATGTCACCCTGAGCGCTCCCAATGCCACCCTGACTACTCCCAATGTCACCCTGAGCGCAGTCGAAGGGTGGCAAGAATTAAACCTTCAGGATTGCGTAATCGTCCCCGGTTTTGTCGATGCGCACGCGCATCCGCTCTACGCGGGAAACCGCGAGCCGGATTTCGCCGCTCGAACGCGTGGCGAGCCTCCGCCGCTCGGCATGCGGTACACGATCGAGCAAACGCGTGAGGCGCTGCTTGACCCCGAACTGTTTTACGAGCGAACGATCCGGCCGAGACTGCAGGCGATCCTCGCGCACGGCACGACGACGCTCGAAACCAAAACGGGGTACGCGCTGCATAAGCCGGGCGAAATGGCGTTGCTCGACATCATCGCGCGGCACAAGGCGGATCCGGACGTTCCGCGCCTGGTCGCGACCTTTCTCGGCGCGCACGCGCTGCCGCCCGAGTTCGAGATCGAGCGTGAGCCGGGGTTTATCGATTACCTCATCGACCAAGTGGTTCCGGCAGCGACCGCGCATGGAGCCGTTTATGCCGACGCCTTTTGCGAGCCAGGGTTTTTCTCAGTCGAGCAAACGCGCCGGTATCTCGACGCCGCGCGCCTGCACGGCATGCGCCTGCGCGTGCATTGCGACGAGATGGCGTACGGCGGCGCCGCCGCGATGGCAGCGCAGCTCGACGTGGATACCGTCGATCACTGTAACTACATTCGAGAGGACGACGTACGCGCGATCGCGGAACGCGGCATCGTCGCGATCGCTTGTCCGGCAACGATCCTCTTTCTCGATCTCCCGCAACGCGCGCCGGTCCGTTCGCTGCTCGAGGCCGGCGCGATGGTCGCGCTGGCCTCCGACTACAATCCCGGAACCTCACCCTGCTTCAATCTGCAAAGCGTCGCGTACTTTGGCCGCAAGCTTTTCGCGCTTTCGGCCGCCGAGGCGCTGTATGCCGTGACCCGCGCGGCCGCCCACTCTTTGCGCCGCGACGCGGGCACCCTGTGCGTCGGCGGCCCCGCGGACTTCGTCGCGCTCGCAATCGAGTCGCCCGAGGAGTTCGGCTGGGAGTTCGGCGGCAACCTCGCCGCTGCCGTCGTGAAGAACGGCGTGCTCGTGCGATGACCGACGAGCTGGTCCGTTGCGCGCGCGCGCTCGTCTCCGGTGAGACGCGCGAGGATTACGCATTTGTCGTGCGTGACGGCCGCATCGTCGCGAGCGGCGATTTTCTCGAGGTACGCGATATAGCGCGCGAGCTCGAAACACGCTCCTTCCCAGCGGACCGCCTCGTCGTTCCCGGTTTTATTAACGGCCACAGTCATGCGTATCAAATTTTATTGCGAGGATGGGCCGACGATTGGCCGTTTGCGAAATGGCGCAGCGAAGCGCTCTATCGCGTTGTGCCACGGCTCACGCCGGACGACGTCTACTGGACCTTCGTTGCCGCCTTCTCGGAGATGCTGGCGGCCGGAATCACCACCGTTGCCGAGTTCTTTTATCTCAACGGCGCCGGCAACGAGCATGCCGAGGCTGCGATTCGCGCGGCGCGCGACGCGGGCATTCGCCTGATTTTGGCGCGCACGTGGATGGATGCATCGTACGCGCCGCCCGAGTTTTGCGAAACGGCCGACGTCGCCGCGCAGCGAACGCTCGAGCTGATGCAGCGCTGTCCCGACGCAAACGTTTGCGTTGCGCCGCACTCGCTGCACGCCGCATCGCCGGAGATGATTCGCGACGCGGCCGCGTTCTCGCAGCGCTTCGACTGCATGCTCCACATTCATATCGCCGAAGCGCCCTACGAAGGCCAAGAGACGCTCGCGCGCTTTGGAGCGACACCGATCGCCCTCCTCGAGGAGCTAGGCGCGCTAAACGGACGCACCGTGGCCGTGCATGCAATTCATCTCTCGGAGCCTGAGAAGAAGATGCTCGCCCGCGCCGGTGCGCGCGTCGTGCATAATCCGATGACGAACCAGTATCTCGGCGACGGGATCTGCGACGTCGTCGGGCTGCGTTCGCTCGGCGTGCCGATCGGTCTGGGTACGGACGCGGACATCCGCCCGTCGCTGATCGACGAAATGCGCTCCGCCGCATTGCTCGCGAAACTGCGAAGCCTGGACGGCTCGGCGTTGGGGGCTCGAGAGGCCTTCGCGATGGGGACGAGCGAGGGCGTGCGCGCGCTGGCGCTGGATGCGGGCGACCTCCTAGAGGGAGGGCCGGCCGACTACGTCGTGCTCGACGCTTCTGAGATCGACCCCTGGTCGCCGGAGCGCAACGCCCTGGTCTATCGCGGGCAAGACGCGTGGGTTCAGGCGACCTTCGTGAACGGTCGCCGGGTCTACGTCGGTGAGGCGTCGCCACTGGCTCGAAGGGCTCGCAGCGAGACGGCGCTCATCGCGGAAAGGCTCTGCGTGTAAGCACTTGCATTCACCATAGCGCTGTGGTAGCATCTGCGTGCAAGCACCCACTTGCAGCCAAGCGAGCCTATGAAAACGATCTTATTATCGGTAGCCGTCGCCTCCCTGTTTTCCGTGCTGGGTGCCGCACCGGCCAGCCTTGCCGCCACAGCTCTGCCATCGGACGCGCGGACCGTGATCGAGCGGATGGCAGCGCGCAATCCCTCCATAAAGAGCTACCAGGCCCGCGTTCACGTCGATATCCGGCTGCTCAGCTTTCCGTTCCTGGCCCCGAAACTCGACGGGACATCGTATTTTAAGCGGCCGGATCTGTACGTGGTCGTCTTCGATCGCATGCCGAGCTATGCGCGAAGCTTCGGACGGCTCTTCAATGATGTCGGCAATCCGCTGGGTTGGGAACGCGATCAAAATATCACGCTGGATGGAACCACCGTCCTCGGCGGTCGAGAGATGCTGGTTCTGCGGCTGACAAAAAAGATTCATAGCGACATCCTCGATCACACCCTGGCCTATGTCGACGCCTTATCGTATACGCTGGCACAGATGGAGTGGTACTACACGAGCGGCGGAAAGATTACGATGTCGGAGCAGTACCGGCTCGAAGGCAACTATTGGGTCCTCGCGCAGCAGCATGCAACGATTCACATGCCCTACGCGCGGGCGGTTGCCGACGCTGTTTACGGCACGTATCAAATCAACGTTCCCATCGGAGCCCCGGGAGCGCCGGCGCAATGATCGAGACGCGGAAGATTCCTGAGGGCGTCCGCTCCGCTTCGCCGGAAGAGACTCGCGAACGAATTCTGATTGCGGCGCGCGAGGTAATCGGGCGCAAAGGGAAGCGCGGCGCGACGACTCGCGAGATCGCCGACGTCGCCGGGGTGAACGAGGCCACGATTTTTCGTCACTTCGGCACGAAAGAAGCGCTCTTAGTTGCGTGTGCGCAGCATTTTTGCGGGCACTTGCTGCTGGCAGACGTCGCGGCCGGCCTAACGGGGGATCTTGCAGAGGACCTCCTCACGATCGCGCGCTTGATGTTTGCCCGCTTCGAGGCGCTCGGCGATATGATTCGCTGGTCGCTGGTCGAGCAAGAGTACGAGAAGGATATCTTTGCTGAAACGGCGTGGCGTCCTCAGCTTGCCATCTTAGCAATTTTGACGGAGTTTATGCAGCGCCGCATCGAAGCCGGCGAGCTGCGTGGCGAGGCTGAGAAGCTCGCGTTGATGTTTTTGGGCTTGGTCTTCATGCATGCGCTGGGGCGCAGAAAGTTCCCCGACTCAGTACTTCACCGCGGCGAGCCCGAGGCGGCGCTTCGATTCTACATTGACGTTTTTCTCAATGGGGTAAGGAACTCGTAATGGACACGCGAGAGGTAGATCAAAAGGCGGTACCCGGTCAAAAGACCAACGGCCCGGGGAGCGTCGCGGACGAATCCCGCTCGGGGCCGCGCAAGCGCATCATTTTTGCGGTCGTTGCCGTGGTTGTGATCGTCATCGCCGTGATTTGGGGCGTGCCGTGGTTGACGTACTCGCTCTCGCACGAGGGCACCGACGACGCACACGTCGCCGCCGACGAGGTTGCGGTAACGAGCAAGATTCCGGAACGCATCAACCGGATCTTGGTGGATACGAACCAGCCGGTTCGTCGCGGGCAGCTCTTGATCGTCCTGGACAATAAAGACGAGCTTGCGAAACTTCGTGCGGCGCAGGCGCAGTACGATCTCGCGGTTGCAAATCAGCGCGCCACGACCGAACAGGGGCAGGGCGGCGTCTCGCAGGCGAGCGGCCAGACCGCCAATGCGCAGGCGCAAGTTCCCATGGCGCAAGCGTCGGTGACTCAGGCCCAGGCGCAACTGCAGGCCGCGCAAGCGCAAGTTCCGGCGGCGCAGCAGGCCTACGACAAAGCGCAAGCCGATTTCAACCGCGTCAGTTCTTTGGTTAAGACGGGCGACGTCGCCGCGCAGCAACTCGACGCCGTTCGCGCGCAGAGCGCCGCCGCCGCCGCCCAACTTCGCGGTGCGCAGGATCAAGTAAGCGTGGCGCAGGCCAATGTCGTGGCAGCGCAAGACCGAGTCGCGGCCGCCGATGCCGGCGTGACCGCCGCGTCGGGCGGCGCTACCACGGCACAAGGCAAGCTTGAGCAAGCCTCGGACCCCAGTCAAGTCGAAGCGGCCGGCGCGCAGTTGTACCTCGCCAAGCAAAACCTTAAATACACGAGCATCTATGCATCGACTGACGGCTACGTCGGCGAGAAGAGCGCCGAGATCGGGCAAACCATAGGTGCCGGCCTGACGCTGATGACGATCGTCCCGCACAAAGTCTACATCACCGCAAACTACAAGGAAACGCAAATGGGCAAGATGCGGGTCGGCCAGCCCGTCGATGTGCGCGTCGACGCCTATAAAGGCGTGACGTTTCGCGGGCACGTCGCTTCGATCAATCCCGCCTCGGAAAACACGTACGCGCTCGTACCGGCTCAAAATGCAAGCGGCAACTTCGTCAAGGTGACGCAGCGAATTCCCGTGCGCATCGACGTCGACGATTCACGTTCGGACCTGCCCCTACGGCCTGGGATGAGCGTCGAGACCTACGTCAACGTGAAGTAAACGCCATGATGCGTAGCACCTACGAGAGCCCGGTCGTCGAGCACGGCGCGCGCCGGGTCATCATCAGCATTGCGGTCATTACCGCGACGCTGCTCGAAATCATCGACGTTACGATCGTCAACGTCTCGCTTCCGAACATTCAAGGCAACTTCGGAATCGGCGTCGATCTCGGCGCATGGATCGTTACGGCCTATCTCATCGCCAACGTCGTCGTGATTCCGCTCAACCCATGGTTTGCGGCTCGGTTTGGGCGGCGGCAGTACTTTTTCGGCTCGATCGTCATCTTCACGATCGCGTCGTTGATGTGCGGCCTTTCCAATAGCTTCGGTCAGCTCGTCTTTTGGCGCTTGATTCAAGGGCTCGGCGGCGGCGGTCTGATCTCGACGTCTCAAGCCATCCTGCGCGACACGTACGGTATCAAAGAGCAAGGGAAGGCGCAGGGCGTCTTCGCGATGGGCGTGATCGTCGGGCCGGCGCTGGGCCCGGTCATCGGTGGCTGGATTACCGACAACTGGAACTGGCACTGGATCTTTTTCATCAACATTCCGGTGGGCATCATCGCCGCCACGCTCATTTGGAACTTCCTACGCAACCCGGCCGAACCCCAATACCGCAAGCTCGATTGGGTTGGCTTGATCTTGTTGTGCATCGGCTTAGGCTCGATGCAGTTCGTGCTCGAGAACGGCCAGCAGTACGACTGGTACGACGACGCGCGGATTCGCTGGTTCACGTTCTTTTCGATCGCCGGGCTGGTGACGTTTGTGTGGTGGACGCTGCGCTCGGCGATTCCCATCGTGGATTTGCGTGTCTTGCGCCTGCGCCAAGTGGCGGCCGGCAGCGTGCTGGGCGCCGTGCTGGGCGTGAGCCTCTATGGCTCGATCATCATTTTGCCGCAGTATCTCATCAACTCGCTCGGGTTTACGGCGACTCTGTCGGGCGCAACCGTCATGATTCGCGCGGGCGCCGTCATGCTCTTCACGCCGTTCGCCGCCATCATGACTCAGCGTGGCCTGATCGATCCCCGTCTCTCGGCCGCCATCGGCTTCGTTTTGTTGGCCGCCTCGAACTGGATGCTGGCCAACATCACGACGCCGCAATCGGATTTCCACGCGCTGATCCTCCCGCTGATCGTCAGCGGGATCGGGCTCTCACAGATCTTCGTGCCGCTCTCGGTTGCCGTCATCGGAAGCGTGCCGGATAAGGAGGTGCCGGCAACGGCGGCCTTCTTCAATCTTTCGCGCCAGATCGGCGGAAGCGTCGCCGCCGCGATTTTGATTACGCTTCTCGTGCGGGGCTTCACCATTTATCAGAGCGGGCTTGCCGGGACGCAAACGCTGGCTCATGCGCCGACGGCACAATACGTGAACTCGCAAGGCGGCGTGCAGAACCATGCCGCGATGCAGCGCCTAACGGTTCTCGTCGAGTCTCAATCGGCGGTACAGTCCTATGCCGACACGTCGCGGTGGACGGCGGTGATCACGCTCGGCCTGGCACCACTGGTGCTCTTGCTTCGACGGCCGCGCATCGGCGTGGCTTTGGCCGAGTGACGTGATGCGGACGCGTGCGCTATCGGCGTTGGTTGCCGCTGCGGCTTTGGCGACGGCCGTCTGGCCGTTGCAACGGACCTCCGCGCAGCTCAACGAGCCGCCCGTCCCGAGCGTTGCTCCAGGCTACCGGGCGCCGGACGTGGCGCCGAGCGGTGCGCAGATCATCGGTGTGACGCAGCAGCCGTTCGTCGGCATCTCGCTGCAAGACGCGATCGCCATGTCGCTGCTCAACAATCCGAAGCTCGCGGTCTCCGCCTCGAACTTCAGGGTTGCGCGCTATAACATCGTCCAGGTCAAAGGCGCGTACGACGTAGCGCTGCACTTGGAGCCGCAGTCGAACTTTTCCGTCAACCCGCCGACGAACTTTCTCGAAGCCGGTCCGGGCGAGGTCGGTGAGTACACTCCCGGGCCTATCTTTACATCGGGGCCGGGCAACATCATTCAGCATCAATCGACGACTGGCTACGGCCTGAGTGGACAAACGGAAAACGGCGCTTCGTATCAGGCTGGGATTACGCAGAGCCGCACCTATAACAACACCACGTTCGATGCGTATAATCCATACTATCTTGCGTCGCTGAACCTCGCCGTCACGCAGCCCCTGCTCAAGAACGCTGGAATGAACGCCACGAAGCGGCAGTTGAAGCTAGCCTTCATCAATGCCGACGCGGCCACGGCACAGACGCTCATCGATGCATCGAACACGATCTCGCAGGTCGAAAGCACCTACTGGGATCTGCTGGCCGCGTGGCGCGACGTGGCGATTCAGGAGGAGGCGCTGCGCGAGGCCATTGCGCAGCAACAAAGTAACGAGCGGCTCGTAAAGCGGGGCGCCGCGGCCCAGATCGACGCCGTCGAGTCGGAGACGCAGGTCGCCAACTTCCAGACCAACGTATTCCGCGCGCTGCAAACCGTTTCGGGGCTGCAGAATCAGCTCAAGAGCCTTGTCACTTCGCATGCCGGCGATCCGATCTGGGCCGCGAATCTCGTGCCGTCGACGTCCGTCGAGCAGCTTCCCAGTGCGAGCGATCTTTCCACGGTCGTTGCCGAAGCCAAAGCAAATCGGCCCGAAGTACGGCAGGCGCTGGACAGGCGGCTCGCGGCCGGCGTCGACGTAGTGTTCGCCAAGAATCAGTCGCTGCCGCAAGCCGACGTTTCGCCACAGTATCAGAGCAACGGCTTCGCCGGCATCCTGACGCCGGTTCCGAAATTCATCGCCGGCTATTGTGGTCAGGGCGGCCTCGGTCTCTCGCAATGTCCCACGCCGCCGCCCAACACTCAAGGCTCGATGCCGTGGGCCTACCATAATATGTGGGCTGCCTACTTCCCGGCGTTCAACATCGCGCTGATCGTCGGCTATCCGATCCAAGGTCACCTGGCGCGCGGCCTGCGCGGCCTAGCGAGTGAGGAGACGACGCAGGCAAAAGTTCTTATGCAGGGCGTCGACGAGCGGATCGGTGCCGAAGCGCGCAACGCGCTGCAGAGCTATAAGTCCGCACTTTCGAAACTCGAGGCCACGCGTCAAGCCCGCGAATCCGCTGACGCGGTCTACGCGAGCGAGCTTCGCAAGTTCCACAACGGCGAGTCGACGACGTTCCTCGTATTGCAGCGTCAGCTCGAACTCTCGCAGGCGCGCGGCGGCGAGTTGCGGGCGCAGACGCAGCTCAACGAGAGCGTCGTCGAACTGCAACGCGTCGAGGGCACGATGCTTTCCAGCAACGGCGTCAACGTTCAGACCCTGGGAAGCCAGGCCGCGGCGTTAGGCAACGGGACACCGTGAAGCTGCGCCGCCTTCCCGCCATCGTTGGGGTCATGGCCGTCGTGCTGGCGGCGCTGCCGGTGCAGCGCACCGCCGCACAGCTCGAGCCACAGTTCCCCGTCGTGCCGAGCGTCGCTCCGGGCTATCGCGCGCCGCAGGTCGTGCCAAGCGCGGCGGAGATCGTCGGCGTAACGCAGCAACCATTCGTCAGCATCTCGCTGCAGGATGCCATTGCGATGGCGCTGCTCAAGAATCCGAATCTCGCCGTCTCGGCGTCCAACGTACGTATCGCGCGCTATACGATCGTCGAGGTCAAGGGTGCCTACGACGTGCAGCTCCAGCTCAAGCCGTCGTCGAGTTTCTCCGTCCAGCCTCCGCAGAATGCATTCGTAGCCGGGCCCGGAGAGATAGGAAAATATTCGCCCGCACCCTACGGCTCGCCCGGCCCCGTCTATACCACCGGGCCCGGCAATATCATCCAGCATCAGTCGGCCTTTCAGTACGGCATCGGCGGACAGACCGAGAACGGGCTGACGTATCAGGCCGGCATCCAGCAGAGCCGCACCTATAACAACACGATCTTCGACGCCTACAATCCGTACTACATCGCGTCGCTGAACGTCGCGCTGACGCAGCCGCTGCTCAAGAATGCCGGCATGAACGCTACGAAGCGACAGCTCAAGCTTGCGTTTGTCAACGCCGATGCCTCAGCCGCGCAGGCGCTCATCGACGCCTCGAGCACGATATCTCAAGTCGAGACTGCCTATTGGAATCTCGTCGCGGCGTGGCGCAACGTTGCGATTCAAGAGGAAGCGCTAGGGGAAGCGATCGCGCAGCAGCAGAGCAACGTTCGACTGGCCAAGCGCGGCGCACTGGCCCCGATCGAAGCGGTCGAGTCGCAGACGCAGGTTTCGAACTTTCAGGACGACGTCTTCTCGGCGTTGCAAACGGTTTCACAGCTTCAGGTGCAGCTTAAGAGCCTGGTCGTCGCCGATCCCGGCGACGCGATCTGGACCGCCAACCTCGTGCCGTCAACTTCGGTGGGGCAGCTTCCGAGCGCGGGCGATCTGGCGCTGATCGTAGCCGAAGGACAGCGCAATCGTCCGGAGGTGCGCCAGGCCCAGGACAAGCGTCTTGCCGCCGACATCGACCGAAGCTATGCTGCAAACCAATCGCTACCGCAGGCCGACGTGCAGGTGCAGTACCTTAGTAACGGCTTCGCGGGCATCCTTACTCCGGTTCCGGGATTCTTGCAAAGCGAATGTTTTAACGTTTCGCGGCTGTTGGCGTGCCCGACGCCGCCGCCCGATACCCAAGGGAAGATGGCATTTGCCTATCACAATATGTGGGCTGCATACTTCCCGACCTTCAACACTGCGCTCGTCGTTAGTTATCCGATCCAAGGGCACCTCGCGCGCGGCATGCGCGGCGTTGCAAGCGAGGAGGAGAAGCAGGCGACGCTTTTGATGCAACGCGTTGACGAACGCATCGGTGCGGAGGCGCGCGACGCGCTTCAAAGCTATCAATCGGCACTGGCGAAGCTCAACGCGGCGCGCAAATCGCGCGAAGCCGCCGAAGCCGTTTATGCAAGCGAGGTCCGAAAGTTCCACAACGGAGAATCGACGACGTTTCTGGTGCTCCAGCGCCAGGTTACGCTCGCGCAGGCGCGCGGCTTGGAGCTCCGCGCGCAGACGCAGCTCAATCAATCGGTCGTCGAGCTGCAGCGCGTCGACGGCTCGATCCTAACCACCAACGGCGTCAATCTGCAGACGCTCGGTACGCAGACGCTTGCGCACTAAAAGCGCGCTGCCGGCCGTTGTCGCGATTGCAGCCCTCGCGCTTGCAGCTTTGCCCAGCGAGCGGACCTCCGCCCAGGGTGGCGCGCGGCACGCGACAATCCCAACGCCGATTCCGACGCCGAGCTTCGCCTCCGTCCCGACGGTAGCGCCCGGATACCGTGCACCCGAAGCGGAGCCGAGCAGCCCCGGAATCATCGGCGTTACGCAGAATCCGTTTGTGGGAATCTCGCTGCAGGACGCGGTCGGAATGGCGCTGGTGAAGAATCCGGAGTTGGCGATCTCCGCTTCGAACGTTCGGATTGCGCGGTACCGCGTCGTTCAGGCCAAGGGCAACTTCGACGCACAGCTCCGCGTCGAGCCCTCGTCGAACTTCTCCGTCACGCCGCCTGAAAATCTCTTCTTTGCCGGGCCCGGGAACTTCGGGTATGGCTACACTTGCCAGCCGCCGTTCGTCGGCCCACCTTATCCCTGCGCTACCAACGGGCCCGGCAATATCATCCAGCATCAGTATTCGTTTGCGTCGGGGGTGAGCGGTCAGACCGTCAACGGCCTGCAATGGGGAGCCGGGATAACGCAGACGCGCACTTACAACAACGTCATCATCAATACGTACAATCCCTACTATCAAGCCACCCTGAACCTCTCGGTTACCCAGCCGCTGCTTAAGAACGCCGGCATGAACCCCGTCAAACACCAGTTGAAGCTGGCGATGATGAGCGCCGACTCGGACGAGGCGCAAGCGCTGATCGACGCCTCGACGACGATCGCGCAGGTCGAGGACGCGTACTGGGATCTGGTCGCGGCGTGGCGCAACGTCGCGATTCAAGAGGACGCGCTCCATCAAGCCGTGGTGCAGCAGCAGAGTGTCGTTCGGCTCGCCAAACGCGGCGCCGTCGCACGCATTACGGTAATCGAATCCGAAACTCAGGTCGCCAACTTTCAGGCGAGCGTCTTTTCCGCGTTGCAAACGGTCTCCGAACTGCAGACCCAGCTCAAGAGTCTCATAGTCGCCGATTCCGGCGACCCGCTCTGGCGCGCGAACCTGGTACCGTCGTCGCCCGTGCAGGAGTTGCCGACCGCGGGGGATCTCGCGGAGATCGTGGCTTTAGCCGAGAAACAACGGCCGGAGGTTCGGCAGGTCGTCGACGAACGGCGCGTAGCCGATCTCGACATGGTTTATGCGAAGAACCAGGGGCTTCCCCAGGCCGACTTAGTGCTGCAATACTTCAGCAACGGCTTTGCGGGCATCTTACAACCGATTCCGAATTTTGAAGCCGCGGGTTGCGCGCTCCCGTCTGGGGGCTGCCCGACGCCGCCACCGCAGTCTCAAGGCAATATGACCCAAGCGTTTCATAATATGTGGACGGGCGCTTATCCGGAGTTCAACATCGCATTCGTCGTGAACTTTCCGCTCGAGAACAACACGGCGCGGGGTCTGAAACAGATCGCCGGTCAAGAGCAAGACCAAGCGGACCTGCAGCGGCAGGGCCTCGACCAGCGCATCGAAACCGAGGCGCGCAACGTTTTGCAGACCTACCAATCCGCGCTCTCGCGCCTCTCCAGCACGAGCGACGCGCGCGCCGCCGCGGAAGCCGTCTATGCCAGCGAAGTGAGGAAGTTCCACAGAGGCGACTCGACGACGTTCTTGGTCTTGCAGCGTCAGGTCGAGCTGGCGCAAGCGCGCGGTGCGGAGCTGGAAGCGCAAACCGATCTGAACAAGGCCGTCGTCGAGCTTCAGCGCGTCGAGGGCACGATTCTTACCGATAACGGCGTCAATCTCAAAACTCTGGGCTCAAAAGCAATCACGGTTACGCGATAGCCGCGCCGGGGGGGCCGCCATGGCTTGAATTTCATCCGCCTCGGTTGACGCAACAACCACAAGAAATGCCACGGGGGCCGCAGCGTCGGGGGATAGGGGTTGGCCGCAAAAAGATGGCGTCCCCCTCCCGGCTGCCGATCGGCCAGGCTGCTGAGTCCCTAATCCAGCCGCTGCGATCCAAGCCGCAACGCGTTAAGCGCAGCGATCTAAGTTGCGAGGCTGCTGCGAGGCCTAGCTTCCGCGTTGCGAGGCGTGCTCAACTTCAGTGCGAGCTACGCGCGCCGATCTAGGCCCCTAACGCGATGCGGCCTCGCAGTCGCGAACCGCCGTGCAGAGGGGCAGAGGCGCGGGGGGGACCACTGGCGCCTGCGACTTCGTTTTTCTTCTATCCTGTCGAAGACGCTTTTAGGGATTGGGCAATCGTCCCAGTCCGAGTCGTTCATTAAACCGCCGCATCTTTTCGGCGATCAAGGGTCTTCGCCTCTCCGTCTCTTCTGCATATGCGGCCAAGAGGTCGCGCGCGCGCGCATGTTCACCTCTCGTCTCCAATATTCTGGCACAAACGATCCGAGGTACACCGTACGGACTTTCCTCCTCGGTAAGCCACTGATGCAAAATCGCGTCGCGGGTGCTGAGCTTCTCCAAGAAAGGGAAGGCATCGCGTTCCAGCCGATTGCGAAGATCGCTTGCAAGTTCTTTGTCGGCCGAGACTCGCCACCAAATGTCCCGACGTTCAGGGCCCAGTTGCCCAAGGCGAGCACGAATGCAGCAGCTGTACTCGCGGATTAGAGATTTCGGACTGCTGGCGGCACGTCGAGAGTCCACCTCGGGCACGAATACCCCCAAGTTCACAGTAAACCCGCCGTAGAGGTTTCGATTGATCGGAGTGTGGTACGAGCCTGGGGGATCAAACCGTCCCATTTGAATGTTGACGACCTCGGTCAAACCATCCGCGGTCCCGCGGTTATATGTGCGATACCGACCACAAAACCCGCGAGCGAGCAACGTGAGGCGCAACTCTGATTCAAGCTGGTCGAGTGTGTTAACCAGGTGAGACTTCTCTGCCATCTTCGCTGCGGCAGCATTCACTTCTGAACTCGTCGTCCCTTTTATTGGCGTAAGGCCGAAGGTTCGGTCGTTACCGTCTGCTGATCATGCGCAGCGCCGCTATGTCGATCAGGCGAGATATGCCGCCATGTTGGCGCAGCGGTAATGCCGATCCACGCGGCAACGCCCGCCATGCTGCAAAGCCCGCATAGCAAACACGGCCCGCTTTCGCGAAGCCGTGCGGGGACGTGGAATTAGCGGCTTGGCGCCCCGCTGATGGTTATGCCCTGGAGGCTGATAGTACGGTTCTTATACGAACCAAACTTCCTAATGGTCGATATAACGTTTCCGCCCTTTGGATACTTCCAAAGTCCGATTGCAGCAGCGCGCCCTTTAGCACCGGGGTTCGCATATGGAATGATTATAGTATCGCCGTAAATCCACGAGAGATATGCATTACTACTGATGCCTTTAAAGCGACTTTTGCTCACAATGGTGGCCGCAGAACCAGCGATACTCAAACGTGAAACTGAAATGCGGCCCTTTGTCGTTCCCTCATAAGTAATGTATTTTCCGTCCCATTGCACTTGGCCCGGAAATCCCACTTTCTTGCTTATGGTAAGTGCGGTAAAGTTCCCTCCGCCGTTCGTAAGCTCAGCCAACCCTGGGGTGTGACCATAAGTAAGTCCTGACACGATAAGTCCTGACACAAATAAATTGCCTTGATTGTCGTATCCAATCCCGTATGGTATTATCCCTGCGCCATATATCTGTGGCGTTCCCTTAGCGTTCACAAAGATTGCAATGCCGATGCCGCTCGCATTATATATTACGGCGAGATTTCCAGTCCTTGAATCAACCGAGCACGCCCCTTTGCTCCCCTGCAGTTCTAGTCTTGCAATAGGCTTGTCACCGCCGTGCGCATATTCAAGCTCGCTTTGATAATCTGGAAGAAAAACGTCACCATCACCATCGACGCAGCCCGCCACATCCAGGTCGCCCTCCGCACCCGCGTCCAAGCTTCCAACAAGCTTACCTGCCGGATATGATAAGACGCATGTCCCTCCACAACCACCCGTCGCGTAAATCAAGTCCTCGTTCTTCGCTTCTGGCAGCATCCACGACTTGCCACGATTGGCGTGGGCTGCGGTTGGCGTTTGCGGCATAGCGCCCGGCGCGCCGATCGGCGGCTGCGATCCGCCGCAACTACCAAGGAGTATCGCCGCACCGAGCGTTAACGCGCGATAGCCAAGAACCGAGGCTCGCACTTACTACGCGCGCCTCATTAGCGGCTTGGTGCGATGCTGACGGTGAGGCCATTAAGGCTCGATATCCGACCGAAGCGCTTACCCGTGAACACCTTGGTCGCTTTACCTCCGGAGGGATAGCGCCAAAAACCGAGGCGCGGATGACGAGAGCCCCACGGTAGCAGTACCGAGCCTCCCCGAATCCACGAGCCCCTCACATGATGGGTGTCTGCATTGAAGGTCGTCTGTCCGACGATCGTTGCCGACGACCCCGAAATAGCTAAACGGTTTAGCGTCGCACTTGCGTTTGTGATGCCCTCTAGCACCATGTATTTCCCATCCCATTGGATTGACCACACGTCGCCCCCGATGTTCTGGTTGCCAAGGCTGATAT
>JBEKMH010000022.1:0-30720 GCA_050008615.1 Candidatus Cybelea sp.
GGATACGATCCGCGAGAGTACGACGGATACGATCCGCGAGAGTACGGCGATCCATACGAGCCGTGCGAGTACGAGGGCGCTTCATGTCCGTACGACGGACTCGATTCGCGCTCGTCGTACGGGTTGCGCGCGCTTCCGTACGATTTGTCGCGCGAAGCAGAGAAGCGGCTCCATGGATCGGAGGATGCGTGCTCTTCTCGCCCAGCTTCACTCCGCGGCGAGACCTCGCCGTCGCGCGCATCCATTGCCGGCGTTCCGCGCTCGGAACCGGCCGGAAACTGAGCCGACCGTGCCTCACCGCGCGCTTCATTGTAGCGGTCCCACGATGCAGATGGCGCGAACTCCTTGCCGGTGGCTGCGACTCGGTCTGATGCTCCCGACCCTTCGCGCATCGCGCTATTGTCGCGCGTCGTCGCGCTGTTGTCGCGCATTGTCGCGCTGTTGTCGCGCATCGTCGCGCTGTTCTCGCGGCGCATCGCCGGAGCCGCATTCGCATGCACCGCCGGTGCCGTATTCTCATGGGTTACCGGCACGTTCTCACGCTGACTCGCTTCGATCTGACGCGGCGCGGCCGCAGTCCCGCGCGCGACCGGCAGCTTCGCACGAGTTTGGAATGCATTTGCATGCGTTTCTGACACATTCGCATGAGTAATGGCCGCGTTCGTGCGAGTCGCCGGCACATTCGCACGAGCTATTTGGGCATTTGCACGAGTCGCCGTTGCGTGCGCAGTGGCATGTCCGGTGAGGCCGGCGCGAATGGCCTGGGCTACATCCTTCTGCTGCCGCGCGAAGGAGGTCCGTGCGCCAAGTGCCCTATCCGATGCGAAGCGTGGCGAGTTGAAGACCTTCGAGAAGGTCACGGGCGCGTGCAGCCTACCATGCGAGAAGGCCAAGTTATCGCGCGTCGGAGCAATCGGCAGCGCTCCGTGAATAGTTCCGAAACGCCGTCCGAGGTCATGGGTGTTCACCGCAAGCGTGTGTCCGAAAACCGTTCCGTGACGGAAGTTTCGCATCGTGGTCGCGGTCGCGCCGCCGTGGCGGAAGTTATGGTAGATCCTGGGGATGCGTGTGATGTTGGTGATGTGGGTGATGCGGGTTGGCCCCCATCCAAAACCGATCGACCCCCAGCCGGGATACCATGCGTAGAACGGTTCGTAAGGCGCGATCGGGACCCACCCGATATAAGGATAGGCGTAGCCGTATGAAGCTGGATATCCAGAGCCGTAGTCCGGGGTCGCGGGGTAGTCATAGCTACCAGGGCCAGGGCCACTAGGGCCTCCTTCGCCGTACGGGGCGGGTGTGACCGAGCTATATGACGCGGCGGGAAGGGCGTTGCCGGACGGGGCTGCAGGGGCGCTGTAGGTGCCAGGGGCGTAGCCGTAGTTGCCCTGACAGTTATTGTAATCGGGCGCCCCGGTGTTGAATCCAAAGAACCCCACTAGGGCGGGGGACCAAGCCGGTGTGGCGGCAGACCGGGGCGGCAACCATGCCCACCCCGAAGCGCCGCAGCCGCAGTAGTACCAGTTGCCGTAGTGATAGGGCGTCCAGCCCCACGGCTCGGAGCCTACCCATGTCCAACCGTACCCTCCTTCCCAGGACCAGGAACCGTTACGATAGGGCACCCAGCCGGCCGGCTCGTTCGGCACCCAAGATTGTCCGTAGCCGGCGACGGCTTGCCACTGGCCATACGCACCCAGGTCGTCGTAACCGGCGATGCTAGAACTTAAGTGCGGACTTGTGTTCAGCGCGGCAATCATTGTCTTGTCGCGCTCCGCGTTGAAGTCGTCGAACGAATCGAATGCCACTTCGGGACTATATGTAACCGATGGATGGGATGCCGAACCACGCGCAATAAGCGTCGTGCCCGTACCGAGCGTGTAGGTGCGCTGTGGCGTAACGACGTCGGCGCCACCGCGCCGCGTGGTGATCCAGCTCGAGCCATCCGCAACGATCGAAATCCGAACGTCGCCGGCTTGCCGCGTACGAACGCCAACCGAAGGCGTATCGACCTGCATCGCGTGGCCGTCTTGCGCCATTCCAATCTCTATGGTGCCTTCCGCTAGCTGCAGCCTATTCGGGCCGTCGCTGACGATGCGCGCCTGGACATTCCCGCCGAGCCGAACAGCCGTGTAGCCGTCGAACTGCAGCTCGGCGCGCGACGCGTTCGCGGTCGAGATATAGTCGCCCGGAAGCATCGGCGCGTTGGGTACGGCATTCGTCTGCACGTGGCTACCGCCACGCTGGACGACGACCGAACCATCGACCACGCTTACGCGGACTACGCCTGGTCCATTTTCATCCGGCGCCCGCTCGGTCGGAGTCCGAAGCACACTCGAGAGCATCACTCCAACGAATGCAGCCGCGGAAATCGCGCTAACCACGGAAATCACGACGAACGACTTAGTTGTCATTGCTCTATCCCCCAAGTCTCATTGAAGCCGAATCCACCTGGGGAAGCATCGAATCGTGATTAGGGTACCATTAACCTAGGGTGAGAGGACAATGAGTAGAAAAACGGAGTTCGAAAAGCGTAGGAGATTTGGCGGCCATTCCGCAGCGATTATGGGCGTTCGATTGAACGTCAAAGGTGGCCAGACCAGCCGGCGCGAGGGGCGTGTATTCATCGGAGTCGAGGTCCCGGAAGCCCGCGCCAGCGTCGTGCCCGTCAACCTCATAGGCGCCGTTAGCATCTTGCTCCAGCGTGTCTTCGAGCACGACAAGCGCATCGAGATCGGCATCGTCGGGATAGGTACTACTTAGCGGAAACTGGATGACTAACTGGTGCTCTGCTTTACCTTTCAGGGCCGCGCGCTAGGAAGACCCCTGGCATTCGCCACACTCGGCATCGGTGTTATTGCTTGGGTCATCACAACCCGATATATAGCCACATTGCTTATAGCCGCTTGTACCTGTGTTAGTGACGCAGGTATCAGTATAAGTCGTTAGCTTGCAGCCCGCGGCCAATCGCGGTTCTATCGCTGCGCGTATTTCCGATTCGCTTTTTCCTCCACGAATCATCGACATCATTTCATTGTGAAGAGCCTTGGACATTTAGGTTCCCTTTCTTAATGAAGTGCTTTCGCCGAAACTTTCGCTCTCAATCGAAGGCCCCTTCCGAGCACAAAGCTTCCTAAGGGATTGGCGTGTCAATGTCGTGGTTGGCTACCCAGCTGACTTAGTCGCAATATATTAGTCTTCGAGTGGCAAAGTAAGTGCGGAGGTCTCTGTCATCTGGAAGACGTCACGTGATCGCAACTGCGTGCTTAGAGCGGACGGAGACCTTTTCGACAAAAAACCGTAATAAGGGTTTACGCGGGGCCACGAAAGTTACGTGCGATGGCTACCGTTTGGCTACCACCATCGCGCCAACATACTAAGGGGCGTTCCCGACGCCGCTTGCGCCCGTCCACCGACGCGCAGCCTGCCCTTTTTCTACTGAAGGCGCTCGAGTTCGACTCGGCGGTTGAGGGCCTTACCGGCGTCGGTTGCGTTCGTTGCAACCGGGCGCGTCAATCCGTAACCCTTGGCGGCCATGCGGCTGCGCGCGATGCCGTAGTGCGTCACTAGGTCGTTGACGACGGATTGCGCGCGCCGCTGCGAGAGCCCCGAATTGTAGGCCGCGCCGCCGTCGGAATCGGTGTGGCCGGAAATTTCAAAGCGCCAGCTCGGATTCGCGCGCATGAGCGCGGCGATGTCGGCGATTACCGGCTCCGAGCGCGGTTGGATGCGCGCGCTGTCGTAATCGAAGTGAATGCCGTAGATGCGGATGCTCTGATGCTTCTGCAGCACTGTCTTTTTGATAGGTGCCGTTCCCGTGAGGGTAATCGACGCCTGCGCCGTCTGCCCGGCCCCAGCGTTTCCGATGACGTTAACCGTATGCGCGCCGGGTTTGGCCGAAGGGGGTATCGTCACGGTAACCTTTAGCGACTGCGTGCCGCCCGCAATGTCGAACGAGCTCGGGGTCACACTAGCTTGGAAATCGCCGGTCGTCGAAACGATGACGCGCCCCTTCCAACCTTGATTGGCCAAGAGCTCGAGCGCGTAGCGTTGAGCCTGAGGCTTGCCGGCCGTAAACGTGCCTTCTTGGTTCGGCTGAATCACGAAGCCGCCGGCGACTTTCTGCGTGCAGGGGAGATCGTTGGGGACCGGCAAGGCGAACTCCAAAGAGCGCACGCGCTGATACGATGGGACGCTTCCGTCGTCGGAGTCAAAACCGCCGTAGACGATGGTGCCGCTCCCGTACGGTGCGTACATCTGCATGAACCCATTATCGTTTAGCACGTTCGTCCCGAAGAGATGACCGCACCAGTGCGGGTCGCTGGTGATGACAATGTTGGCATCGCCCAGTTGGTTGCTGTTTTGGACCCAGGGCTGTGGATCGAAATAATGTGCGGCGTCGCTCTTATCGCTCGATCCCAGCGCGTCTGACTCGACGAGAATGAGACGCTTGCCCGAGGCGCCGTGCGCGCCGGGGTTCGACGTCTTAAATGGATAGGGGAGGAAGTCGTAGCTCGAGCTGCTGCACGTGTCCGCGTCGTAGATCAGCAGTTTATGCCCCAAGCCGACCCATTTGAGCAGCGCGTCGGCTTGGCTTTTGCCTAGGAACTGCGACGAGAAGCAGATGTTGTTGAGCAGCACCATCTCTTTCCCGTCGAGTGCGGCCGCATCGAGCATTCCCGCATTCATGCGTTCGTACGCGTAGCCGCCCGGCCCGTTTGTTTCTCCGATCGGCCAGAGCCTGACGGGGCTGGCGGCGTCGAGCACCAAGACCTGATGCGGCCCCGAGCCGATATTGCTCGGATAGCAAAACTTAGGTTGCTGATTCGAGCGCATGAGGTAGACAGGGTCGCTGCCCAGCATCCCGACAATCAACGACGCGTCCTCGTTGACGACGGCGCGTCCAGAGTTGCCGCCGTTTGTGAAGGTCCACGTGCGTCCATCGAATTCGCCGGGGTACGCATCACCGCTGCGGCCATTGAAACAACGCACGGCCGTCATGCCGCTGCCGAAGGTCGCCACGCGCCGGTACCATGGATCCGCGTCGGTCGGAACCGAATTGAACGAGCCGTTCTTTTCCGGCGACGAATCCAGCTCGACGTAGATGCCCGATGGCGAAACGCTCGGCGCGAGCGGCGGAAGCGTGCCGGCCGCCCCGATCTCGCTGAATTGCGGACCGTCCGCGGTGACCTGGATCCAGCGCGCGCTAAGGGAGACGGGCAATTGTTGGACCCCGCCGGTGCTCGTCGCCGTAATCGTTCCCGCGCCCTTGAAATCGCCTGTCGGGCCGGTCGCCGACGTCGCAAAGGTGACCGTTGCGGGCGTTGCGCTCGGATCCACCTTCGGAAGGTCCGCCGAGAACGACGTAATGGCGGCGGATGCTGGGAGCTCAAAAACGTAGACGAACGGACCCTTCGCGCCAGCTGGGTAATCCGGCGGATCTTCGGCGAATCGGCTCGCATCGGGATTCGGCCCCAGCGCCTGGAGCGGATAGGTCCGCACGATCGTTCCGTTCTTCCACGAGAGCAAGTTTAGATCGGGCGTTGGGGTGGGCTCCGGCGCCGATGTGGTAGCGGACGCAGTCGCCGCACTCGCCTCGGCGCTTGCAGTCGTCGAAGCGGTGCTCGCCTCGGGCGAAGCCGCACTTTGCTCTTGACCGCGCCCGCCGCACGCCCCCAGCAGTAGAGCCAAGCCGATTGCCGCCGGCATGCTGAAACGACGTATCAAAGCAGACCCTCCCAAAGCGAAGCTTCAGCTACCGTCGCAGGCTCCGACAACCCTTTCGTATCGCGCGAATTGGCCTCGTGTAGAACCCGTGTGAGGGGTTGTTTACGTGCGGCAAAAATCCCTAAAAGCTTTAATGGGATGGCCGGGAGTCGAACCCACACTCGGAGATTCCAGCCGAATTCCGTCCGTTACCGAAAAGTGTTAATCCGTCACGCTATTCCGTCGCACCGGATCCCCACTAGTCCCGGTCGATACCGACCCATTTCCGACCCGTCGGTGACAAAATGTGACACGGGGAACCGAATGCACACCGCCTAACGTTCCACCCTTAGCAGCAACAGTCATAGGAGCACACTCAGATGAACCGCTTTCTCCTTCTCGTCATTGCCTTTGCTATCGCGGTCCTTGGCCCGGTTTCAGCGGAGACGTTTTACCATTTTGGTGCGCCGGTCGGGACCAGCGTTAGCGTTGCGGGTCTTGTTGCAGACAATGGCACCATTATTAACGGTAAGGGGTTTTCCGTACAGCATCTTAACACGGGCCATTACCTGATTGAATTCGATCCCGGGATTTTTCCGTCGGGATGTGCAGCCATGGCAATCGAAGGCTACGAGCATGTTATCGCGAGCGAAGTCTTCATGTACCCCACCGATTGCCGCCACACTGAATGGCACGTGGGCATCAGGGATCCCAAGACGCACGAGCTCATGGATGCCAATTTTCAATTCATTGCGGTGGAGGAGTTACGGCGCTAAAACGGCTTCCGCCGCTCGGCTTATGGCGAGTCAATAACGGGGATTGACCGCGTCAAAAAAGCACAAATAAGAGCTACTTTTTGGGATGGCCGGGAGTCGAACCGAAGCTCGGGGATTCCAGCCGGTCCCGCCCGTTACCGAAAAATGTTAATCCATCAGCTATTCCGCCGCACCGGTTCCCTGATCGTACCTCCCGATCCCGACCGTTTCCGACCCGTCCGTGACAAAACGTGACAAATCGCCGTCACGAGCGTCGGGCCGTGAGAAGGTTCAGCCGAATTTTTTCTCGCCGCCGACCCAGGTTTCGCTGACCTTGATCGCCATGATCTTCGCGGGATCCGTCTTGTACGGATCGCTCTCGAGGATCGTCAGATCGGCCTCCTTGCCGCTCTCTAGCGTGCCGATTCTGTCCTCCATTCCGATTTGCCGCGCCGCGTGGATGGTCACGGCCATCAGCGCCTGCTCGAGCGCGATTGCCTGATCTGGACCGATCACCGACCCATCGATCTCGCAGCGACGCGTCATCGCGGTCTGAACGAGGCGCAGCGGACCGATTGGTGCCGCCGGCGCGTCGGTATGCAGGCTAAAGGGGATGCCCGCCTTCACACACGCGGCGGCTGGATTCACGAACTTCGTCCGTTCCGGCCCGAAGATCTCGTCGCGGTAGGCCGCGCCATACAGGAGCACGAGATTCATATGAAAGGTTGGCTCTACGCCGAGCCGCTTCATCCGTTCAAGCTGGTCCTGACGCGCCATCGTTGCGTGTTCGATCCGGTTAAGTCCCGTCGCCGGGTTGGCGCCATAGGCCGACTCGATCGCATCGAGCGCGTCATCGATCGCAGCATCGCCGTGGCAGTGAATCAAGATCGGCCACCCGGCGTTCATCGCCGCGCGACACATCTGCGCCATCTGAGATTCGGAGTAGTTCGTTTTTCCCTTCCGCGTGCTGTGTAGGTAGTGTTTCGTTTGCGCGCCCGTTTCCGTCTGGTTCGACCCGTCGGCCCAGAACTTGATACCGTAGAGCGAAAGCCGGCTGCCGGCGATCATCCTCGCCTTGGCGCCCGGGCCCAGCGCGGCGAAAGCCTTGCTTTGCTCTATCGCGTCCGTCGACAAGCTTGCGCTCAGCCTCACGTCGAGTGCGTTGGACAGCCTCGCGAGCGGCTGTACCCATTCCGGCTTGATGGTGCCCGGCTCGTGCAGCGTCGTGTTGCCGACCGCCGCCACTTGCTTCGTATATGATACCAACGCCTTCGCCATCATCTCAGGCGTGATATCGGGCACGGCAACCGCGGTGAAGCGCAACAGTGCCGGTTCTTCATAGATCAGGCCGTTCAACTTGTGGTCAGGCCCACGGCCAAAGTGGCCGCCGCCGGGAAGGACGCCGACATCTTGGGGGATTTTGACGAGCTGGAACGCCGTCGAATTGGCGGCGGCCACGTGCCCGTTCACGTACCAGACGAAGATCGGATGCTCGGTTGAAACCGCGTCCAATTGCTTCATCGAAAGGTCGCCCCCTTGAAGCACGTTGTCGAAATAACCCGCTCGAATCCACTGCCCCCGTGGTGTCTTCGCTACCGCTGCCTTCAGCGCCGCGATGACCTCCGCGCGCGTCGAGTACTTCGTGTATCCCACGTTTATGAGGAGGCTGGCCCAAAGCGCGGAGAGGCAGGTATGATGGTGCGGATCTATGAGCCCCGGCAGCAGCGTGCGGCCCTGCAGGTCGACGATACTGGTCGCGCCGGCGGCCAACGCTAAAACGTCCGATTCCGATCCGATCGCGAGGATCTTGCCTCCGCTAATCGCGAGCGCCTCGACCGGTGCGCGCTGAGCGGTCATCGGAATGATTGTGCCGTTGCGAAAGATCACATCTGCGCCGCCAGCGGCGTCGGCGTTGCGGGCCGCCGTCGCCGTAATCGCAGCCCCGGCCGCGACGGTATAGGTGATAAACTCGCGACGGTTTGGAGCGGCGTTCCAGCGGTTAAACGTCACCCGGTCGGCGATCAGCGAGCTGATGCATGATCGGCACATAGGCTTCTCCTGGGACCGCGATTTATGCCGCGCGCAAAGGCGGAGCTTGCTGGTTAACGAGCCGCTCGACGAACTCCTGGAGTGCCCCACCAAAGCTAGACGCCGTAGGGCCACCGAATGGCCGCCGCAGCAAGCTGGGCGCACAAAACATTCCGTAAAAGACGGGTTTTCATGGGATGGCCGGGAGTCGAACCCGGACGTCCTTTCGGACTGCAGATTTTCGCACCACTATGGCTTTAGCCACCGCGCCAGTCGCGTTTGTGGTCCGGACTGTGCCTTGACCCTATGAGATCGATCTCACGTAGGTCGCGCCCGTCCAGTCTCTACACCTTCATCGCCGAAGCGAAGCTTGGCTCGGCGTCGTCACGTCACCGCGACAGAGAGTTCGCCGACTTTGAGCGCATCCCGTAGCGGGTTTCCCGCGACTACGGCTCAACGGTTCGTGTCAAGTCTGCTGTGTCTGCCTATTCCACCACCATCCCAAATGGTTACTGCTGGTAATGTTCCACGATTTCTGCACTGCGCACGTCGGCGACATCGGGGTCTTGTCCAGCGTCGCGTCGCGCGCGCCGCTGGCGCAGTAGATCCCAGTACTGGTCGAGCCGTACGGAGATCTCATCGAGGTGTTTGAGGTCGTCTCTGGTTAGTTTGGATCGATCGCCGTGCTCGAGCAGCCGATGCTCTTCGGCAACGAGGCCCTCAATATGCTCGTGTATCTGCGAATCGTTCATGTACGAAATCTCCCACGCGTCTCCGAAGCCTTGCTGTAGACGGCCTGTGCTTGCACTGGCTTAGCATCCCGCTCCTGCAGCAAGATGCCCAGCAGCAGATCCGACGTCGTCGCGATGGCTTTGTCGGAGCCGAGGATCTCCATCGCGGTGTCGATCGCAATGATTCCCCCCGGAAGGATGTCGGCACGTTGCGGCTTCATGCCGTCGACCTTCTTGCGCTCTTCGAGCGGCATCGGCAGCAAACGCTCCAGCGCGCGTTGCAAATCCGCACGGCTCAAATCGTAGGAATAGATAGGTGTTCGCCGGCCTCGCAGCATCCCGGCGACCGTCGTTGCACTCCCACCAACCAACGCGAGCCGTTCGACGGCCGCGCACTCCGCCAAAGGTTCGAGCGCTTTGCGAGCGATCGCGCGAGCGCGCTCGACGCTATCCTCTTTGACTGCGCCGTCGCGACCCGCCAACTCCGGCACAGCCTCCGTGACGCGCACGGCGCCTATCTCGCATGAGATCACCTTTTCGGGTTCCGTCGAGGTGCCGGCGGCGTACTCCGTGCTGCCGCCACCGACATCCAGCACGCCCACTCGTTCGCCGCGCAGTTCACCCAATGCCGTCAGCGCGCCCCGATAGGATGCCACCGCTTCTTCTTCTCCGGAAAGGATGCGCAACGGCGTGCCCAGCAACGCCTCGACGCGCTGCGAAAAATCGTCCGCGTTCTCCGCTCGGCGAAGCGCGCTCGTCGAGACCGCGAAGAGCCGGACGTAATGCCCTTTCGCAGCCCGGTGAAACTGTGCGATCGCCTCGAGCGTCCGCTGCATCGCTTCGTCCCCGAGCCGTCCCTGCTCCCCCAAACCTTCGCCGATCCGCGTGCCGACGGAGCGAGCGGTTTCGATGCGCGGAACCGCCGGTGCGATGTCGGCCAGCAGCAACCGGGTCGAGTTCGTGCCGATCGAGATAATCGCGAATCGCTTACTCATGGATGCTGCTTCGCCGCAAAGTACGCCGCCCGCCGTTTCTTTTGTAGGAAATGGCGCTCGGCCGCCGGCACCGCGTCGGCCGGCTCCCATCCCTGCGTGCTCTTGAGATACAAAGCGATCTGCTCTTCGAGATCGTCGTCGCTGATTTGCGGAGCGAGCGAAACCGAGCAGCGGCGGCCGTCTCGCCGGGCTTCGAATGCCAAGCGTTTGCGCCGCAACAGCGAGCGCTGATACTGATCGCGATGCTCGGCTACGTCGGACGCGCTCGCGGTTGCGAGATCGCCTCCTTCGAGGCGAACCGTCGCTCCGTAGGCGTTGAGGTTAATGACGACTCCTTTGAGCGTGTCGCTCACGGCGACGCGGCAGGTTGGGGCGATACGAAGATTAGGGCCTCGTTTGGCCGCACGAGACGCAAGCGGTCGTGGATCTCCGGAACGGCACCTTCTGGATCGCGAAGCCGGCTCAGCTCTCGCAGTTGTTCGTCGCGTTGCCTTTGCAGCGAGACCATATCGGCGCGAATCGCTGAAAGCTGGCGTTCGGCGGCGAGGTCGTCTCCGATTGCGCGCGCAAACTGGACGACCACGAGCACCACCAGGAGTAGGACGACTGCCGCTGCCAGCAGACGGCCGGCGGCGCGAAGGACGGGGCGCGCGCGTCTCAGCGCGCCGTTCGAACGGGTTCTAAGCCTTCTGCTTGCCATTCTCCCAATCGACGGTATTTTCGATACCGCTGGTCCAAGAGCATTTCCGGCGTTAGGGACGCCAAGCGCGAGAGCGCCGCGTCGACGGCGCCTAACGTCTGCGTCACAACGTCATGCGCATTGCGATGGGCGCCGCCCAACGGCTCGGGGAGTATCTGGTCCACGATACCGAACCGGTGCAAATCATTAGCGGTTAACTTCAAGTGAGCTGCCGCTTCTTCCGCTTTACTCGCATCCGACCACAAGATCGCGGCGCAGCCCTCGGGAGACGCAACCGAATACGTGCTGTGCTCCAGCATGATGACGACGTCGGCAATCGCGAGCGCGAGCGCCCCGCCCGAACCGCCCTCGCCGACGACCGTCGCCACGATCGGAACCGTCGCCGTCGTAAAGGCCTGCAGGCAAATGGCAATCGCTTCCGACTGCGCGTGCTCCTCCGAACTGATGCCGGGATCGGCACCTTTGGTGTCGACGAAGGTCACGATCGGCAGCCGCAACCGCGACGCGAGCCGGGCCAGACGGGTTGCCTTGCGATAGCCTTCCGGTGTGGGCATCCCAAAGTTTCGGCGTAAGTTCTCTTTCGTATCGCGCCCGCGCTGCTGGCCCAGCACCATGACGTTGCGCGATCGCAGGGTCCCGAAGCCGCCGACGATGGACGGGTCGTCGCGGAAATGCCGGTCGCCGTGCAGCTCGTCGAACCGATCGAAACGCGAGATATAGTCTAGGGAGGTCGGCCGATTGGGGTGGCGCGCCATGTGCACCTTCTCCCAGGGCGAGAGCGTTCCGAAAAGCTCTTGCAGGATCTGCTGGTACTTTTGTTCCAGCGCGGCGATCTCGCTCGACATATCTAGCGGCTGCGCGGCCGAGGCCTCGCGTAGTTCGGCGATGCGCCGTTCCAACTCGACCAAGCTTCGCTCGCGCTCGACGATGATATTGTTACTCATGAGCCGCGTACTCCAGCAGGCGCACCAGAGTATCTTTGAGATCCGAGCGCTCGACGACCATATCGATCGCGCCCTTCTCCAACAAAAACTCGGCGGTTTGGAACTGATCGGGGAGGCGCTGGCGGATCGTCTGCTCGATCACCCGCCGTCCCGCGAAACCGATCATGGCTTTGGATTCGGCAACGATTACGTCGGCCTGAAAGGCAAAGGACGCGGACACGCCGCCGCTGGTCGGATCGGTCAGCACGACGAGGTAAAAGTTGCCGTCGGCCATGAAACGCGAGACCGCCGCGGTCGTCTTCGCGAGCTGCATGAGCGCCAGCATGCCCTCTTCCATCCGGGCGCCGCCGGAGGCGGCAAAAATGATGCAGGGCACGTGTTCGCGGCGTGCCGCTTCGAGCAGCAGCGTAATCCGCTCGCCCGTGACTTGCCCCATCGTCCCGCCGCGAAAATGGAAGTCCATCACGCCCAAGCCAACGCGGTGTCCCCCAACGGAGGCAAACCCACAGACGACCGATTCGGAAAGCCCGCTGCGCTCGCGGTCGGTTTTGAGCTTCGCCGGATAGCTTTTTCGGTCGGACCAGTCTAGCGGATCGCCGGGTAGTACGTCCGCGCCCAACTCGGTAAACTCGCCGTCGGCGATCGACGCGATGCGGTCGTACGCTTTCATGCGAAAGTGATAGCCGCAGCGCGTGCACACAAAGAGATTCGCCGCTAAATCGCGCCGGTAGAGCACCTCGCCGCACTTCGGACATTTGCTCCACAACGCCTCATCCGAAACGTGGCTCTCTTTGGTGCGGCGGGCGGGCAACCAGTCGGGCCGCGGCACTAAGCGGCTCGTTCCTTGGCGCGCTTCGGACGCAGCCAAGCCGAGTAGAGTTTGCCGAGTTGCTTGAGATAGTTGAAGATTTCTCGTTCGTTGAGCTTCGATTCGCCGGCAACGCGGTCGGTAAAGACGTACGGAACCTCGATCGCCTTTCCATACTGCGCTTTGGCAATGACTTCGAGGCCGATCTTGAATCCGATCGGGTCTAACACGACGCCGGCCAAAGCGTCGCGCCGAACCAAAAAGAAACCGCTGGTCACGTCCTTAACGTTCGTGAGCGGCCGCGCCAACCAGCAGGCAACGCGGGAAACGATGATGCGCCGCTTGGGCCAATTGGCGATTCCGCCCCCCGGTACGTAGCGGCTGCCGATCGCCAGACCATACGCTCCCGATTCGAGCGCTTGCACCATCTTCGGAAGCGCGTTGACGTCGTGGCTAAAGTCTGCGTCCATTGCTCCAAGCACGGTCGAGTCGCTGCGCGCGATCGCCCAACCGTCGATCACGGCGCTGGAGAGCCCCAACTTTCCACTGCGGTGCAGACAGCGCACGGGCAGCTCTCGCGCAAGCCGCTCGACGACATCGCCGGTGCCGTCTGGAGAGTTGTCGTCAACGACGATGACCTCTCCATCGAGCCCATTCGCAGCGAAGGTCGCCCCCAGCGCTCGGAGCAGCTTTTCGATGCCGGCGGCCTCGTTGTAGGTCGGAATGACGATTGAAAAGGGAAGTGGCATGCCGTGCCGGTGTTTTTACGACATGACGGCGCCAATCACCGCCAACAGCACGAGAGCGGCCGTGTCTGTGCGTAAAACGCGCGGGCCGAGCCAGAGCATTGCGGCACCGCGGGATTGCGCGAGCTCCGCTTCCTCATGCGTGAAACCGCCCTCCGGGCCGACGACAACCAGTACCCGGCCTGAGGCCGGTAACGCCTCGGCCAGGCGCCGATGCAGTGGCGCCGGCGTCGCGAGTTCCCATGCGAAGAGTACCGCGTTGTACTCGCCAAATCGCTCCAAAAGCCTTTGATACGGCATCGGCTCGAGGATGGCGGGAACGCTTTTACGACCGCACTGCTGCGCGGCCGCGCGCGCGATGCGCTGCCAGCGCGCCGCCTTCTCGGCGCCGACGTCGCGACCGACGCTGCGCTCGCAATAGAAGGGAAGGAAGGCCTCGACGCCCAGCTCGCTGCCTTTCTCGACAACGAAGTCCATTCGGCGCCCTTTCGGTACGGCTTGCGCGACATCAATCCGTATTGCCGCCGGCGGCGCGCGGTCGTCGAAAATCTCCTCCTCGATGGTGGCACGCACGACGCGCCCAAGAGCCGCGATCGCCGCCGCAAACGTTCGCGCCGTCGAGTCGATCACGGCGATACGATCCCCGGCGCTCAATCGCAAGACGTTGGCAATCTTGTGGGCGTCGGCTCCGCCGATCTCGACGGATTCACCAATCTCCTTCGCGCCCTCGACGAAAAATCGGCGCGCCGCAATCACTCGGGACGGAACGCGTCCTTCACGCGCTCCAAGAAGCTCCGGTCGTCGATCTCGTCGCCGCCGGCAAGTGCGTAGGCTTCGAGCGCATCGCGTTGGCGCTTATTCATTTTCGCCGGAACCGCGACGTGAACGGTCACGTGATGATCGCCGCGCTGGGCGCCTCGCACCGTGGGCATGCCCAATCCTCGCAGCCGGAAGGTCGCGCCGGATTGCGTCCCCGGCGGAATCGTGACGTCGACTTGGCCGCCGAGCGAAGGAACGTCGATCGTCGCGCCCAGCGCGGCCGTCGGAAAACTCACCGGCACGTCCACGAACGTGTCTCGACCCTCGCGACGGAAGAGTGAGTGCGGCAAGACGCTCAAATACACGTAGAGATCGCCGGGTGCTCCGCCGCGCGTCCCTCCCTCCCCGCTGCCGGCAATGCGAATCCGCGAACCATCGTCGACTCCGGCCGGCACGTTGACGGTCAGGCGCGTCTCGATCTCTCGAGCGCCTCGCCCTGCGCAGGTTTCGCAGGGATGCGCGGTGACGTGCCCTTCGCCGCCGCAATGCGTGCACGCCGATTGCGTGACCATCTGCCCAAGCGGGGTCTGTCGCGTCATCCGAACCGTTCCGCTGCCGCGGCAGCGATCGCAGGGGGTAACGACCGTCCCGGGCTTGGCGCCGGTCCCTTTACACGCGTCGCACGGCGCCAGACGATCGAAGCCGATCTCTTGGGTCGTACCGGCGAATGCTTCTTCGAGCGTGATCTCGAGGTCGTAGCGCAGATCCGCACCGCGCTGCGGACCCTGACGGCGCGGCTGCGCGCCACGCACGCCGCCGAAAAACATGTCGAAGATGTCGCCGAATCCGCCCCCGAAGCCAAAGTCGCCCGGCCCCGCCGACGCTCCGTTGCCGACGAAGCCGTAGCGGTCGTACTGCGCTCGTTTACTGGGATCGGAGAGCACCTCATAGGCTTCGTTGATCTCTTTGAAGCGATGCTCGGCTATCGACTTATCTTCCGCGACGTCGGGATGATGCCGGCGCGCGAGTGCGCGATAAGCCCGCTTGATCTCCTCCCCTGAAGCATCGCGAGCAACGCCGAGGATTTCGTAATAGTCCGTGACCGACATGTTACGAGCTTGGAATGTGGTCCACGTCGGAGAGACGTTGGCTCAGCGATTCGGCGGTGCCGGAAGCGAGCGCCAGGAGCCGCGCATAGGGCATGCGCCGAGGCCCCAGGATCGAGAGCATTCCAAAGGCGTGAGAGCCGAAATGATACGGCACCGTTACGATCGAGAGGTCCGCTAGCTCTTCGCTGCCAAGCTCGCGCCCGATCTTGACGCTCGCGGTATCGGCGGTCATCGCGTCTGCGACGATTTGGTAGAGCGTCTTCTGCTCTTCCACGATGCGCAAGATCGAACGAAGCTTCCGAAGATCCTGAAACTCGGGCTGATCGAGCAGATTTTGCGCGCCGGCCGCCGCGATGGTGGGCTGTTCGTTCGATCGCGCCGAGAGACACGCGGTGACCACGGCGCCGCGAAGGTCCTCCGAAACGCCAACTTCGCGCGCCGCATGTGAGATCTCGCTCTCCGTAACCTCACGAAGCGGCCGATTTGCAAGTCGCGCGTTGAGCGCGTTTGAGAAACGGGTCAAATCGTCGGGCTGAACCTCGGCGCCCAGCTCGAAGAGACTCTGTGCGGCGACGCCGAGCGAGGTTACCACGATCCCGACCCCGGTGTGCGGCGAGAGCCAGATCAGCTGGATATGTTTGAAGGTTTGCGTCTCTTGCTGCGGCTTGGTCACGAACGCCAAGTTATTCGAGAGGCGCCCGAGCAGGCGCGTCGTGTGATCGATAATTTCGTCGAGCTCACGAGTGGCGTCGCTCAACTCGTCGCGGATGCGCCGGCGATCGTCGCCGGTTAGCTCTTCGGGCTGCATCAGCCGGTCGACGTAGGTGCGATAACCGGCATCGGAGGGAATCCGGCCGGCAGAGGTGTGCGGTTGCACCAAGTAGCCGGCGGCTTCGAGCTCGGCCATCTCATTTCGTACGGTCGCCGAGCTGATCCCGAGATTGTATTTCTGGGTCAATACCTGGGAACCGACAGGCTCGGCGGTGGCGATGTATTCGTAAACCACCGTGGCCAAAATGTAGGCCTTACGCTTGTCGAGGCCGATGCTCTCCATCACGCCCCCTACTGTAGCACTCCTGCGGCGTGAGTGCCAGCCGCAGCGTCACCTTGGGCGCGGTCGATTGCTTGGAGCAGTTCTTGCCAGCTTAGCCCCCCAACGGAAACGTACGAAACGGCACCCGCCGGGTCGAGCACCAGCGTCACCGGAACTTTCGACACGGAATAGATGCGAAAAATTGCACCCTGCTCATCTTCCACCAGCGGCAACGCGATGTCCCAATGCTGGAGATAACTCGACGCAACCCCGGGTATTTCGTCGGAAACCGTCACCACCGCGATGCCCTTGCCGAAGACGTCTGCGGCGCGAACGAAGTCTCGCAGTTCGGCGGTACAAACGTCGCACCAAGTGGCCCAAAAATCCACGACCACCACGCGTCCGCGCAGATCCGAAAGATAGGTCGTCCCACGCGCCGTTGCAATCGCGAAGTTCGGCGGGGGCGCGTCATATTGAATCGTTGCGAGTCCGGTTTGCGCCGGAGCGGTCAGTGCAGCAAGGACGAGTGCGGCCAGCATTTTTTATCTCTGTGTCACCCTAAGCAATGTCATCCTGAGCTTGTCGAAGGATTGTCGAAGGGTTCGGCAGGCCTGTCCGCGCGGCCCCCGTAAGTCGACACGCATATGAGTTCCGCCATCGAGGCGCTCTTTGAGGAGCACCGCCGCTTTCCACCCTCTCCCGAGTTTGCATCTCAAGCCAACGCGACCGGCGAACTTTACGAGCAAGCCGAGCGCGACTACACCGCGTTTTGGGCCGGCTGGGCGCGCAAGCTGGAATGGAGCAAGCCCTTCACCGTAACGCTGGAGTGGAACGAACCCTTTGCGAAGTGGTTCGGGGACGGGGAGCTCAACGTCGCGGTCAACTGTCTCGACCGCCACGTGCGCTGCGGAAAGGGCGAAAAGATCGCCTATTATTTCGAAGGCGAGCCTGGCGACCGCCGCACGCTGACCTATCGCGAGCTTCTCGAGGACGTCAACCGGTTCGCCAACGGATTGCGCAAGCTGGGAATTCGTAAAGGCGACCGCGTCGCGATCTACATGCCGATGATTCCCGAGTTGCCGGTCGCCATGCTCGCCTGCGCCCGCATCGGCGCCGCTCACTCGGTGATTTTCGGCGGCTTCTCGCCCGAATCGATCGTCGATCGCGTCAACGATGCAAGCTGCGTCGCGCTCATCACCGCGGATTTCGGCTGGCGCCGCGGGAACAAAGTGCCGCTCAAACGCAACTGCGACATCGCGATGGAGCATACGCCGACCATCGCGCACTGCATCGTGGCCCGCCGTGTGGGCGACGACGTCTTCATGCACGAGACGCGCGACATTTGGTGGAGCGAGCTGGTCGCAGGCGAATCGACGGAGTGCGAGCCCGAAGCGATGAACGCCGAGGCCCTGCTCTTCCTTCTCTATACGAGCGGCACCACCGCAAAACCGAAGGGCATCAAGCATACGACGGCGGGATACCTGACGCAGGCGGCAATGACGCACGAGCTCGTCTTCGACCTCAAAAAAGAGCGCGACATCTATTGGTGCACCGCCGACATCGGTTGGGTGACGGGACACTCGTACATCGTCTACGGACCGTTGGCAAACGGCGCGACCAGCGTGCTCTACGAAGGCACGCCCGATTTCCCCGATAAGGACCGCTTTTGGGAGATCGTCGAACGGTACGGCGTCACGATTCTCTACACGGCGCCGACGGCGATCCGGACCTTCATGAAGTGGGGAACGGAGTATCCGGCCAAGCACGATCTGTCATCGTTGCGGCTGCTGGGCACGGTCGGGGAGCCCATCAATCCCGAAGCTTGGATCTGGTATCGCGAGTGGATCGGAGCGAACACCACGCCGGTAGTCGATACCTGGTGGCAGACGGAGACCGGCGGCATCATGATCGCACCGCTTCCCGGCGTCACGACGCTGCTGCCGGGCAGCGCGACGCGCCCCTTGCCCGGCATCGGCGCCGACATCGTAAACGATCGCGGTGAGAGCGTCCCACTCGGCGGCGGCGGCTACGTCGTGCTCACGCAGCCGTGGCCCGGCATGCTGCGCGGCATTTGGGGCGACGACGAGCGTTACGAGCAGACCTACTGGTCGAAGGTTCCTCATCGTTACTTCGCCGGCGACGGCGCGCGTCGCGATGCCGACGGCAACTACTGGTTCATGGGCCGCATCGACGACGTGATGAACGTCAGCGGCCACCGCATCTCAACCACGGAGGTCGAAAGCGCGCTGGCCGATCATCCGCGAGTCGCGGAGGCGGCCGTCTGCGGTAAGCTCGACGAGATGACGGGACAGGCAATCTATGCATTCGTTTCGCTCAAGGGCGGTCTTACCGGAACGCCGGAGCTTGGCGACGAGCTGCGCGATCACGTTGCGTCGAAACTCGGCAAGTTCACGCGCCCGAAGTACGTGACGTTTACCCAAGAGCTTCCCAAGACGCGCAGCGGCAAGATCATGCGCCGGTTGCTGCGCGACATCGCCGAGGGGCGCACGCTTGGGGACACGACCACCCTAGCGGATTCTTCCGTCGTCCACGAGCTCGCCGAGCGCGCCAAGATCGAGGTCGCGCAGGAAGAGTAGGCGCATTTCCATCCGCTTGGAAGCCTGGCGGCGTTCCTTGGAGGAGCGTCGAAACCCCGGACCCCATGGCACGGGCGCCCGGCGACGAGGAGGCTTTGGCGGTAGCATTCGCGGCACACGAGCGTTGGGCGTTCGCGCGGGCGTATCGGGAATACGCGTCGCTGCTCTACTCCGTCGCGTACAACGTCCTAGGCAACGGCGAAGAGGCGCAGGACTGCGTTGCGGATGCAATCGCCCGATTGTGGCGATCGCCCTCGGCGTATTCGTCCGGGCGCGGCTCGGTGCGCAGCTTTCTGGTCGTCTGCGTGCGCAACGAAGCGATTTCGCGGCGGCGCCGCCAGAGCCGCCGGCTTCGCTTAGAGGAGCGGCTCGCCGCGATGCCGCCGGAACACCAAGAGCTCGAAGTGGGCGATCCCATCGAGCGCGACCGCGTGCGCCGCGCCTTCGCTAAACTTCCCGACGACCAGCGCGCCGCGGTGGCGCTCGCGTTTTACGAAGGAAAGACGCACACGGAGATCGCCGCGGAACTCAACGCGCCGCTCGGCACGATCAAAAGCCGCATCAGCCTCGGCCTGCGCAAGATTGCCGCAAGCCTTGGATCCGACGGAGGCGACCGATGACCGACGCGCATTTCGGGGAGCGCGCCGCGCTCTATGCACTGGGTGCCCTCGACGACGCCGAGTCTGCCGCGCTGGAAGCTCACCTGCGAGTCTGCGCGGAGTGCGCCAAGCTCGTCGGCGAAGCGGAACGAGACGTTGACACGATTGCCTCGCTGGAACCGCGCCGGCGAGCGCCGCAAGAGCTGAGCAAACGCGTCGAACGCCTTCTTGCGCCTGCGCCTGCGCAGCGGGCGCCCTGGCCCCACTTTGCAACCATCGCCGCGGCGTTTCTCATCGGGGTTCTTCCGTCGGCGTACCTGTGGGAACGAAACCGCGCGATGCAGGATGCGATGCTCTCGCAAAGCGCGGCGATAGATCGCGTTGCCACCGCCGCGCATCGCACGGCGAGTTTCCGGCCGGCCAGCGGCACGCTCGCCGCCAACGTCATGTACGCTTCCGACGGTTCGTGGTACGTGATCGTGGTGCACGGGGCGCAGCATGCGCTCCAGGTTGCCTGGATGCATGACGGGGCGCAGACGATGCTGGGCGACGCCGTGCCGCACGGCCGGGTTGCGATGCTCTATCTACCCAGGAGCCATCGCATGGAACAACTTGCCTTGATGGACGGCCAGCGCATCGTCGCGCAGGCACAGCTTGCCTATTAGCCAGCCTCGGCCGATAAAAAGAACGGTGCCAGTTCGTCGAGATGCTCGATCCGCAGCGCCGGAGGCAGCGCCGCCAGAATCGTAGCGCCGTACCGCGTCGATATCGCGCGCCCGTCGAGCAGCGCCATCAACCCGCGGTCGCTACCGCTGCGGATGAGGCGCCCGAAGCCCTGTTTCAGGCGTACCGTTGCGGCGGGAACCATGTAGTGCTCGAAGCCATCAAGACCACGCGCCTCGAGCGCGCGGACTCGCGCCATGACCAACGGATCGCTGGGCGAAGGAAAGGGAAGCCGGTCGATAATCACACACGAGAGCGCGTCGCCGACGACGTCGATTCCCTCCCAAAACGTCCCCGTGGCAAACAACACGGCGCCGGGGGTTCGTCGAAACCAATCGATGAGGTGCGGGCGCGGAAGCTGGCCTTGCAGCCGAACCGGAAAGGCGAGACGATCTGCCAGCAGCGCGTAGACTTCCCGCAAGCGCGTGTACGACGTGAACAGCACGAACGCGCGCCCGCGCGTTCGATCGAGGCACTCTTCGACCAGAGGAGCGGCGCGGCGCGCAAAATCGGACGACTTCGGATTGAGGTCCGCGGGCGCGATAAAGAGGCGGGCTTGGCGCGCGTAATCGAACGGCGACGTCGCGACCAGCTCTTCCGCGTCGTCGATTCCAAGCGTGCGGCGCACGAAGTCGAACGACCCGTTTGCCGAGAGCGTCGCGCTGGTCAAGATGACGCTCGGCGTGCGCGAGAAGAGCGCAGTCCGTAAGAACTCTGCAACCTCGTGCGGCGCGCAATGCACCGAATAGCGCGCGTCCGAGTCGCTCCGTTCCGCCCATGCGATCGCTTCGGGGGAGCCGCCCTCGATGCGATCGACGACCGACTCGTGCCCCACGACGAGTCGCAGCATTAAGTCGCGGCGGCGCTCGGCTTCGGCGAGCGGATCGCCCACCGGCTTGTGCTTACGCGCCTCCGTCCAGTTGGCGAACAGCCAGTTCTCCAAACGATAGAGGCTTTCGCGCAGGAGAAATAGCGCGGGCCCCGCTTCCTCGTTTGCGGCCAGCGGATAGCGATCGCCCGGAACGCGCGCGAGCGAAGACTCCAAAGCGCGAACGGCGGCATCGAACTCGCCGTCGAAGACCGCGGGCAGTTCGTAGTTTCGATGGATCTTGCGCATCATGCGCCCGATGCTCGCTGCGGAAAGCACGGCGGTGACGGCATCGGTCGCCCATCGCTCGCACTGATGCGCTTCGTCGAGCACGGCGACGTCGTACGGAGGCAAGAGCCCACCGCCCATGGCCAAATCGAGAAAGAAGAGCGCGTGGTTGACGACGACGACGTCGGCGTACTTGGCCTGATCCCGTTTGTTGAAGTAAAAACAATCGCGAAAATGCGGACAGTACTCGCCGACGCATTCGTCGGCATCGGCGTCGAGCAGCTCCCATTCGCCTGGGGGCAGCACGAACGGCAGATCCGCACGATCGCCGGTTTGCGTCCGCGCGGCCCATTCCGAGACGCGTTGCAGGCTCGGCGACGGCGCGAGCGGCCGGTCTTCGCGCATTCGCTCGAACTTCTGGCGGCAAAGATAGTGCGAGCGCCCCTTGAGCAGCGTGACCCGCACGGGGATGCCGAGCGCCGCTTCCACCAACGGAATATCTTTGTTAACCAGCTGCTCTTGGAGAGCGATCGTGCCCGTCGAAAGCACGACTTTCTTACCGCTGCGCAACGCCGGCACGAGATACGCCAGCGACTTTCCCACCCCGGTGCCCGCCTCGACGATCGTGTGCATGCTTTCCAGGATGCCGCGCTCCACGAGCTGCGCCATCTGGAGCTGTCCCGTTCGCTGTTCGAAGTCACGCAGATTGCGCGCGAAGGGTCCGTCGGATCCGAAGATCCGATCCAGCGTCATTGCGTCCAATGCTGCCGATCGTGCGGCGATTCGTACTGCGACTCCAAGGTCCGGCCGGTCGAGCTTTCGACGACGACCGGCGCGACGCGACGCGGAGGATAGTAGATCGCGAAAGTGAGTATGAAACCGGCCACGAGTCCCGCCACATGCGCTTGCCAAGAGATTGCGGGAACGGTAAACGTGATGATGAGGTTGATGACTAAAATCCCAATGTTCGACCGCACCAAGTCCATTCCAGGCTTGCCCAGCTTGAACCCGATCGCGAAGAGCGCTCCGAAAAGCCCGAAGATCGCGCCACTTGCGCCGAGCGTCGGCGTTATGGGATTGCTGAAGTAGATGACACCTAACCCCGAGAGGATCAGCGACGCCATGTAGACCAGCAGCATCCGCCACGAGCCCAGCGCGTACTCGATGAAACGTCCGAGAAACCAGAGCGACATCATGTTGACGCCGATGTGAAGCAATCCGCCGTGCAGGAAGGCCCCGGTGAGAATGCGCCACCATTGGTGACCCTGCAGCACGGCAACCGGAATCAAGGCGGCTTCGTCGAGAACGCGCGCGGCGCCGGGGCTGTCGAAGCTGCCGAGCACGCTGGGACCGCCGACAGCAAACTCCCAAAGAAACGCGAGGAAGTTGACGACGATCAAAAAACGCGTGATCACGCGATCATCACCGTGCGCGCCAGCTCGAGCGAGATCGCGTGACGCTCGCCGGAGACTTCGATCGTTATCGGGCCGCCCAACGGTGCCTTGTCGATCACGCGCAGCTTGACGCCGGGTCGCAAGCCGACTTGACCGAGGTAGCGTAAGATCTCCGGCATCTGTTCGGTCACGCCCGAGACGGTCACGCGCTTCCCGGGCTCGACTTGCGCGAGCGGAATGCCCGTTCGCACCGGCTCCGTGAGATCCTTTGGCGGAATCGGATGGCCGTGCGGACAGGTGCGCGGGTTGCCGAGCGCCGTCACCAGCCGCTCCTCGACGCGTTCGGTAATGGCGTGCTCGAGGATGCACGCTTCGGCGTAGACTTCGTCCCACGGCATCTTTAAAACGTCGGTGAGCAGGCGCTCCGCCAGCCGGTTGCGCCGCACCACGCCGACGGCGACCTCTAAACCCTTTCGGGTAAGCTTGATGTCGCCCCGCACTTCGTGTTCGACGAATCCATCATTGACGAGCTTTTTGAGCATGCCCGAAACGCTGGCGGGCGCGACGCCGAGCTCCGTCGCCAGCGCCGACGTCGTTACGCCCGGGCCCTCTCGTTCGAGGCGATAGATGGCCTTCATGTACATTTCGAACGATTCGGCAAAGTGAGAGTGCGAGTGCCCGGGCATACCAGCTCTAACTACTCGATCGCTCGTGAAGTTCCGCGACGGCCTCGTCGAGCCGCGCGCGCATGGTCTGCTTCTCGACGGGTTGTGCAAACGTCGCCCCGATCGCGTTGCGCACGTAGCGTTCCAGCGCGGCCGGCCCCGCGATGCTTTCGACGAGCTCGTATTCCCGCTCAATAGACGTAGCAAAGAGCGCCGGATCGTCGCTGTCGATGGTTACGACGCAGCCCAGCCGGTCGAAATCGACGTACGGGTTGGGATGATCGGGCAGAGCCGCACCCGTAAGCCGGTTCGACGTCGGACAGATTTCCAACGGTATGCGGCGCGTCGCGAGCAACTCGATCGTGCCTGGGTCGTCCAGTGCGCCGATGCCGTGGCCGATACGTTCCGCCTGCAGCAGCTCGACGGCATCGTGTACGCTTTCGGCTCCGCCGGCCTCGCCGGCGTGCGCAACGCAGTGCAGCCCCTGCGAACGCGCGTAGGCGAAGGGCTCGACAAAGAGCCGCGCCGGAAAGCGTACCTCGTCTCCCCCCAGCGATACCCCGACGACGTCCAAGTCCGTCATCGTCGCCATTGCCCGGGCGGTTTCCATCGCACTGGCTTCGCCGAAGTTCCGCGTGAGGTCCGGCAAAAGTCTGAAGATCGCCCGCGGCCGCGCTTGCCTCAGCTCAGTCACAACCGCTTCCATCGTCGCGCGCACGTCGAGCGTCGGATTGAAGAACGTCCAAACCGACGGCGAAACGAAAAGCTCGCCGTAGATGACGCCCTGGGCCAGCGCGTCTTCCACGAACTCGCGCGCCATGCGCGCATAATCGTCCGGTTCTCGCAGCGACCGGCTGACCGCCGCAAAGAGGTACAGAAACTCTTGCAGCCCCTCGAACCGATACGGATCCTCCCCCCCCGTGTCACCCTGAGTCCCTCGACTTCGCTCGGGATAAACTTCGTCGAAGGGTGATCGAAGGATGGCAGGGCGATACCGCAATGGAACGCCGTGCTTGCCGGCTAGTTCGACGAAGGTCGCCGGGCGCAGCGTCCCTTCGAGGTGGCAGTGCAGGTGGATCTTCGGGATGCGTTCCGCAAGCGAGCCGGGGGCCATCCGCTCCGCTTTCGGCGCCGGCAGGGGCAAAACCGGGCTCGTCGTAAGTAAGTCGGTCGCCGCGGGGTGGAGCAGTCCGGTAGCTCGTCGGGCTCATAACCCGAAGGTCGGTGGTTCAAATCCACCCCCCGCAACCAATTTCTGTCGGCACATTTCCGGAGGTACGCACATGGCGGACGAGATCACCACCAGCTTCGCTAGAGATATCCGCCCGATGTTTACCGACATCGACGTCGCGCACATGAAGGGCGCGGGAATAGATCTCTCGAGCTACAGCGACGTCCAATCGTACGCGGAAGCGATATACCGAACGGTGAGTAACGGCACGATGCCGCCGCCCGGCACGGGTGAGCAATGGACGCCCGACATGTGCGCGCGCTTCAAACAGTGGCAGCGCGATAACTGCCCGCCCTAGTTTTTGCCGCGCTCATACCCGCTTGTTTTAGTCTTACTCCCGTAGGCCTAGCCCCGTGTAACGCCCGCCATAAGATCGGGTAAAGCCGGCGACTTTCCCGATTTCCGTCTTGACATTTTCGAACACGGCTGATCGCCATGCGAGTAGCCAATACTTCGTTCCCTTCCCGTACGTCTCGGCTTCGCTTGCATCAAAGCCATTTCGCACGAGAACTGCTTTCGCAGCCTGACGATTACGATCGTCGGAAAACCATAACTGGTGTTCCAACACTGCAAACTCCGCATTACGGGGCAAGCGAAGCTTGATAGATGCGATAATCCGATCCCAGTCACTAGCCTGGGCGCGCTGCAGCCGTCGGACGCGAACAGCCTCGGCGGCGTATCTTACGCCGAACCAGAAGGCGTACGTAACGGTCATTACGGCGAGCCACGTCAGCGACTGAAAAATCATTCGCGAAGTCATGCGGCGCCTCGCCCATGCATGCCTCAAGGATTCTCGCCGCTCAGTTGCTTGCCTTTCAGTGGCTTAAGTCGAACGTCTGGTCTCTCCGAGGCAGCGGGCTGCGACTTTCTTACTTTCTGATTCACCGACGGGAACTAGCCTAGATCGACCTTCAGTCGCTCCTGGGCTCCGAGCCCCCATCCGGTCGACGTTAGGTCCAACAAATACTCAATTGTTGGACTTCTCTTTGTTAGGCGGCGCTAATTTTCGGACGGAACCGGAGCATCGTCTTCGATCAAGCGCTCGGATCGAAGATCCGACCAGAAGGCGTGTGGAATCCTCGTCGCGAGCGACGTATAGTCCGCGAGTACTTGCTGCGGATTCGCACATCCGACGACCATCGCCGCGGCGACGTCGGGCGCGCTGGAGAACTGCAGGGCGGCCGTGCGAAGGTCGACCCCGTACCGCGCAGCAACGGCGCGCAGCCGCTCGCGCTTCTCAATCGCCTCAGCCGGTATCTTATAACTCTCCTTACCGTAATTGAAGCGTGCACTGCCGCTGATGAAGCCGGCGTTTAGTGACGACCCGACGACAAACATCATGCCGCGCTCGCGTGCTTTCGGGAAGACCTGGTGCAGCGCGTTCTCATGATCGATCAATGAATATTGGCGCGCCAAGAGGCACACGTTCGCATCGGCGACGTCCATCAGCTTGAGAATCGGTTCCGGTGAGTTGACGCCAAGCCCCCAGCCTTTGATCAGGCCTTCGTCGCGCATCTTGCTCAGCGCCGGAAACGCGCCTTTGCGAGCGACCTCGAACTGCTCTTCCCAGGGGCCGGGCAGCCACGGATTATCCGGTGAGAGATCGTGGACGAAGACGAGGTCGAGCGCGTCGACACCTAAACGCTGCAGGCTGTCTTCGATCGAGCGCTTGACGCCATCGGCGGTGTAATCGTACCGGAGACTGTTCGGCGACGGGGTAAACGGAAAATACTCTTTGGCGTTGTTGTTACGCGATGCCGTTAGCAATTTACCGACCTTCGAGGAGAAGACGTACTCGCTGCGCGTTTGTTTGTGCAAAAAGGTTCCCAGGCGGCGTTCTGCGAGGCCCAGGCCGTACCATGGAGAGGTGTCGTAATAGCGTACCCCGGCTTCCCACGCGGCTTTGATGGTGGCGTACGCATCTTCATCGGTTACGTACGCGAACTCGTTGCCGAACGGCACGCCTCCAAGACCGAAGGGCTTTCCCCTGAAGATTTCGGACACGTTCATGCATACGCTTATCCCCGCAGGCCGCGCGGCGTAACCAGCCGTTCCCCTGGAGCTCCGGCATGGTGGCCACCGGGCTGGGGTTTGCGAAACAATCGGCCGGCCCGTCGGTAGCTCTAGCATGCGCAACCGAGATGCTAGGATCGCTGGGTTCCTGTACCTCCTCGCGATCATCGGAGGCGTCTTCGCCCTGCTCTACGTCCCCGACAAAATCGTCGTCTCGGGAGATGCGATCGCCACCGCCCAAAATATCCGCGTCCACGAAACGCTCTTCCGGCTCGGAATGGCGGGCGATATCGTCGTCGGCGTTATTTGGCTGGCCGTCGTACTTGCGCTCTACCGGCTCCTTAAGAACGTAGATCAATTCCAAGCGCATTTACTGCTGGTCCTCGGCGCGTACATCCAGGTGCCGCTGTACTTCGTGAACGTCGTCAACTACGCGGCCGCCCTGTCGCTCGTAACGGGCGCGGGGTATTTATCGGTCTTCACCGACGCGCAGCGCGACGCGCTGGCGATGCTCTTCCTGAAGCTGCACCAGTACCAGTTGCTCGCCAGTCTCATGTTTGCCGGCCTCTGGTTGTTCCCGTTCGGTATCCTAGTCGTCAAGTCGCGCGTTCTTCCGCGCATTCTGGGTTACTGGCTCATCGTCGACGGCTTTGCGTGGATTGCGATTTGCCTCTGTGGTTTCGTGACACCACAGTATTCGCACGTGGTCGATACGGTCACCTCACCGATCAAGTTCGCCGAGGTTGCCATCATGCTGTGGCTGCTGATCTTCGGCGCGCGACGCTTCAGGCGCCGATCCGACGTTACGCCGGAACCGACAGCTTAGGTCTTCTCCTTCACTTCGGCGGCATGGTATTTGCGCCGAATATCCTCAATGTCGACCGTGGGCGGCGGAAACTTCATGTCGAATGACTTCAAGGTCTCGACGACGATCTTCGACACCGCGAGGTTGCGAAACCACTTGCGCTTGGAAGGAATGACGAACCAGGGCGCGTGCGCCGTGCTGGTCTTAGCGAGCACGTCCTCGTATGCTTTCACGTACTCAGGGAACTTCGCTCGCTCCGTATAGTCCGCTTCGCTGATCTTCCACTGGCGCGTCGGGTCGTCGAGGCGCTTCTCGAAGCGCCGGAGCTGCTCTTTTTCGGTAATATGCAGGTAGAACTTGAGAATCGTCGTTCCCGCTAAACTAAGGTTTCGCTCGAATTCGTTGATGAGCTCGTAACGCTTCGACCAGACCGATCTGGGGACGAGGCCGCGCACGCGCGCGATGAGGACGTCCTCGTAATGCGAGCGGTTGAAGATCACGATCTCACCCTTTGCTGGGGCGCGAACGTGCGCGCGCCACAAAAAGTCGTGATCCGCCTCTTCTTTTGACGGCTCCTTGAATGCATGTGCGCGCGCACCTTGGGGATCGAGTGCGCCGAAAACGTGCCGGATGGTTCCATCTTTTCCGGAGGCATCCATGCCCTGCAGGCAGACGAGCAACGAACGGCCGTGCTCGGCATACAGCAGGTATTGGAGATCGGCGAGCCGGCGATCGTCGCGCTTCATCTCCGCGCCCGCTTTAGCCTTGGTTTCCTTTGCGCCGGTAAAGCCGGATTTGACGTCGGCCAGCCGCGCGCACGTGCCGGGCTTTACCGCGAAAAGCTTGCTGTAGTTCAAAGCTTCAACAATCCGGTATCCTTTCCAACCTCTTCAAATGCGGCAAGCGCGCGATCCATCTCGTCTTTGGTTAGCGCGGCGCTGATCTGCACGCGGATGCGCGCCGTTCCTTCCGGCACGACCGGATAGCCGAAGCCCGTAACAAAGACGCCGGCTTTCAATAGCTTGTCGCTGACCGCGATGGCAAAGGCCGTTTCGCCGACGATGATCGGAACGATTGCGCTTTCGCTGTCGAGCGGTTTGTAGCCCATGCGCTCGAGCCCGTCGCGGAAGTATCGCGTGTTTTCACGCAGCTTTTCGACCAACTCGGGATGCGACTCGAGATACTCGATCGCGGCCAGCGAACTGCAGGCGACCGTCGCCGGCAGTGCGTTGGAGAAAAGCTGCGGTCGAGAACGCTGAATGAGCGTATCGACCAAGGCGTTGCTGCCGGCGACAAAACCGCCGGCCGCGCCGCCCAGCGCCTTGCCCAGCGTTCCCGTAATCACGTCGATCCTTCCCGTCAAACCATAATGCTCGATCGTACCACGGCCGGTTTTGCCCATGACGCCGGTTCCGTGCGAATCGTCAACGACGGTAATCGCACCGTAGCGCTGTGCCAGCTCGACGATCTCGGGAAGCTTGGCGAGATCGCCTTCCATCGAGAATACGCCGTCGGTGACGATCACGATCGGAAAGCAATCGGCAACGCTCTGCAGCTTCTCTTCCAGCTCGCGCATGTTGCTATGCTTGAAACGCTCCCGCCTCGCTTTTGAGGCCAGCCGGACGCCGTCGATAATCGACGCGTGATTCAGCTCGTCGGAGACGATCGCCGAGCCCGCGTCGCAAATCGTCGCGAAGAGCCCGGTGTTCGCATTCCAGCAAGAGACGTACGAGAGCGCTGCGTGCGTGCCCAAAAACTCCGCGATCCGCTGCTCCAGCACGCGGTGGATCGAGAAGGTTCCGCAGATGAAGCGAACGGATGCCGTGCCCGCGCCGTACTGGTCGAGCCCGCGTTTTCCCGCTTCGACGACTTCGGGCAGGTCGGCGAGCCCCAAGTAGTTGTTGCTCGACAGTACGATGACGTCCCCGGCCTCTTCCATATGGACTTCTGCGGCCATAGGCGTCGTCAGATGGCGCAGGCGCTTGTAGGTACCGGCCTTTTTGAGTGCATCCAGATCGGTTTGCAGCTTCTCTTCGAACGCCTGATTCATGACGTCTTGCCTACTCCTTTGAAATCCAAAACGATCTTGGCGGCTTCGCCTTTGCGCATCAAATCGAACGCGCGGTCGAACTCGCGATACGGCAGCACGTGCGTGATGATCGACCGTAGGTCCACGCGGCCGCTCTTTACCAGCGCCTCGGTCTGATACCAGGTTTCGAACATGCGCCTGCCGTTGATGCCGAGCACGGTCAGCCCCTTGAAGATGATGCGCTCGGCCAGATTGAGGTTGACGCTATCGGAGGGAATGCCCAGCAGTGCGGCCGTTCCCCCGTTACGCACGAGTTGGAGACCCAGGTCGATGGCCGCGCCGCTTCCCGACATCTCGAGCAAGACGTCGACGCCGTCGCCGCGGGTGCGACGCTTGATTTCGTCCACGAGATCGGGCCGGCTCGAAAGAAACGTCGCGTCCGCGCCGAGCCGTTGCGCAAGTTCGAGCTTCGCGGGATTGACGTCGATGGCGTAAACGAAGCTCGCGCCGGCGGCTCGCGCGACCGGTATCGCCATGAGTCCGATCGATCCGACGCCGGTGATGGCGACGCTCTTGACGCTCACGCCCGCCGCCATGACCGTGTGCACGGCGTTGCCGAGCGGATCGAATACGGCGGCATATTCGTCCGGAATCGCCGGATCGAGCCGCCAAACGTTGTACTCCGGAATCGAGATGTATTCGGCGAACGCGCCGTCGCGATCGACGCCGATGATTTTGACTCGCTCGCAGATGTGAGCGTTTCCGGTCCGGCAGAGAAGGCAGGTCAGATCGGCGATATGACCTTCAGCCGAAACGCGCTCCCCGACGCGCACGGAAGTCACGGCATCGCCGACTGCGGCGACCGTGCCCATGAACTCGTGGCCGACGACCAGCGGCGGCTTGATGCGGTGCTGCGCCCACGCGTCCCACGCATAGATGTGGTAATCGGTACCGCAGAGGCCGGCCTTCTCGACCGCAATCAACACGTCGGTCGGGCCAATCGAGGGTATCGGCACTTCGGCCAACGCAAAACCGGGCCCGGGGCCCGGTTTGACCAGCGCCATCATTGACGAAGCCATGACGGCGCTGGTATTTCACTTGAAGGCGCGGGAACCCCCGCGCGTCTGCTCGCTTCCTAGAAGTCGTATTCTAGCTGGAGGCGGTTGTATTTGAAGATCGGCAAGCCGCCGAAATCCGGTGCACCCAACGTCGAGCCCGACGGGCAGTTTGTGGCTGCCGCGCCGCAAAACGTGTTGG
>JBEKMH010000023.1:0-29511 GCA_050008615.1 Candidatus Cybelea sp.
CACGGCAAGCAGAAGGGCGCGAAAGATCTCGGCATCGTCCTGCAAGCTCCCGGCGGCATCAAGCCGGATAACGCCGGCAACTTATTGGTCACCGACCTAGTTAGCCACACGATCACCGAATATACCGAAAACGGTTCGCCGACCGGCCAGTCAATCGCGACCAGTACAGCGACAGAAGGCATCGCCGTGAACAGCGACGGCCAGATCGTCCTCGGTGCGACGGACACCACTCAAACAGGGCCCGTTGGAATTTCCTGGTCCTGGCCTAGCGGTAAGCAACTGCGAGTGTACACCTGCTGCTCGCGCATCGGGCCACCCCTCCAAGTCAACGACGACGTTGCATTCTACCCCGGTCAAAAAGGCATCTGATATCAGCGAAACTGGTTCATGAAGTGTCCTCGCCGGCGAGCGTATGTTGGAAACACTCGCCGGCCCTTAGTAGACCGCATTCGGTCCGCCTGACGTTCCTACTGGATCGGCTGATGTCGCCGTGGAAGTAATCCAACTTGCGAAGGAAATTACCGCTCGTGCTAAGTGCGGTGGATGGTGTTCCCACACGTGAGACACAAATGACCGAGGTCCCGCATCGAACTCCAGGTTGCCCGCGGCACCCGGGGACTGAAATCTGAAATCCCGTGGACGCGGCTCTGCCCTCTGCCTTCGGATGGCTATCGCGTTGACCCGCTATCCTCAAGTCCATGATCTATGACCTTGTGAGCAAGCTCGGATCGTAGCGTCACCCATCCGTCACCCAAGCGACTAACCAGCGCCTCGAAAAGCAAAAGAGCAGTGCCGATAAAACCCTTACAGCATCTGCTCTTCGAGAATCGCGGTCGGAGGGACTCGAACCCCCAACCTACAAGTTCGTAGCCTGTTGCTCTATCCAATTGAGCTACGACCGCATATCCCGGTGGACTTCGGAGAGAGAGGGATTCGAACCCTCGATACGACTTTACATCGTATAACGGTTTAGCAAACCGCCGCCTTCAGCCGCTCGGCCATCTCTCCTCGCCTCGACGGTTTGCTCACGGCGCGGTCCCTACCTTCGCCGCCGGCACAAAGCGAGCTAGGCAGCTTTACCGCCCCCGACCGCTCAGTCCGGCAGAGGACTCGTGTCGGGCTTCAAGTGCAGAAAGTACGACGCATTCTTCGAGGACGCTATCGGGACGAACTGCCGGGGCGTCATCAGGTAGTCGAAGCAGTCCGACAGATTATCGGCGCGCTGATCGGTCGTTCCTAGCGAAGGCAGCCCAAAGTTCTCCTCGACGTACTTTAGGATGCTTCCAAATTCGTGCTGTTTGTGCGAAACGTACCCCTGGGGAGTATACGCCGAAATAACGATGAGCGGGACTCTAAATCCCAGCTCGTTCGCGTTGTATATCTGCGGCGTCACGTGGTCGAACCATCCTCCCCAATCGTCCCACACAACGAAGATCGCGGTGTTGTCCCAATAGCTCGATTCGCCAACCGCGTTAACGATGCTGGCGACCCACGCCGGGCCCGTCCCGTTATTGTCTTCGGGATGGTCGGAATCTGCTTTAGCCGGGGTCACCCACGCAACGGTCGGCAGTTGACCGGATTTAATGGTCGTTAGGACTTCGGAGCTCGGCCACTTTACGTACTCGCGGTAATGCCGGTTCTTATAGAGCTGTTGGATGGCGTCCGGACCGTGCTTTAATCCGGGGCCGCGAATCTGCTGAAAATATCTCCACGTGTATGGCGGTGACTCCGCCATAATAAGATTCATCAGCGTCTTACGTTTGAAGCACGGATAGACGCTCGGTCCCGCAGCGCCGGTGTTGATATTGATCGACTCGACGGTACTGCTCGGTGCCGAATCGCACCCGCCGTTCTTGGACAGGCTAAGGTTGCCGGGATTGTTTTCCACCACGTACTCGCTGCCCTGGCTTATCGTCGAGGTGCCGCTAATCAAGTACTGGTGCGCCGGAAACGTCGGGCCTTCGTTGGTCTGGAACATATCGTCGGCAAACGCATACTGCTCCGCCATGGTGTAGTATGGCTGAACTTGCCCTTGCGGAACGTAGCCGAATGACGTCGCATGGACACATTTGCCGGCACATCCTACGAGGTTCCATCCATCCATGGCGCCCTTGGCATAGTCAGTCAAGAAATCCCCATGCTGATGGTTCAAGTCGTAAGGCGCCGTGATGCTGACGGCCCGCAGTGTGATTTTTTCGCCCTTCGAATTATATCCCCAGCTCTGCGTGTTGGCTCCCGGTAAGAATTGGAATAGGTTATCTACGGAACGATTTTCCTGAACGACGATAATGACGTGTTGAATAGGACTGCTGCTACTGCTGAGCCGATGCAGCGACATGTGCGGTGCCGGACTACCGCTCAACCCAGTGGGTCCGCTACACGACACAAGCGCCAGCAGTAAAGCCAATCGTTTCACAAAATCGTCCCTCCCCCACCCGCTTAAGGATTCGACGGGTGCAGACCTCCCTACGGCGGCGCGGTTGGGCCATCTAGTGGCCGCTCGGGAACGATCTCCGCAACGACCGTGGTCCTGCGTACCGAAGAGCGTGACATGAGCGCGTCGAAACCGGCAATGCGTCCGGTGGGAAGCACGAAGCTGAGCGCTGACAAGAGCATTAAACAACCGTCGATTGAAGACCAGCCGCTCAGCGTCGCAAGCGCTCCTCGAGCGGCGAGATAGTTCAGGGGCAAAAGAATTCCAAACAGCCCGCCGACGCGCGAGAATAGCCCGAGAAGCAAGGAGATACCGACGCAAACTTCGCCGAAGCGCACCAGCTCGGCGAAAACGGCTGCATTCGGTGAAACCGTGTTGACGAGAAAACCGTGATACGGCCCCGTCGTCTTAACGATCCCATTCTGCAGATAGGCGCCGAAAGCGCCGCCCGGTGGCATGAACTGCGCACTGTGCAGAAACTTGGGAACGCCGTGGACGAGCCAGATGCCTCCGGTTAGGAATCGCGCCAGTGCCAACCATCCGCCATAGGCCCGCGACGAGGGGAGCTTCACGCCACAACCTCCTTATCGGTCTGCACCATGCGTGCGACCATCGAAGCCGCTTCGCTCGCCGCGTTCGGCCGCGCCAAGCGCCTTGCTGCTGCAATCATCGTCTCTTGTCGCTCTTTATCCCCGAAAATGGCTTCGAGCATCGCGGGCAGCTCGCTGGTTTTCGACGTGCGTGCAGCAGCCCCGGCCTCAACGAGCACGCGGGCGTTCCGTTCCTCTTGCCCGGGCAACGGTTTACAGAGAACCAACGGCACCTGCGCTACGAGTGCTTCTGCCGTGCTAAGCCCTCCCGGCTTCGTGACGAGCACGTCCGCGGCGTGCATGTAGTCGTAAACGTTGTCCACAAAGCGCAGCACCCGCACGGGATGGCGAATGCTCTCCGCCACGTCGGTAAGGCGCCATCCGATACGCGCGTTTTTTCCGGCAATGACGACTGCCGCAAGCGGCGTGCGGACCAAATCGAGCGCACGGAGCATGCCCTCGAGCGGAGCGATCCCAAGGCCCCCTCCCATCAGCAGCGCTACCTGACGATCCCGGGGAAGATCCAGCCGCTCTCTCAACGCATCGCGCGGCTCCCGCGATCGCGCGAACTCGGGGCGCACCGGGATTCCGCTCACGGAGATCGCCTCCGCGCGAACGCGCCGGGCGAGCAACGAATCCCGCATTGCGTCGGTCGCAACGACGTACCGGTCGATATTCCGATGGATCCAAAAACCATGAACGGCAAAATCGGTCACGATGGCGGCGACCGGCGGCGCATCGCTAAAGCGGCGTTTGTATTCGGCCATCGCGCCGCACGGGAACGCGTGCGTGCAAACGACCACGTCGGGGCGTTCGCGCAGCATCAGCGGCCGGAGATTCTCGGCGGTAAACTGGTGCGCCCAAGCGCGAAATCTGCCGACCTCCGTGGCTCGCTCGGCGCGATCGTAGATGTACCGGTACATCTGAGGGATGGTCTTGACCATTCGCAAATAGCCATCGGAGACCACGCGCGAGACGACCAGCGCGGCGTACTTGTACGAGTCCACCACTCGCGTCTTTGCCGTCGGGTCCTGTCGCCGCAGCTCGCCGGCAACCGCGTTTGCGGCCGAAACGTGGCCGACGCCGACGCTGGCGGAAAGGAACAGGACGCGAATTAGCCGCGCTCCTCGTCGGCAGCCCCGGCTTCGTCGCCTTCGTGAACGTGCGCCAAGAAGTCGTCGAGAATCTCTTGTGCGAGCGCGTCGTTCTCCAAGAGTTTTCCGGCGAGGTCGGTCACGATGAACTGCTCCTCACCGTCGTTTTCCGGCTCGTGCAGCAGGACCGCATACGAGACGCTTTCCTGCGGGTCTTCGAGGATGCCCACGACCTCGAACGGCAGCGACTCGCCCTCGTGCGTCTCGATGGTGAGCACCTCTTTGAGCTCGAGCGGAGTATGCGGCATCGTGCTTTCTCCGTTGGAGGATGGCATTGCCTAAGTCCCTTCTATTGTAAACATCGTGCGACGTTGGCTTGGTGTTCGGCCAAGGTTTTGGCGAAGGCGTGGCGGCCGTTCCCGCAGTAGACGTAGTAGAGATTCTCGCTCTTGGCGGGATGGAAGGCAGCCTCAAGCGACGCGAGGCCGGGATTTGCAATCGGCGTCGGAGGCAGCCCCACGTGAACGTAGCTATTGTAGGGCGAGTCGATTCTCAAATCGGCGAAGGAGAGCGCGCTCTTATGTTGCGGCAGCGCGTACTCGATCGTTGCGTCGACCTGCAGCGGCATCCCAAGGCGAAGCCGGTTGTAGATTACGGCGGCGATTTGCGAACGGTCGGCTTGGCTTTTTGCCTCTCGTTCGACGAGCGACGCAACGGTTATGGCTTGGGGGACGTTCACGTGCAGCGCGCGCGCCCGCGAGGCGGCGTCGCGAGGCAGCTCCTTGAAAAACTGCCCCGTCAGCAGCGCCGCGATCTGTTCCGGCGCCGCTCCCAGCGGCATCAAATAGGTGCTCGGAAAGAGAAACCCCTCGAGGCTTTTCGTGCGAGCGCCGTCGACAAGCAACTTCTCTTGCATGAAGTATTGCCGCAGCGCTGCCGATGAACCCAGACCGTTGCCTTGCAGGCGCGCAGCGATCTGTTCGGCGGTGAAGCCCTCGGGAATCGTGACCCACGTGGCGACTTGCGCGCCGCCGGTTACCAGTGCGCGCAACACGTCGCTCTGCGTGACGCGCGGTCCGAAACGGTATTCCCCAGCTCGCACCGCGGCATCTTCGTCGCGCAATCTGGCCAGAATCCGAAACGTCGTCGTGTTGCCGATCACGCCGGCCTCCGCAAGCTGCGTGGCCACTTCGTCGAAGGTCGCGCCTCGCTGGATCACGAGTTGCTGCGACGCTTGCGGATGCGATCGGTCCGCGGCGACGACGTACCAGAAAAGGCCGCACGCGACGATAGCGAGGGCGACGAGCGAACCGGCACCGGCTGCACAACGCGCGACGAAGCTCACGCGCTCGGCTCGTTTCGGCGCCGCGCGAGAAACGATTCGAGGATCAACGCAGCCGCCATCCGGTCCACGATCGTCCGGCGCCTTTGCCGCGAAACGTCCGCAGCGATCAGGCTTTTGGTCGCCTGGGCGGTCGTGAGGCGCTCGTCCACGCGATGGATCGTACCGGGGAAAACCTCGCGGAGTTTCTCGACGAACGCATCCATCTCGCGCGCCGCGATGCCGCGGTCGCCGGCGAGCGTCAACGGATCGCCCACGACCAGCTCGGCGATCCCGTAGGAATCGGCCAGCTCTTTGATTCGCGTAAGGTCGTCCCGCCGGTTCGTCCGGTCGATCGTGGCGACCGGAAGCGCGAACGTCGCGCTCGGGTCGGAAACCGCGATACCGATGCGTTTGCTGCCGACGTCCAGCGCCATAATCACGCTCCGAGCCCACCGAGATAGGCAACGGCCTTGGGCCGGCGGCCCAGATGATGCGCGACCAGTTCACCGACCGCATGCGCCGCCGCCGGCGTCGCGTGCAGCGCCGCAGCCTCACCGCCTTTGGGCACCGCCAGCGCTCGCAGATTTGCGAGGTCTTGCGCCGCCAGTTCGGGCAAATCGCGCCAGCGTTCGCGGCAGGCTCCGTCGACGAATCCGCCTGCCTCTGCGTCGAGCCACACGCTACCGGAAGCCAGCGCACCACCGCATTGCACGCACCGGTCGAGCGGCGGAGCGAGGCCGAGCAGGTCGAGCAGACGCAGCGAAAACCGCGGCAGCAGGCCCAGGGGATCCGCGCAAGCCGCGATCGATCCGATGGCGCCGGCCAGCAAGTCGTACACTTCAGGAAGCGCCAGGTCGAGTTCGCAGAATGCGTCGATCGTTTCGGCCATCAGCGAGACGACGGCATAGCGGTCGGGCTCGACGAGCGTGGGCCACGGCGCCGAGATCGTCTCGGCCGAAACGATCACTTCCAGCGTTCGGCCGCGGTGCATCAAAAAGTCGCACTCGTTGGCAAGCTCCAGCCGCCCCGCCAAATGACTACGCATGCGGCGAACGCCTTTCGCCACGGCGTCGAGCTTACCGCGTTCGCGGGTAAAAATCGTCACGATGCGATCGGCTTCGGACAACTGGCGCCGGCGAAGAACGATGCCGCGGGTTTTATAAGCGCGCGGCGGCGTCAGCATCCTCCGATGGTTGCGGCTGATCGATGCTGCCGTTGGTGTAGATGCGAACCGCGAGGATGCGACGGCCGCGGGTTCGATCGACGCGCAAGCGCGTGTGGTCGTCCGCAACGATCTCTTCGCCTTCGTTGGGAAGCCGTCCGAAGAGGCCCACCGTGTAGCCGCCGATCGTCTCGAAATCCTCGGTCGGAATCGCGGTTCCGAGCCTCGCATTGACGTCTTCGATATTCGTTCCGGCTTCGACCACGGCTTCACGTTCCGAGACGACCGAGATCGGTTCTTGCTCGTCGGCGTCGTGCTCGTCGCGAATCTCTCCGACGATCTCTTCCAAGAGGTCTTCCATCGTCACCAGCCCTGCGGTACCGCCGTACTCGTCCACGACGATTGCCAGCGAAAATTTGTCGCGCTGCATCTCGCGCAGAAGTTCGGAGATTTTCTTGGTTTCCGGGACGTGCACCGCCGTGCGCATCAAAGACCGCACGCTGGCGTGAGCGAGCGAGCCGTTTGCGAGCGCGACCAAAAGCTCGCGGTCGTGAATGACGCCGACGATGTCGTCCTTCGATTCTTGATAGACGGGCAGCTTGGAATACCCCTCGGCGGTAACGACGTCGAGAACGCGGCGCGGCGAGTCCTCGATCGAAACGGCGACCATCTCCGGGCGCGGCTTCATTACTTCGCGCACGATCGTGTCGCCGAACTCCATCACCGAGTGAATGAGCTGCCGTTCCTGTTCCTCGATCACGCGCTGCTCCGCACCGACGTTGACGAGTACCCGAATATCTTCTTCGGTTACGTACATGTGCTGCCCGTGTTTGATGCGAAACGCGTCGAGAATTAGATCCGTCACCATCTGAAACGTTCGCGCGATCGGAGCGAGCACGTATGAGGCGTATCGCATCGGACGCGCGAGGCGCAAAGCCCAGCGTTCGCTATCGCCGGTGGCGACGGTCTTCGGGATGATCTCCCCAAAGAGCAAAAAGACGACCGTCATCACGATCGTCGAAACGACCGCCGCAGACGGAAGGCCGAGCGAGATCGCGATGTAGGTGGCGAGCGAATCGGCCGCCAGCAGCACGATCGTATTGCCGACGAGTATCGACGTCAGGAAACGGTTCTTGTCGTCTAAGAGCGTCTGGAGGTCGCCCGAACCCCGCACGCGCCGATCGGCAATCGCCCGGGCACGCAGCCGGGAAATCGAAATCAGGGCCGCCTCTGAAGCCGCGAAGAAGGCCGCGAGCAGGACGAGGACGACGAGCGCGATGATCTCGTACGGCAGGCCGCCGGGACTACTTCGGACGGGGTCGGTGTTCAAGTCGGCGCCATTATAACACAACGTGGGGCCGCACTAGCACGTAGATCGCCAAGGCGACGAGCGTGCCAAGTACGGCGCCCCAGAAGACCTCGAAGGGGCGGTGGATCTGCGCCTCCACGCGGCTCTGGGCAACCAAGAAGGCGACGAAATAGGCCAGGATGGCGGCAAGCGGTTTCTGGTAAAAGAACGCGAGCATCGTCGCGGCGGCAAACGCCAACGCCGCATGCCCCGATACGGCCCCCCCTTGGAGCGCCGAGCCGCGGCCGACCCAGGCCTTGGCGAAGATCGTAGCGATCGCGACGACCGCCAGTACGATGAGCGCCACGTTGGCCGGCACGGCTTTCACCGCGATGAAAACGCGGGCCTCGCCGCTCATGAGGCCTTGATAAAAGATCAGGTAAGCGGCCAATACCGCTCCGATCGCGGCAATGAGCACCGCCCCCGCCGCCGCATCCTTGGCATTCTTCGCCAGCGGGTGATGCGCGACGGTCAGCAAGTCGACGATCGATTCGATCGCGGTGTTCATCAGCTCCATGCTGAGCACGAGCGCGACCAAACCCACGGTCGCAATAACGTAGACGCGATCCAAGCGCAAGACGAGCGTCGTCACGAGCACCAGCGCCGCAATAAGAAAGTGCACGCGCATGTTCGGCTGCGTGCGAGTCGCATAGATTATGCCTTCGAAGGCGTGGTGAAACGAGCGGAAAAACCGGCTGCGATCGACGGGCAGATAGTGCGGGTCGCGTTTGCCTCGCTCGTCGGCCGGTTGGTGCATCAGGCTTTCGCGGCGTACGGCCAGGGAAGTGCGATCGCTTCGGCCAGTTGCCGCTCCCGAAGTTCCATCGCGCGCCGTTCGCCGGTGAGCACGTGATCGTGGCCCAGGAGATGCAGCAGACCGTGAATCAACAATCGGTATATTTCATCCTGAAGCGGCGCATCATAATCCGCCGCCTGGCGCCGCGCCGTATCGACCGAGATTACGACGTCGCCCAAGAGTCGCTCGCCGGCCGGGGGCATTCCCGGCCCGTCCATCGGAAAGCTCAAAACGTCGGTCGGCGCGTCCTTCCCGCGATAGTCGCGGTTGAGCGCCCGCATCGCCTCGTCGCCGATGAGCGTCAGCGACAATGCGCCGGACTCACCGATGGCGGCGAGCAGCCGCCTCGCGGTTGAGACCAGCCCACGTCCGTCCACGCCACTGCGGCGCACGTCATTTCGGTAATGGATCATTCATGTACGCGCGGACGATGCGCGCCACCAGGGAATGACGCACGATGTCGTGCTCGTCGAGTTCCACGACGCTCACATCTTCGATATCGCGGAGCCGAGCGGCAGCGGTTCGCAGACCGCTGCGCTGCCCCGCAGGCAGATCGATTTGCGTTACGTCGCCCGTCACGACCATCTTCGAGTTACTGCCCAGGCGCGTGAGAAACATCTTAAGCTGATCGTCGGTCGCGTTCTGCGCCTCGTCGAGGATTACGAACGCGTCGGAGAGCGTTCGCCCGCGCATGTACGCCAGCGGCGCAATTTCGAGCGTGCCGCGCTCCATGTACTTGCTGGCCTGCGAGTCTTCCAGCAGGTCGTTGAGGGCATCGAAGAGCGGGCGCATGTACGGGTCGACCTTTTCGCGCAAGTCGCCGGGAAGAAATCCCAACCGCTCACCGGCCTCGACGGCCGGTCGCGAGAGAATCACCCGTGACGCCTCGCGCCGCTTCATCGCCCGAACCGCCATAACGATCGCGAGATAGGTCTTTCCGGTGCCGGCGGGACCGATCCCGAAGGTTAGCGTCGACTCCTCGATCGCGCGGACGAACTGGCGTTGACCGGCCGTCCGCGGCCGCACCTCGCGTCCACGCTCCGTTCGCACCAACGTGCTCGGAAGCGCGACGGCGGCATGGTGCGTTGGGGCGTCGGCGAGCGCCAATGCGAGGTCTTCCGGCGTTATGTGGGCGCCGCTAACTGCGGCTTCGAGCACGCGCCGCACAACGTTTTCGGCACGCGCTACCGCGGCAGCGTCGCCTGCGAGGAGCAAGCGGTCGCCGTCGGCATGGACCGCGACGCCCAGCGTCGCTTCAATGGCGGAAAGGTTGCGGTCGTACTCCCCAAAAAGGCGAACGCGGTCGGAGAGCTCGTGAAGGTCGATGGATCGCTGCGCGGTCAACCCTACCGGTATTCGTCGTGGAGGCCCCGGGGCTTTCCAAGCACTTCCGCCGCGATGACCGCCCGGACGAGGTCGGGCCCGGTTCCAAACAGGGAACGCGGCCTCGCCCTATGCGCTTCCGCTGCGGCCGGAGACTCGCTACGCGGGGGTGCCGGCTTTGGCGGCGGTGGGCGCGGCGGAACTGGTCGCGGCGGAGCGGGAGGCGGCGGGGCGGGAGCGGCCTGTACCTGCATTTGGGCCAGCAGCGCCTGGACGAGCCGTTGCTGTCCCGCGGCGTCGCCTTGAGTCTTCGACGCGGGAGCGACGACGGAGGTCACCCGCTGCCCTTGGGGCGCGGATTTTGGCTCCGTCCGCGCCGCAACCTGACGGCGCGCGCTCGAAACCATACTGCCGACCACCCCGATGACCAGGAAGACGACCCAGATGAGGATGCCGACGTCGCGCATCGCGGCGCGCTACTTGTTGGCCGGACCCGTGAGAGGTGGAGGCTGTTGCTGCGCGTCGGTCGCGGCTTCGGTAGAAGCGCCGATCGACGAACGCATCTCGGTATCGGCCTGCACGTTTTTGAGCCGGTAGTAGTCCATGACGCCAAGATTGCCGCTGCGGAACGCTTGAGCGATCGCTTGGGGAATCGAGGCCTCGGCTTCTACGACCTTTGCGCGCATCGCTTGCGTCTCGGCCTTCTGCTCCTGCTCGGCCGCCAGCGCCGCGTATTGGCGTTCCGCCGCTTTTGCCTGGGCGATCCGGCGGTCGGCCTCGGCCTGACTCGTCTGCAGCTCGGCGCCGATATTCTTTCCGACGTCGACGTCGGCGATGTCGATGGACACGATCTCGAAGGCCGTGCCCGCATCGAGTCCTTTGGCGAGGACGGCTTTGCTGATGCGATCGGGATATTCGAGGACCTCTTTGTGGTCGATCGCGGCGCCGACGGCCGAGACGACGCCTTCACCAACGCGAGCGATGATCGTCGGTTCGCCGGCACCGCCGACGTAGCGATCCAAATTGCTGCGCACCGTGATCCGCGCTTTGACGTTGAGCTGAATCCCATTTTGGGCGACGCCCTGAAAGATCGGCGTCTCGATCACTCGTGGCGTCACCGAGGTCTGCAACGCTTCGAGCACGTTGCGTCCGGCCAAGTCGATGGCCGCGGCACGCTGCCACTCCAGCGGAATCTGCGCGCGTTGCGCGGCGATCATGGCGAGCGTCACGTTCTCGACGTTGCCGCCCGCTAGAAAGTGTGATTGCATTTGATCGACCGTGAGATTGAGACCGGCCTTGCGCGCTCGCACGTAATTCGTGACGATCAGGCCAGGGGGTATGCCGATCAAACGCATCCGGACCAAGGCGATGATGCCCAGTGGAACGCCGGCCGCGATCGTTCGAATCCAAAGGCCGATCGGGAAGTAATACAGGAATGCGAAAAATGCGATGACGAGAATAAAGATGACGACGGCGCCGCTGACGGCAATCATGTGTGCTCCTAACTAAGTAGCTGGTTCGACGAAAATCCGAGCGCCTTCGACCCGCACGACCCGGATTGGGGTTCCGGCGGCGATAAACTCGCCGGCGGTGAGGACGTCGACCCGCCGTCCGTCAATCGAGGCGATGCCGGCGGGCCGTAGATAACTGGTCGCCGTTCCCGCTCGCCCGCGAAACGCACCAAAGTCGGCGCTCGTTACGTACTCCGGCCCTTGGGCCGCAGAGAGCGCCAACCGCTGCGCCCAAGCGTTCTCAGGAACGGCCCGCACCGTCAAGGTGAATCCGATAACGGTGAGGACGATCGCCGTAGCAATCGTTTCGACGCCCACGAAGAGAAATGGCAACCCGAAAGCCAGCAACACGGCGACCAAGAGCGCACCGGCTCCCAAAATTCCCGGAAGGCCGTGGCCCGGAACGACGTGCAGCTCCCACAGAATGCCGATCAGTCCGACGACGGCCAACGCGACGACGAAATCGTTGGAGAAGCCGGCGTAGACGTGGGTTCCGAAAAACAGCGCGAGCGCTCCGATGCCGATGATGCCGGCGATGCCGTGCAGGGTTTGCATCTCGATCAGAAGGCCGAGCATGCCCAGCGTCAACAAGAGGCCGCTGACGACCGGATCGGTCGCGAAGCGCGCGATCATTTCGCCAAAGGAATACGATTGCGTCACAAGCGGCGCGCCGGCGAGCTTTAGCTCGGCGAGCGCCGCATTCAAGTCCGGCGCCGTTCCTTCGGCCACGCCCGCGCGTACGGCGTCGTCGGTGTTGAGAGTGAGCACCATTCCAGACCGCTTATATTGCGGAAGACTCGCGTTCTTGTCGACCATCGCCCCGGCGATTTGCGGACTGTGATGCGTGCGTTCCGCGGTGGATTCGAACTCGCCGCGCAACGCCGAGATGATCTTGTCGCTGGGCGGAACCGTGCCGCCCGCTTCAACGGGCTCGGCCGCGCCGATGGAGGCACCGGGAGCCATGATGATGCGGTTGGCAGCGAGCGTGATCAATGCCGCGGCGGAGTAAGCCCGCTGCGCGACGTAGGCGTCGACCGGCTCCTGCGCGCTAAAGAGCGCGTCGCGAATCCGAAACGCCGAGCTCACGAGACCACCGGGACTGTTGACGGTCAGCAGGATCGCGCGCGCGTTGGTCCGGTTGGCTTCGTCCACGGAGCGCTCCACGAGGTGTGCCATGCCGTCGTCGACGGTTCCGGTAATCGGAATGACGACGACGGGCCGGTCGATCGAGGAAGCGCCGGCGATACCCACCAGACCGCACAGAAGCAACGAGCACGAGACCCAAGCCCGCAGCCGTAATACCTTCATGCCGGTAGCTACCTTGGCCGGGCAGTAGAAGTTACGCTAGGACGCCAGTTCTTCGGTGACGATCTGGCGGACGAGGTTGCCGTCGGCGACGCCCTTGAACTGCGGCATCACGACCTTCATGACCGCCCCGGCATTGCGGGATTCGGGCGGCAACTCGGCAAGGACGCTTTGGACGATCTCGCGGACCTCCGCGGCGGAACGCTGTGGCGGCAAGTACGCGACCAGAATCTCTCGCTCGGCGCGCTCTTTATCCGCAAGATCCGTGCGGCCGGCCTTTTCGTACTCCGTCAGCGAATCGCCACGCTGCTTTACCAGCCGCGTGACCACGTCGCGCTCGTCGGCCTCGGAGAGTTCTTGACCGGCTTCAGAGCGTTTGTAGATGAAACCCGAGAGGGCCGAGCGCAGCGTATCGAGGCGCAGTTGATCGCGCGCCCGCATGGCGTCCTTGAGGTCCGCAGAGATTCGGTCCTTGAGCGTTCCCACGTCGCGCTAGGGTATGCTAGGCGCGGCGCTTGCGAGCCGCAGCCGACTTCTTCTTCTTGCGAACGCTGGGTTTTTCGTAATGCTCGTGTTTGCGCGCCTCGGCGAGGATCCCGGCCTTCTGGGTGGCCTTCTTGAAACGGCGCAAGGCGCTCTCAATAGTCTCGCCTGGAGCGATGCGAACTTCCATTCTGTTGACGACCCCCTCTCGGCGCGCGGTAAGCGCGAAAAATTAGACCCCGTAGGGCCTCGAACCGTTAGGGTAACACAGCCCCGGCAGAGCGTCAAATCTCCGATCTTAGCCGGGCGGCCACGACATCCGCCGGCCGGCCAATACGTGGACGTGCACGTGGCCGACCGTTTGGCCGCCGTGCTCACCGGTATTGACCACCAAACGAAAGCCTTGCTCTCCGCCTCGGTCGAGGCCCAACTTCGAGGCGACGGCGATCAAACGCGCCGCGAGCGCCGGGTCGGAACGCGTCAGTTCGACGATCGTTCCGTGATGCGCAACCGGGAGCACCAGCTCGTGCGACGGCGCCTGCGGATTGAGGTCCTCAATGGCGATCACGTCGTCATCTCGATGGATGATCTTTGCGGGAATCGCCCCTCCGGCGATTTTGCAGAAGATGCAGCCCTCCATCAACGGCCTCGGATCGTGAAGGTCCAGGATTTCGTCGTCGTATTTCCGGCTTCGTCGGAGACCCGCACGGTCACCCGCACCGGACCGTTCGGATATTCGTACGACGGCATGTATTGGATGAACTGCGACGTTCGCACGCACTCGGACGTAACGTCGCGCCCGTCCACCCAGAGCATCGCACTCGACGGATTCACGGGCACCGCGTCGGCGGCAAAGCTCGCATAGACGGCCGGCCGGTTATTGTTGACCGTCGAACCGGCGTCGGGCGCAAAATCGGCAATGCCCGGCGGCGTGCTCGAGGCGGAGATCGTCTGCGGCGCCGCCGCGTGGGCGACGTCGTTGCCCGATTCAAGCCGGCCGATCAAGGCGTCGTCGTCAAAGTTCGCGCCTCGCGGAATGACGTAGCTTCCGTCGTAAACGCCGGGCGATCGCTGCTGCATCGCCTGATTGGCCACGTCGGAGCCGATGTCGAACGTCGCGGCCGCACCGGGCGTTCCGTGCACGGTCACGTGGATGGTGTCGCCGGCTCGCAGCGGCCGAGCGGCATCGGTCTCGACGCTATCGATCGTGACGCGCTGCGCCACGGTGACAATCCTCCGGCTGGCGAGGATCTCTCGCACTTCGTTGGTCTCGACGTTGTAGCGAACGCTGACCGCGTCGTGGGGTTGCAGATCGCTAAAGCTGGCGGCTTTCCCGTTGAGCGAGATCTCCGCCGTGTGCGCGGGCGAAATCACTTGGCCGTCGTCGAGCACGAATTGGTTACCGGCTATTGCGACGATGTGACCGTTTCGCGAGCCGAACTCGTCGATCACGCGCTCGACGTGGCCATCCTTACGCATCTCGACTCGCGCGAAGTCTCCGGGACGCACGTCGCCGAGCTCACCGGGCGACGTCACGTTGACGTTGACGTCCTCGACGTCGATCGCCGCATTGGAACCGATCTTAATGATCTTAACCCCGCCGTTATACCCGAGCGTGAGCGTCGGCGGATCGGAGAGGACGTCGACGGCCTCGACGGTGCCGAACCGCGCAAAGCCGCTTCCAACGGTGATCAAGCCGCGGCTGGAGCGTCCCACGAGTTGCGCGACGATCGTGACCGTGTTGGTGCGCCGGTCGAAATGCGCCTGCGCGCCGAGCACGTCGGTGAAAAACCGCAGCGGAACGTAGAGGACGTCCTTGATCTCCAGCAACGGTCCCTCCAGGGATAACTCGCTCGCGTCGACTTGCGCGATTCGGCTTCCAATCGTCAAGACGACGGTCTTGGATCCGATCTGCGTCGCGATGCGATTGCCGGAACGATCGAACGCCAACCCGAGTGCCTCGATCGTGCGCCGTACGGGCACGTACAGCAGGTTGTGCTCGAAGCGGGGGCCGGGATCGAGCGACAGCACATTGCCGTTAATGACGATCCCGATCGGTCGCGCCGCCGTGGCCGCCAGTAGCACCAGCGACAACAGCGCAAGCCCCGCCCGCAACCCTCGCGAAGGGGCAAATCCCATTTCTATTCCAGTACCTCTCGATAGACGTCGGCAGTGGCTCGCGCGCAGCGATCCCAGGTCAGCCGTTCGGCCGCCTTGCGCCCTAGGTTGACCGACCGTTCGCGCGTACCCTGGTCGGTGAGCATCGCCTCGAGCAGGGTTCGCAGCCCAACCGCGTCGCGGGCCTTGAACGTCAGCGCCGCGGACTCAAGCGCCCCAGGCAAGGAATCTTCGCACGCGAGGACCGGGCAGCCGGCGGCCATCGCCTCGAGCATCGGCAAACCGAAGCCCTCTCGCAACGACGGGTGCACCAGCGCCCGCGCGCCGGCGTAATAGGACGCGAGTTCGTCGCTTGAGAGTTCGCCCAATGCCACGATCGCGCGCGATGGGGTGGCGCGGCGCGCAAGCTCTCCGTCGAAGTCGTCGGGGCCGGTGACGTAGAGGTCGACCGCTAATCCCGCCGGCAGCGCCGACCACGCCGTAAAGAGCGTCGCGAGATCTTTGTGCTGTCGATGGTTCCCGACATAGAGCAGGTACGGACGAGGTGCAACGTGCGGTGCGACCGCTCCGAAGAACGTTTCGGCGACGCCAAGCGGGATGACCCGAATCTTTTCCCGGCGCGTGCCGAGAAGACTCACGAGGTCCTCCACAGTCCGCTCGTCGTCGGTGATCACGCGGGTCGCGCGCGCACACGTCCAACGCACGAGCGTCTCGTAGTACGGCCGCACTTTCGACTTGAAGTACTGGGGAAACCGCAAGTGAATCAAGTCGTGAATCGTTACGACGAAGCGCCCGGGTACGACTGCCGGCACGTACTGTGAGAGGAAATGGACCAGATCGACGCGCGAGCGCGCAATCGCCAGCGGCAGCCGTACCTGCTCGTCCCAGCCGAAGTTCCCTCCGCGAGCGAAGGGGACGAAGGTAAACTCAGGCGCGACGCGCGGCAGCCGTGCGACCAGCTCGCGAGCATACGTTTTCATCCCGACCGAGAGCTGACGAGTCAACCGCGCGTCGAGGCCAACGCGCGCGGGGCTCATTGAAGTAACGCTTTCCCCATTGCAACCGCGGGATAGATCGCCGAATGGTAGGCGACGTACCAGCCGCGCGGACCGTCGAGGAACGCGCCCTTGCCGAACAGCAGCCACGCCAGCCGCGGGACGCTCGTGGCGCAGGCGCCGATCAATCCGAGCAACGAGCCGTGCAGCCGCTCTGCCTCAAGGGAGGTGTAACGGTCGTATTTCGCCCGGTACGACGCGACGTCGGGATACGAAAAATGCAGCAGCGTGCCGCGAAGCTCGCCAACCGTCCCCGTGGAGGTCCATGCTTCATGCAAAAGCGCGTCGCCCGATGCGGCCGGATTGGCTTTCAGCGTCACCCGATCGGTGCGAAAGAGACGCAGCAGCGGCTCGTTGCGCCACATGCGCATCGGATGGCCGCAAAAGTACGTCGTCCGGCGCACGTTATATCCGTCTACGTCGCCGGAGGCTTCGCCGATCGCGTCGCAGAGCACGTCGTCGAGCGCTTCATCGGCGTCGAGCATTAGCGCCCAAGGCGTTTTGACCGAAGCGAGAGCGAAGCGGCGCGCGTCGACGAAATCGGTCCATTCGCGCTGCACGACGACCGCGCCGGCGCCGCGCGCAAACTGCACGGTGTGATCCCGCGAGTACGCGTCGAGCACGAAAACGTTGATTGCGCGAGGCAGGCTCGTGAGGGCACGTGGCAGATTGCGCTCTTCGTCGCGGGTGAGAACGACGGCGGTGATTAGGCCTGGGTCCAGGTCGCTGCCTCGCGAAGGTCCGCTTGTCCGGAGATACGCTCTTGGTGCGCCAGCGCCGCTCCGATAAAGTCGCGATACAGCGGTGCGGGCCGGTTGGGCCGCGATTTGAACTCCGGATGAGCTTGCGTCGCAACGAACCATGGATGCATGTCGGGCGGAAGCTCGACGACTTCGACCAGGCGCGTCTTGCCGATCGTGTGATGGCCGCTAAAGCGCATCCCGTGCTCCTCGAAGATCGGCCGGTAACGGTTGTTGAACTCATAGCGGTGACGGTGCCGTTCGCTGATCTCGAGGGTACCGTAGGCTCGTGCGGCCTGGCTCCCCTCCTGCAACGTGCAGGCATACGTGCCCAGCCGCATGGTGCCGCCGTACATCTCTAAGTTGCGTTGATCGGGCATGAAATCGATCACGGGATCGATGGTTGTTTCGTCGACTTCGCTCGTCATGGCGTCGGGAAGCTCGCACACGTTGCGGGCAAACTCGACGCAAGCGAGTTGCATTCCGTAGCAAATTCCCAGAAACGGAACTCCGTGCTCGCGCACGTACTGAATCGCCCGCAACTTGCCTTTGACGCCACGCGCTCCGAACCCAGGGGCCACGAGTACGCCGTGCGCGCCGCGCAACACGTCGGGCCCGTCGTTCTCCACCAGTTCAGAGTCGATTCGTTTGATCTCGACCGACGCGTGGTAGAAGACGCCGGCGTGCGCCAGCGCCTCATTAATCGAAATGTAGGCGTCCTTCAGCTCGACGTACTTGCCGACCAGCGCGATGGTGACGTGGCGCTCCGGGTGAAGCAGACGGTCGGCGATCGCGACCCAATCGTTGAGCGAGGGGCGCGTCGGCGGAAGGTTCAGCTTTCGAATCGCAGCCAGGGCCAAACCCTCGGCTTCGAGATTGAGCGGGACTTGGTAGATCGTGCGCGCGTCACCGTTTTGCACGACTGCGCTGGGCGGAACGTCGCAGAAGAGCGCGATCTTCTCCTTGAGCTCCACCGGCATCGGCAGCGCCGATTGCGTGCGGCAGACGATGGCGTCGGGAGAGATTCCGATTCCGCGCAGCTCGCGCACCGAGTGCTGCGTCGGTTTGGTTTTGAGTTCGTCGGCGGCTCCGAGATGTGGAACCAGCGTCAGATGGACGTACATCACGTTTTCATCGCCAACGTCGTAACGCATCTGTCGAATCGCTTCCAGGAACGGCAACGACTCGATGTCGCCGACGGTTCCGCCGACCTCGACGATGAAAATGTCGGCGCGACTAGCCTCCGCGACCCGTTTGATGTGCGCCTTGATCTCGTTGGTGATGTGGGGAATTACTTGGACGGTCGCGCCCAAATAATCGCCGCGCCGCTCTTTTTCGATGACCGAGTTATAGACCTGACCGGTGGTGACGTTGTTGTGTCGCTGCAGATTCTCGTCGATGAAGCGCTCGTAGTGCCCGAGATCGAGGTCCGTCTCGGCACCGTCTTCGGTCACGAAGACCTCGCCGTGCTGGTACGGGTTCATCGTACCGGCGTCAACGTTGATGTAGGGGTCGAGCTTTTGAATCGAGACGCTGAAACCGCGCGCCTTAAGCAGCCGTCCGAGGGAGGCGGCGGTGATGCCCTTGCCGAGCGAACTCACAACACCCCCGGTGAAGAATATAAACTTCGCCATCTCGGGAAGTTGTTATTCTACCCGTCCGCGCACGACTCCTAGCTCTTGCCGTTCACCTTCCGCGTCAAGGCTGGGCACCTTACGGCGACAACGCGAAGACGGTCCCGCGTCCTATAGGGGTCTGGCCGCGCATCGAACTGCCGCCGTGCTGCGTTGTGCCGTAAAGAACACCGCGAATATCGAGCAACGCCGCGAGCGGGTAAGCCCCGTCAGGACGGCCGGCGAAGCTGTGCAAGACGGTCTCTGTACCGCTCGTGGTTATGCTGAAGACCGTTCCGCAGCCACAGCTGTTGGCGCCACCGCCTACCGTCGTACCGTAAAGTGTGCCGTCGACGTCGATGAGGCTTGCGGCCGGGGAGCTGCCGTCAGTGCCGCCGGCGAAGCTATATACGACCTTCTCCGCGCCGCTCGTCGTGATGCTGAAGACCGTGCCTTTGTCGGATGTGCCTCCGGAACCAGTCGTGCCGTAAAGCGTCCCGCCCACGTCGATTAGGCCCGCGTCGGGATGCGTTCCGTCGCCCTTGGAGCCGAAACTATACAGCACGCTCTCCGTGCCGCTCGTCGTGATGCTAAAAACCGTTCCGCTCTTGAACGTGCCTCCAGCCGCCGTGGTGCCGTAGAGGGTGCCACCCACATCGATCAGGGGTGCGACGGGGTTCCTGCCATCCGTCGCAGCGTTGAAATCGTGCAGCTCTTTCTCCGTGCCGCTCGTCGTGATGCTGAAGACCGTGCCCCCGAAGTTCGAACCGCCCAGCTCCGTCGTGCCATACAGCGTGCCGCTCACATCGAGAAGCGGTGCGGCGGGATGGCCGCCATGGCGTCCCTTATCGAGGAACTCGTGCAGCCTTTGCTCCACACCAGCGGTCGTCAAGCTAAAGACCGTGCCGCGCTCCTCGGCGCCGCCGCGCTCCGTCGTGCCGTAAAGCGTGCCCTTCACGTCGATCAAGCTCGCGACCGGATGCCCGCCGTCCGGCCCCGTGAATTTATACAGCGTGTTCTCGGTGCCGTCCCTCTTAACGCTGAAGACAACACCGTGCAAAAAGGTGCCTCCCAGCTCCGTCGTACCGTAGAGCATACCGCCCAGGTCGACCAACGACGCATACGGACGAGCGCCATCATCGGGCTGCCCGCGGAAGCTATACAGGACTTTGTAGTTCGAGGTTTTGCGTCGTTCCTCGAGCGCGTGACTTTGCCGCTCGCGCGGCGGCTGCATGTCATTCTGAGCCGGCCTGCCCTGAGCGGAATCCAAAGGAAGGGCCACACACCCGGCGAGTAAGACTGCAGCGATAATAAGGCTGAAAGGATAGCGGCTGATTGGGAAAATGTTCATCGGCTGTCTTCGCAACGACTGATCCTCAGGTAGCGTTCGAGTCCGGCGTAATCGCGGCCTACGACGATTGCGAAGAGCGGGAGCGCAGACTTCGCGATTCTTGCCAGGCCGGGCATCGTCGAGGTCGCGGCCTCCAACAAAATTAGAGCGTCTAGGTTCAAGAGCGGCGCAAGCGTCCCCAATAGTCTGCGATATAGCGCGAGCCCGTCGGCGCCGCCGTCGAGCGCTTCTCGCGGCTCGTAAGCAATGGGGTCCGGTTTGCGCGGAACCTGCGCGGTTGGAACATATGGCAAGTTTGCCACGACGACGTCGAAGCGTTGCGCGCCGACCGGTTCCGTCAGGTCTCCCACGTAGAAGCGACAGCGGTCCGCTACGCCAAGGCGGCTAGCATTTTCGTTTGCGATCGCGATAGCTGCCGGCGAGATATCGGTTCCGTGCACGGTCGCCGACGTTTCGGCGGCAATCGTGCAAGCGATTGCTCCCGAGCCGGTGCCGACGTCGAGAACGCGTAACGGCCGGGCTCCGATAAAGTGCAGCGCTTCGTCGACGAGATGCTCAGTTTCCGGGCGCGGGATCAGCACGTTTTCGTTAACCAGGAACTCGCGCCCATAAAAACCGGCGCTGCCGAGCAGATAGGCAACCGGGACGCCCCAGGAGCGCTGCTCGCTGAGCTTTTGGAATGCTTCGCTCTCCTGCAGCGATGGCGTCGCGTCGCTATGAGCGACGATCCATTCGCGCCCGCGATTGAGCACGTGGGCGAAGAGTAACATCGCATCGGCGTGCGGCGAGGCGCTCGAATCGCGCAGGACTGCCGTTCCTTGCGCCAAGGTTTCCGCAACGCTCGTCACTGCATTTCTCCTGCGAGCTGCCGCGCTCGCTGATCGGCAATCAGTTCCTGCGCGATCCGTCCGAGATCCCCGTCGACGATCGCGCGAATATTTCCGAAGCTACGGTTGATGCGGTGGTCGGTCACGCGGTCCTGCGGAAAGTTGTAGGTTCGAATCTTCTCCGAGCGCTCCCCGCTGCCGACTTGCGAGCGGCGCAGCGAATCTACGGCCTCTTCTTGCTCGCGGCGTTTGCGATCGTAGAGGGTAGCGCGCAGCATCTGCATCGCCTTTTCGCGGTTTTGCGTCTGCGAGCGCTCCTGCTGCGACGCGACGATAATTCCCGTCGGCACGTGCGTGATCCGAATCGCCGATTCGGTCTTATTGACGTGCTGGCCACCGGCGCCCGAGGCTTTATACGTGTCGACCTGGAGATCCGATGGTTTGATCTCGACCTCCGCGTCGTTCTCGACTTGCGGCAAGACGGCGACCGTCGCCGTGCTCGTATGAATCCGTCCCTGCGCTTCGGTCGCCGGCACGCGTTGAACGCGATGCACTCCCGATTCGTGCTTCAACGTGCGGTACGGCTGATTTCCATTGACGGTAAAGACGATCTCCTTATAACCGCCCGCATCGCTCACACTCTCCGAGACGAGCTCGACCTTCATGCTCGCCGATTCGGCGAAGCGCATATACATGCGCGCGAGATCGCCGGCAAAGATCGCGGCTTCGTCGCCCCCCGTACCGGCGCGAATTTCCACGAAAACGTCCTTGGAATCGTCGGGATCTTGCGGAACCATCAGCGCCGCCAACTCTTCTTCGAGTGCGGCCGTGCGGTCGAACAGCGCGCGGTTCTCTTCAAGCGCCAGTTCGCGCAACTCGCCCTCTTCCGAGCGCGCAAGTTCCTCGTTTGCATTGATCTGCGCGCGAAGCTCGGCGAGCTGCCGATGCGTCTGCACCGGAGGCTCGAGTTGCGCGCGCTCGCGTACCAGCGCGGTATAACGCGTTTGGTCGAAGCCGCCCGCAGGATTGGCCAGCTCGGCTTCGATCTCGTCGAAGCGGCGAGCCATCGTTGCTAGGCGCTCGGTCAGCGCGTCGGTCTGGAGTGCCAGTTAGAGTGCGGCAGCCGCCTTCTTAGCTTCGCGCTGCTTCTCGCGGGCTGCGGCCTCCTCTTGCTTCTTGCGCGCGGCGGCCGAGCGCTGATTGAATTTATCGACGCGACCCGCCGTATCGACCAGTTTCTGCTGCCCTGTGAAGAGCGGATGGCACGCGGCGCAGATCTCGACGGCGATCTCCGGGATCGTGGAACCGGTCACGAACGTGTTGCCGCATGCACAATGAACTCGGGCCTCGGGATACCATTTGGGATGAATCTTAGTCTTCACAGCTTTAGCATTATATCAGAGAGGGCAAGCGGTCCTGAGCGAAGTCGAAGGGATCCACAGGAGCCCGGCTCGCGGCTCCAAAAGGCAGCACCCGTGAAGTCGTCTTCCTTTTTCGCCATTGCAGGCGGCACAATCGTCGCCCTCGCCCTCGTTGGCGGCCTGCCGCTAGGCAGGATTGCTGCAGTTGCCGCAACTCCGCCGCCGACGCCGCCACCGATCGACTCGCCGCCCGCGGCCATGACGCCGCAGCCGGACTCGTCGATGTTGCCCCAGCCGGCCGCAACGCTCTTCCCGCTCGGTGCGCCCGCCAAGAGCGCCAAGAGCACGCCCACGCCCAGCCCACCGCCGAACGCCCGCAAGGGGCTCGACGGCGTCTGGGAGGTTGAGATTCAGCACCCCAACGCCACCGATTACACGCACTTTCAGCTACGGCAGCAGGGCGCCGCGCTAACCGGCAGCTATCTCGACGCCAAGAAGAAGCAATACCCGCTCGTCGGAACCGTCGACGGGCAAGACGTGCGCCTGATCGTCTCGCTGCCAAACGGCACGACGCTCCTGTTGGAAGGCAAGCTGGACGGGACAACCGACATGGTCGGCATGCTGACAACGGCGGGCGGCCAGATCCCCTTTACCGCGTCGTATCGCGCAAAAGAGAAGTGGATCGAGAACGTCAGTCCGTCGCCGGGGGGAGTATCGCAGCCAGGCGGCTACACCCCGCCGTAAGGCTTCGACCTGAATCTACTGAGCGTTTCGGAGTTTTAACTGGCGCTCGACGTAGGGCACGAGGCCGCCCGCGTCGATGAGCGACTGCATGAACGGAGGAAACTCCGCCGCTCGGTACGTCGTGCCTTTGGTCAGGTTGCGAACGATGCCGCTTGCGGGCACGACTTCGATTTCGTCGCCCGGCTCGATTCCGTCGACGGCTTCGGCCGACTCGAAAATCGGAAACCCAATGTTGAGCGCGTTGCGGTAAAAGATTCGAGCGAAGCTCTTGGCGATCACCGCCGACGTTCCGGAAGCTTTGATCGCAATCGGCGCGACTTCGCGACTGGATCCGCAGCCGAAGTTCGTATCCGCGACGATGATGTCGCCGGGCTTCATCTTGGCCGTGTACTCGGGATCGAGCCCTTCGAGTGCGTGTTTCCCAAGCTCCGTCTTATCGATGATGTTGCAATATTTTCCGGGAATGATCACGTCGGTGTCGACGTTCTTGCCGTATTTGTGCGCGTGGCCGCGTAGCGTCGCTTCCATAGTTATACCGGCACCGCTTCGACGACGCGGGGATCGGTTATTCGGCCCGTGAGCGCCGATGCCGCGCAGGTCGCCGGCGAAGCCAGGTAAATCTCCGCCTTCGGCGAGCCCATCCGTCCGACGTAGTTTCGGTTGGTCGTCGAGATGGCGCGCTCGCCGTCGCCGAGCGTGCCCATGTGTCCGCCGAAACAGGCGCCACAACCCGGCGTGTTGACCGCGCAGCCGGCGGCGGCAAGCGTCGTGAGAATGCCCTCGTCTGCGGCCTGCATCCAGACTTTCTGCGAGCCCGGGTTTACGATCACGCGCAGGTTGGTAGCGATCCGCTTACCCTCGAGGATCTTTGCGACGACGCGCAAGTCGTCGATGTAGCCGTTCGTACACGAACCGATAAAGACCTGATCGACCTTCAGATCATCGCGCGTGACGTCCGAGATCGGATGGACGTTATCGGGCGTGTGCGGGCAGGCAACTTGCGGTTCCAGCTCGCTAATGTCGATCGAGATCACGCGCTCGTATTTGGCATCGGCATCGGCCCGCTCGACGACGAACGGACGATCGGTCCGCTCTTTTACGTATGCGATCGTCTTTGCGTCGGCGTGGAAGATGCCGTTCTTGGCGCCCGCTTCGATCGCCATGTTGGCCATGGTGATGCGGCCGGTGATCGAGAGTTCGTCGACCGTCGAGCCGTGATATTCGATCGCGCGATAGGTCGCGCCGTCGATGCCCAACTCGCCGACGGTCCGTAGCATGATGTCCTTGGCGTAGACGAACGGTCCCGGCTTTCCGCTGTAGACGAGCTTGATCGAAGCCGGAACCTTCAGCCACACTTCGCCCAGGACGAAGGCCGCGGCGATATCCGTCGAGCCCATTCCGGTTGCGAAGGCCCCGAACGCGCCGTACGTGCAGGTATGCGAATCGCCGCCGACGATCAGCTCGCCGGGCGCAACCAGACCTTCCTCCGGAAGCACGACGTGTTCGATCCCGCCACGGCCGACATCGAAGAAGTGCTCGATCTCCTGCTCGGCCGCGAACTCCTTCATGAGGCGCGCAAGCCCCGCCGATTGCGCGTCCTTCGCCGGAACGAAGTGGTCGGCTACCAGCGCGATCTTACTCGAATCGAAGACTTTGCCGGCGCCTTTGATGCCGCGCATGACGCCGATGGCAACGGCCGCGGAAAGCTCGTTTGCCAAGACGAGGTCGACCTTGGCGTTGATAATTTGTCCCGGCTCGACGCCCTCGAGGCCGGCATGCCGCGCGAGAATTTTTTCGGTGAGTGTCATCGCCATGATAAGAGCATTATAGCGCGAAGTAGCCCCCGGGACCTTCGATTTCAATGCAGCACGAGCACAGATTTGGCTTTGCAACGCGCGCAATTCACGCCGGAACCCCACCCGACCCGGCGACGGGTTCGCGCGCCGCTCCGATCTATCAAACGGCGGCGTATGTATTCGGCTCGACCGAGCAGGCGGCCGAGCTTTTTGCATTGCGCAGCTACGGCCACATCTACAGCCGCATCAGCAATCCGACGGTCGCCGCATTCGAGGAGCGTATGGCTAGCCTCGAAGGCGGGCTCGGCGCGATTGCGTTCTCCAGCGGCCTGGCGGCGCAACTCTGCACGGTGCTTTCTCTCGCGCAGGCCGGCGACCACTTAGTCTGCGGGCAGAACGTCTACGGCGGCACGGTGACTCAGCTTAGCGTGACGGTCAAGCGCATGGGCATCGAGACGACGTTCGTCTCTGCCGAGAATCCGGAGGAGGCGCGCGCCGCGATCCGTCCCAACACGAAATTTCTTTTCGTGGAGACCATCGGCAACCCGTCGGGCGTCGTTGCAGACCTACGGGCTTTCGCGGAAGTCGGGCACGAAGCGGGCGTGCCGCTGGTGGTGGACAACACGTTTGCCACGCCATATCTTTGCCGGCCGATCGAGCTAGGCGCCGACATCGTTTTGCACTCGGCTACGAAGTTCATCAACGGGCATGGAACGGCGATCGGCGGCGTCTTGGTCGAATCCGGGAAGTTTCCGTGGGGAAACGGTCGCTTTCCGTTGCTCGACACGCCAAGCCCCGGCTATCACGGAAAGGTCTTTACCGAAACGTTCGGCGAGTACGCGTTCTTGATGCGAGCGCGCGCCGAAGTGTCACGCGATGTCGGCGCCGCGATGTCGCCGATGGATGCCTGGCTGATGCTCCTCGGGCTGGAAACGTTGGAACTGCGGATGGACCGTCACGTACGTAACGCGCGCGCGGTCGTCGCCTTTCTTCGCGATCGCCCCGAGGTTGCGTGGGTACGCGAGCCGGAGATGGGCTCGGTCTTTACCTTCGGACTGCGCGGCGGCCGCGAGGCCGGGCAGCGCTTTATCGACGCGCTCGAGCTGTGGAGTCACGTCGCCAACATCGGCGACGCCAAGAGCCTCGTCATTCATCCGGCGTCGACCACGCATTCGCAGCTCTCCGACGATGAGCTTCGCCTGGCCGGCGTCGAGCCGGAGAGCATCCGTCTCTCTGTCGGCCTCGAAGACGTCGACGACCTGCTCTGGGATCTCGACAACGGCCTTCGAGCAGCCGATTGATCCTTTCAACGCCGGCACAGATTCGCGATCTTCTCGCGCGCGTGCACACGATTGCGATGGTCGGCGCATCGAGCAATCCGCTGCGTCCGAGCTACACGGTGTTCTCCTACCTGCGAACGCAGACGCCGTACGATGTGACGCCGATCAATCCGACGCTCACCGCAATCGACGGCATCGCGGCTTATCCGTCGCTGGCCGCATACGCGCAAGAGCGCGGCGCACCAGACGTCGTGGACGTTTTTCGCAAGCCAAGTGAAGTCGTCGGCGTCGTCAACGACGCGATAGCTGCCGGAGCAAAGGCGATCTGGTTCCAATACGGCGTAATTAACGACGAGGCGATCGCGCTCGCCGACCAGGCGGGTCTCGACGTCGTCGTCGATCGTTGCATGAAGGTCGAGCACGCGCGCTTCCGCGGCGGCCTATCGATGAACGGACTCAACAGCGGTTTGATTACATCCCAGCGTCGAGAGCCGTGAAAGTTACACCGTAAACCGATTGACGATCAGCGTGCCCGGTCTTCGCGCAGCCCGGCGAGGGCGGCGTCGACGTCGAAATTCCGCTTGAAGGGATCGTCCGTCGCGCTTCGCTCGGGCTTTGAGCCGGGCAACCGTCGCATCGGGCACGTTGCGGATGAGTATGTCTCCCATACTATCGTTATGATACGGCGTCTAAGGATGCGGTCAAGGAGTCCAGCACCGCGCTAGAGGCTAACTGAGGCCGAGCGCCGTTCTCGCAAGTCCTCGGAGTCAAGCGAGCAGCCACGTAGCTCCGCATCGGCTGCCCGGCCGAGCAAGACGAGACCGTCGTCGTACTGCACGCCCAGATCTTCCGTCTGGATTGCGATGCACGACGACCGGTTCGCTAGATCGACGTGAAGGATCGAGCCAATCTCTCCATATGGAAGCGTCGCGCGATCGGGGCCGACGACCCGCGCGCGTAACCACGGCGGCGAAACCTTGCGGCGGTCGGACAGCGGACCGTCGTCGGGCACGCGATCGTAGTACTGCGAACCGAGTTCGGTCATGCCGTACTCCGCGACGATGGCTTCGGGCCCGATACCGAAGCGATCGCAAAGTCGAACGTAAAGCTCTTCCCGTGAGACGATGCGCGCGCGTCCCTTGAAGCCGCCGGTTTCCATCGCCCGCGAGCCGCGGGGGAGCGCGACGCTGAGTTTGTGCGCCTCCATCACGTCGAGCAGATGCACGAGAGCGAACGCCGTCGCGGCGAGGCAGACTGGGCGGTTCTCCGCAATCGCGGTCTGCAGGTCGTCGCGCAACACATCGAAGCGCAATCCCTCGGCGTGCAGATACCATCCGCTCGCGCCATCGCCGCGCAACCGCTCGACGCGCAGCATCATGTATCCCAGCGACGAGTGCGGTGCCTCGAGCGGACTGGCCACTAGATTGAAGTATCTCAAGTGCGCGCGATCGGGCAGCATGAACCGGTCGAAGCCCGCCAGGAGCGCGGCGTCGTAAAGCGCCGTGTTCTCGAGGTGATGGCGGCCGGGTTTGCCGTCGGTCGTGCCGCTCGTTTCAAACGTCGCCGCTGCGTCGCGCGCGTCGAACGTTGTGAGCGTTGCTTCTTTGAAGGCCGGAGCGGGTACCGCTGGGATCGCTTCCCACGACACGGGAAGCGCATGGCGTGTCACGCCCAGCCGTTCGCAATAGCGCGCGTAGGGCGCATTGTAGCGGAGTTGGTAGTCCAAAAGCCGCAGGGCGAGGTCGTTGAACTCGCCCTGCGTTAGTTCCGTCCCGTCGCGGTGCCAGGCGTTGATGACGCCGAGGATTTCGCGATCGAGTGCCTGAGATTCCGTAGAATAGTCCAAAGGTTGCGCACCCTCAGGGGGACGCGGAAACCAGTTCGACGATCGAGAGTTCGGCGGCATCGCCGGGGCGGACGCGCGTCTTGGTGATGCGCGTGTAGCCGCCGTTACGGCCCTTACAGGCGGGAGCGATCTGTTCGACAAGTTTCTTCACTACTGCGGGCTCGGTAAGGAACTCGGCGATCTGGCGCCGAGCGGCGAGATCGCCGGCCATGGCCGTCGTGATCAATCGCTCGGCGATTTTGCTAATCTCCTTCGCCTTCGTCGAAGTCGTTTCGATCTTTTCATATTTGAAGAGCGAGGTCGCGAGATTTCGCAAAAGCGCCTTCCGGTGACCGTCGGTACGCGAGAGCCGTTTATACGCAATGGAATGCGGCATGCTGTTACAACGCTACGACTGGCGCAGCGCCAACCCCCTCTCAGACAGAACCTGTTTGATCTCGTCGAGCGACTTCTTGCCGAAGTTGCGCATCTTCATGATCTCGTCTTCGGTCAAGTCCAGCAGCTCGGAGACCTTCGAGATGCCGGCGCGCTTGAGGCAGTTGAACGAGCGGACCGAAAGGTTGAGCGTCTCCACGGGGATATCCCACTCGTTTGGCGGTGCCTCCGGTAACGGCTCCGCGCGATTGGTAAACGAAACGAAGAGGTCGAGTTGCTCTTGCATGATCGTTGCCGCGGTCGAAAGCGCGTCGTCCGGCGTGATCGAGCCGTTGGTCTCGATTTCGACCGTCAAGCGGTCAAAATCCACGCTCTGCCCAACGCGCGTATCGTCGACGGTAAAGTTGACCTTGCGAATCGGTGAAAAGATCGAGTCCAGGGGAATCAATCCGATCATGTGCTCGACGTTGCGCTGACGGTCGGCCATCACGTAGCCGCGGCCCTTCTCGACGCCGATCTCCATCGTCAGCTTCGCATCCTTCGAGGAAAGCGTGGCGAGCCGGTAGCCGGGATCGAGAACCTCGACGTCGGCATCGGGAACGATGTCGCCGGCGGTCACTTCCCGCGCGCCGCTCACGGAGAGCGTCAGAACCTTCGGCTCGTCGCTGTTGAGCTTGACGGGCAGGCCCTTGAGGTTGAGCATCAGCGCGATCGTGTCTTCAACCATCCCCGGGATGGTTGAAAACTCGTGCAGCACGCCGTCGATCTTCATGTACGTCACCGCGGCGCCCGGAATCGAGCTGAGCAAAACGCGTCGCAGCGCATTGCCGAGCGTGATTCCAAAGCCGCGCTCGAGCGGTTCGATAACAAACTTGGCGTAGTTGTCGCGACGTTCGCGAACTTCGATGGTTGCGCCGACCGGCGTTTCCAACATGGTCATTGTCTTGAGTCGTTTCCTTTATTGCTGCTTACGTTATCCGCCCGCCGTCCCCGACGGCAGACGATCGTACGCCTAACAGCGGTGTAGTGTTGTTA
>JBEKMH010000024.1:0-28762 GCA_050008615.1 Candidatus Cybelea sp.
ATCGGTGAACCGCCGGCCGGGTAGTCAAAAATCTCGCCGCCGTCATTACCCGCATCTCCGCAATAGACAAGGCCCGGAACGATCCAGGTCTGCGCGCAGTCGCTGGAACCCGAGTACGATACGGTGCCCTTCAACGTCGCCGTCGTTCCGCTGACGGTGTATTGATACGTCGCGTTCTTATCCTGATCGAAGACGGTGAGGTAGGTGCCGTCCCACTGTACTGAGCCGGGGAAATCCACAATGTTGCTCGTCTTGATCGTTTCGAAGTTACTGCTGCCCTTCGGGAGCTCGACGAGCGCGAAGCCCGAGCGGTCGCCGGTAAAGCCGTCGGCGAAGAGATTACCCTGGTTGTCGTAGCCATCGAAAAACTCTTCGTCCAACGGCGTGGTGTAAACCGTACCCGAGCCGCTCGCGTTCTTGAAGATGACGACGTCCCCGCCACCCGCCCCCGACGCATACAAGATTCCGACTGCAAGGTCGCCGCTGGTATCCATGGCACAGCTGGATGGAAAAGAGTAGGCGACAGACAGCGTCTTGATCAGCTTCTGGGGGACCTTGAACTCCTCGATCTGTCTCTGGCCTCCGACGTTCCAGAACGTCTTCTTCCCGTAGCCATAGAGGACGTTCGTGCACCCTTGGCCACCGAGACCATTAATCTTACCGATCTGCTTAACGCTCTTCGGATAGTCGAAAATGCTGGCGTAGGTACCGTAGGCGTTGAAGATGTACTCAAAGGTCTTCGACTTCTTATGCCGGTCAGGAAAAATGGTGGCATAACTGGGCAGCGGGCTTAGGCGCGCCGCCGTTACCAGTCTCCCGTTCACGGAGAGCGTCCTACCGATGTACGTGGCGTTGAGCGCAGCGGTTGACGGCGCGACCGTCGAGCCGGCGCCACACGCTGATAAGATCGCGAGTGCAGCCATAGCACCGGCGTATTTCACTAAGCCAGTCGTTTTCAATTCCGGCTCCCCTTTCCGAGTAGACACGAGTGCTGACGTTCGCCGCGGCCGTCAGCTATCCCAGCGGAGTAAGCGCCCAGGATCCCACGCCCTCAACCAAAGGTGAAATCTAACGCCTCGAGGCCCGGCTCGAGAAGCTCGATTTCGAAGAGTCCGTCGACGATAGGTTTGCGTTGCCGGATGAGTTGATATGGCCGTGCGTAATCTGAAATGACGCTGAGCGGGTCGCGCCGAACGGTAGCCGTTGATCCGTTGACGGACAAGGAGCGGGGCAGATGAAGAGCTTGGATTTTGGTCGCTATGCGCTCAGCAGCTGCGTCGCTGCGGCAATGCTGGCAGGCTGCGGCGGATCGCAGCCGCCGATTGGCGCGCCGGGACCGATGCCGCAAACGATCGCGATCGCAACGCACACCGATCATCGCAAGTCGTGGATGCTACCGGAAGCGAAGGCCGAGGATTTACTTTACGTCACGGACTACGGCGTCGGGGTTATCGTTTATTCCTACCGCCCGTCGCGGATCAAATATGTCGGCCTCTTGTCGACCCCGCAGCAAGCCGAGGGCGAGTGTGTCGATAAGGCGCAGAATATCTTCGTCACGGCCGGCCCATATGGAATTTTTGAGTACGCTCATGGCGGGACCAGTCCGATTGCTATCTTGGACACTCCAGATGTCGAGCCCCTAAATTGCTCCATCGACCCTACGACGGGAGACCTCGCCGTTGTTGGTTACCCTTACTCAGGGGGCTCGTACGGAGCGGCGATTTACAAAAAGGCGCGCGGGAAGCCTACCTTCTACGCAGATTCCGGCTTCGGAGACTACGAATGCGGTTACGACGATAAGGGAACTCTCTTTATTGGTGGCTACGTCTTCAGCGGCCGCCTCAATTTCGCCGAGCTGCCGAAAGGCGGCAGCACCTTCAAGAACATTGCGTTGAACCAATCGTTCCACGCGGCGGGCGGGATCCAGTGGGATGGCAAACACCTCGCAGTCGGAGACCTATATGCGGGCTTTATTTACCAGTTCGATATTCGCGGGAAGCGTGGCACCGAAGTCGGCTCTACACCTCTGAGTGGCTCGGGCACCGTTTGGCAGTTCTTTGTCGACGGGGACAGGGTGATCGTACCCAGCACGTTTCAGGATTACTCGGGCTCTGTCAACGTCTACGGCTATCCCGCCGGTGGGGGGGCAAAGAAAGCGCGTATTAATGTCTATGATCCCTATGGAGTCGTAGTCAGCCTCGCTCGGACGCACAACCGATGATGCGGAAGCGCATACGGTAGGCGCTAAGTTGCAAGGTTTATGAACACCCCAGGTTTACTCAAGTGCGCCGGCGCCGTCGTTGTACTCGTAATTGTTTCGGCGTGCGGGAGCGCCCTTCGACAGCCCTTCGACGGAGTTTATCCCGAGCGGAGTCGAGGGGCTCAGGGTGACAAAGCTGGGGGTGACATGACGGTCGCGCCGTCAGCCACTACGGTCAATGCGACAGACGTAGGCAGGACGCTGTTCGTGAATGGGAGGCCGATAACGGCTGCGAGGCTGAACCCACTGCCGCGTTACGCAGAGCTTGTACCGGATAAATCGAAGTCAAAGAACTACGAGTACATCTTCAACTACTACGATACGTACGCCAGCATTTCGGCTATCCGAAGAGCGTTCAGCAGATCGGCACGATTAACGGTGCCGGCGGCCAAGGGTGCACCAACGTCTTGTACGGCTATGGAAAGAAGCTTTTCTGGAACGCCGGGCGTACGAACGACCTGATTTACGAATACAGGGTTCCAAAGAAGCTGATCAAGACGCGGTCTCTTAACTACACGTACACGTCCAGCTGCGCCATGAATACTAGCGGCGATATTGCAGTCGGAGTCCTACTGGCCCGGGGTATTAGCCGATGCCGGAGGCGATCTAAGGACCGCGCGAGACCGAACGAAGGAGTACCACCGATTAGGAGTTCGTTTCTTCGCCGCTGCGCACTAAGCGCTTGCGCAACCACGGCAATACTGGCAGGGTGCGGCGGATCGCAGCCGCCGATCGGCGCGCCTACACGCGGCTCGGTTCCATCGATCGCTAGCGCGGCAACACCGGTCGCGATTCGCCGCTCAGCCTCAAGGCCAGATGATAACACGTCTATTCTTAAGAAACTTACCAAGGATGTTATCATCGGATCCACCGTCGATTCATCCAACGGCGACATGGGACCGCGCGCGCTCTCGATTGTCGGAACAACATACGGTTTGAGGAAGGGGCAGCTGCTCGTATGCAACTTTGTGGACTCCTCGGGAAAGGCTGGGAAAGGGACGACCATCGAGCTCCTCAATCCCACGGTGGGAACGAGCCCGAAGAGGTTCGCGCAAAGCAGCGACATCAAAGGATGCGACGCCGACGCGCTCACGTCCGGCAATCAAGTATACGCCGCAGGAATAAGCGGCTCGGGATTGGTCGTCTTCAGTCCGACGGGTAAACGGGTGGGAACAATTGGCCCGATCCAGTCTCCGTTTGCCGATGGGTATGCGCGGGCTGGCCGGTATTCGCCTGAGGACATCTTCACTAGCGATGGTTTGGGGGATATCATCGGTTTCAGCTTTGGCGTGTACGGAACCGGCGAAATCAGTCAGGTTGCGTCGGGTTTCGCCGATAACGGTAAGACTGGCTGGGCTGCCTTAGGCGCATCCGGCATCCAGGACGATCCGAAGAGGAACGCACTCTATATCGTGGATGGTGTGGACAACACGGTCGTAGAGTTCACCAACGCGACCGATCTCGGGGTCAAGAACGAGATTGTTGTAGAAAAGGGCGGCAAAAAGTTCAAGTGCTTGTACCCGAACACGACGTGCGGCAAGCTGATCTATAGCGGAGCGCCGCTCGATGCACCCGAAGCCGCTGCGATTCTGCCCAACGGTAACCTCATCGTCGCCAACACAGCGGGTGGTAATACCCTTGTCGAGCTGACGCCAGCGGGCAAGGTGCTGGACACGAAGGTCGTCGACAAGAACAGGACACAAGGCATCTTCGGGCTCGTCGCAAGAGGCTCAAACGATAACAACACGGTTCTGTTCTTCAGTGACACGAACGGCGACAACGTTCAGGAGCTTAAACATTAGGTTGATCGGCTAGCCCGGCCGGACTGCTCCAGACCGTAGCGGGAGGAGATTGTTAGCCCGACTCTCGCTGATACTTTTCATATCTGGCACACGCCTAAGTGGCATAGCTGGCCTCGTAACGCAAGCGGACGGTCACAACATCCTAACCGATGAAAACATCGGACCGGCCGTATCCACGAATCGGTCCTGTACTCGGGCACACCTTTTGTCCGGCCCGACGTGGCGCGTCGTTGTAGCGTTTTCACGTCGGATGCTAAAGCTCACGTTACTTCGGCGCTTTGTCGAGCAGCCGCGGCCTTGTTTACTACCAATAGATAACGACTACGCCTTGTGCGGCCTTCCATCCCTTCCACATTTTTACGCCGCTTGCGCCTGGCTCGACGTACGATGATCCGCCGGCGGCGCCGCCGCCTGGACCAGGGCCACCTGGCAAATAGCGCCCGCCGCCGCCACCGCCGCCGCCGTAGTAGCCGCCGCCTCCCCCGCCGCCACCACCAGCGGAATACGACAAATAGCCTCCACTGTTTCCGCCCGCTCCGCCGGCGCCTTGCGTACCGTCGGCGCCGCAAACGTGAGTTTGATGGCCATAGTAGCAGCTATGAGTTCCGGACATGCCGCCGGATCCACCGGCGCTTTGCGTACCGCCGGCACCCCCGTAGCCGCAGTTATCAAGGCGGTAGCCGCGGCCCCGTTCACGGCACTTGGAACCGCCTCCACCCTTGCCGCCGGTCAGCGCACCACCCTTGCCGCCAAACGGTGGCGCATCACGGCCGACGTAGAAAGGACCGCCCCCTGCGCCGCCGCCGCCGCCCGCAACGACAATGCGATCATCGAGGGCGGTCCCGGTCCGCACATCGGACGCACCTCCACCGCCGGCGCCGACCAGATCCGTGCTGGAAATCTCGCCGATACCGGCTTCGGCACCACCGTTGAACCCGCCGGTCGGTCCCGACCCATTGCCGCCGACGTAAACGATTAACTGCTCGTTGGGCTTAACGCTCAGCGTGGCAACGACGCGGCCGCCATAGCCACCCTGTATTGTTGTGTTGCCATAGACGCTACTTTCACCACTGCCTCCAGTTGCGTCGACCCGGATTTGGTACACGTCGTTCGGCACGTTGAATATCTGCGCGCCGCCGGTATACTTTGAACGTCTTCTGCTGCGTGTACGCATGGGCGTCCGCCGAGCCTGCCGGGAAGCCGGAGCTACCGCCGCCACAGGCGGCAAGAAATGCCGCGGCGACGCCGATGCTAAGCGCACAGCGAGCAAAACCTAAACGTTTCATCCTTGGTGCCCCCGTTGTCAGATAACACGCCGATGCGAGACCCCCGAGCTCGGTTGGCTGTACCTGCGAACTCGTTCGATAGTGCCGACCTCGGTGGCCCATATTATCTATGATACGGCGGCCTTCTACCCTCTCATCCCCTATTGCCTAGGTGCGAAGCATTTTTGACTTCGCCCCCGTCCTCCGCGCCTCTGTCCCTCTGCACGGCTTTGCAACTGCGAGGCCGTTTCGCTTAGCGGCTTGGCTTGCAGAGCCAATTCCTATAGCGCGGGGGGTTTGGATTACCGGGCTACTGGGTATTTGCCCCGACCTAGGACCGATCATGGGCATGCTCGCGGGTGCCGGAGATGCATGTTGACCCTCGTCGGCGCGGACGAGATTTGATAGGGAGCGTTTGAATGCGGAAGGTGCTTGGCCTCGATCGCCGGAGCTTTTTTGGCGCTGCGGCCGCAAGCGTTGCTGCGGGCCCGCTCGGTCTTCTCGCTTTTCCAGAAAGGGCGCAAACCATGACACAAGTTGCACAACAGACGGGCAGCGATACGACCGCTATTCGTCCGTTTCCTCAGCTGAACGTTCCAGAAGCGGAACTTGTCGAATTGCGCCGGCGCATTAATGCGACGCGGTGGCCCACACGGGAACTTGTCGTGGACGACAGCCAAGGCATCCAGTTGGCGACGACTCAGGCCCTCGCGACGTATTGGGCGGATGGCTACGATTGGCGCAAGATCGAGACGAGATTGAATGCGACCCCGCAGTTCATCACCGAGATCGATGGAGTTGATATCCAGTTCATTCACGTTCGTTCGAAACACGAAAACGCGCTGCCGCTGATCATTACGCACGGATGGCCTGGCTCGATCATCGAGCAGATGAAGGTTATCGATCCGCTGACCAATCCCACGGCGTACGGCGCGAACGCATCGGACGCGTTCCATCTCGTGATTCCGTCGATACCGGGGTATGGCTATTCAGCCGAGCCGACCGCCCTCGGCTGGGATCCGGTGCGTATCGCCAAGGCATGGATCGTGCTGATGCAGCGGCTCGGATACAACCAGTTCGTAGCGCAAGGCGGTGATTGGGGAGCATCCATAACACAACAGTTGGCCTTGTTAGCGCCGACGACCGTGCTGGCCATTCATTCCAACATGCCGGGTACCGTGCCGGACGACATTCTAACGAAGGCAATTGCCAACGCTCCGCCGCCCGCCGGGCTCGCGGGCGACGAGCTTCACGCGTATCGGCAGCTGGCCGACTTCTACACGCATCACCTCGGGTACGCCGTCGAGATGGCGAACCGCCCGCAAACGCTCTATGGCTTGCTCGATTCGCCGATCGGCTTAGCGGCTTGGATTCTCGATCACGACAAGGACAGTTACGAGATGATCGCGCCGGCCTTTTTCGGAAACCCCGGCGGCCTTTCACGCGACGACGTCCTCGACAACATCACGATGTACTGGCTCACGAAGACGGGAGTCTCCTCAGCGCGCCTCTATTGGGAGAATAAGCTGGGTTTCTTCAACGTCGTAGGCGTGACTATCCCGGTTGGCGTGAGCGCGTTTCCGCACGAGATCTATCAAGCGCCTCAAAGCTGGTCCGAAAAAGCCTATCCCAAACTCGTCTATTACAAGAAGCACGACGTCGGCGGGCACTTTGCAGCCTGGGAACAGCCGCAATTGTTTTCTGAAGACGTTCGCGCAACGTTCCGATCCGTCAGGACCTCATGATGAAGCGCCTCTCGATCTTCGCGCTTTCTCTCTTTCTCGTACTGTCAACCACATTCAGCGTGCGAGCCGTGACGCCGGTGAGGAACATCGTGTTGGTACATGGCGCTTTCGCGGATGGATCGAGTTGGTCCAAAATAATCCCGCTCTTGCAGGCTAAGGGTTACATCGTCATCGCCGTGCAGAATCCGCTTTCATCGCTCGGCGATGACGTCGCTGCGACGAAGCGAGCGATTGCGCAGATGAACGGTCCGGTAATCCTCGTCGGACACTCTTGGGCCGGCATGGTCATTAGCCAGGCGGGCAATGATCCCAAAGTCGCTGGCTTGGTGTATATCTCCGCGCTCGTACCGAAAAAAGGCCAATCCGCCGGCAATACGACGCGGGGATATCCTGCTGCGCCTGGGACTGCACAAATCAAAGCCGATGCTGCGGGCTACCTAAGCCTGACGCGCAAAGGCGTCGACGAGGATTTTGTTCCCGAGCTGCCCGCCGTCCAGCGTGCAATTGTGTATGCAACGCAGGGGCCGTGGAACTCTGCGGCTTTATCGGAGAAGGTTGCGAACCCAGCATGGCAGTCGAAACCTTCGTGGTTGATTGTGGACGCCAACGATCGCATGATCCCGCCACAGTATGAACGGGACAGCGCGAAATACATTCATGCGAAGGTGACGACACTTGCAGCGGGTCATGTTCCGATGCTTTCGATGCCGGATCGCGTAGCGGCCGTCATTATCGAGGCTGCCAACTCCTCGGTGAAATAAGGGCATGAACACCGCTCGCCAGACGCTCGGCGCCGCACCGGTCGAACCGCTCAGGGGCGTGGAACCACCGGCGAAGATTATCATTGATCCTCCGCTTCCCGAGGCGCTTTCGACCGGTCGGGTCGTCATCCAGTACTACTCGGAGAATCTCCACATCGTGGACGTCTTCGGGGAAGCGGCACTTGCGGTTTCGCCTCGGATCGGGCACGTCCACATTACGGTTGATGACGCATCGTGGCGCTGGGTCGACGCAAGCGGACAATCAATCATTCTCAACGGTTTTGCGCCCGGGCCGCACAAAGTACGAATCCAGCTCGTTGATGCAAACCACCATCCGATCGACGAGGGAACCGTCGAGTTTATTGTGCCCGCGCATTAAACTATAACCGCAGGAGAGATCAATGGACGAAGTACAAGTCGAGCAGAAAAGCTATCAGATGCCACCGCGCGAGGGGTTTACCGTCGCTCACTTTCTCACAGTGGCCGACCTCAAGCGATCCGCCGAATTCTACAAAACGGTCTTTGGGGGAGAAATTGTGAGCATGGGCGACGGAGACGCACCGCCGTACATCAAAATCGCAAACACGTGGCTTATAATCAACGTTGGCGGCGGTCCGACACCTGACAAACCGACGGTAACGCTCCGTACCCCTCCCGACCCCAATGAGATCAGCAGCTTCATGAATATCCGCGTAGCAGATATTCAAGCGTGCTACAAGTTATGGAAGAGTCGAGGAGCCGAGTTCCTCACGGAACCGATTCCTAAGTACGGCGAGATTCGCTGCTACATCCGCGATCCTGACGGTTATATTATCGAGGTCGGACAGAGCACCGATCTCACGTACGGTTAACGCTCGGCGCGGATAGGACGCCGACTCTGGGCCTCGTCGTCGCCCTTCTGCTAATCTTTGTGATTGGGCGCCTACCTGGCCTGCCGTCTGGACGGAATCGGGTGTACTTTGTCCATCTCAGAACCTACCGCGCCGCCGGGAATCGAGTCGCGGCTGCGGGCGGCGACAAACAGATCCAGGCGAAGATCGTCAGGTATCCCTATGGTTCGACTCAAGTCCAGCATACCTACAACATCGTAACAAACGCGCCTACAACCAGTACCATGGCAGGCATTTCCGTGCGTGGAAACGTTTTGTGCACATTTATACTATTTTCACCCTTCTTTCCAATCAGCCCACAGCTAACCCGTTGCTTGTAAATGGCTCTGGCGGATGCAGTTCGGAAGGGAAGGATGGCCCTGGCTATGGGACGTGTGGCTTCACGACGTCGAATCGGCACTTAGTCTTTGGCGTAACCTTTGACGAAACAGACGCAATAGAGTACGACGCGATTGGGGGAAGCTGGTACAAAAGCCACCACGAAATTGACCTTCCACGGGGCTACAGCTTCGGAAATCTTGGATGCAACTTCCATAGTTACAAGGGCCCTCTGCCCCTCTGCACGGATTCGCGAACGCGAGGCCGCATCGCGCGTAGCGGCTCGGCTTTGCACGCAGCTTCGATCAACTGTGCGGGCCTGGACGCTGTAACACCCCGGCCCGCGTCACTCGGGTGGTTAGCTACGGTGAAGCCGCTCCCAGCGTGTATTGGCCGGCACACATGAACGTGTTCGTTCCCGAGGTTGGGCCTGGGCCGAACGTGCACGTACCTTTCGCCGCAACGCCCTTCATCTTGCCAGTACCGCCGACCGCCATGAACGTCCCCGTACCAGACTGCACAGCGCCGTTCTTGGTTGAGACCGAAAGCGAGTACCGGTAGAACGTCTTGTCGCCGGTGTTGTACGTAACGGTGAAGATGCCGGCACCGTTCGAACTGCTCGCAGTAACGTCGGAGTGTTCGGCGTATTGACCGCCCGTGGCGGTCGCGCCGGCTATCGATTCTTTATCGGTGCATTTTCCGGCTTGAATGACGAAGGCGTGGCCCGGCTGATCTCCGGCAGGGATGCTCTTCTGCACAGAGACCTTGCAGGTGCCGGAAAGCGTGTAACTCGTCTGTGCCGAGGCTCCGGCTACGCTAAAACCGAGGAACGCGCAGCTGCAGAGGATCGTGGTGATCATCAGTTTCATGATTACTCCAATTCGGGCGTGAAATGCGGCAGCGTAGGTGCTACAACGGCTAATGGCTGGGCAACGATACGCCTTGCGCCGCGAGGGAATGGCGAATTGCACCGAGTTGTTCAGGCGAGAAAATTTGGCTGAGCGCTTGTCTTAGTTGCGCGGGGGTCATATTGTCGGCGTTCGGCTCGAGCCGCCTTAGCTGGCGGAGCTGGCCGATCGTTGGGTTTGCGGCTTTGACCGCGGTCTCTAACTGCTGTTTGGTGGGCGGTTTTGACTGTGCCATCGCGGCGCCCCCGGTAACGACGAGAGCTGCCGGCATAACGGCGGTTCCGAGGACGCCAGCCAGCGCCAGGAGGCGAAGTGCTTGCATGAGGACACGTTCTTTCTTATAGCTTAAGCCGGGATTTTCGAGTCCTCCCTTTCGAGCGAGCGCAGTCCGATTCCGCTTCATTCATAAGCGCCGTTCGTGCTCTCCGAGCCACGTCGCCGACCCCTCCCCCCAGTCCGGCTAGGCGTGACGATCGAAGCCGCTGCGGCTTGGATCGCGGTGAGCTTCGATCGCTTGGGGCGTAGCAGTTGGCGATCGCGAAATGCGCTTAGGGCCATTGCGCGTCCCGCTGCGGTGCGAGCGCCTACCTTCGGCTCGGAGCGGGTCCCACCGTATAAGCATTGACAAGAGTAATAAGAGGGCGCACGTTAGTCTCGAGGGCCTCGGCCTTGTCTCTTGAATCGACTGTTTTCAATTCAATAAGGAGAAACCTCGCCTTATGATTCACCGGATCTTCCTCACATGGATCGCACGAGCGGCGCTACTGTTGGGCGCCCTACCGCTGATCGCGCAGCCTGCACTCGCGTGCACGCGCGTGCTCTACGTCGGGCAAGATGGGACCGTCATCACCGGGCGCTCGATGGATTGGGCCGAGGACATGCATTCGGATCTCTGGGCACTACCGCGCGGTGCGCAGCGCGACGGTTCCGCCGGATCGAACTCTATTCGTTGGATGTCCAAGTACGGCAGCGTGATCGTCTCGGGCTACAACGTCGGTTCGGCCGACGGGATGAACGAAAAAGGTCTCGTAGCCAACCTGCTCTACCTCGCCGAATCGGAATACGGAACGCCGACCACTTCTAAGCCGACGCTCTCCATTGCGCTCTGGGCACAATACGCGCTCGATAACTTCGCCACTGTCGACGAGGCGGTCGAAGCGCTGAAGAAGGAACCGTTCGCGGTTATCGCGCCGACGCTGCCGAATGGCTCGAAGGCTCAGCTCCATCTTGCGCTCTCCGATCCGACTGGCGATTCGGCGATCCTCGAATATCTCGACGGCGGTAAACTGTTCATCCACCACGGGAAGCAATACAAGGTGATGACAAACTCGCCGCGCTATGATCAGCAGCTCGCGCTGAACACCTATTGGCAACAGATCGGAGGCCTGACGTTCTTGCCTGGCACGAACCGCGCAGCGGACCGCTTCGCCCGCGCCTCGTTTCTCGTAGGTGCAATTCCGACGACAGCCGCTCCGGCGATCATTTCAGCGGTTCCGGGGCAGAGCTACTCGAACCAAGCCGTCGCCAGTGTTATGAGCGTGATGCGCTCGGTCAGCGTTCCGCTCGGGATATCGACACCCGGGCAGCCAAACATTGCCTCGACGCTCTGGCGTACGGTCGCCGACCAAAAGAATCTCGTCTACTTTTTCGACTCTGCGACAAGTCCGAATGCGTTCTGGGTCTCGCTGAGATCATTGGATTTTAGCGAAGGCGCGCCGACCCGCAAACTCGCCGTTGCCGGCGGTGCGGTTTATTCTGGCGAGACCTCATCGCTCTTTCAACCGGCGCCACTTTTCAAATTCTTGGAGGCTACGCCGTAGCGGGCATCCTTCAAAGACGGCTTAGGCGCCGGGTGCGCCCCCCGCGGCTCTGCCCCTCTGCACGGCTTCGCGATCGGCGCCGGGCAGCGCAGCTAACGCGGAGTAATGAAGAGTTCCAGTCTTCGCACGTGCGCCCTCAGTGGATGCGTTGCGGTTGCGTTGTTCGCAGGGTCCGGCGGAGCGCAGCTGCCAGGTGCGCCTGGCGCGATGCCACAAACCGCCGCGTTTTCGCCACGCACGAACGGCCAGAACTACAACGTCGTGTGTAGCTTTGGGTGCACTCCCGACGGGGTGGACCCCGTTGCAAGCCTGAATCGACGCTCGCGCCGGCCCGCGAGCTCCGGTGAGATCGCTAAGTGCGATGCGATACGCAGCACTGTTAATGCCTAATAGGTTCAGAGATATTGTCGGTGTCCTGCCAATCGTCGGGGAACTCGATCTTACTTTCGATTCCGGCGTACTCTGACAAGATCGAAAGCAAATTGCTCCCTGTAACCAACTCGATCGGAGGCATTTGCGGCCTTGGTCCGCGCTTGAAAGATGGGGGCGCCAGGCGCCACCGCCCTGTCTTTTGAACCCCGCTAACATGGCGTTGGCAGCACCCCTTCCGACCGGTGCGGTGACCTTTGCCTTCACCGATATCGAAGGCAGCACAGCACGATGGGAACGCGACCGCCCGGCGATGCAGGAAGCCGTGCGCCGCCACGATGCAATCTTGCGTGCTGCGATCGCCGAACACCGTGGCCATGTCTTCAAAACGATTGGCGACGCATTCTGCGCGGCGTTCGCGCGACCCGCTGATGCCGTTGCAGCAATGCTTGCCGCGCAACAGGCGCTGTCCGCCGAAGATTTTTCGGCCTTGGACGGCTTGCGCGTGCGGGCAGCGATTCATACGGCACGGCCGACGAACGAGACGGCGACTACTTCGGCCCGCCGGTCAATAAGGTCGCGCGGTTGCTGGCCATCGGTCACGGCAGCCAGGTCCTCATCACAAGCGAGACGGCCGCTCTGCTCGACGGCATACTCGCCAGCGAGACGTCGCTGCGCGATCTAGGTGCGTATCATCTTAAGGACTTTACACAGCCGCAGCGCGTCTATCAGTTGCTGGCGCCAACCTTGCTGGCGGACTTTCCGCCGTTGCGTTCGCTGGGCACGCTGCCCAGCGATCTTTCCATCGTCGATACGGCGCAGTTCCACCCCGTGCCAACCTTCAGTGGACGCGATGCCGAACTCGCCGCGGTGGACGCCACGCTGCAGAGTGAGAGCGCGATTGTGGTAGTGCACGGCATGGGCGGCGTCGGTAAATCGTCGGTCGCCCGCGAGTACGGGTGGCGCAACCGCGAAGCCTATTCGGTCGTCTGGTGGCTCAACACGCAAAGCGAGGCCGGCATCATCGATGGCCTGGTGGGCTTGGGCGCCATGTTCGTGCAGGGGCTCGATAAGCTCGACGACCGCCGCGCCGCGGCAGAGCGCGTCGTCAACTCGGTGCTGGGTGGTTTCGACAAGCCGGTTTTACTGGTCTTCGATAATCTTGAAGAGGAAGGGTTGCTTCGGACGTGGCTGCCGCGTACCGCGCGCGCACTCGTGACCTCGCGTGACATCGCGTGGAGCACCGATATTACCGCGATCCCACTGCCGGTCTGGTCGCTCGATACCGCGGCAGAGTATCTCCAGCGCGCGAGCGGCCGCAGCGACGTGAGCGCGGAAACGGCGCAGACGATCACCCAGGCACTAGGCGCGCTCCCGTTGGCCCTTGCGCATGCCGCCGCTGCGCTGCGCAATCTGCGGATGGTCAGCCCGCAGCGGTATTTGGAACGCATCAACGAGCACCTCAAAAACGCTCCGCGTGGAGCCGAGTATCCGCGCTCGGTCTTTGCAACTTTCAGCACGGCGATCGCGCACGCCGAGCAGCAGGCCGCCGGAGCTGCGGCGGTGCTCTGCTTTGCGGCGTCGTTCGCACCGGACGCAATTCCCGACGAACTCTTTCGTCAGAGCAGCGAGCATTACGCCGAGGGTTTGCGGCCGCCGGTCGCCGATGGTGCCGCGCTCGACCTGCGTTTCGCGATCGCCGACGAGTTGCGCTTGGACGAAGCGCTCGGCGCGCTCGACCGGCTCTCCTTGCTGGCCTTTGCGAATAGTTCGCAAACATATAGCATGCACCGGCTCGTGCAGTTGGCCGCACAGCATCTGACGGCTGATGCCCCGCCGGCCTGGCGTGCATGCGCGGTTGCAGTCGCCGATGCGGCATTTCCGGCCGTTGCGTTTGAAAACTGGACGCAATGCGAACGAGTGCTCGCGCACGCGCGCGCTGCGTTGGAGGAACTACCAAGTGATGCCGAACTCGTCTCGGCTGCGAGCCTCGCCACTCGATGCGGCGTCTACCTGCGGGAACGCGCCGAATACACGGCGGCAGAGTCACGTTCTATGCGTGCGCTGTGCCGCTCTACATGCGCGCGGTGGTGATTCGGGAGAAGGCGCTCGGGCCGGAGCATCCCGATGTTGCGACCAGCCTGAACGACCTCGCGATTGTGTACTTTTACCAAGGGCGCCATGCCGAAGCGCAGCCGCTGCTCGCGCGCGCGCTGGCGATTCGGGAGAAGGCGCTCGGGCCGGACCATCCCGACGTTGCGTTCAGCCTGAACAATCTCGGGAATGTGTATCTGAGGCAAGGGCACTATGCGGAGAGCGAGCCGCTGCACATGCGCGCTTTGGCGATTCGGGAGAAGGCGCTCGGGCCGGACCATCCCGACGTTGCGTACTGCCTGAATGGTCTCGCGCTAACGTTCCGCGATCAAGGCCGTTACCAAGAGGCCGAGGGTTTATTGTCGCAAGCGCTGTCAACTCGAGAGGCGGCGCTGGGTTCCGATCATCCGTTGACGAAATCCACTCGCGAAGCGCTCGACACGCTTCGCTCAAGGGAATAGCGGACGGTTTTCTCCCCGCGCCTCTGCCCCTCTGCACGGCTTCGCGAGTGCGAGGCGGCATCGCACTGCACAGCGCCTCGAAGCGCGGCGGCTTAGCTCGCAGCTGCCTCGAAGCTTTACGCTGCGGCCGCTCTCCCCACGCAGCGAGAGTTTTTCACGGTATTGCAGTTGAGGCGACATGCCTGAACAGGTCTTCGCCCTCATGGTCGAGCATAACGCCGAATGACTAAGGATGCCGACCTCACGGACGCCAAGCGAGTCGTTATGCGGATGCACGCATGAAACCGGTTACGATAGCGGCTGCTGCCCTGGTGGTGTTTTTCTTCCTTAACGCAGAATCGGAGGCTCAGACGGACAAGACCGATGCAGCAATTGCGGACCGCGCCGCGATCGGGCAGACCATGGCCGCGTTTGTGAATGCCTGGAACGCGCATGACGCTCGCGCCCTCGCGCTGACTTTCACGCCTGACGCCGACTTTACAAATGTCCTTGGTGCGCACGCGCATGGACGTGCGGGCATCGAATCCTTCCATGCCCCGGTATTCGCGACCATCTTCAAGGAATCGCATTTAACTGGCGTTATCCGCAGCATTCGGTTTCTCACATCGCAGCTAGCGGCGGTCGATACTGATTGGCAGATGACCGGAGCGCAGAGCCCAGGCGGCAGCCCGGCACCGTTGCGGAGAGGTTTGACTGATTGGGTCATGCAGCGCCAAGTTGACGGCAGCTGGCTCATTGAGGTCATGCACAACACGAACCTGCCGCCGGAAAACACAACGCCACCAAAGTAACCGCACTCTTCGATTCTGTTTCAGGCTTGGCTAGAAAGGTGCGCCAAGTGCCGCTGCCCCGCGCCTCTGCCCCGCGCCTCTGCCCCTCTGCACGGCTCCGCGATCGCCGCGGTTCTCGGTCTGCAGCCTAGATCGGCGCGCGTAGCTCGCATTGCAGCTGAGCATGCCTCGCAGCGCGGCGGCCTAGGCCTCGCAGTTTAGAGCGCAGGGCTTAACGCGTCGCAGCCTAGTTCGCGGCGCTTGGATCGCGGCGGCTTCGATGCCGTGGCTTAGGGGCGCAGCCGAGGGGGGCCTCATTCTTGCGGCGCCAACTCCTTGTATGATGTCCGCAGGGCGGGTCACGCTGATTGAACTCCTTGGAGTTGAAAACTCCGCGGGATAGATAGGCGGCCTGCCCGCGGCGCCCTCGGAGATCGGACGGTATCGTGAGCACCGCATCGCCGGCTAGCTCGAATGCACAAGGTCGATCGAGAGGGGGTGCCGTTACGGGAGGAACTCGATGGCATCATTCTTGGGAATCGACCTGTCGAAGGAAACGTTTCATGCATTTCTCTTAAGCGATCGCGGTGATGCAAAGAAAGTGTTTCCGAACACTCCAAAAGGATTCGAACAGCTAACGATGTGGCTTAACAATCGGCACGCCGGCGAGGTGCACTTCTGCATGGAGGCGACCGGTTCGTATTGGGAAGCGCTCGCGCTGTACCTTCATCGTCTCGAGCAGCGCGTGAGCGTGGTCAATCCGGCTCGCATCAAAGCCTTTGCCCAGAGCGAGCTGCTCCGCACCAAAACCGATGCGGTTGACGCCGCACTCATTGCTCGTTTCTGTAAGAGTCAGAGCCCTGAAACCTGGATCCCTCCAACGCCGGAAATCCGTGTCTTGCAAGCGCTCATGCGGCATCGCGACCACCTCAAGAAAACACGCGCGCAGCAATCAGTCTACGCACAGTCATCGGAGTCAACCGTCGTTACGGCCTCGATTCGGGAGGTCATCGCCACGCTTGACGAGCAGATCGCGCAAGTTGAGCGGAAGATTTCGCCAGCACTTCGACGACCATCCTGACCTCAAGCGCCGGCGCGACTTGCTGACTCCATGCCTTACTGCTTGTCAAACCGAGCCAGCTCATGCTACGTTTTCGAAATGCGGCGGCTTTCCGGGCCGGCTAATGACGGCCCCCAAAAACGCCGAAAACACGGTTAACCTACTATCCAGAGCATGGAGGACCTGTGAACTATCGCTTGCCGGTCGGGTTCGTCACACTTTTGATCGCGGTCGCTGGCTGCAGCGGCGTCGCTAATCTTCCATCAGGGCCCGCCAATCAAGCGGCGTTTTCCCCGGCGGTGCTGGTCTCCGGGCGAACCGTTCGTTCCCGTCCGGGCGATTCGGCGAGCTTTCAGGTCGTCTACACGTTCCAGGACAGTGCCGACGGCGGAAACCCCTTTGCCGGCCTGACCGTCGACAGAGCGGGAAACCTTTACGGCACGACGAGCTCGGGCGGCGGCGGTTACGGCACCGCCTTCGAGCTGAAGAATACGGCCAAAGGATATAAGTACGTCGTATTGCATACGTTCGGCGGCGGCAGCGACGGCGCGAATCCCTACGCCCGCTTGATGCCGGGCGCCGGAGGGAAACTGTACGGGACTACCGTGAACGGCGGCGGCGGAGCCGGAACGGTCTTCGAATTGCTGCCGGGCAAGGCGCCCCGCACCGAACGCGTGCTGTATGCTTTTACTCAGAGCGTCCAGGGCGCCAATCCGTCCGCCGGGGACCTGACGATCGACTCAAACGGCGCAATCTACGGCACCACGCAATATGGCGGCGCCTACGGGCAGGGCACCGTCTTCAAGTTGTCGCCCGCAAAGGGAGCCGATAAGGAAAAAGTCCTGTACAGCTTCGGTGCGAACTCAAACGACGGTACGCAGCCGTATGCCGGGGTCACCCTTGACCGGGCGGGAAACATTTACGGCACCGCCGCGCTCGGCGGCCAAGGTTACGGCACCGTCTTTGAGCTGACCCCTTCGAAGAGCGGATGGACCGAACAGATCATCCACACGTTCGGGAACGTGACCGACGGCGGGACTCCGTACGCCGGCCTGAGCTTCGATGCGCAAGGCAATCTCTTTGGCGCGACCACCCAAGGTCCGGGCAGCGGGGGGGGCACGTTTTTCGAACTGACGCCTTCGAACGGAAGCTGGTCGTTCAACACGATCTACAGTTTGTCAGGATGGGGGATCTCGGGCGAATTCCGCACCGCTTACCTCGACCCGAGCGACAATATCTTTGGGACCACCCATTGCGACGGTCAGTACAGTTCCGGGTCGGTGTATGAGCTGCAGCGCTCGGGGAGCGCCTACAACTACGTCGACCTGTACGATTTCACGGGCGGAACCGACGGACAATACGTTTTCAGCAATCCGGCGTTCGATGCGCACGGCAACATCTTCGGCACGACCAACGTGGGCGGTTCCGGGTACGGGGTCGTTTGGGAAGTTCGGGCAGCCGGCAAAACCGGCGGGCGCCACGTGTAATCTCGACTGCTCCGGGTTAAACGTCCATTGCCATCGGGGGAACGGGGATCTGTAGCGGCGGCTCGGTGGCCGCCTGGATCTCGTCAACCGTAACGCCGGGCGCGAGCTCGCGCAGAATGAGGCCGTCGTTACCGACGTCGATTACGCCGAGGTCGGTGATGATGCGATTATCACCGAGTATCCCAATCCGCGGCGCGACGAGTGGAAGACGAAGATTCTATCGTTCCTCCGGCGGGCATCCGTTCAGGTTATTATTGACGCGACAGGAATCAGCCGTCGCACTGTTCAGAGAATCCGAAACGAACAAACGAAACCGACAGCCGAGCATCGGCGGCTTCTCGAAAGCTTTGCCAAAACTAAGAACCTCGACTTCTAAACCCGCTCAGGCTTACACCTTGTGAAGGAGTTACCGAGGCTTTGGGCCGCGCTTCTTCGGCTCGGCCTCAAGCAACTCTAATCGGTCCCACAACGACAACTGAAGCAGCGGGGGTATGTGATCGGACTTTTCTAGATTACATGAGTTGCAGAGTGCCTGAATATTGTACGCAAAGTCCGTGCCTCCCCGCGAAAGCGGTAGGATATGGTCGCGATGAAAGGGCCCGCCAGCTGCGCAGAACGCGCAGACGTTTTCCTGCTTCTGCAAAATAGCTGCCCATTCGGCGTTGGTATGCGACCCGTGCGCACTAAGTTCCGACGCGCGTCGGCGGTTGGCTTGAGTGATCTTCCAAACTCTTACTAGATCGGCATTAACCGTAAGATACCGTTGGACTGATCTGAAGCGCCGCTCTTGAGAACACTTTCCGCAATAACGTGACTGTCCATCCAACGGACCGGCTCCGCAAGCAACGCAGTATCGCGGCTGGTCTCTAGCCGCCTGATCTGTGGTGACGTACCTAGAAGACGTCATTCGCTCGCGGGTGCAGAACAAGCATTTTCTTCCAACTTGCCTGAGATTGCCGCACTTGGAACAGGCTACTGGCTGAGCCGTAGGTTTTGGGCCGCGATCCGGTTTACAGTCGTCGCAATAAGTCCGCTTCGCGTTTGGGACTGGTTTGACACCGCAACCCTTGCACATGGGGCGCTCGGGTACGTACTTGCCGAGCGACTGCCGTAGCTTTCGGCGACCTGATTTTCATTGGAGCCACTAACGAACCAAGCGTCTCGCCCGCATCACCGCCACCGCTAGCACGGCCACCGACGCCAGTGAAAACACCAGATTGATCGAGACGCCGAGCCTGGGGTCAAAACCCAGGGCACGTAGCTCCATCGCCTTATTAGCGTCGATTCCGTGCACTAGCTCAAGTGTCGCCCCCACGACCCCCACGACCTGACCGACCAGAAGCACGAAACTTAGCGCAATCGCCCACATTCTTGATGCGAGAAGCGAACGCGTGATAAGGAGCAGCAGTACTGCCGGAATAACGAAGGTCCAGTACGCGCCGGGGCCTAGCCGCATAAATGAAAGTACAGCAGCCAATGTGGCTAACATCGCTCCGAGGAGCCATAAAGCGGCTACTGCGCGGCGAGTTGGCGCGTCGAATACTCGCAGCAAGAAGGTCTTCACAATTTCAGCTTTTGGCCGTACCTACCGAACAAGAGTTCAGGGAAGTAATAGAGCGCGATTCCGCCGATTAAAGTGACGAGCGCGATCGTGTTCCAGCCCCGCGCGCCGAGCGGCGCAATCCCAAACCCGTATAGAACCGCAACAGCGGCCATGAGTAGAAAGAAAGGCCCGGTCGCATAGCAGTGTACGCGCCCGCATCGCAGGGCGTTGACGAGGCACCCGACGCCCATCGTAATCAAGGCGAACGCCCATATTACGGTTCGCCCCGCGTTGCCGACGGCGAAGAATCCGCTCGCGACCAAAACGGCGATCGGAAGCCAGTAAATTACGATTGTAGCGAATCGCTCCGCAAGCAGATCGTTTGAGTCGTCAGCGCCGTCAGCCGGCATGATCGGGTTTAGTTCCATGATCCCGATCGAAAGTCCGCGAGCTTCAGCCCCCGCGCCTCTGCCCCTCTGCACGGCTTCGCGAATGCGAGGCTGTTGCGCTTAGCTGCCTCGATCGGCGCGCGTCGCTCGCATTGCAGCGGCGCATGCCTCGCAGCGCGGCGGCTTCGCTCGCAGCAACCTCGGAGCTTGGATCGAGCCGCTTAACGCATTGCCGCTTCGGTCGCGGCTGCTGGGACTAGCGGCTTAGGGGCCTGGCGGATCGGCAGCCGGGAGGGGGGCGCCATCTTTTTGCGGCGCGCGGGCGCATCAAGCCCGCGCGCCTACAATAAACACGAAACGCGCCTCTACGCGTCAATGCGTCGGATTTGCCGGCATTATCACCCGGCTAATCCGCGGCGCCTTGAGGTTCAGCTCGGGAAGCCGTGCCTCGTTGGCACCAAACGGATGGGCGACGACGCGATAGTCAAAGTCGATTGACGAACGGCCGTGTTCCGTTTCGCGTACGATGAACCCGCCCTCATACTTTGCGGCTATATAGAGTCCGCGCGTATCCCCGTCGGGCGTCAGGAAGACTTGGTAGCCCTGGCGCAAGTCCAGCGTGCGCGCAAACGCTGCATCGAAGCGTACGGCGTCTTCGCCATTCATTAGTCGAGACGTTCCCGTATCCTCGATCGTCGCGCGTGTCGACTGCGTGCCGTACGTGCCCAGCCGGCCGCCATCGCGGGTGCGCTGGTTCGTCATTACCGATTGCTGTGTATAGACGTTACCGGTAAAGGCCCCATCCCCCAAGAAGTCGACGTAAAAATATCCGCCCGATGTGGTGTTTTCGGCGATGAAAGGGTCGCCATAGGTATAAACGTTGTTCGCAACCAGCGCATAGTTACCGGTATTAGAGTCGTTTTGAAACCCCCCGGCTATGCTTGTTGAAGAAGAGCCACAGACTCCGCAGCCGCTGGTCCCAACGCCTTCGATGCCCGACCCGCTGCCTGTATTGGTTCCCTCAATGCATGCCGTGCTTTTGTTGCATGAAACTTTGTTTTTGTCAGGGCTGGCGTGCTCTGCGCGTACCACCGCGAAACTCGAGAAGGCGATGGCGAGTCCGAGCGCGATCATGCTGAGCGCCCCAACTCGTGAAGTTTTCTTTCCGAATTGACTCATTATCTGCTCCTTTTCGGCCTCCGCATGGTGCAGCGGCCGCGCGCACCATTATAGCGCGTTCGGTCACGCAGGCGAAGCATAGCCGCACGCTCTACCCCTCTGCACGGCTTCGCGATCGCGAGGCCGCTGCGCTTAGCAGCCTCGATCGGCGCGCGTAGCTCGCATTGCGGCTGAGCATGCCTCGCAGCGCGGAAGCTTAGCTCGCAGCGGCCTCGCAGCTTAGATCGCGTCGCTTAACGCGTTGCGGCTGGATCGCGGCGGCTTGGATCGCTAGCAGCTGGGCCAGCCGGGCTGCCGGGAGGGGGGCGCCATCTTTTTGCGGCCAACCCCTTGTATGATGCTCGTAGGGCAGGTCACGCTGATTGAACCCCTTGGGATTTGAACCTGTGGGATAGATAGGCGGCCTGCCCGTGGCGCCCTCAGAGATCGGACGGTATCGTGAGCACCGCATCGCCGGTTAGCTCGAATGCACAAGGTCGATCGAGAAGGGGAGCCGTTACGGAGGAACTTGATGGCATCGTTCTTGGGAATCAATTTGTCGAAGGAAACGTTTCATGCATTTCTCTTGGGCGATCTCGCTGACGCAAAGAAAGTGTTTCCGAACACGCCGAAAGGATTCGAACAGCTAACGACGTGGCTTAAGAATCGGCACGCCGACGAGGTGCACTTCTGCATGGAGGCGACCGGCGCGTATTGGGAAGCGCTCGCGTTGTACCTTCATGGCCTCGACCAACGCGTCAGCGTGGTCAACCCGGCTCGCATAAAGGCGTTTGCGCAGAGTGAGCTGCTGCGGACGAAGACCGACGCAGTTGACGCGGCCCTCATCGCGCGCTTCTGCAAGAGCCCAGAGCCCAGAGCCCTGGGTCCCGGCACCGCCCTGCGGACATCATACAAGGAGCTATCTAATTCAAAGTGAGGCCCCCCTCCCCGGCGCCGATCCAAGCTGCAACGCGTTAAGCGCCGCGCGCTAAGCTGCGAGGCGGCTGCGAGGTAAGCGCCGCGCTGCGAGGCCTTCCCTGCTGCAATGCGAGCGACGCGCGCCGATCCTACGCCGCTAAGCCCCAAATGCGAAACGGCCTCGCAATCGCGAAGCCGTGCAGAGGGGCAGAGGCGCGGGGCTGCGCGGCTGCGAGGCTGAGTGAAGTCACTGGGCTACAGCGTCGGCTCGCGCGATGCGGCCGGGTGCGGCAGCTTCAGTATCCGTAGTCTTTCCAGGCGACGCAAAAAATTTGGTAGCCCGGACTTCGTTGAAGCGAGAGTAATGTAATTCGATTTGCTGCGTCGACGCCAACGATCCACGTTAGGATTTCCTTAGGATATCGCACGAGGAAGTACGTCAAGGTTTGCTCCGCCCTAAAGCGCTTTTCGTACGGGTACATCGATTGTGGGCGCCCAAGTGCGCTCACGTAGGTTGCTCCCTTTGCGAAAAAGTCAGGAGAAACATCGCCAAGTTGCGGCGCGAGCTCGGACCGATCGAAGGTACCGTGAGCGACGGCGTCGAGTAGCCTGCGAGCTCGATCGACGGTCGCGGGGTCGAGAACAATTGGCTCGGGCTCCGGAAACGACGGTGGAATTCCTATCTGCTTGGGAGCGTTCTGCGCCTGGGCACGGTCGACCGGATCAAGTGCCGCTACGGTGAGAGCAACGACCGACGAAACGACCGAGACGAAAACACGGCGCACCATGGTCCATCATCCTCCAACTGACGCGAGCCTTTCCCCATTCTGCCACTCTGCCGCACGCTCGTAAAGTAGTTCCAGCAGCCGGGCAAAACGGACCCCCCTCCCCGGCTGCCAATCGGCCAGGCCTCTTAGCCGCTAATCAAAGGCGCCGCGATCCCAGCTGCAACGCGTTAAGCGGTGCGATCTAAGCTGCGAGGCTGCTGCGAGCTAGGCTTCCGCGCTGCGAGGCATGCTCAGCAGCAATGCGAGCTACGCGCGCCGATCTAGGCTGCTCAGCAAACAACGCCTCGCGATCGCGAAGCCGTGCAGAGGGGCAGAGGCGCGGATGAAGCAAATGTTTTAGATCAAAATGTCAGCGCGAAGACGGTTCCATACCCGTACGCGCCGCCACCACCGGTGGTGCCGTAGAGCGTGCCACCGACGTTGATCAGGCTCGCGTCGGGTTGCGTGCCATCGGAACCACTGCCGAAGCTGTGCAACACTTTCTCCGTACCGGACGTACTGATGCTGAAAACCGTTCCGGCACCCGTTCCGTACGTGCCACCCAGGCTTGTCGTTCCGTAGAGCGTGCCCTTTACGTCAATCAGGGATGCGCTGGGGTACATACCGTCGGCTCCGTTACCGAAGCTGTGCAGCAGCTTTTCGTTCCCGCTCGTAGTGATGCTGTAAACCGTGCCGCAGCCACCAACGCAGGCAACGCTGCTGTTGCCGTAGTATGCGCCGCCACCACCTGTCGTGCCGTAGAGTGTGCCGTCTACATCGACGAGACCCGCGTAGGGACTTCCGCCATCCGGCGCACCCCTAAAGCTATATAGCAGTTTCTCCGCGCCGCCCGTCGTGATAGTAAAGACGGTGCCATGTCCGTACGCACCTCCACCCACCGTCGTGCCGTAGAGCGTCCCGCCCGCGTCAATCAGCGGCGCTTCGGGACGACCGCCGTCGGTTCCGCGGCCGAAACTGTGCAACACCTTCTCCGCGCCGCTCGGCGTAATGCTGAAGACGGTACCATCTCCTTTACGATGATCGCCTTTAGAATGGCCGCCCTCAGACGTCGTGCCGTAAAGCGTGCCGCCTACGTCGATCATGCCGGCGCCGGGGTGCCTGCCATCGGGTTTGCCCCTGAAATTGTACAGGACTTTCTCCGAACCGCTCGGTGTGATGATAAAGACCGTGCCATAGCTGCGTTGGCGACCGTACAGGATGCCGCCATTCTCCGTCGTGCCGTAGAGCGTGCCGCCCACGTCGATAAGGCTTGCCCTGGGGTAATCTGCATCAGGGGGCGCGCCAAAACTATACAACACTTTCTCCGCGCCGCCCGTCGTGATAGTAAAGACGGTGCCATGTTCGGACGCACCTCCAAGCCACGTCGTGCTGTAGAGCGTGCCATTCAGTTCGATCAAGCTCGCCACAGGGGAACTGCCATCCGGCAGACCCCTGAAGCTGTATAGGACCTCGTAGGATGACGGTCCCATGGCGTCGCTCTGTGGCATCGCGCCCGGCGCGCCGATCGGCGGCTGCGATCCGCCGCATCCCGTGAGCAATGCTGCAGCGACGCTCATGTTTAGAGCGAAGCGACTAAGAGCCAAGAGTTTCATCGGCGGTGCCTCCTGAAGCTGGACGGATCGGCGGCTGAGAAGTTCGCCGCGCCCGAGCGCTATCCCAGCGAAGCGAGCGTCACGAGCCCGCGAGTTTGCGCAAGGTCTCCCAATGCCGCGGATGCGGAACCTTTACACCAGCCCGGATGCGAGAGCAGGCTGCGAGTGATAAGCCTGTGGCTTTCCCGATTTCCTTGAGCGAGAACGCATCGAGCTTCGGCACGACCTCGCGCCTGAACCACGCCTCGTCCCGCTTAATGAGATTGCAAAGGCCACAGGCCTGTCGCTCGCGGCATGCTCGCGCATCCGGGCCGGTGCGAGAGTGCCGCATCCGCGGCATTGGGAAGCTTTGCGAACGCTCGCGGATTCGTAAGACGCTTGTTCCGCTGGGATAGCTGATGGCAGCGGCGAACGTTATCGACCCCTCGTCCGTTCAGCTTCTGGAGGTTTTGCACGTGAGGAATTTCGCTCGCTTGGCGCTTACGATCGCCCCTGCGCTATTCGCAGGTTGCGGCGGATCGCAGGTACCAATCGGCGCGCCGGGCGCGATGGCGCAAGGCTCGGCAATTGCGCCGGCTCGCACCGGCGTGCACCGCATGACGACGTACTCTTACCGGGTGGTCTATAGGTTCCCCTACGCGCGGGACGGCGGCCGTCCCGAAGGAAGCTTGATCGACGTGAACGGTAAACTCTACGGGACAACACAGTTCGGAGGTGGGGGCGCTTGCGGCATATTTGGCGGCACCGGTTGCGGAACTGTCTACCGATTAGATCCAACGTCCGGTCGGAAAAAGCAGCTGTACGGCTTCCACGGTGGCAGTGCGGACGGGGCGTACCCCAATGGAGGCTTGATCGACGTAAACGGCACGTTGTATGGCACGACCACGTACGGCGGTGGCGGATGCGGCAACTATGGCTGCGGGACCGTGTTTAGCGTTAGCACGACTGGCACGGAGACGATGCTTCATAGCTTCGATCATCAATCCGACGGCCAATGGCCCTTCGCGAGCTTGATCGACGTCAATGGCACCTTGTATGGCGCGACGGAATTGGGTGGCCAGGGCAGGTGCGATTGCGGGACTGTTTACAGCATTAGCACGAGCGGCTCGGAGAAGATCCTGTACACTTTCGGTGCCAAGCCCGACGCCCAGTACCCAGTCGCAGGGTTGCTCGACGTGAAGGGGACTCTGTACGGCACGACGTCCGCGGGCGGTTCATCCGAAGACGGAACGGTTTACAGTGTAACCACGACCGGTACCGAGAAAGTGCTGCACAGCTTCGGTGGCTCACCGGACGGCGCGATGCCGAGCTCGGGTTTGATCGACGTGCGCGGCACCCTGTACGGCACCACGCCTGCGGGCGGCGATGCCTTATGTTACGAGGTTGAAAATACTTGCGGGATCGTGTACAGCATTACTGCTACCGGCAAGGAGGAGGTGCTGTACACGTTCACTCCGGGCAACGACTTTGGCGGAGGAGCTCATCCGTTGGCAGGCTTGGTAAACGTGAAGGGGGTCTTGTACGGCACGGCGTCGGTTGGGGGCAACGGTTACGGATGCAATGAAAATGGCTGTGGAGTGGCTTACAGCGTTACCACGACCGGCAATGAGACGGTGCTTCATGTTTTCAACGGGGGCTCCGACGGGGCAGGGCCCGATTCGGCCGTGATCGACGTCAACGGCACTCTTTACGGGACGACGCCCAACGGTGGCGGTTCAAACTGCCAGCGTTTTGGTTGTGGAACCGTCTTCGCCTTGACGCCTTGACGCCTTAGCGCACGCCCGCCCGGCCGCGCTCGCGAGGCCAGATCGCGTTAAGGCGCTTAGCTTCCCCCTGCGCCTCTACCCCTCTGCACGGCGTTCGCGCTTGCGAGGCCGCATCGCGTCAGGGCTTAGCAACCTAGATCGGCGCGCGTAGCTCGCATTGCACCTGCGCGCCTCGCAGCGCAGCGGCTAAGCCTCGCAGTAGCCTCGCAGTTTAGAGCTTAGATCGCGGCGCTTAGCGCGTTACGGCTTAGAGTCGCGGCGCCCAGGATGCAGAGCGTAGCCGGCCGAGAGGGGGGGCGCACAATTTTGAGGCCCTAACTCCTTACCCACTACGCAGCCGTACGGGCATAGGGGAAGGGCCTCGAAACCGGCCACCCTGCTCTGCGTGCGCCGATCCGCCGGCCTCGCGAAAAAGCCTGTAAAATAAGATTCGAATCTCACGATCCGCGCTCACCCGCCGCGTATTTTGCAGCACCCGTTTGCAAAAAGCCGCAGACGTCGAAAAAACCATACGACACCACGCTTTTTCACACAGTCCCGACATGCATGCTCCATGCGCGATGCATCGGGGCAACATGCGGCCTCGTAGAACTTGTCAGCCGGCTCGAAAAGCAGCGGTTACGGGACTGTCCGACCCAGGCGCCGTGGTAATATCAGGTGATGGTATTAGGGCTAGCCGTGCTGCTGATCTCCAGCGTGCACCTCGGCTTTGAAGACTTCAACCCACGCTACTGCCCTTCGGACGCGCTGGGGTACGTGCGGTTCGTAAAGGATGGAGTCCGAGTCGCGGACGGAGACGCAAAGTACCGTTCAGGAACTGATACGCTAATAGCGTGGTTCCCACCTGACTGGACTTCCGCCAAAGTGATCGTGACTTTGGAAATGAGACCGGGAGTCAACCTGCAGCTTCATACCGCGGGCCGGGGCGTCATCCGGATGAGGCATGGAACCTTTTGCGTTTTCGGGTTTGGGGTTCCGGTGTGGCGTGAGTGGTTTCCCAGGGTGTCGCCGACGCCTTCACACTAGAAAATGCTAAGGCTGCACACATATAGCGAGGAACGGTTTCGAGACTAGGGCATGTCGAAGCATCGCCCATGCGTACGAAGATATCGGTTTCAGCTTGGGTGGTCTTTGGCCTCAGCGTTCTTGCGCTGATCGTTCTGACGTGGGGCGTTGATCTGCACGCTCCGGGCGGCATTGCTCGTGCTGGCGCGTCGGCGATGCTGCTAATCGTTTCAGTGATCAACCTACTGACAGGAGGGCATGCGGGGGCGCGCCTCTCCAATATCGAGGCTGGCCGGTATCCTAGGCTGACTCCGGGTGCGTCGGGCCGGATCAGGGAGCGGCTTCAAAACGAAACTCCACAGACCGTGACGATTGACGCTGAGGGAGGCGACGATATTCGTGCAGTCGCGACCGAAATCAGCAAAGCTCTAAAAGCCGCGCGCTGGGATGTTCAGAAGTTGCACCTGAATGCAACGCTCTGGGACGACGGCCAGGGCATCCTGGTCTATCACACCGAGCTAGCAGCAAGTGCAGCGACTGCGCTGATTGACGCGCTCCGAGGTGAGGGCCTTCCGGTTAGCGATGCCGGGCCGACCACGACCGGGAAGCCGGTCCACATCGCGTTTCGCCGGCCATAGGCTGTCGCTGTCAGAACGCGGCCGTCGCGTACCAGGGTGTTGGCCCTGGCGCGGTTCTTAGGGCTTTGACCGCGTCGTTAAGGTCTACGTTGCCCGTCGATTCTGAATCGCGCCGATCGGCGGCTGCGATCCGCCGCAGCCTGCGAGAATTGCTGCAACGACAGTCGCAGTCGTCGTCATCTGCGGTTTTTGCCTTTTCGAGAAAAAGAGGGCCGGCGTCATAGGTATTGGGTTGCCCCTTGCGTCACTCGCAAGAAGTCGGGGATCATTCGAAGGTCATCTCGGTCCGTGTACCAGAGGTTACCGCTCGTATCCAATAACAATCCGTCGGGCTCCCCAGGTACCGTAAACTCCACGAACCCACCTCGCGGCGAGATGATGCCGATCCGTCCGCTGCTTTCGCTGAACGCCGCATCCCCATTGGGAAGGGCGATGATTTCGTCGGCGTCACTGTCACTGCGGGGAACGGTGAACGCGTGGAGCTGGTTATCCGTGTCGATGTAGCCGATGTTGGTCGAAGACGTAAACCACAGTCTGCCTCGGCCGAATGCAAGCCCAAACGGCCCATCGCCTTTCACGTTAAGCGGGAATCGCGCAATTTGGCCCAACGGCGTCAAGCTCGCGATGCTTCCAGTGCCAAACTCCGCCACCCACAGATTTCGATTGGGGTCAAGTCGAAGCTCAGTAGGCTGACTTCGCGCGGCCAACGGAAAGCTCTTTACTGCACCAGTTCGCGCGATCTCGCTGACGGTGCCATTTTCTTGGCCGTACGAAAACCATACGTTTCCATCGCTCGCCGCGGCGATGCCGCCGATGAACTCGCCTTTCTTAAAGCTCACAGATTCTGAAACCGTCCCGTTTGGAGCATAGGTGCCGATCCCCGAATGGCGACCTCCAACGACCGCAAAGCCGCCTTCAGTAAACCAAATTGTGCCGTCCGGCGTTTCCGCCAAGT
>JBEKMH010000025.1:0-26706 GCA_050008615.1 Candidatus Cybelea sp.
GCAGACCAAACTGACGGTATCGGCATTCTCGACGCGTAATCGGGTGCTCATCACACTTGGCTCTTCTTTCGCGGCTCCATCCCACCAGGTTCACGAACCCCAAGGGGCAGGGTCAGTACGACGCGGCCTCAAGGTCTCCCCGCAGGCGGACCTAGAAAAGACCCTCGTGACCCTCCGGAAGGTTCCGGCCGCGCTTGCCCTGGGCTTGCTTGCGTCTATCCTCGCTCACACCGGCCTCTATGGCGGAGAGCACGCGATGGGCGGCGGCTACCATGCGCTGCTCCTGCAGGTCGCTGTGGCTGGTGGCCTCGGGTTGCTCGTTTTCTTCGGCTTGCTGGCCGCCAGCGGCGCGAATGCGGCCCTCAACGGCAGCGTGCTGGCAGCTCGGCTCACCGAGCGCCTTCCGGCCTACGGCCCGCTCTTGGTTGCCGCCGGCGCGTGGTACGGCGTCGCCGAGTGTCTCGAGCCGCATCACGCCGCCGCCTCGCTTCTCGCCATGCCGCTTTCGCTCGCGGTGGCGTCCTGGCTGGTTGCGCTCCTGGGCCGCGGCGTCGTGGCCGTCTTGGCAGGCGTCGTCATTGCCGCGTGGCGCGCCGCGTTCGCGCCGCGAACGCCGGCATGGTTTCGGCGTTTGCAGTCTCCTCGGCCCACGCGCCGGATTCTCTGGACGCGGAGCCGCTTCGCTCGTCCCCCTCCGATCGGGCTCGACTACTGCGCGTAACCGCGCGCGTCGATCCTTTTTTCCTCCACATCTAAGATCGGAGAAGAACCATGTCTCGGTTTCGCACGGCGCTCGTCGCCGTCTTATTGGCTTTGAGTTGCTTGGCTCCGGCGTTCGGAGCAACCACCGGGCTCGTCCGCGGCACGATTACGGTTGACGGCAAACCGGCGCCGGGGGCGAAGCTCGTTCTCGAAGGCGAAGGCTCGCGTTTTCAAACGACCGCTGACGCCAAAGGCAACTACGTCTTTCCCCAAGTGCCCTTCGGCTCGTACCGCGTGATAGCCAATGCGAAGGGAGCGCACGAAGTCCAAGTGCTCGTCGACGTTGCGAGCGGTCAAGTGGCGACGATTGACGTCGAGCTTTCGACGCAACTCAAACAGATCGCGCAAACGACGGTGACCGCGCACGCCGGCGCCGAAGCAAACCCGCCCTCGGTGAACCAGCTCACACGCGCTTCCATTCAAACTTCGCCGGTCAGCAACAGCCTCGACCGGCTGCTCGAAACGCTGCCGGGAGTCGTTCAGTTTTCCTACAACGAGCCGGTGATCAACGGCTTTCATGGCGTAAGCTACAATATCGACGGCGCGCCGCTGCCGTTGGCCACAACCTCGAACTTCGCGGAGATCATCGATCCGAAGGTCATCAATTCGATCGAAGTGCTGACCGGCGCGATTCCCGCCGAATATGGGGGCGAGCGCATGGGCGGCGTCGTCAATATCATCAGCAATCGGCCAAGCGACATTCCCGAAGGGACCTTCGGTACGATCACGGGCGGCTTTGGAAACCAGGCGCAAGGCCTCGGAACATTAGACGTAGAGTCCCGCTCCGGTGCCAGCGAGTTCTTTCTGAGCGGAAACCTCGAAACGACCGGCCGCGGCCTGGATGCACCGACGTATACCCCAATCAACGACGCCAGCTCGAGCAACGATCAGTTCTTTCGCTTCATCACGCAGCTCGCGCCGCGCGACACGCTGGCATTTGACTACTCGAACCAGTTTTCGCAGTTCCAGATTCCGATCAATACCGATCCCAACAACCCGCTCGACCCCGTGGTCAGCGCGCCGGGAACGCTCGATACGCAACTCGAGTACGATCGCTTTTCCAATCTCAACTGGACGCAAATCTCCCGGGATGGCAACGGCGTATTCCAGGTCATTCCGTGGTGGCGGTCGACTCGCATCGATTACCTGGGCGACCTCCCTCTCGACGTGCTTGCGGTCGAGCCGGACTTTAGCATCTGTCCGCCAACCTGCGCGAAGACCGTGAATCTCGTCGGGCTAGACCAAGGCTCTTTTGCAAGCTACGTCGGCGTGCGCGCCTCCGATTTTCGCGCGACGAAGAATCATGCGTGGAAGATCGGCGTCGATCTCGATCGCGAGAGCGCCACCGCGTCGCAAGAGTTCGCCTGTTATTACGTGGAGTGTGCCTCGAGCGGTATCGTCGCCAAGCCGTATTATCCCGCGTTCACCACCCCGCAAGGACAGGCCGGCTCGAATATCGGCATTTATGGTGAGGACAAATGGCAAGAGACGCCGGCGGTCGTCTGGAGCTACGGTCTGCGATACGACCATTCTACGGGCTACGTCGGCGGTTGGCAGCTCAGCCCGCGCATCGGCGTAAATATCTGGGACGGCGGTAAGAACGTCGCGCACGTGTACTACGGCAAGTTCTATGCGGCGCCGCTGCTCGAGGATGTTCGTCAGGCTTGCGTCTTGCTCTCCGCTCAGCAAGCCTGTTCGACGACCAACCCAGTCTACGATCTGAAGCCCGAAAGCGATTCGTACTACGAAATGGGGGTCGTGCACGCGTTCAATCCGCATTTCACCGGTTCGCTCAACATCTTTGAGAAGAGCGTGGTCAACGTGTTGGACACCACGCAGCTGTTCAACACGCCGATCTTCGCCGTTTACAATAACGCGATCGGCATCGACCACGGCGCCGAGATTCGTCTGCAAAACCAAGAGCCCAGCGGCGACCAATGGTTCCTCAGCGGCACTGTCTCCGATTCGTACGCCGCCTGCGTCTCCGGTTCGGAGTTCCTCTTTCCGCCGAACACGAATCTTCCCGGCGTGCCCTGCGTCGCGCAGCTCTCGCTCGAAGATCATAGTCAGACAGTGGACGCCACCGCAGCATATACGCACCGTTTCGGCGGCGGCCCCAAGCTCTGGTACTCCACCTTGCAGACCAACTACGGCAGCGGCTTTCCGGTGCAGTTCCAAGATGCCAACGTGAACTTGAACGGAACGCTTCCGGCGCACACGACCTTCGATTTCTCGCTCGGCCGCGAGCTAACGCCGGGACAGGCCGGCAAGGATCAGGGCTTGGGCCTATCGCTGCAAGTCCTCAACCTGCTCAACCACCAATACGTCATCAAGGTAGCCAACGGCTTTAACACGACTCAAATCGCAAACGGCACTAACTTTCTTCTGCGCCTTTCGGCGCCATTTTAGGAGCACAGACCCCGGCGGGACTAAAACCCCGTCGGGCCTGCTTTCAGTCGCGTAGCTCGCCGAGCGCATGTCGCGCAGACGCCGTACAGCATCACCGAGTGCTCTTTGACGCGAAATTTCGGCGGCACGAGCTTGCGGAGGTTCTCAAGGCAGCCGGCGATATCGAAAACGCGATCGCATTTCTCGCACTGGAAGTGGTGGTGGTGTCCTTTGTCCGACCGCTCGTACCGGGTGGGCTCGCCGGGGATCTGCACCGCTTCGATCCGGCCCTCTTCCAGGAGTGCACCGACTGCCCGATAGACGGTCGCGACCCCTAGACCGCCGATTCGCTTCGAGGCGGCCTCGAGCAGCTCGCCGACGCTCAGAGGACGCTCAGAGCGCTCGAACACGCTCACGAGCGCATCCCGCTGTTTTGTCTTCCGATTTGGTCCCGTCACCATTTCTCGTCCTCGCTATCTAACTTCACCCGGGCCCCGGGGCGGCGCCTGCAGGAAGAAAGCCTTGACTAGTTGATAATGATATTCTATTATCATTAGAAATCAAGGTCTACACACCATGCATCGAACCCGGCCGCGTTATGGCGGCGCTCTTCCATTTGCTGTCGCGCTGCTTCTTCTCTGCGCCGCGCCGGCGTACGCCGTCAACGCGAGCGCCTCCCTCGCCGGAACGGTGACCGCCGGCGGCGACCCGGCAGCGAACGTCGCGGTAACGGCGTCGGGCAATAATCTGACCGCTAAGACGACAACCGATGCACAGGGCCGGTTTTTGTTTCCGCCGCTGGCCCTGGGCACGTACGACGTGGAGGCGCGGAAGGGTGACTTGCGCGGCCTGGTCCGCGTCGACCTCGGAAGCGGCGGCGCCCACGTCAGCATCGCTCTGGAGAAGCTTAGCGAGATCGCGCATACCGTCGTCAGCCGGTCGGACGTCGCGCGCGGCAGCGGCAGCGACGTCGTGCTCAATAGCGGCGATTTAACCAAATTGCCGTTCGACAATAGCTTTACTCAAATGGAGGCGCAGATGCCAGGCGCGGCTCAGGGCGCCAACGGCGCCGTCCACATCAACGGCGACCACGGCGTCATCAACTATATGATCGACGGCGTGCCGCTGCCTCAGGAGCTGAACCGGGACATCGGCAGCCAGATCAATCTCAACGATCTCTCGTTTGTCGATCTCATCGAAGGCGCGTATCCGGCGCAGTACGGCCTGAAATTCGGGGCGGTTTTCAATATGTCGACGCGGGCCGGTACGGGTCCGGCCGGCTTCGACGGATACGCGTCGTACGGCTCGAATACCGACGCCCAGTCTACCATCGGGTATCACGCGCCGCTCGCGGGCGGCGGGGGCTACGACGTCGCACTCAGCGGGCTGACGACCACGCGGGGGCTCGATCCGCCCGACTTCAACTCGCCGCATAACGATGCAAGCTCGGTGGGGCAGTTCGCCCGCTTCACGCTTCCCGCCGGCGGCAACAACTTCACGAATATTACGTTCTTCAATAGCCACGACACGTTTCAGATTCCCAACGACATTGCCTACGGCGAACCGGGCGATACCGACGACAACGAGACGCAAGCCGACACATTCTTGTCGGTTCAGTTCCACCACGCGCTCGGGAACACCGGTGAAATCAGCTGGGGTCCGGCATATAACGAGTCGAGGATCCAGGACTTCGGCGATCCGTACAACGACTGGATCTACGGCGAGTCGCTCAACGCGACGCCGCCGCCGTTTGGCAACGGCGGCACCTCGACGGATTGCGCCAACGCTTTCGTCGTCGCTCCAACGAACCCGACGGCCTTCCCGACGATGTGCGGCTTGTCGCTGGCCGATACGCGGACCGAGCTCGACTACGTCATGCAGGGCGACTACACGCAGAGCTTCGGCGGTCATACCTTCGGCGCCGGCGTTGCCTACGATCTGAGCCGCATCTTGAAATCCTACTCGTTTACCCTGCAGCCTAATAACTATCTCTCACCGATCGAAATGCCAAGCACCCCCAACGCCCCCTATACGGTAACCGATGATTCGCCGAATCTCGGGAATACGTACCAATCGTATATTCAGGACAGTTGGCGAATGAGCAGCCGATGGCAGGTCGATTATGGACTTCGCTACGACTTCTTTACCATCAAGTCGACCGCGTTCGGAGAAGGTTTCGGAGCCTTTAGCCCCAGGCTAAAGATCACGCGCCTCTTCGGAAAACGCGCGAGCGTGTACGGATACGTCGGCCGATTCTTCGAACCGTTCTCGTTTGAAAACGTTAGCCCGCAAGCCGCCTACCTGCTCAACTTACCGTTGCAGCGAACCGAGGCACAGTTCGACCTCAAACCCGAACGCGATACGCAGCTCGAACTTGGCGGCCACATCCCCGTCGGCTCGGGCGACCTTGGATTCCGCGTGTGGCAGAAGAATGCCAACGACCTCATCGACGACACGCAGGTCGGCGTCACGCTTCTTCATCAAGACATCAACTACGTACTGGGCCGGCTGTCGCAGCAGGCGCTGAACTACGTCCAACCGTTCTCGCTCAACGGACGCGCGTACTTTTCGATCGCGCACGTCGTTTCGCTCAACAGCGGCTGCGAGACACAACTGCTGGCGCCATGCTTCGGCCAGGCGGCGGGCTTTACGCCCGCCGACCACGAGCAGCGCTACACCGTCACCAGCGGCATTCTGCTCAACGACCGGCGTGGGGGGTGGTTTTCGGCCGACGCCTACTACGGCAGCGGACTTTCGTCGGCTTTCTGCCCACTCGATACTCCGGGATACTGCAAAGAGACGCCCCACACGATCTTCAATGTGGAAGACGGAATTGCGCTCTCGCCGAAGACCGCGCTAACGTTGGATATTCAAAATCTGCTCAACGATCGCTATTACGTAACGCTTCTCAACGCCCAAGGCAACCATTTTGGGCCGGGCCGCGAACTCGATATGGGCGTCCGGTTCCGGCCTTGACGAAGGACTCGGCGCAAAGCCTGGGGGATTATGGGCCCTCACAGCGATGCATGAACTCGATCACGGAAGAATCGTCGTTACCGGTGGCGCGGGCCTCATCGGCAGCGCCGTCATTTGGGCTCTCAACCGGCGCGGCCTGGAGGATATCCTGGTCGTCGATCGCCTGGACTCCTCGGAGAAGTGGCGGCACCTGGTTCCTTTACGCTTCGCCGATTGCCTCGACGCCGACGACTTCACCGCTCGGGCGGCCCGCGGCGGCTCGCTAGGCAAGATCTCGACGATCGTTCACCTCGGTGCCTGCTCTGCAACGACCGAGCGCGATACCGGATATCTTCTGCGCAACAACTACGAATACACCAAAAACTTGGCGCACTGGGCGGTCGAGCATCAGGCACGATTCGTCTACGCCTCGTCGGCGGCCACCTACGGCGGGCTCGAAGCCGAGCTTTCCGACGAATGCGACTTGCACGTGCTGCGCCCGCTCAACGCCTACGGTTATTCAAAGCAGCTCTTCGATCTCTACGCGAGCGGGACGGGCCTGTCCGAACGCATCTGCGGTCTTAAGTACTTCAACGTCTTCGGGCCAAACGAGGACCACAAGGGCGACATGCGCAGCGTCGTCCACAAAGCGTACGATCAGATCCGCGAGGCCGGGAGCGTCCGGCTCTTCAAGAGTTACCGGCCGGAGTTTCATGACGGCGAACAGCGGCGCGATTTCATCTACGTCAAGGACGCCGTCGCGATGACGTTACACTTGGCCGAATCGAACGCCGTCGGCCTCTACAACGTCGGCACGGGTTGCGCGCAAACCTGGCTGGAGCTGGTGCGCCCTATTTTCCACGCACTCGAGCTGCCCGAACGCATCGAGTTCGTCGAGATGCCGAACGAGCTGCGCGGCAAATATCAGTATTATACGTGCGCCCGTGTCGAACGCCTGCGCGCGACGGGCTACGACCAGCCGAGTACGCCGCTGGCCGACGCCGTCACCGACTATGTTACGAACTATTTGATTCCACAGCGGACGCTCGAGCTCTCCGATGCTCCGATCGCCGCACCGCTCAAGGCTCCGTCGTAGAAGGGACACCATGCCACAACCCAGTCGTGCCGAGCGCCGGCGTCAAGGACGCGGCGGCGCCGCCCCTCCGCCGCGACGCGATCCAATGCGTCCGATCTACATCGGTGTCGGGATTGCGCTCGTGGCGATCATCCTTGCCTTCGCCGGCTATAATTGGTGGCAGAATCGTACGATCCAACAAGCCAATGCGACGCCGACGCCTGGCCCCAATGCAAGCCAGAAGCCAATTGCGCTGGTCGCCGGCGGGTCACTCGGATCAAAATACTTTAAAGCAAAGTATCCCGATACGCCGCAGGGCGGGCACGGGCAAACCGTAGACGGCATCGGCTGCGGTGCCATGGAGTTCTCAACGCTACACATACACACGCACCTCGCGCTCTTTTATGACGGCAAGCAAATACAGGTGCCGCAATTCCTTGGATTCGCGCCAAATCCGGCAGGCCCGTGCCTCTACTGGATTCACACGCACGATGCCAGCGGCGTGATTCATATCGAAGCCCCCGACCTGTCGCCTCCGCAAGGCGGCCCGTACACGCTTGGCATGGTATTCGACATCTGGGGGCAGCCGCTGCAACCCGACGACGTTGCGGGACTCAAAGGCACCGTTACCGCCTACGTCAACGGCCAGAAGTACGACGGAGACCTAACGAAGATTCCTTTGGGAGCGCATCAGCAGATCGTGCTCGAGGTCGGAACGCCAGTCGTCCCGCCGCCGAACTATACGTTTCCCCCGGGAACCTAGCGAAGGACGGATCTAAGAGCGGAGTCCAACTCGCCGTAGGCAATCTCGCCGTCATCGAGATATCGGATCTTCTTGTTGGTGCCGATGATGGCGATGGTCGGAAAACCGCCTTGCATATAGAGATTCGCCACGTTGAGAATCGGGTCGTATGCAACTGGATACTGCACGTGGAACTGCCGGATCCAATCGAGGACGTCGAGCTCCGAGGAGGCCGAGGTGCCGTCCATCGCCGTATCGCTTCCCGAGACGGCGACGAAGTCCACTCGGTTTCGGTATTTGGCATAGAGCCGGTCGATGATTGCGGTTTCCCGCTGACAGTGCGGGCACCACGTCGCGAAGACTTCCAGGAAGACCGGCTTGCGCGTTTTGCTCAAATCGAAGTAACCTGCCGTCGTCGCAACCTCGAACTGCGGCGCGGTCTTACCTACCTGCGCCTTGCCGACGATCGGCGACTGCGAGGCAGTCTGCACCGACCCGTGCGTTGGGCCTTTGAAATAAGCGACCACAGCCACCACGACGATGGCGGCGGCGACGACGGTCGTGATAGCAGCGAGCGCTCGCCGATTCATACGCGGCGGAGTACCCTGTCGATCGCGAGCGCGCCCGGCGCGGCGTAGGCAACGACGACGCTTGCCGTGGCAAGCGCGAGATCGAAAACGACGTGCGGCCAATCGGCGACGGCGGTGTCCTTCGGACCGAAGCAACCGCAACCGGCCGGGATTCGGCGGATCACGGCCGAGGCAATCGCCGCTGCGTAAATCAGAAACTCGAACGCCGCCAGTGCGGCGGCGACTCGAGTGAACAGGCCGGCGATCAGATAGCCTCCCAGCAGTAACTCGAGGTAGGGTAGTGCCAGCGCGAGCGGGCCGACGACGGCCGCGGGAAGCAGCCGAAAGTCCGCGATGTTCGCTGCAAGGCTCGCAGCGTGGCCAGCTTTTAGCCCCCCGGCAGCCAAGAGCACGCCACCCAAAAGAATTCGAAGGATCAGGACGGCAGCATTCACCGGTCCCTTCGTTGTGCTGAATCTCGGCGAACCCCTGTCCGTCTCGATGTACAATAGCGATATGCTGCTCGCGGCATTACTCGCGCTCATTCCGATCCACGGTGTCGTGATCGATATTCTCGGCGATCGCACCGCGATCGTGCGCACCGATGCGGTACCCAAGATGATGCCGGCGGAAATACGGCGCTATGCCTTTGCCCGGCCGGTGAGCTTTCGCAGCGGCACGAGCGTCGATGCGTTTCTCGATCCGTCGACCACGCCGCCGACACTGCTCGATCCGGTGCCGGCCGCGGTCTTTGCGCCGGGCCTTCCCGATTCCGGGCGTGTCGTTCCGGTCGAGATTGGAAGCGCGTTACCGGCGGCGGAGCTTGTCGATCAGGACGGCAACCCGGTTGCGCTCGATCGCGCGTTTGCCGGAAAGACGCTCCTGCTCTCGTTCGTATTCACACGGTGTCCCGATCGCGATCTCTGCCCCGCGATTAGCGGCAAGTTCTCATACCTGCAAAGCCGGCTCGATCCAAAGCGATTTGCTTTGGCAGAGATAACGCTCGACCCGCCATATGATTCTCCGGCAGTGTTGCGCGCTTACGGCTCGTCCTACGGTGCCACAATGGGAAGCTGGACGCTGCTGACCGGCACCGGTTCGACGGTCCAGCATTTGCTCGACGAGTTCCGCATCAGTTCGATGCGCCTGAGCACCGACAACTTTCTTCACAGCGATAAGCTCTTCATCGTCGCGCCGGCGGGCCGAGTCGCCTCGATCGTGCAAACCGGCGGCTGGGATCCAGCAGAAGTCCTCGCCTCGGCCCGGTCGATTTCGGGCTTGGCAGCTAACCCATTCGAACGATTCAAACTTGCACTGATCGCCGGTGCGGTGGCGATGTGCGGCGGCAGCCAATTCGCAGGTATCGCGCTGCTGGAGCTCTCACTTTTCACGTTCCTGACCGTCCTCGCGGTCCTTGGCATGTGGGCAGTCGCGCGCGTTCTCTGGGCGTCGGGAAGCTAAGCGGAGCTTGCGAGCGGAGCACGGAAGCGTAGCCGCTCGATGGAACAGACGGCTTTCTTGGAGAGTGCCATCAACGAATACGGCAAGGCGACCTACAACTACGCCTACCGCCTGACCCAGAATGAGGCGGATGCCCGCGACCTTACCCAAGAAGCCTTTATTCGCGTTTATCGCGCTTGGCGCAGCTTTAAACCCGGCACCTCTTTCCTCTCCTGGATCTATCGAATCCTCACGAATCTTCATCGCGACGAACTTCGCCGCCGTAAGGGACGTTATCAAGAGGAGATTCCGGAAGATCATGAGCTCCAAGAATACGGTGGCGGCCGCCCCCTCGCAGTCGAGCCAATCGAGGAATACGTCGAAAGTCAACTCAGCGAACCCGTGTCAAAGGCACTTGCTGACTTGACGGCCGAACAGCGCCAAATCGTGCTGCTCGCCGACGTTGAAGGGTACAGCTACCAAGAGATCGCGGAGATCGTCGGCTGCACCGTCGGAACGGTGCGCTCGCGCCTTCACCGCGCTCGTGGACAGCTGCGTGGCCTTCTCAATCATCATATGAAATCGCCATCATGAGTGAAATGCATCTGACGCCCGACGAACTCGTCGATTATTTGCACGGAGAGGTGCCGGCAGCTCGTAGCGCCGCCATTGCGGCGCATATTGCCGGCTGCCCCGAATGTGCCGATGCTCGCGATGCGGAGGCTTCGCTTACTAAGGTCTTGCGTGCCCACGCGCAATCGCAGGAACGCGAGCTGCCGCCCGCCGTCGTTTCCCGGATTTGGGAGCAGGTGCGTTATCGACCGCCGTCGGTTTGGGAGCGTTTGAGCGCCGCGCTTCGTCCGGCGATTGCCGTGCCGGTGGCGATCGCCGTCGCCGCGTTCCTGTTCTTCACCATCAAAGTCGCGCACGGTCCGGCGCACGCCGCGACCATTAACGCCGCCTATTACGTCGAGAATCACGCGGCACTCGATGCCGCGACGCCGCTTTCGGAAGACGATCCCATACCGCAAACGTTGGCCAACGATGATTCGACGCGCTAGCCTCGCCGCGCTGGCCCTCTTCGCCTGCAGCTTGACGCCGGCGGGTGCCGGCTCCCAGAGCGCCGACGAGATGCCCCTGCTTTCGGAGGTTCTCGCGGCGCCGGCCACGGTTTCGTACAGCGGCGTCGTGGAAATCGTGCGAACCGCAAGCCGCGCTACCACGACGTCGGTTTACCGAATCGAACATCGCGCACCCGATCTTACGCGACGCACGTACAGCTCGCCGCCGCAGTTCTTCGGCGACTCCGAGATCGTCAAGGGAAACCTCACGTTTTCGATCGACGCCAAGAGTCACCGCATCGTCACGACGCGAAGCGATCCCGCCATTACGGCCGGCCCCGCTTTGCGCGAACGTGAAGCCCTGATACGCGCAAACTATCGGGCGGCGTCGCGCGGCAACGGGACTTTCGGCGGCCGCCCGACGATCGACGCTCTTTTGATCAACAAGCGTACCGACCGCCCGGCGATGTTCGTGCGTGTCGATCGCGAAACGAACATCGTGCTGGACAAACAAGAGTTTGACGCCGGCGGTGCGACGATCAGCGAGACGCGGCTAGAGCAGGTTCGTTACGCGCCCGTCTCGACGGCCATCTTCGATCTTCCGAAAGGCTACGCCATCGTGCAATCGCGACAAGTGATCGGGTCTTCAAACGATCCGGATCGCGTCGTAAGCAACGCCGGCTTCGCCGCGCGAAAACCCGCGCTGCCCGATGGTTTCTCGCCGATCGACGGCGCCCTCGTGGAACTGCACGGCACCCGAACCGTTCAGCTTCTGTACTCCGACGGCATTCGGACGGTATCGCTCTTTGAAAGCGCAACCGCGGTGACTCCCAATATGGCGCCGCTCCATCCCGACGCACTCGACGTGGGCGGCCGCACGGCGCAATACGCCGAAGACGGCGCCGTCGCGTTGTTAACCTGGAACGACGGAACCCTCTACTACACGCTGGTCGGCCAGCTCGGCAAGGCCGAGCTCCAACGCATCGCCACCGCAATCACGCCGTAAGAGCGAGGCCCCCGCCATGCGACGGAGGCCTGCGCAGTTGCTAAGCGCGTTATCGCTTACAGTTTGAGATTTGCCGTGAGGTAGAACTGAAGTGGCGTTTTGTACGAGCCGTTTAGCGCTGAGATGATCGCCGGCCCCAGTTGCGGCTCGTAGGGGTACTTCCGAAATGGCTGGATTTGCGAGCCGGGATAGCCCGGCGGATTGACGATCGCGCCCGGCGTCCCGTATGGTGCGACGGGATAGACGGTGCCCTGCACGTTCGAGTAAGAGCAGATGTTGCCGTCGTTGAAGGTCCATGGCGTGTGCGTGCCGCCCCAACAGTAGTTCACGATATTGGTGAGCTGTCCGACGAGCTGGATCCGTGGGCTAACGTCGTAGGAGAGCTGCAAGTTGGCGATCAGCTCGTTGGGTTCCGTGAAGGCGCCGATCGGATCGAACACCCCGGTATATGGATTCGGAATGTCAACGACGCCCAGGCACTTTGATGCATTGTAACGGTCGCCGAAGAGCGGCTGACCGCAACCGCTGGCCGGGTCGATGCCCGCCTCGGTAATTGGAATGCCATACTTGCCACCACCTTGGAACTGCATCGACGGCGTTATTGCGAACCGCTGGTGCTTGTAGTTCACCAACAGCGTTCCAACGTACGGTGAGCCGAAGCCTTGCGCCGCGAGCCCGAGCGAGCCCGGGAACGTGTCGTACGTCGGGAAGTTCTGCCCCGTGTTGATGAGCGCTTGCGGAGCTGCGTTCCAATAGGGATTCGCGATATAACCCGCTTTGCAGCCGCCGCCCGGCAGCGGTGCCTCCGGCATTCCATTCTTGTTGTAGCACGCGTTCGCCGGGCCGTTTCCCGTGGTGCTACCTCCGCACATGGTGTTCGGCCCGCCCGGATGCATCGTGCAGTATTTCGTGTAAGCATTGTATTGAGCGATCGAGCTGTTGATCGGCGCGAGCACCGTCGATCCCGACGCACCCGCGGCGATCGGTCCGTAGTGGACGTAGGAGTTTGTGTAGGCAAACGACAGCAGTCCGGAAATGCCGTCGCGCGAGAAGTCACCCTTTTGCAGCTGGAACTCGACGCCTTCGCTGCGCTGGCTTCCGACGTTTAGGCCGGAGACGAACCCATTTTGCGGGATCAAGAAGAACTGCTGGATTTGATCTTGGGTCTGCCGCAAGAACGGCGTGAGCTTGAACGACCAGTCGGTCTTGTTTACATGATGCTCCCACGAGAGGTCGTAGTTGATCGAGGTCGGCGGCAGAATCGGATAGCCGGGGCTGTTACGGCCGAACTGCAGGAAATGCGATCCGATGTAATCCGCCAGATCCTCCTGGCGCGTGTTGTACTGCTCGAAAGCCGTGTTCGGCGCTTCCGTATAGCGGCCGTAGGAGAAACGGAAGACGTCGTTGGGATTCGACGTATACGTTCCGGCGATGCGAGGCTGGTAGATATTGTACGTAAAGTTCGCCGGAGCGTTTTGCACGTTGGCCGCGTGCGAGCCCGCTGGGCACGCTGCTCCCGGGCTCGGATTGGCTTCCGGCGCCCCGCTCGAGTTGATCACGCAGTTGTCTAGATTATAGGCGTTGAACCAGAACTGCCGCGCGGCGACCGAGCCGCCGAGAGGCGGCGCAGTTGTGTTCTGACCGACGAAACCAAAGCTATCGAGCCGGATGCCGACGTTCAACAGCCACTTGTCCGTCGGGCGGTACTGGTCGGTAATGGAAGCACCATAGAAGTTCGGAATGGTGCCACTGTAGGTTCCGTTGAGGCCGTTCTCCGAGATCATGTACGTGCAGGCGCTGCCGTCTTGCGGCTTGCCCGGAATGGCGCACGTTTCTGCGTACTTCATTCCACTTGAGGTCGTTCCGCTAAAAGGCGCTACGCTGTAGCCCGGACCGAGAGGGACCATGGTTCCGTGGCAGTTGGCTACGTCGCTCGGCCCGTTGTAGGGCGGCGCTGCGAAGCAGTACCCGCCGTATGGGTCCTTCGCGTTTACGATGTTGGCATAGTTGCCTTCACTGCCGAGGTTATAGAAACCGTTGTTGTCACGCACGATTCGCGCCGTCGTGAACGAACCCGCAACCGTGAGCAGATTCTGCGCGTTGAGCTGATCTTGGAACTCGAGGCTGAGGCCCCGCGAGTGCGTGTTCAACTCGTAGTCGGGTGCAAGCGGACAGAAGAAGTAGCAAAAGCCCGTATTGTAGGGGCCATTGAGGAACCAGTCGCTGTAGAAAGTAAAGCCGTAGAGACGAAGAAACGCGGTCGAGCCGAAGTTCTTCGTGTACTGGATCTTCGTGATAGCGGTGTCGTTATACGAATTATCCGGCGATCCGGCCGGTATTACCGAAGGATTCGTCGGCGAGCCGACGTTGGTGCCGTTCGGAAAACCGTAGGGCTTCACGCATCCCCCTAGGCTGTTGAGCCCCGAGGGGCTGAACGTTTTGCCGACGGACGATCCACATCCCCAGGTGTAGGTGTTCGTGAACGTCACCGGGACGGATGTCCCGTACGGAACCCCGCCGGCGGTCAACGTCGAGAGCGTCTCGCCGTTGACGGCGTACATGCAATTGGCTCCCGAGAGGGCGGCCTGTCCGGTGCAAAACGACGAGGCGAAGTCGTTGGCACCGTAGTAGAATTGATTTTTCAGCGATTCATCGTCGTAAAGCAGCTGGATGTCGTCGCGACCCGCGTCGTTGCGATGCGGAATGCCGATGTGGAGGTTGACGACCGTGTCGCGCCCGTAGATCGACGCCGTCCCAAGAGACGCGTCGTTGTTCGGCCAGTTAACCGGTCCGAGTGGGAAATACGTATTGCCCAGGCCGCCGTAAAATAGCGACCACCCGGGCGCAAACCCTTGGCTATACGGGTTGAGATCCGCGCGTTTGACGCCGAGAGGATTACCGACGATGCCGTTCACAGGACCGAGCCAATTGTCGTACTCCGAGCCGTTATTACCGTTGATGTAGTTGTACGATTGGTTCAGGCCGGCGATGCCGACGTAGTACGAAAAGAGCCGGTCCGGCGTCGATCCGCCGACTTCGATTGCCGCTCGATGATAGAACGATGGCGTTCCGATTCCGAGATTCGCCGTCCCGTAGCCGGGAAAGGTTCCGGTCTTAATGACCTGATTGACGAAGCCGGAGAGGCCTTGGCCCTCGGAGTTTGCGGGATTGGCGCCGGTATAAACTTGGACTTCCGCGTTGCCCAACGACGAGGCCGAGCTCGACGCGTAGTTGTCGAACGAACGGTTGACCGGTACGCCGTCGAACTCGTAACCGACCTGGTCGTAGTCGCCGCCGCGGATATTGATCGTGGCGTAGTAGCCGGTCTGGTTTGGAATGACGTAGGCGCCCGGAACCGTAGAAATCGCGGAATAGGCCTGATTGATGAGTCCGCCGCCTCCCAACGCGGCGGTGGAGGCCTGCGTTGCGGCGTTAATTGAATAAACGTCAGCGGTCGTGCCGGACCTAACCAAAGCGCTGCCCGCGGTCGAGGTAACGCGTGCGATCGTCCGCAGCGTTTTGACCACGCGCACCGGGACGGATTGAACGGTGTCGGCGAAAACGACTTGCCCGGGAACGCTCACCGGTTGATAACCGCTCTTTGAGACGGTTATCGTGTAAGTGTCCGGTGCGAGCGTCAGAAACCCGAAATGCCCCGCGGCGTCCGTCGTAGTCGTGGCGGACTGCGAGGGGCTCGTTACGGTAACCTGCGCCCCTCCAACGGGAGCAGACGTGTCGGCATCGCTGATGCTTCCCGTGAGACCGCCCGTCACGCCGGCCAGTGCCCATGTTTCCTGGCAAACGAATGCAACGAGCAGCGTCAACGCAGTAACGAGATGCCGGAGTGGTCTCCGTATCATAGCGTACCTCCTGAAGTTTTCAAAAGAGCGCACGGTCTCGGGCCTTCACCCGTCGTTAAAGCGGGCTAGTTCGCACTCGCTTTTATGCTTCCTTGAGAAATTCTTGAGAACGCAGCATGCTCTGCAGCCAACCCGCGGTCGCGACCCCCTTAAGCGCCCAGAAAGGCGTGCAACGCTCGACTCAAATCCGAGGGGATCGCGCCGTGGTCGGCCCTTCCAAGTTCCGGCTGCCCGCCGTCGCTCACCGCCGCAATGGCCGCGATCGAGCGCGTCAACGCCGCGATGCCGTAGCCACCCTCCAAAACGTACGCGACCGATCCGCCGCAATACTCGGCCGCAACCGCACGAATCACCGCCGCCAGCGGCGCCGCCACGTCCACGTCGACGCCCAGATCGCCCACGCTGTCGCCGGCGACATAATCGAATCCAGCGCTGACGATCAGCAAATCCGGGCGCACGATGCGCGCGACCGCAGGTAACAGATACTGCCACAGGGCGACGAACGCTTCGCTCGAGACTCCGGCGGCGGGCAAGGGAGCGTTGACGATCAAATCCCCCGAGCGGCGATAGCTCCGCGCGCCGGTTCCCGGATAGGCCGGATAGGCGTGAGTCGAAACGTAGGAAAGCCCATCGCCCGCGACCGCTTCGGTGCCGTTCCCGTGATGGTAGTCGAAGTCTACGACCAGCACGCGGCCGCCGAAGCCGGCCTGATAGGCGCGCGCCGCAATCGCAACATTGTTGAAGAGACAGAAACCCATGCCGCGATCGGGTTCGGCGTGGTGGCCGGGGGGCCGCACCAACGCGAAGACCGCCTCTTTGCCTGCAATGCTGGCGAGTGCGGCCTCGATTGCGCCGCCGGCCGCTCGGCGAGCCACCCGAAACGAACTGGCGTCCACGAGCGTATCGCCGGTCGAAAGATATCGTGCATCGAGAGCACCTTCCGTCTCGCGTTGCGCGAGCTCGAGGTACTTCTGCGCGTGCACGCGCAGGATCTCATCGTCGCTTGCATCGCGAGCGGCGAGGCGGTCGACGAGGACGCCGTCCGCTCCCAGACGCCGCGCGACCGCTTCAACGCGATCGGGCCGTTCCGGATGGACGACGTTGCGCAGATGATCCCCGTAAAGGGGATCGACGACGAACTTCAGCCTGACTTCTTGTTGGCCGGCGATTTACACGGATCCGCCGCGGCCTTCACTACCGTCGCGTAGTCCTTCGTGCCCTTCTTCATCATCGGCAGCAGCCGTTTGTACGCGGCGACCGCTTTCGAGCATTGGTTCGAACTAGCATACGCTTTTGCGGCCATATAGAGCAGCGGTGGATTCGCATCGAGAAAGTTGTGCGCGCCGGTATTGAGGGCGTCGAAGATCTGCGCCGCTTCCTTATAGTTCCGTAACTCGAAGTCTGCGCCGGCAACGCAGCTCAACGTCGCAGGGGAACGCTGAATCTCAAAGCTCTTTCCACAGGCATCGCGCGCGCCGGAGTAATCGCGGACGCGCGAATACGCCTGGCCCAGCATCGCAAAGCCTTGGGCGTCGGGCGAGACTTGCGTGTACCGGCGGAGGTAGGAAATGCTGTCGTTGAGCCGGCCGCTTTGCATCGCGACCTCGCCCATACCGAGCAACGCACCCGACTGGTTCGGATCGATTGCGAGCGCCGCTTGCCATTGCGCGGTGGCCCGGTCGAACTGATGGACGGACGCATAGTAGTCGCCAAAAGCGGCGAAGCCCGCGGCGACCTTCGGGAACGTCTGCGTCATCTGCACGAAGATCGCGACGCCTTGCGCGTCTTTCTTTTCCTGCACGAAATACGCCGCCTTACGAATCATAATGGCAACTTTTTCGTCGTCGGTCGGAGCCGCGACGAGCGCGTCGTCGTACGCCTCGCTTGTACGCGCGTCGTCGTGCTCGCGCGCATAAAGGTCCGCCTTAAAGACGAGGGCTTGAATGTTGCGGGGATCGATGGCCAACGCCCGCGCGATCGTCTGCAGCGCCAGCGTAACGTTATCTTGTTGCGCGTAGGTCGTCGCGATTTGGAAGAGCGGCGCTAGGTCCTTTGGGTTCAGCGCGAGCGCCGCCTCGAACTGCGCGCGGGCATCGTCGTAATGCTGTTCGGCGGCGTAGACGCTTCCGAGCGTCATGAGCGCCCCCGGATCGGTCTTGTTGAAGGTGACGGCCCGCCGCGCAATGCGCTCGGCATCGTTTGGCCGCTGCGCCCGGATGTACAGGTCTGCGAGGGACGCGAGCACGCCCAAATTCGTCGGATCGAGATTGGAGGCTTCCTCGAGGTCGGCCAAAGCCCCGGCGCCGTTGCCGAGCTGCTCTTGGGCGAGGGCGTCGTAGTAGAATACCTGTGCGGTTTTATCGCCCAGTTGCAGCAGATGCTGGGTGTACTGAACCGCAACGTCGGGACGGTTCACCTGAAGGTACTCGGCCGCGAGCTGCGCCATCGTAAGCTGATCGGTCGGATTCGCTTTGAGCTTCGCGGTCAAACGCGGAATCGCGATGGACGGCGGCTCGGGGCTTGCCGTCGGTAACGCGGAGGGCGACGGAGACGGGCTCGGCGTTCCGGATTTCCCTCCTCCGAACAGACCGGCTTGCGCCCTCGGCGTCGTCGTAGCGATGCCGAGCCCGAAGGCCAGCGCAATCAGTGCGATCAGTGAGATTCGTTTCAAGAAAGATGTCCTTTAGCGGTTTCGACAAGTTTCGTCAGTTCGGGAACGATGCGGAAAGCGTCGCCGACAACCAGCAAGTCGGAGAATTCGCCAATCGGCGACGCCGCGTCCTTATTGATCGCGACGATCGTTCCGGAGGCACGCATTCCGACTTTGTGTTGTATCGCACCGGAAATTCCGACGGCGATGTAGAGGTTCGGCGTAACCGTCTTTCCGGTCTGTCCGATCTGAAGATTATAGGGCACCCAGCCGGCGTCGGCAGCGGCGCGCGACGCGCCGACGGCGCCGCCCAAAGCCCGTGCCAGTGGCTTCAGCAATGTGTCGAAAGGTTCCGGCCCGCCAAGCCCTCGCCCGCCCGCAACGACGACGGGGGCTTCCTCGAGCGCAAGCTCGCCGGCGCCCTCCTCGACGTCGCGCTCAACGACCGCGCAATAGTTCTTGCCCGCGGGCTTGGCCAACGGCTCGAGGCGCGCGCCGGCGCCCCCGGTCCCGACGGCGAAGGCATTGGGGCGAACGGTGACAACGCCGTAGTCGGCCGGACGCAAGGCACACTCCGTGATCAATGCGCCGCCCAACTTCGGCGACGTGCAGACCACGGCGTCTCCGTCGACCTTCAGCTCGACGACGTCGGCGACCGTACCGGCGTGCAAACGAACCATCAGACGCCCGGCGACGTCGCGACCGGAAAGCGTATTCGGAATCAGGACCAAGGAAGGGCCGGCGATCCGAGCCGCCGCTTCGAGATAATCGACGATCGGATCCAGTAAAAAGGCTTCGACGTCGGCGTCTTCGCTGAGGAATATCGTGTCGAGCGGATAGCTCTTCAGTTGATCGGCCAACTGCTCCGACCCCGGTCCCAACACGACGGCGTGCGCCTTGCCCCCCAGCGCTGCGGCGATCCTGCCGGCCTCGCTGGCTAGCTCGAAGGTAACCTTGCGGGTCTCCCCGTGCCGGTGTTCCGCGTAAGCGATGACGTTTTTCACGCTCAGACCAGCCTCTTGTCAGCGAGGAAATCGAAGATCGCCTGCGCGCCGGAAAGCCCGTCGCTTACCTCGACAATCTTGCCTTTGCCGCGAACAGGGGGCGGCGCGAAACTGCGCAGTTCGGTCTTGGAACCGTTCGTGCCCACCGGACGGTCGAGCGAGAGGTCCTGCAACGAGATCGTAGCGATGCTCTTTTTCTTGGCGCCCATGATGCCCTTGAGCGATGCGTAGCGCGGCTCGCCAAAAGTGAGCGCGGTTGTGAGCAGCGCCGGCAGGGGACCGCGAACCGTCTGATAGCCGGAATCGGTTTCGCGTTCCACTTCGATCGCGTCGCCTTTGATGTCGGCCTTACGCGCGTTGGTGATGCAGGGCAGGCCGAGATGCTCGGCGAGCGCGCCCGGAACGGCACCGGTGCTGCTATCGTCCGTAAGACCGCCGACGACGAGCAGATCGAACTTCAGCGTCCGCAATGCCGCCGCCATGGCATGCGCCGTCGCCGAAACGTCGCTGCCTTCGAGCGCTTCGTCGCTGAGCACGACCGCGTCGTCAGCCCCCATCGCCAGCGCTCTGCGCAGCCCCTCCTTCAACGAATCCGGCGCCATCGAAAAAATCGTGACGGTCGTGTCGCCGCCGGCGCGTTCTTTGAGCTGCAACGCTGCCTCGAGCGCATATTCGTCGTAGGGATTGAGCACGGTTTCAACGCCGGTGCGTACGAGTCGCTTCGTCTGCGGGTCGATTCGCTTTTCAGCGTTCGGATTCGGGACGAGCTTAATCGTCACCACGATCTTCACGTGGTAGAGCGACCTCCGTTCGATAAGGAAGGAAGAAAGAGCGATAGGCTCTTGGTGGTTCTCCATCGGCGGACCTGCACGCGGCCGTCCAGGGGGGGCCGATAATCGGTGCGAAGCGGGCCGAGATGCTACGCCCGTGCGTCCCCCTGATTCTCCTGGCGGTGCTCGCGCCGGCCCTCGCCTCAGCCGCCGAGTTCGTCGCGAAGCCGTCGCTCGCCACCCAGCAAGACCCCGCGACGCTCGTTCTCGACGCCTCGCGTGCCGCCGACGGCATCATAGAGGTCCGCGAACGGATACCGGTGAGCGCCGGAAGCCTTACGGTCGTATATCCAAAGTGGATCCCCGGCGAGCACGGCCCGACTGGCCCGCTCAATGATCTCGCTGCGCTGCGCATCTCCGCCGGCGGTGCGCCGCTGGACTGGCGCCGCGATCCGAACGACCTCTATGCTTTCCACGTCGACGTTCCAGCCGGCGCCGGCGCAATCGACGTCGACTTTTACATGTTGATGAACGCGCCAGGCGACGTGATGTCGTCGCACTCACTAGCAATCGTGAACTGGAATCGAGCCTTACTCTACCAAGAGGGCATCGACTCGCATCACTATTTCGTTAAGCCCGGCATCGTGCTGCCTCCGGGCTGGGACTTCGCGACGGCGCTCCGCGGCGCGACGCAAAGCGGCAACCGCGTGGACTTCGCGTTGACGCCGCTCAACATGCTCGTCGACTCGCCACTGGACATGGGGCGCTACGTGCAGAAGTGGAATTTGTGGCAGGAAGGCTCGGCGTTCGTCCAACTCGACGCATTCGCCGATCGTCCACAGGACCTCGATATTCCGGCAAGCTTGTTGCGCGCGTACCAGCGCGTGCCCGATGAGACCTTCGCCTTGTACGGTTCGCGCCACTTCGCCGACTATCACGCGTTGCTGACGCTCAGCGATGCGGTCGGCTACGAAGGCATCGAGCACCATCAATCCAGCGACGATCGGGCATCCGAAGATTTCCTAACCGACCCGGACGAATCGCTTGAAGGCGGCGATCTCATAACGCACGAGTTTTCGCACTCCTGGAACGGGAAGTACCGCCGGCCCGCGGATCTGACGACGCCGAACTTTCAGGTACCTCAGCTGACGGATCTGCTCTGGGTCTACGAGGGCATGAATCAATATTTGGGCGATCTGCTTTCGTTTCGCGCCGGCATTCGAGAGCCCAAGCAGTACCCCGAGTATCTCGCGACCCTCTACGGCGCGATGGATACCGAGACCGGTCGCGCGACGACGCCCCTCATCGACCTCACCACAGGCGCGCCTTATTACTTTCAAGCACGGGGCGATTACGGGGCGATACGGCGCAACGCGGGAGACTTTTACACCGAGGGCGAGCTGATTTGGTTAGACGTCGATACGATCATCCGCGACCGCTCGCACGGCGCGCGCTCGCTGGATACCTTTTTACATCGGTACACCGAGCCGGCGGTAACCGGACCGATCGTGAAAACCTATACGCGCGCGGAGATCGAGGCACTGCTCGAACAAGTCGAGCCGTACGACTGGCATGCCCTGTTTGAAAAGTACGTCTATCGCACGAGCGTGCACCCGCCATCCGACGAGCTCGCGCGCGCCGGATGGAAGTTCGTCTACAGCGAAAAACCCAATGCCTTCGTCACAGCCGACGAAGCCGACGAGCATGGTATCACGGGATGGTATTCCTACGGTGCCAACCTAAGCGCCAAGGGCGTCGTGCGCGACGTGCGCGAGGGCTCTGCGGCGTGGCGTGCTGGGCTTGCGCCCGGAATGCACGTCCTCGCGGTCAACAACCAAGAGTTTTCCCCCGGCGTCTTGGAGTATGCCGTCAAGAATGCCCAGCACTCGAGCGCCCCGATTTCGCTCATTACCTCTCAGACCGGGTGGTTCCAGACCTTGTCGCTCGACTACCACGACGGAATCCGTTACCCGCATCTCGAGCGCATCGAGGGCACGCCGGACATGCTGGCCGCGATTATGGCGCCGCACGCCAAGTAGATGGGGACCGCTTGCCGAAAAAGGCCCAGAAGGAGGTTCTTAGCATGCTTTCCAGATGTCTACTGACGGCCGCGGCGTTTGCCGCCCTCTGCGCGTCGGCGCCGGCCGCTAGCACCCCGATCGTCGTTAACTCGCAAGCAGTTACCTGGCAAGCGAGCCCCTTGAAGGGGACACAGATGGCGCCGATCGTCGGCAATCCGAGTGGGGCCGGCGGATACTACGCATACCTTTTGAAAGTTCCAGCCGGTACGCGCGTTCCAGCGCACTTTCACGCCATGCGCGAGACCGTTACCGTGATTAGCGGCGTGATGATGTTCGGGATCGGCGATGCGATGGACGCTGCCAAGATGATGACACTGGGTCCGGGCAATATCGTTTCGGTTCCGGCGAGTCTTCACCATTATGCGATGGCCAAAACGGACGCGATTATCGAGATCAGCGGGATCGGTCCGGACACGACTACGTTCATTCATAAAATGTAAGAAGTGACGCTGCGCGGCCGCTTAGCGGCGCTTGTCGCGATACTCGCAGTTGCCGGCTGTACGGCGGCGCAGCCGCCCGCCGTGCCGCCGGAGTCTGTCGGTTCCGCGCAACTGCCCGGTCTCCAAAATCACTCAACCATCGGCTTTAGCGTTGACACGCCGAAGCGAGCGGCGAAAGCCGCGAGCGAAGGCGTCAGCACGACGATTCTCTACGATGGCTCCCCGGCGCCCAAGAGCGCGCTGGAAGCGGCACTGCGGGCCCACTCGATCGACGTCGTGGACGCCGGCATTTCCGGCATCTTGTTTTATTGGGAGTGCCATCGCACTCATACGGTCAAGCCGCCTCCGAGCAGCTATTCGCAAAACTATTATTGCCGCACCGACGAAGACCCCCGCATCAAAAACGAAGCGATCGTCTTGCGCGATGTTACGACCCTGCTAGAGCGCGACGCCGATCGCAAGTACGTCGCCGCCTATTGGGTGCTCGACGACTGGCCGGGGTGGGATCCGGGAAGCGCGCGTGAACTGCTCGCAAAGATTCACGCACTTATTGTTACAAAGACGCCAGGCAGGCCCGCGATCTGCGGCTTTGGTGCCGGAGTGGCCGAACCGGGGAAGGTCGACTGGGATCCGGGCACCGCGGCCAACTACTCCAACGGCGGTTGTGATATCGTCGGATGGTATAACTACTCGCCGTTTGGGCGGCGCCATCCGTCCTTGGGCAAGAAGTTGGACTGGACCATGAAAGCGCTACTCCCGGCCATGGCGCACAGCCTCGAAAGGAAGAGCTGGGACATCGCCAGGACGCCGCTGTACGGAATCGGTCAAGCGTGGTCCGGACCGTACAACAAGCGTCACTTTCAGCCGGGACTCACTCGCGAGGAGATGCTGGAACAAGCCAAAGCCTTCTGCGACTTCGGCGCAGATTACATTGGGTGGTACGCGTGGGACGACAGCCAAGACGAAGCGGGGACGCAAACGCCCAACAACTCCCCGGTGATCGCCGCCGGCATCGCGGCGGGCATCAAAGCCTGCCGCGAGGTTTGGAACTAGCCTTCTTTGCGCTTCCGGCGGCTTTACGCTTGCGCGTGGCCGCAGCTTTCCGCGCCGACTTCTTGCGATCGGCGGCCGTCCTCCCGGTGCTCGGCCGGGTTCCCAGATCTTCCGGCGCCGACTCGGTCATGTCGACCTTATAATGCTTGGCCGCCTTTTGTATGTTTGCAAACGCCAACTCGCGTTCGGCGGCCGTGACGCCCGTAACCTGATCGAAGCGCGCGATGGCATTTCGAACGTGCGATGCATCGGTCATTGGCTCTTTACGCTTCTTTGGATATGCAAACACGCTATCGGGAAGGTCGGCTCGCTTCGTGAGGTCTCCGTGTTTTGTGTGCGGTTTCCAGGTCGCTCGCATGTACATGCCTCCAGCAGATCTTGTCTTCGCCTTTTACCCAACCGCTAAACCTTGCGCCGGCAGGCAAGCCCTACCTCGTGAGTTTTGGCGAGGTCGCGGCCGTTTCAATGAGCGCGGCGACTGCGCCAGGATTCGACACGTAGATCGCGTGACTGCCCGGAACCTCCATGCTCGTTGCGCCGGCGCGCTTGCACATGAATTGCTGCGCGGGTAGAGGGATCATTTTGTCGTCGGTGACGAGCAGATACCAACTCGGCTTGCTCTTCCATGCCGGAGTCGTAATCGTGCCGCCGAGCGCGTTTAAGCCCCACGGAACCTGCGAGGCCGCCATGAAGTTCGCAGTGGCGGCATCCACGTCACCTGCAAACGAAGCCGCGAACTTCTGCCTGTCCAAAAAGAGATAGCCGTCAACCGGCGGGAGGATCGGCGGAACCGGCGCCCCAGGCGGCGGATTCGCGATGAGCGTGTTAACCGACTCACCGGCGTCCGGTGCAAAGGCGGTAATGTAGACGAGACCGGCGACTTTCTTATGCGTGCCCGCTTCGGTAATAACCGCGCCGCCATACGAATGACCGACCAAAATGACGTCTCCGGCCTGCTGGTCGAGCATCATTTTAGTTGCCGCGACGTCACCCTCAAGCGATATCGTTGGATTCTGGACGACGCTCACATTGAATCCGTCCTTCTCGAGGATACCGTAAACGCCCATCCAACCGGAGCCGTCTACAAAGCCTCCGTGGACCAGTACGATGTCGCTAACCCCGCCAGCCATTTTAAGACCTCCTACGATGGTGCTGGAGCGCACCGGATTGGAGTAAAGAGCAGTTAGTGTAGCACCAGCGAGTCCTTCTCACAATGCGCAGTCCCTACCGCTCGGAGCCCCTCGCCGCGAGGTAGGAGCAACGTGACACCGATCACGCTTAGTCGCAAACTCTGAAAAACGACGACACCGCCGCGGCTAGCTCAGGAGAGGATTACGGGGACGGTAAAGCACGGCGACTGGCGATGGTTCGGCGCGCCATACCTCGGTTCCGTGGCCGATCCCGCGAGGGCCGGGCAACGTTCGAACACGCCTATGTCGCTCCGTTAACTTTCATTGAATCGTCAACGCAACTTCGACCTAAAGAGAGCCACAATTGAATCGAAAAGTGGTATGCTGGAACGGCCGCTTTAGAGCGGCAAACTCATGGACTGAAAGTGTTAAACATTCTTTTCCATCGCGGTCGTCGCAATGGTCGGCGTTAAAGCGCTCGGCACGAACGTGGCGACGCTCTACACCACCGTCGCAGGCACAATCTAGAAATGCTTTCTGAGGCAACGCCGCCGAGGCGGTGCACTATCACTTTCCTGCAGACCGGAGAACGCGCCTATGGCGACGCCGGCGAACGGTAGTAAGCCTAGTAAAAACTTTCGTGGAGTTGGAGCTTAGAGTAGTCTATCGAGCTGCTCCCGCGCGAACGATCGACAGTGTAGATCACGCGCCTTGCTCTAAAGGAATCGTTCTTGGTGGCCTCGCGACAGCCGCCGAATTCGAGCACGCCGTGAGATTTCTTCACCTTTCCGGCAAATGTTTGCGTCCCCGACTGTACCTCAAACGTTTCGGAGAACATGAACGTTTTCTCCAAAGCGAAGTCTAGCACGGAGCCGGAAGCGCTGAACGTTCCTTGCACCGGCCCGCTCGCGGACCCCGTCGCCGTGTAGGTGAGTTCGGGTCCCCCAGGCGTCAGGAGACATTTAGTGGATACGTAACTCGATGTGAATTTCTCGCCGGCAAAACTGTTTGCCCCGATCTGCACCATCGGCTGCACGGCCGAGTTCTGCGCCACCGGGCCTTGAAAGGAGCCGCAACCGGCAAGTGCAGCTGCAGCAACGCCGGCGCAGAGACTAAGGCTACCAAAGGTTCTCATCTACGATGCCTCCGAGAACGAGCCTTCGGCACTCGATAACCCTTTCCATCGCTGCGGCTCGAGCCCCGTCCGTTCCCGGCTGAAGACCTCCGCGGGCCTTATAAAGTAGCGATAGGTCGAACGAACCGCACCAGATAGTCGAGGTATTGTCCTGGCTGTTCCAGCATCGCCATGTGTGCCGAGTTCTCAAACGTGACAAACCTTTTGCGCGGCGCTTCCAGGCGGTCGTACCAACGCTTCGCGACTGCATATGAGGTCTCGTAATCGTGCTTTCCTCGGAAAATGAAGAGGGGGCAACCGGCCTGCCTTAACGAGTCAAAGTCCACGCTCTCGACGACGCCGATCAGATGCCCAAGAGAAAACAGACTACGCCTACATCGGCACCGGTCAGATGATCGATACGCAGCGAAGCTAGAAGTAGCTACCGCGGAGGTCGGCCTCCACCTCCGTGGCGCTCGCCGCCGCCCGATGGGCCCGAAGGCGCAGCGTTGCCATGCGAGTACGAAGGGGCAGAACCGTGCGATCCGCGCGAGTACGAGGGATACGATCCGCGAGAGTACGACGGATACGATCCGCGAGAGTACG
>JBEKMH010000026.1:0-23727 GCA_050008615.1 Candidatus Cybelea sp.
CATCGTCATCCGCCTTTTTTGCCGGTGGTACGGCTGATTCCGGCCATCGCGATTCCGGCTTCTCGAGTGGCCAGCCCGAGCGCGCGCAGTTCGTCGGGCGCGTAGGTGACGGCGTCGCGTTTTGGTCCGACGAGAAGAAAGCCCGCGATACGTTCCCCCGCCGGCATTGCGAACGCGGCGCTGCCGTCGTCGTTAACGTGCGCGCTCAGCGACGTTGGGAGGCGCGCGTCGCTTGCGGTGATCCGGGGCGGAGGCTGCGGCTCGCCCGCGCCGTACACCAGCGCAAACCCTTCGCCCGCTCGCCGATAAACGGCGCCGAACGTGGCCGCCGCATGTCGTGTAGCGGCGTCTACCAATGCCGGAGCGATGCGCGCGGCGTCTAGGCTTGTAACCGTCTCTCCAAATGCGCGTAGCGCCGCCAGATGCTGCTCCCGGTGGTGGAAGATCGCGTTACGAAGGAGCGGCCCCGCCTCGTCGTAGACCTTGGTGAGCGCTAAGAAAGCCGCAAATGCCGTGAGCAGTTGTGCGCCAACGCGCACCGCCGGACCGAAGCGAACCAAGAGTGGAAGCCGTTCTACTAGATCGCTGATCCACGGCACGAAAAAATGTTCCCCCAAAAAGGCCAGCACGGTGAGCGCCGCTCCGGCGAGCGCGGCCGCCAGAGCGGCGCTCACGTAGAACTCGAGGTCCACGAGGCGCCGCGTCAGCGTTCCATAAGCAAGCCCCGCGGCCGTGACGACGTTCCCGACGACGTCGATGTTCCGTACCGCGTCGACGTCGTGAGCAGTAATGATCCGCACGGCGGCGTGCGTCGACGTCGCGAGGGCCAGCGGGGCGAAGCTCGCGACTACGAGCAACGCGTGCGCTTTACGTTCCGTGGTTGCAGTCCGCAACGCCGCAACCGCGCAACCTTCGATCGCCAGGGCTCCGGCGAGCATCCCGAGCCACCGAATTCGATCGAGCCAGGGAGCGACCATCGCAAAAGTCGTCTCGTCGAGCGTTCTTCCGCCAAGGTTTCCGTAGTAGAGGGCTATCGGAGCAAAGCCGGCCACCGCAATCGTCACGCCGATGGCGGCCGCCCACATCGCGACCGTTCTTCTGAATCGCTGACTTGGATGATCTTCGGCAGCGTATCGCACGAGTTGTGCCATGCCGAAGCCGATCGCGCAGTTTCCGAGTATGGCCGAGAACCAAAACGAAGGCCCCACCGGCGTATACTGCCAGAAGACGTCGAGCGAGAGTCCCAAGATTCCCCAAAAGAGCAGCACGTCGGATTTGCTCAGCGTGGGTTTGCGTACGATGAGCGCCGCAATTGCCACGAGAATAAGGCGACTTACGGCGAACAGGCGTATATACGGATCGTAGGGCGCGGAGATCTCATGGATCTGGCCGCCGATCGAATCCTTGACGGCATACAGCGCCGCCAACACGAGCAACGCTACCATCGCTAGGCGACGGCCGCGCGATGTCACGATGCTATCGCGAGATCGGCTGAAGCGACGAGTAGATTCGCCGCAAGTCGTCGGTCGATACCTTTGTGCCGCTAAAGATCAGCATCGCATGCGAGTTACCCAATCGTGCCAGCGATCGATAATCCGATACGTAGAGCCACTCCGGTTGATCCGATGTTCCAATAATTTTAGACGGGCTCATCGTCGTGGAGCCGATGACCGTCGAGTTAACGACGAAGGGGCGGCGGAACGACGTGTAGTCGGGTGCGACGTCGCCAAACTCGCCGTCGCCGACGTTGACCATAAACTCTCGGCCGTCGGAGCTTCGATATTCCAGGATATAGCGGTTTGACGAGTTTGAAGCTTTGCTACCCTTCGTGGCCTCAAAGCGAACGAGGTGGAATCCCGCCGGCACGTACGCCGGAACCAAAATTGGCAGGGGCTGAGTATGCAACTCGGCGATCTGCTTTGCGGTGAGGCCTCCCGGTCCAGTATCCGCAGACCCAGCAACGGGCGCGAGCACGACTACAAGCGCGGCCACGGCTCCGATGAGCCGCCTGTAATTCAACAGTCCAACCATGCGGGTTGGTTCGATGATCCAAAACCGTCGCCTTCACGCCCTGAGCAGCTTATCGGGGAGCCGAGGCAGAAAGAGGAGCAGACATGTCTCTCGAGCTGTGGAATACGGTCGCGACCGTCGGTACGTTTCTGGTGATCACGGCGACGGCTCTGGCCGCGATCGTCCAGCTGCGTCACATGCGCGGCAGCAACCAGATTACGGTCCTCACCGAGCTTCGTGCAGCTCAACAAACGCCCGAGTTCTTAAAAGCCGTGCACTATGTGTACAGCGAGTTGCCGTCAAAATTACAAGACCCCGCGTTTAGGCACCAACTCGCAAATAGAGTCGCACGAACGGTGGAGAACAACGAGCAGATCTCGTATGTCGAAATCGTGGGCGATTACTATGAAAACGTGGGCGTTCTTGCAAAGACCGGATTGGTCGACCGTAGGCTCCTGCTCGACATCCACGCAGCCGTCGTGCTCGATGCGTGGAGCGCGCTACTCGACGTGACTGCAATTCTGCGAGAGCACTACGGACGCTCAATTTACGAAAATTTCGAATACTTGGCGGTTCTATCCCAGGATTGGACTGCCGCGCACCCAGACGGCAGCTACCCGGAAAACGTTCGCCGAATCGACGTCCCTAACAAGTGGCGTAGCGCCGGCGAGGACTCTTCTTAGAACCCCCCGATGCCATTCGGGGTGCCGAGCCCGGTGGGTCCGTCCCACCCGTGACCGGCGATGCAGAGGGGCGCGCCGCACGCGCCATTGCCCCCGGAAGTGATGTCGTTTAAGCTCGAGGTGTGCGAGTATAGGTTCCGCACAGGATTCGCGATTGCGTTCCCTGCTAACGCAAAGACTGAAGCGACGATCGGCGTCGCGACCGACGTTCCCCCAAAGACGAGCCATCCGCGCCGTTGGAAGGTGTCGTAAATCGCCACCCCCGTGGAGGGATCTGCATCGGCCGAGGCGTCGGCCTGCGCGCGCATCGAGCACCCAGTGTTCAAACCGCTTTGGAAGCTGGGCTTGCCGTAAATCTTGCTGCAGCCGCTCCCGGCGTGCAACCATGCGGTTTCCGCGCGCGGGCTAATCGACGTCAAACTCGTTCCGCCGACGCCGACGACGCTTGGAAGTATGGCAGGCCACTGTGCGGTAGCGTTGTAGCCGTGGTCGCCGGTTGCGGCCACGATCGTTCCGCAGCCGGTGTAGACGTCGTCGTACGTTTGCGTTCCTTCGTTGGTGCTCCAACTGTCGCTAACGTAGTCGGCCTGGCTGGTTGCGTATTGCTCGGCGCTGCTGAGATCGGCGGTGCTCGTCGACGCCGCTTCTACCAGAAGAATCTTACAGTTCGGGCAAATGGCCGAAACCATTTCGACGTCGACCGATTCTTCCGCGGCCCAACTCGGATTCGTCTGTGATGTATACTTCTGTTTGGTGAAGCAGCGATTGGAGACGGTGCAGGCCGGCAGCCCGTACTTGGAACGGTAAACGTTGAGATCCGATTCCACGTTCGGGTCATCGTATGCGTCGACGATCGCGACGGTCTGACCACCGCCATTGTTCTGACTGTCCGACGTTAGCCCGTACGCCGTCTGCAGGTCGCTGGGAGCGTAGCCGCCTGGCGTGTTCGGGGCAACGAGTCCTTGGATGTCGGTACGCAGCCAGGCTTGGCAGCGTGCAAAACCCGCTCCCACATCGCCGCAGACGCGAACCGACGGTCCTTGCCGTGGCCAGAGCCCCAAGCGTGCGGCCGTTTCAACGCGTGCAGCCGGCGTAGAGTTCTGGGGTAGGCTCGAAAAGCTTTGCTGAGCATGTGGCCGGCAGACTGTGCCCGATGCTCCCGACGGGAGCGAGTTCGACGCATTGCAGGCCGTTAACACGGCAACCGCGGCTACCGCGGTAACGGTCGTGAAGCGCACTGACAGACCTGCCTTTCGCAATCCAGGTAGGCAACCAGCATGGCATGCATTCCAGTGCAAAGGCTGAGAAACGAAGTCAACTTAGCTCAACATTCCCTACGGCGAACCGCGGACGGATTGCGCGCTAGCGCACGGCGGAAAGCTTCGGCATAGCAACGAATGGCGCCGGACGCGCTACTTCAAAAGGAGCGGATGTACGCACGTTGCTCGTCTTGCCGGTCGTACTCGTTCTATTGTGCGGGCCGGTCGCGGCCCAGACCCCCTCAGCGCCGGCCGCCGGAACGTTTGAAGGCATCACCATTGGCGAGCCGATGGCGAATCTGCGGCCCACGTTCGGCGACCCAATACAGGTCTTTGCAGCTGGTAACAACGCTGTGATTTGGCGGTACCTGACGCACGGAGACGGCGTCTATGTCGACGTGCTTGTGAAGAATAATGTCGCCCTATCGGTCACGGTATTGAGCCGCTTGAGCGGCGTTGCGTACGTCGCGCCGAGCGGTGTCGCACTTTGGATGACCCCCGATCAGGTGCGAGCAAAGCTTGGGCCGGCGCGCCACGAGTCGACGAACTCCGACGACGGGTCTCTCGATCTCTGGTACGCGGCGTTGCCCTACGCCTGGATCTACGAGTTCCACGGAAATAAACTCGACTTCATCCAACTGATCGCCTCGCCCGACCTGGTGCGTCAACTGCCGCCGGGACCAGTAGCAACTCCTAACGACGGCACGTCACTAGCGAATGCCATCTGGGTTCGGCCTCCGAATCTGCTGGCGAACTCCGTCTGGATCGACGCCTTTTTTGCCACGAACGCATGCGGTCACAGCGGCCGCTGGAAGGAAATTTCGTCAAAGCTAATAGCGGACACCGCGAAAAACGATCCGCTCGCCTATTCGGTCGTGCACGCGCGGTGTTCCGACGGCGGCACCGAACGCGATTTCTTCTTCGATACGCACGGCATGGTGACGATGCACGGCAATCAAGGCACGATTTACGTGGATCCCAGTCAATTGCCGCACATCGAGACCTCACCGTCGGCACCGCCGCCGCGCCGATGAAGGGCGTCACCTTGAGCCTACTGCTGTTGCCGATACTCGCGCAACTCATTGTCGCGCCCGCGCCGGCACAACAGGCACCAGCCTCGGCAGGAGACCTGGCCGCAATCACGCAGCGCGGGCAGGCGTTGGAAGCGTACGATCAGGCGTCCTGGCATGGGACCGATGCGGCGCAAGCCGCCGCCGGCAAGAACACGCCCGGCCTGCGCTACTACATTGCGCAGAAAGCCGCCACGGGCTGGGTCGTGGATTTCGGCAACCTCGACGCGGCCGGCGCGACGTTCCTCACGCGGATCGAAGCGCAAAGCCCTGACGGCCAAAAGTTCACCGTGCAAGTTTTCGCCACGCCGCGCAGCGACACCGGATTCCTCGTCGCCGCGGCGCACGCGATTGCGACGGCCGAAGCCACGTTCAAACCCGTCAGCGGGTTTCATTACAACGTCGCCGTCTTGCCGAATCCCGACAAAACGCTCTACGTCTATTTATATCCAGGCCAAACCGATGCGAACGTCTTTCCCGTTGGCGGTGACGAACGATTCACGATCTCGCCCGACGGCCTGACGATTCTCGACGCGCACGTCATGCATCATAGCGTGCTGGCGATCCCGGTGACCTCGAACGGCGCGACGGCCGTTGCACAGGTCCGCTCGGTCGTCGTTGCCGACGTGCCGCAGGATACCGACGTCTTTCACGTTCTCGCGCGCAAGCCGGCGATACCCGATTACGTCGTCGCGCAGGGGCAGATGTATCTGATCAACGTGGACGGTTCGATCAAATACCTTGGGCCGGCAAAGAAGCCGTAGGTGCGCTAGCAGCCCGGGTAACAGGGAGGGGGCGGCGGCGGTGGATAGGGCGGATACTGTTGCTGAGGATACTGCGAATACGGCGAGTATTGACGTTGCGCGATGCGCTGCGGCTGCGCTCGCGGGGTTGCGCTCGCGACATCGTCGCTGAACTTTCCAAACGTCGCCCTGTGGCTGCGGAATAACGCGACGAGATCGGCTTCGCGCTGCCCGTCGCTCGGATGGTCGGCACCGCCGCTGTAGCTGCCGCCCATCGCTCGACTGTGCTGCCTCAAGCCCCACACCAGCCCCCACGGGTTAAATCCGGCCCTCGCGCACAAGTAGGCACCGGCGCGATCCGCGTTCATCTCGGCAGCACGTTCGTAGGCTATCACGCTGGGATCTTGCGGCGACCGGCCCTGCGTGGCTTCGAAGACTGCATACATGTCGTGGTGGATGTCGTGATTCACCTCGTGGCAGATCACGCCCGCGAGCTCGTCCGTATTCCTGAGAAACGAGAGCAACCCGGTCGTCACGTAGACGTCGCCGCCCGGTATCGAAAATGCGTTTGGGGTCTGGTCGTTCAGCAATACGAAATGAAACGGCGCATAGTATTGGTGGTCAGCAATCGTGGCGATGGTGTTTCCGATCCGGTCGAGCGTCCGATAGAGCGACGACTGCGGCGGGACGATCTCGCCGCGCTGCATGTACTCCATGTAGCGCTGCTGGCCGATCCGGGTCTCCCAGCTTTCCTCCCGCGAGGACGTGTACGGCGATGCTGCTTCGGGCAGAAGGCACAGGATCGCGAAAAAGGCTGCGAGCACACGCAGAAAGATCGACATGACGGGTGGGGCTATTCAACAACCCCGTCGGAACTGCCCCGCGCAATCCGCCGTAAATCGGCTAAGAGTCGATGAGATTTATCCCGGCTGCGCTCGCTAGCCTACCGCGCCTTCCATCTCCATTTTGACCAAGCGATTCAGCTCGATCGCGTATTCCATCGGGAGCTCCTTGACGAAGAAGTCGAAGAAACCGTTGACGATCATCGCGACGGCGTCCGCTTCGGCGAGCCCGCGAGACATCGCGTAGAAGAGCTGCTCTTCGCCGATCTTGCTGACGCTGGCCTCGTGTTCGACGGTCGAGCGTTGTTCGTGAATCTTCATCGTCGGCTTCGTATCGCTCGACGATTCCTCGTCCATGATGAGCGCGTCGCAGCGGACGCGAGTCTTCGCCCCAACGGCGCCGGCGTGTATTTCCACCAAACCGCGGTACGTCGTCTTCCCACCATGAGCGCTGACGCTCTTGTTCGTCACCATCGACGTCGTGCGCGGCGCGGCGTGGATCACTTTCGCGCCCGCATCCTGATGCTGGCCTTCGCCGGCGAACGCCATCGAGAGAATCTCGCCGCGCGCGCCTTCGCCCATCAGATAGATCGACGGATACTTCATCGTCAAGCGCGAGCCGATGTTGCCATCCACCCATTCGACCGTCGCATCCTTATATGCAATGGCTCGCTTCGTCACCAGGTTGAAAATATTCCGATACCAGTTCTGGATCGTCGTGTACCGGATCGATGCGCCTTCCATGGCGATCAGTTCGACCACAGCCGAATGCAGCGACGAGGTCGAAAACTTCGGCGCCGTGCAGCCCTCGATGTAGTGCACCTTCGCGCCCTTATCCGCGATGATCAGCGTGCGCTCGAACTGGCCCATGTTCTCGGCGTTGATCCGGAAATACGCCTGCAGTGGCATCGCGACCGTCACGCCCGGCGGCACGTAGATGAACGATCCGCCAGACCACACCGCGGAGTTCAAAGCGGAGAACTTGTTGTCGGCTGCCGGAATCACCGTCGCCAAATACTTCTGAACGATTTCGGGGTATTTCTTGACCGCGGTGTCCATGTCGCAGAAGAGCACGCCCTGTTCGTCGAGCGCCTTGGTCGTATTGTGATAGACGACTTCCGACTCGTACTGCGCGGAAACACCACTCAGAAACTTGCGTTCGGCCTCTGGAATTCCAAGGCGGTCGAACGTCCGCTTGATATCCTCGGGCACGTCGTCCCACGAGCGCTCCGTCTTGTCGGTCGACTTCACGAAGTAGTGAATGTTCGAGAAGTCGATCTCGTTCAGCCGAGCGGTGTCGCCCCACGTCGGCATCGGCTTACTAAGGAAGATCTCGTACGCCTTGAGGCGGAACTCGCGCATCCAGGCCGGCTCGTCCTTCATCGAGCTGATCCGCTCGACGATCTCCGGCGTCAGCCCCTTGTCCGACTTAAAGACGTATTTTTCCTCATCGTGGAACCCGTGGCGGTAGTCCTCGATCAGTTCGGCCGGCTTCACCGGGGCTTCAAGTTTCAATGCCATTGCCTTCTGAGCGTACCCCCTTCAGACCAACATAGTCAAGATAATAAAGTGCTAGCTTGACTTTCCTGTGGAATAGGCGTGGAAAAACCCTTTACAGGGGGGGGCGTAGGGGGTATGATTGGCGCCGGTCCCTTCGACTGCGCTCAGGACTACGCGCCTTCGGGCGCTCCGCCAAGAGGTATTCTTAGTGGCCACGGTAGGGGAAGGCGCGCCCTTCGCGCCATCGCGGCGAGCCGCCCGCGCACCGCAAAAGCGCCGGCACGAGCTCTCCGAAAGGTCGGGGGAACGGACTGCACCGCAGCCGCCAGCCGACGAAGTCCGGAGGTGGGATTCCTCAAGGGTCAAGGAGACCTGTACAAATTGAAGGCACTCGGCAGGCACATCGTGTGCGAGCTCTCGGGCTGTCAGCCATCCATTCTCTCTGATATCAACAGCATCGCCGCCATGATGATCGCGGCCGCCAAGGCCGCCGGCGCTACGATTATGGAGAGCGCATTTCACCGATTTGAGCCGCAGGGCGTCTCGGGTACGGTCATTTTGGCCGAATCACATATTTCGATCCACACTTGGCCTGAGAAGGCCTATGCCGCGATGGACTTTTACACGTGCGGCGACCACACCGACCCCTGGGCTGCTTGCGAGTTCGCCGCGACGACGTTGCGCGCGAAGAGCGTTCTCGCAACCGAACTCAAACGCGGGATCGAGAAGAGCGACGGCGAGTTTACGCACGTGCTCAACCGCAATCACGACGCTCGGGTGCTAACGGCGTAGTTCTCGCGATTTTTTAACCGCTATCATAAGCAATTATCACCTTTGAAACGCGCGCATTCGGCAGGCGCATTGCGCCTGCCGTCCAATTCTCCATGTAACGGTTTTTGCTCTCGCCATTTAGGGGAAACGAACTTCATGCGTCTATCTATGCTTCGCGCTTGCGCCGCCGCAGCGGTAACTCTTGCGTTGGCCGCCTGTTCGGGCATGGGAATGCCTGGCTCTTCGAGCGGCTCCGTGGTGCCGCCATCGGCCGGCGCTCCGGTCCAGCAGGCTGAACCGGGCGCTCCGATGCATCAGGCCGACGCCGACACCGACAATGCGTCGCCGGATGGAGCACCGGTGAGCAGCGCTACAGGCAAAGCGTCCGCTCTGTTGAGTCCCGCCGCCGGCGTCACCACGTGCGCGACAAGTCCCCCGCAGTACCAATGGATATTCAAAGGCGCCTGCGAGAAGTTCACGCTGAAGTCGACGGGAGCCGCCTTCAGTCTGCAAACGTGGGATGACATCACCGTTAAGGGCTCCATCGGCGCGAACAACCTTAAGGCGGCCGCTACTGTCTATCTTGCCGACGCAACCGATAGCGGCGGCGACATCGAAACGTATAAAGGCAAATCTTTCGATAAATATAAAGCCGAAGGAACGACGTTCATCTATGCGGTTGCAGTAAACCAGGGCAAGACGGCCATCAAGCCGGTCGCACAGAAAAACAAACCGATTCTCCAATACGTCATCACTGATTCCAAGGGGCTCCCAGGAACGACGTGTGGTGCCGCGGTTCTCACGACCGGGGAAAAAGGCTCGCTCCAATGGGAGACGCTGCCCGGCGGCCCGTTCAAGGCCAAAGGCAAGACCGTCACGATCACGCAGTACAGCGTTCCGCAGAACTTCGAGCTGCCGCCGCAGACGCCGCTCTACTTCGCGGTCAACTGCTTTAAGTAATCCCTCGTCCTTCGACTGCGCTCAGGATGACAGACGGAACCCCGCCGCATGGCGGGGTTCTTCTTTTGTGCGGCCAATCTACGCCAAGCATGCCGAAGACGCAATACTGGCAATGGTACGTCGAAGAGTTCGCGCCGACCGAGCAGCATCATCATGCAATTGAAGAACTCTTCGTCTCGGAGCGTTCGGCATATCAGCAAATCGCCGTGCTTCGCTCGCCGGTCTTCGGCAAGATGCTCGTGATTGACGGCGACACGCAAAGCTCTCAAATCGACGAACGGATCTATCATGAGACGCTGGTCCACCCGGCGCTGGCGGGAGCGCAGGATCGCACCAACGTCTTGATTCTCGGTGGCGGCGAAGGCGCCACGCTGCGCGAGGCCCTGCGCGCCCCCGACGTCGCGCGCTGCACGATGGTGGATATCGACGGACGCGTTATTGAGGTTTCGAAGGAGTTTCTTCCCGAATGGTCCGATGGCGCGTTCGATGACGCCCGCGCCGAGGTCGTCGTGGGCGACGCGCTCGAGTATATGCGCGTCCGGCAAGACCGCTACGGCGTCATCCTCTCCGACCTGACCGAGCCGCTGGAGGATTCGCCGAGCAATCCGCTCTTTAACGACGACGTCTTTGCGCTGATCAAATCGCGCCTGACCGAGGGCGGGATCTACGCGCTCCAGGCCAGCACCGCCGGCGTGCACAATGCCGCGCTGCACTGTAAAATGGCGCGCACGCTGCGCCGCCACTACGCCCACGTTGCGTCGTTCTTTACCCACGTGCCGGCCTTCGATACCGATTGGGCCTTTCTGGCCTGCAGCGACCGCGTGGATCTCTCGCGCCTCGAAGCTGGGCGCATCGATGCCTATTGTGCCAACCTGCGCGGCGAGAGCTTCTTCTATGACTCCGAAACGCACCGGCGCCTTTTCTCGCTGCCGCTCTACCTGCGCCGAATGCTGGCAAGCGGCGGGGATACGTTTTAGGCGGACGAAGGGGGCAACATGAGCATTGATTTTTCAGGTGCGCCGCGCGCGTGGGAGAAGGAGAAGAGCAACTTCGTTGCGCTCCTCGATTTGAAGCTCGAAAGCGTCGAGCACGGCCGCGCGGTGATGCGGATGCCGTACCGCCCGGAGATCACCAATGGCACGGGCGCCGTCCATGGCGGCGCGATCGTCAGCCTTTGCGACACGGTCTTCTACGTCGCACTCGCTTCGATCTACGGGCGCGATCAAGACACGACGACGATTGCGCTGCAGTGCAACTTTCTCGCGCCGGCCGGTCCGCCGCACGATCTGATTGCCGAAGCGCGCGTGCTGCGCGGCGGCCGCCGAATCGTCTACGGCGAAGTCTACGTGCGAAGCGGCACCGAAATCGTGGCCCACGCGACGCTCGACTTCCTCAACAGCTACCCCGTCGAAAAACCCCCAAAATCCGGCCACTTCTCTCCTCCAGTGTCATCCTGAGCGCAGTTGTCATCCTGAGCGCAGTCGAAGGACGAAGGATGAAACGGACCGCACTTTACGACGACCACGCGCGGCTGGGCGCGAAGCTGGTCCCCTTCGGTGGTTTCGAGATGCCGGTGCAGTACTCGAGCATCCTACGGGAACACGATGCCGTGCGTCACCGCGCCGGGCTCTTCGATCTCTCGCACATGGGGCAGTTCTGGCTAACCGGCGATATGGTCGCGCCGTGGGCCGATACGCTGACCACGAACGCGGTTGGGACGATGAAACCGATGCAGGCGCGCTACAACCTCTTCTGCAATCCGGAAGGCGGCACGCACGACGATACGATCTTCTACCGCCTCGAGAACCGCTGGCTGCTCGTCGTCAATGCATCCAACGCCGATAAAATGTGGGAGCACCTCAACGCAAACCGCCCGCAAAGCGGCGTCGAGCTCGAGAACCAGCACGGCAAATCGTCACTCGTTGCGATTCAGGGCCCACGCTCGGTCGCAATGCTGCAGCCGCACGTCGACGTCGACCTCGGTGCGCTCAAGTATTACTTCTGCGTCGAAGGCCGCGTTGACGGCGTGCCGGCGACGATTGCGCGAACCGGCTACACCGGTGAGGACGGCTTCGAGCTCTTCCTTTCGAACGACGCGGCGCCGGCGATTTGGAACGCGCTGTTGGAGAAGCATCGTAGCGAAGGACTGGAGCCCTGCGGCCTCGGCGCGCGCGACGTCTTGCGCTTGGAAGCCGGGATGCCGCTCTACGGACACGAGCTCACCGAGGCGATCACGCCGGTTCAGGCCGGCCTCAAATGGGCCGTCAAAACCGCTAAGCCGGATTTTCTCGGCAAAGAAGCGTTGGAACGGCAGATCGAAGGCGACGACTTTGCTCGCATCGCCGGCGTGGTGATGGACGGCCGCATTCCGGCGCGCGACGGCTATCCCGTCTGGCACGACGGGCGAGTCGTGGGCTCGATCCGCAGCGGCTCGATCGCGCCCTCGCTCGACAACAAGAACATCGCGACCGCGCTCGTCGAAAAAGCGGCCGCAACCGAGGGCGCGCGGCTGGAGATCGAAATCCGCGGCACGAAGCATGAGGCGACCGTCGTATCGTTGCCGTTTTACAAGCGCGCAAAGTAACTAAAAAGAGGAGAAGTCTTGGCGCAACCGGAGGATCTGCTGTACAGCAAAGAACACGAGTGGGTGAAGCTCGACGGCGAGAATGCGACGATCGGCATCACCGATTACGCGCAAGAGTCGCTCGGCGATATCGTCTACGTCGAACTACCGAAGGTCGGCAGGGAGATCGAGCAGTTCTTCAACGTCGGCGTTATCGAGTCTGTGAAAGCGGTTTCCGACCTCTTTACGCCGATGTCCGGCAAGGTCGTCGAGATCAACGAAGCCCTCGACGGTGATCCAGCCGCCGTCAACCGCGAGCCTTACGGCGCCGGTTGGCTCTTCAAGCTCAAGCTTTCGGATCTGGACGAGGCGAAATCGCTGCTTAACGCAGCCGACTACGAAAAGACTACCGCCGGTTAGCTAAGCTGCGTTGCGAATCGGCGTCGATCTCGGCGGGACGAAGATCGAGATCGTCGCGCTCTCCGTTGACGGCTCGGAAATCGTTCGCCGGCGTATCGCGACGCCCGCCGGCGATTACGACGGCACGGTTGGCGCGGTGGCTTCGCTCGTCGCGTCCGTTGAAGCAGAGACCGGGCAGCGCGCAACCGTCGGGGTGGCATCGCCGGGAGCGATCGATCCGAGCACGGGACTCCTGCGCAACTCCAACAGCGTCGTGCTCAACGGCAGGTCGCTCAAACGCGACATCGAGTCCGTACTGTGTCGTGAGATCCGCATCGCCAACGACGCGAACTGCTTCGCGCTTTCAGAAGCGGTCGACGGCGCAGGCGCCGGCGAGAGCGTCGTCTTCGGAGTGATTCTCGGAACCGGCGTTGGCGGCGGCATCGTCGTCGGCGGCAAGGTCGTTCCAGGGCGCAACAACATCGCCGGTGAGTGGGGCCACAACCCGCTGCCGTGGCCGCATGCCGGCGAGTTGCCGGGCCGACCCTGTTATTGCGGCAAGCACGGTTGCATCGAGACGTTTCTTTCGGGTCCCGGCTTTGCGGCAGCCTTTACAAAGCGAACCGGGCGCGAGCTGACGGCGATCGAGATCGCCACGGCTGCAGAACGCGGAGACGGCGAAGCGCGCGATGCGCTTGGCGCCTACGAGGATCGTTTAGCGCGCGGGCTGGCGCACGTCGTCAACCTGCTCGACCCCGGCGTCATCGTCTTGGGTGGCGGCCTTTCCAACATCGCTCTCCTGTACGACAACGTCCCGGCATTGATACAACGCTATGCCATCTCCACGCCGGTCGACGTGCGCCTTGTCCCGGCCGCGCGCGGCGATTCGAGCGGCGTGCGCGGTGCTGCGTGGCTCTGGTAAAGCCTGCTACGGCGCGGCGCTAGTTAAGCTTCGTCGAAGAGGCGCAGCGCCAGTAAGCCGTGCGTTAACGCGGCGCCCGCGCGCAGCGCCGCGGCGATGTGAACCGTCTCGGCGAGTTCTTCGCGCGTTGCGCCGGCTTTCTTTGCATTCTTCGTATGCACGTCGAGGCAGTAGGGGCACTGCGTCGTCAGAGCGACGCCGAGCGCGATCAGCTCGCGATACTTTTGCGGCACCGCGCCGTCGGTGCGGCCGACCGTTTTGTCGAGCGCGACAAAACCGTCAAACCCGGGGCCATCGAGCTTTTTCAGCTCAGGCAGCAGCGAAAGGTCGCTATGCTGATGGTATTCGCTCATGAAAACCTCCGTCGATTAGCAGCGGGCCAATCGCTTCGGTTCGCGACGACGCGCTCCTTTAACCGCGAGTCGCTGCAAAAACCCCGACCGCCAGCGCGACCACTATAAAAAGAACGGACCCGCCGATTCGCGCCCGTTTTGCGCCGGTCATTGCCGCCGAAAGAATGAGCAGCTGCACGCGCCAAAACACCGCGAGCATGCAGACTCCCAACACCAAGACTCCGCGGGCGCCGGTCGTGGCGTAAATCGAGAAAAACCCCGCCGCGATCGCAACCTGCATGAGGACGAGCAGCCATGCCATGGAGCGCGGCCCGTATCGATTCACGGTGCCGTCCAGGCCGAAGTGAATCGGAATGATTTCGGGCAGGTCGCCGTAGCGTGATGAGGTGATCGCAGCCGTTGCAGCCATAATCGTGGCGCCCGCAAAGAGGAGGAGGGTGTCCACGCCGATTTCCGTTCCCGGACCGACCAGCGCCCGCCTGCTCGGAAGTGCGAGGGAAATGGCGGCCAAAGCGGCAACAAGAGAGGCCGCAAAAGCATGTACGCACCACATACAAAACGTGACGTCGAGCAGATGCTCGGCGCGATCGGCATCGGGACTCTCGACGACCTGCTTCGCGTTCCCGACGACGTCGCGCTCAAAGCAAAGCTCGAGGTCGTTCCCGCGCTGCCGGAATATCAGATCCAGCGCCGTTTCGATTACTTCGCCGAAAAGAACCCGGGCGTTGAGTATCGTTCGTTTCTGGGTGCGGGATCGTATCGCCATTACGCGCCGCCGGCGATTGCGGCGCTGGCCATGCGCGGTGAATTTCTCACGGCGTACACGCCCTACCAAGCCGAGGTCTCGCAAGGCTATCTGCAGGCGATCTACGAGTGGCAAACCTATATCTGCCTGCTCACCGGGATGGATATCGCCAACGCTTCGGTCTACGATGGAGCGACCGCGCTCGCCGAGGCCGCGATCATGGCTCTGGGGACGACGGGTCGCCATAAGATTCTCGCCTCGCGGGCGATCCATCCGAACTACCGAGGCGTACTGCGCACCTATTGCGACGGTCTCGACGTGAGCGTCGACGAGATTCCATTTGACGAAAACGGCACGACCGACCTCGCCGCACTCGCGGGCGCCGTCGAAAGGAACGAGTATGCCGCCGTCGCCCTGCAGTCTCCGAACTTCTTCGGTAATGCCGACACGCTAACGCAGACCGCGCTCGAAGCGGTCAAGCGCAGCGGCACGATTCCGATCGCGGTCGTGGCCGAGGCGCTCTCGCTTTCGGCATTTGTGCCGCCGTCTTCGTGGGGCGCGCAGATCGTCGCCGGCGAAGCGCAGAGTTTCGGCGTCGCCCAGGCGTACGGCGGCCCCTATGCCGGCTTCATCGCTTCGACGCAGGAGCATCTGCGCCGCATTCCGGGGAGGCTCGCCGGCAAGACCCTCGATAACGCCGGCCGCACCGCGTACGTGCTGACGCTGCAAGCGCGCGAGCAGCACATCCGTCGCGAACGCGCGACCTCGAACATCTGTACGAATCAAGCGCACTGCGCGCTGATCGCCACGATTTATCTCGCGTTGATGGGGAAGACCGGGTTACGCGATGCCGCCGCGCTCAATCTTGCGCGGTCGCGCGAGTTGGCCAGCGCCGTCGCTAACGTGGACGGCGTGAAAGTTAAGTACGCTGCACCGTTCTTCAACGAGTTCGTCGTGGACGTCGGCGCGCCGGCCGGCGGTGTTCTGTCGTCGCTCCAAGGTCTCGGCATTCTCGGCGGTGTGGATCTCGGTCGCTGGTATCCCGAGCTGCAGTCATGCATTCTGATGACCGCCACGGAACTCACGACCAGCGGCGACATCGCCGCACTTGCCGCCGCGCTCGATGGAGCAATCAATGTCCACGCCCACATCTAAGGCGTCCGAGCCGCTGATTTTCGAGCTCGGCCAAGAGGGGCGCGCGAACCGCTACGTCGAGGAAGGCAAGCCGCTCAAAGCGTTTCTGCCGGAGTCGGTGCTGCGCGACGACCTTCCACTGCCCGACAACAGCGAGCTCGACGTCGTCCGCCACTATACGCGCCTTTCGCAGCGCACCTTCGGCATCGACCTCGGCTTCTATCCGCTTGGATCGTGCACGATGAAGTACAATCCGCGCGTCAACGATGCGATCGCATCGCGACCCGAGTTCGCGCACCTGCATCCGTACACGCCCGACGAGCTCGCGCAAGGTGCGCTGCAAGTAATGTACGAGCTGGAACGCTCGCTGAGCTCGCTCTTCGGCATGGCGGCCTTTTCGCTCAACCCGTCGGCCGGCGCTCACGCCGAGCTGGGCGCGTTGCTCATCGCCAAGAAATACTTCAAAGAGCGCGGTGAAACGCAGCGCGACAAGGTGATCGTGCCCGATACCGCGCACGGCACCAATCCCGCCTCCGCGGCGATGTGCGGCTTCAAAGTGATTTCGTTGCCGAGCAACGAGCGCGGACGCGTCGGCGTCGAAGAGATCCGCGCGATCCTCGGGCCCGATACCGCCGTCTGCATGATGACCAATCCGAACACGCTTGGGCTCTTCGAAGACGAGATTGCGCGCATCGCCGCGGCGGTTCACGAGGCCGGCGGCCTGATGTACTACGACGGGGCCAACGCCAATGCGATCATGGGCTACACGCGCCCCGGCGATATGGGTTTTGATCTCATGCATCTCAACACGCACAAGACGTTTACGATTCCGCACGGCGGCGGCGGCGCCGGCCATGGCCCGCTCGGCGTGGCCGCGCACCTCGTTGAGTACTTGCCGACGCCCGTGGTCACGGCGTCGCCGCAGCTCACATTCGCTCTGGACTTCGACCGGCCGAAATCGATCGGCCCGATGCGCTCGTTCTGGTCGAACTTCGCGCACGCCGTCCGCGCGCTCGCGTACCTCTACGCCAACGGAGCCGAAGGGCTCAAGCGCGTCTCGCAGCTCGCGGTGCTCAACGCGAACTATCTGCGCGTCAATATCGCGGAGTTTCTCGACACGCCGTACGCCGAGGTCTGCCGTCATGAGTTCGTCGCCTCCGCGCAAGCGCTCAAGCGCGATCATGGAGTCCGCGCGCTCGATCTCGCAAAGGCGCTGCTGGACTACGGCTACATGGCGCCGACGATCTACTTTCCGCTCATCGTGCCGGAGTGCTTGATGATCGAGCCGACCGAAACGGAATCAAAGGAAACCCTCGACGGGTTCATTGCGGCACTAGGCGAGATCGTCGAGCAAGCGAAGAATAATCCGCAGGCACTGTTCGATGCCCCGGTTACTACGGTGGTCGGCCGCGTCGACGAGACCCGCGCCGCCCGCCAACCCGATCTCCGGTGGCGGCCGGGCAGGACCACGGGCTCGTTCTCAGAAAAAGATGACTGAAGTCACTAAACTTAGGGTCCCGGAGGCGAATTGCTTCAACCATTAATTGACAACCTGTGCTCTAGGGGGCCGCTTGAGCGGAGCACTTCGGATATGGCGGCATTACTCGCCGCAACGCGTGGCTCTTGGTTGCCCAGCCGGCCGCTTCTTGTGTGTCCGGGCGGCTACACGCGTTCGTGCGCTTACTGGGACGAGCGTTTCGAGGTGCTCCTCCTCAACTGGGCGGCCGGAGCCGCCTCCGCGATCCACGATCACGGCGGCCAGCACTGCTGGATGCAGGTGCTCGAAGGGCAGCTCGTCGTGGACGATTATCTCCGCGCCGACTCTGGCGAGCGTCCCGGCTTCGCGCGGGTCGAAGCCCGAGGCTCTCGGCTCATGAGCGCCGGCGACGTGGATCTGCGCTCGGGCCGCTTCGACCTCCATCGGGTGAGCGCGTCCGCGGGCGGGCCGGCACTCTCGGTCCACATTTATGCCGCGCCGCTAAAAGAGTTTTTGGCCTACAACGAGACGACCCAGCGCTGCCAAACGGTCGTAGGTACCTACGATGAAGTGCTCCGGGAAGTGCTCCGGCCATCGGTGCCCACGGCCCACTAACGGCCGACCGGTCCCAAGAACCTCCGAAAAATTTTTCGCAGCCCAAAAAGGGCTCGCCCTGATTTCTGGAAAAGATGACTTTAAATAATAACTAAAGTTATCTTTTCGTAAACGAGGATGGCGTTGATTCGACACCCCCTGGTCCTTATGTGCCCGGCGGCGGCAGGTTCCGCTCGATTCGCACGATTGGTTGTCGCGCTTGCCATGTCTGCGATGACGGTCGCCTGCGGCGGCTCGGGCACTCCGTTCGGTCCGGTCGTCGGCTCTCCGGGAGGCGGCGGTCCGCCGCCGACGCGCCTCGTCGGCGTCCATCTCACCGTAACGATTCCGCCTTCGAAGAGCGGTCTGCGCCCGGACTATCTCTCTCCCAAGACGCGGTCGCTCGCGATCGAACTCGTCTTGGTCGATGGCAAAGGCGTGACCGGCGTAAATCCGACGACGGTGAATACCGTTGCGAACGGACGCCGATGCAAACCGCAAGGGCGCGAGCTGGTTTGCAGCGCCACGATCTCGGGTTCGCCGGGTCGCGACGTCTTCGCCGTGAGCGCCTACGCGGGGCTCGACGCAACGGGTGACGTTCTTTCGGTAGGTTCCGTTAAAGCGACCGTCTCATCCGGTGGCGGCAGCTTCGGCATTAGCAATCGCCTCTCGCTCGCTCTCGACGGCGTCATTGCCTCGCTCAAAGTCACTATCGATCCCGATAAGGGCAAGCGTGGGCAACATATGACGTCGCACGTCTCGCTTGCGGCCTACGATGGCGCAGGCGCCGAGATCGTCGGCCCCAGCGACTATCTCGAGCCGATTACGCTGGCAATCCAAGGCGATGGGAACCGCGCATTTCGCTTAAGCGACGGAAAACGTTTGGGTGATTCGCTCTCGATCGTCAAGCCGACCGCGGGCATCACGCTGGCCTACGATGGGAACAAGCAAGCATCGCCGGTGGCGGTTCAGGCAAGCATATCCGGCGCGAGCGGAATCAGCGCGAGCGCCGACTTCAAGCTGAGCGGCAAAGCGCCGCCGCCGCCGGTCGGCACGATTTACGCACTCAACCTGGGCAGCAATGACGGCCGCTCGGCGACGATTACGGAGTACGACGGCAAAGCACAGGGGAATGCCGCGCCCGCGCGCACGTTGTCGCTCAGTTCGAAGCTCTACGCCCGCAGCATCGCCGTCGACTCCAGCGGCGACTTGTACGTCGGCTATTTCGATAACGAGTATGGCTTTTCGGCGGGAACCGGGTTGCCGGACGATCGCAACGAGATTGCGATCTACTCGCCCGGCGCCAGCGGTAACGCGCAGCCCAAAGCGACCATCGTGGCCGACAAGAAGACGAAGACGACGCTCTTTCCGCTCTTCATCGCCTTCGATTCCAGCGGTCGCCTCGTGACCTACGGCGCAACCGATGTCGATAAGAACACCGGCGACGCCGCGCTAACCTATGCCGCCGGCAGCAGCGGGTCTGCTGCGCCGGAATACGGCTGGAACTTTAACGACCCTGATATCTCGTATGCTGGTCCGACCGGACTGACGCTGGACTCCAGCGGAAACTTTTACGTCAACGGAGCCCTTCACACCGCGCTCGGCCCGAGCTACGGACTCTTCGTCGCCTCTGCCGCCGACATCGGCAACCCCGATGCCAACGCGGCGCGCACGATTCCGTGGGATTCGACGACGGAACTTGGGGAAGGGCAAACCACGGAAGTCGCGATCAGCACGAGTGGTGAAATCCTCGTCGGCAATACGGTGACGCAGGGCAGTGGCAGCTCCGCCTCTTGTCAAGCACGCGTCAACGTCTTTGCCGCCGGCGCCGGCGGCGGGAAGACCGATGACCCGCCGCTACGCGTCCTTACGCTCGACGGTATCTCCACGGATAACTCGGAGTGCACGTCGTCGCGCGATCCGCTGGTGCCGTTCTATCCCGCTATCGCGCTTTACGGGCCGACGCTTTTTGTGGCCGATGATTTCAACAACGCCGTCGCCGCATTTGCGTCGGACGCGTCGGGAACCGTCAAGCCCTCGTTGCGCATTGCGGGATCCGCGACGGAACTGAACGCGCCCGTTGCGCTCGTCGTCACCTCACCTTCCGGCGGGGCCAAGCCCAGGCCGGCATACCCATCTCATGCACTTCACTCTCAATGAAAGAACGATCCACATGAAAAAGAGCCTCGTCACCTGGGCCTTGGCGGCCGTTCCAGCGCTGTTGCTTAGCGCTTGTAACGGAACGACTGCTTCAGGCCCATCAGGAGTAGCCCCTTTACCCAATACCCCGGCCGCCGCGCATCACGGGCGCGTTCGCCGCAATGACAACGGAACGCAAGACCTCCATACCGGGGGTGCCGACGTTCCCGCATACGCATATAACCTCGGCGATCAACCCGTAGGCTACTACTACAACCAGCAGGCGGGCCCCGGTCAAGGCTCGCTCTTCTACGCCGCTCCCACGCAGGGCACGATCTACTACTGCTTGACGAGCAGCACGGATGGACGTAAGGCGTTTGAAGGAAGCGGCGACTCCGCATTTCCCCCGACCGGGCCTTGCGCAGCGCTCGGACAGACTGCGACCGGCTTTGGCGGACGACAGGATCCGCTCGATTTCGTCGGCTCCGCCGTCGCGATGCCTTCCACCGAATATACGCTTTACAAGGAATATCGGGAGCCTGCGAGCGGCACGGATTGGGGAGAGCCTTTTGAGTTTCCCCAAATCGGCGCGCCCATCGTCTTCGGATACCGGCCGCAAGACTTCAACAATTATGTAAAAGATATCAAGCTTTCGACGTGGACCTACTGCGCAATCGCTAACGGCACGGTAAGCGACTGGAACGATCCGGCGGTTACCGCCGACAACGGTACCTCGGTCACCGGGGGTAACTCGCAGACAATCACCTTTTATTTCCGTGCCGACAGCGCCGCCTCAACGTACAATTTTGTCAATCATCTGAACACGGCCTGTAACGGAACCTGGCAGGCGCCGTACAATAAAGCTCCCTACCAAGGCACGAGCCGCACGGCGGAATGGAGCTATGGGGTCAGCTCATCCTGGCCCGGACCTGGGTCGACCAACTATCCGAATGCAAACTTCATCGGTGCGACGGGAGATCCGGGGATTCTGGAAGGCATTCAGACTACAGCGTATAGCACCGGCTACGTCGTCGGCGGCTACGTAAAAGCAAATCCGAAAGTCGGTCAGGCGCTCCTGCAGAACGGCATCGCGCACAAGAAACCAATCTGGGTCAACCCCACCAACCACTCTGCCGTCGCCGATGCTTTCAAGAAGGTCACTGCGGCGGATATCGACTATGGCGAAGGGAGCGACGAGCAGCCGCTGGGGACGTCGGCCCCATGGTGTGTGCTCTACGTCGACTACAAATACTACGTAAATCCGCCGGCGAAGGCATACCCCATAGTCGCCCTGAGCTATCTACTCTTCTACGGACAGAACAACGGCGTGCACCTTTCCGACAAGATCGCGCTGATCAAGTTCCTGGAATCGGCGCCAGCCCAGAAAATTGTCAATAAACTGGAATACGTATCGCTCTCCAAGTCGATTCAAACTGCAGCGCTCGCTGCCCTCAACGGAAACGGCGGCAGCCAGCCCGCCTGCGTCCAGTAGCTAACGAAACCTAGTCCGCCACAAAACGTTGGTGCGCGCCGAGCTTACGGCGCGCACCAACTCCACTGCTCGGAGAACCTATGAAGTTTCGCCTCGCCGGCATCGTCGCCGGCGCTCTGCTGACCATGACCGCATGCGGCGGGTCGAGTTCGGGTTCGACTTCGATGCCACCGGTATCGAACGGCACGGCGCGCGTCCGCTTCGCCGATGGAGCTCCCGAGCTCGAGGCGCCGATCAACGGCGTTCCGCAAGATATCTGCGCCTCGGCGAGCCTTCCATGCTATCTGCAAGTCGACGGGCAGACCGTAACGTCGCTCTTCGCCTACGGCAGCGCGACCGAGTTCTTGAACGTGACTGCCGGAACGCTTTCGCTCGTCGCGCGAGACGAAACAGGCTATGCCGTCGGCCCCCTCAAGACCACCCCTCTCGCCGCGGGGAAGCTCTACACGTTGATCGTGATCGGCAGCTATCCGCACTACCGCGTTCTGGCCTTCGAAGAACCGGCGAGTCCGAAAGGAAATGCCCAACTCTCGCTCTATGAAGCGTCACCCTCCGTGCCCAGTGCCGATTTCGGCAGCTTTAGCGCTTCGAGCCATTCGGGCTTCAAACAGCTCGGGAGCGCAAAGCTCGGCGACGTCGTGACGGTCTCGCTTGGCGCGAGCGTCTCGAACTTCGGCGGCTACGCCGGTCACGGAAACAAGCCGTTTACGGGTGGCGACGTGACCTTGGCGAGCGTGAACACTTTCGATAAGCACAACGTGTTGCCGTTTCACAACGCTTTGCGTTTCTCGCTGCTGCTCTTCGATGCCAAGTCCGGGAGTACGAGCGGCCCCGTTTTCGGGAGTCTCGACCGATGAAGGTTTCAACCGTCTTTGCTCTAGTCGTGGCGATCGGTGCGGCGGTTCTGGTCATATCGGGTTGCGGCACCAGCGGCCCCGCTCCGATCACTTCGCCACCACTGGGGCCGCCCAATCCGACGCCGCCGGCGAACTGGCTCTACGTCGACCATTACGGCACGTTGTACCAGTACACACTCCCGCTAACCGGCAACTCCAAACCGGCGCGTACGCTGACGGAGTGGCCCAACCTTCACATTCCGCCGCAGATCGCAGTCGATCCGGGCGGGAAGGTCGCCGTCGCGAGCAACTACGACATACGGATCTTCCATCCGCCGATCGTTTCATTCGAACGATCGCACGCGGAGCTGGAGATCAAGTTGACGCCGGCAATTACCGAGATTGGCCAGTCGGGTGCAGATTTGATCGACATGGAGTATGATCCCAGCGGCAACCTCTGGCTCTTCAATAATTTAGGCGGCGAGATTTCCGAGTTGCGCCCGCCGTTGACGAAACATAGCATTGCCGCGTTGACGATTGGCTTCGGCCAACCCGGTTCGAAGACGGCCGGGTTTACGATAGTGCAGGGCCGCTTCGACGTTAGCTCGACCCTCTACGTTTACGGCACCTCGGCGACGCGCTCGCGGCTCTTCAAGAGTGGGTTTCCGTACGCGAAACCGTTCTCCTCAACGGGGCTCAATCTGGCGCAACCCGACTTCGTCGATGCCAGCCAATATCTACCGACCTCCAAGAATCCCGCCGACCTTTTGCTAGGACAGTATACCGGCGAGCTGCGGACTCCGAAGCCCGGTTCACCGCCTTCACCGCCGGTTGACGTGATGAGTCAGTTCGACGAACCGCTTCAGCCGACCCAGGGCCTCATTCCCAACGAACACGTCAATGCGGTCGTCGGCGCGCTGATCGTCGACGCGCCGCGTGAGCTCATCTACACGCTCCAAGAGATTGGCGGGGAACTCGACGTCTTCGGCCTGCCGCTGCAAGGCGGCGCCAAGCCGATCATCTCACTCTCATGTCTGGCCGGCGCATCGAACTGCTCCGAGCGCGAGCACCTGTTCCTTGCGCCGTAAGCTATTTCTCCTCGCCTCCCTCCTGTGCTTTGCCGCTTCGAGCGCGGGCGCGCTGGCCGAGACCGCGGGGATCATATCGGGAAGGGTCACCGACGACAAGACTCACGCAGCGGTGGCGGGTGTAGCGGTGGTCGCGAAGTCTCCCAG
>JBEKMH010000027.1:0-25956 GCA_050008615.1 Candidatus Cybelea sp.
GGCGTCACCCGAGGATAAAAAGTCCATTCTGAAGCTGCTCACTAAGAACGTTACCATCGGCTCGACGGTCGATCCGACCAATGGCGATATGGGCCCGCGCGCCATTTCGGTCCTTCAAGCCAACAACGGAGGGTTAAAGAAGGGTCAGGTGCTCGTCTGCAACTTCGAAGACTCGTCGGGCAACGCCGGCAACGGAACGACGATCGAGCGGTTCAATCCGGTGGCAAGCTCAAGCCCTACGACCTTCTTTGCCAACGCCGCGATCGAGGGATGCGACGGGGACGCGGTTACGACTCAGGACCAAGTTTATGCCACCGGGCTTTCGAGCAAAGTGATGGTCTGGATCAACCAAAAAGGGCAATTGAAAAAGACGTACGGCTCGCCGATAACGGACCCGCTTGGTGACGGCGCGGCGCCGCAGCTCTACGGCTATTCACCGGAGATAGTCTTCGCCGGCAACGCGGACACCGGAGCCGTCGACAACATCGGCCTCGGCGGATACGGCGACAACAAAGTCCTCGAAGTCATTAACGGCTTCGACGTTAGCGGTTCGGGGTGGAGCGCGCTCGGGCCATCGAGCCTATCGTACTGGTGCGGCGCACCGCCGGCCACGGGCAAGTGCAAGGGCAAGGAACCGCCCGACATTCTCTACATCGCCGACGGCGCGTGCAATGCCGTCGTCGCCATCGATAATGCCAGCGCTCTGCTGGTGAAGGACGAGATCACCGTTGAGCCCGGCTGCAAAACGTTCAAGTGCTTGTATTCGACGGCCGTGTGCGCAAGGCTGGTTAAGGCGGGCCCACCGCTCGACGAGCCGGTAGCCCAAACGCTGTTGCCCAACGGAAACCTCATCGTCGCCAACGCCGCAAACAACACACTGGTCGAGATGACGCCGAAGGGCAAGGTGCTCGATACGAAGGTCTTGGACACGGGCCAGGCGCCCGCGATCTTTGGGCTTGCAGCAATCGGAACGAGCGACAAAAATACCGCGTTATTCTACACCGACACGAATACCAACACGTTGCAGGAACTCGAACAGTAGTGAGGAGACTCGGAGCATGTCGCTGAAAATTAATCGGTCGGTTCTGCTCGCCACGTTGGTGGCGCTTACGGCGTCCGGTTGCGGCGGAAACGGTGCGGTGCCGTCAAGCGCGGGCGTCGCGGCCGCAGCCCACACCGCTGCTGCCCCCGCCGATACGACGTCCATTCTGAAGCTGCTTACCAAGAACGTTACGATCGGCTCGACCGTCGATTCGAAAAACGGCGACATGGGCCCGCGCGCCATTTCCGTCGTTGTCTATAACGGCGGCGAGTTAAAGGCAGGCCACGTGCTCGTCTGTAACTTCGAAGACTCGGCCGGCAATGCTGGCAACGGAACGACGATTGAGCAGTTCGATCCGGTGGCGAGCTCCAAACCCACAACGTTCTATCAAAACGCCGGCATCGAGGGATGCGACGGCGATTCGGTTACTTCAGCCGACGATGTCTACGCCACCGGCATGACCAGCAAAGTGATGGTGAAGATCAATGACAAGGGGAAGTTGAAAAAGACCTACGGCTCCCCAATCACCGAGCCGATCGGTGACGGCGGCGCGCCGCCGCTCTATGACTATTCGCCCGGTATCATGTTCGTCGGCAATGCGGACACCGGAGCGATCGACAATATCGGCTTCGGCGGATATGGCTACGGAAAAGTTATTGAGGTCATCAAGGGCTTCGACGTCAACAAAGGCACCGGGTGGAGTGCGCTGGGACCGTCGGGCCTATCGTATTGGTGCGCTGCCCAGCCGGGCTCGTATCAGTGTAACAACAAGGCCGACGTTCTCTACGTCGTGGACGGCGCGTGCAATGCCGTCGTCGCCATCAGTCATGCCAGCACGCTCTTGGTAAAAGACGAGATCACCGTCCAGCCCGGGTGCAAGAAGTTCACCTGCTTATATCCCAAGACCACGTGCGCGAAGGTGGTAAAGGCCGGCTCGCCGCTCGACAACCCGGTGGCCTCAACGCTGTTGCCCAACGGCAACCTTATCATCGCCAACACCGGCAACAACACGCTGGTCGAGATGACGCCGAAGGGCAAGGTGCTCGACACGGAGGTCATCGATAAGGGCGCGGCGCCCGCAATCTTTGGGCTCGCCGCCATTGGAACGAAAGACAGCAACACGGCGCTGTTCTACACCGACACGAACACCAACACCCTACAGGAGCTCGAACAATAGCGAGGGAGGCTCTGATTCAGCCCAGCTCTTCGTCGCCTCGGGGCTCATTTACCTCAGTAACATCGCCCCTCGGCTCCTCGATCTGAACTGAATCAGAGCCTCCCTGGGCCTTTTATTCGGTGTCTACGGGTTCGTTCGACGGTGGCTCATGCAGGAAGTGCGATACCGGGTACGTGCTCGGGATCGCGGTGAACTTGCGGGGTGTTTGGGTGAAGTCGAAGCTATCCTCGATGCTGGTCGCGCGCTGATCGCTGTAGCCGGCCTGGGTTCGGCCGAGCGGCTTGAGGTTGTAGGCCTCCTCGATGAACTTCAAGATGCTGCCGAACTCGTATTGCGTGTGTGAGACGTAGCCCGGCTGGCTCGCACTCGTCTCTTTCGCGTACGGTGAGATGATCAAACACGGCACGCGAATTCCCAGCCCGCGGTAATCGAGTTGCTTGGGCGAAGCGTTATCGTACCAGCCGCCCCAATCGTCCCACAGCACGATAATCGCAGTCGACGGCCAATACGAGCTCTCGCCGACTGCATTGACGACCGATGCCACCCAAGACGGGCCGAGACCGCTGTGCGCCGCGGGGTGATCGGAGTCGGCTTCCGTGGGGCTCACCCAGGTTACCGAAGCAAGATTTCCCTTCGATGCATCGGTCAAGACTCTCGATGGCGGAGCAGTGATGTCTGTTTTCCAGTCGGGACCGTAACGGACGTATTTGCTCGCTTCGTACGGCTCCCACAGGCCGGCGTCGAGCACCTTGGTGGCGTAATACTTCCACGAGACGCCGGCATTATCGAGATCTTGCGCCATCGTTCGCCACTGATCGAAACAGGGAAACGGTCCCGCAAAGCGGTGGACGTGGCGCGCGGAGTCCACGTACGAACTCTTCGTGCCGGGCGGCGAGTCGCAATCGTCGGGAGGCTGGTTGGGAAAATCTACTTCAGCTTCTTTTGCCGTGAGGTCGTCGGTGCCGGCGACGAGCGTCAGATGGCCCGTGAAACTGCCGCCAAACTCGGTGGGAAACATTTCGTCGGCGAGGACGTACTGTTCGGCCATGTCCCAGTACGGCTTGATGAGATTCGGTCTAACGTAAGCGTAGGCGACATCGGCACCTTGCTTCTGCCCGTATTTATAGAAGCCGTCCATCTTGCCGTTGTCCCAATCGGTCATCGACGAGTTCCAGTCGTGCGCCAGGTCGGGGCTGTCGAGGAACCCGAGCGAGTGCAGCGGAACCTCGGTCTCCCCGCTCGGACAGCCCGAGCCGGAGGTGGAGTGCCGGCGCGCTCCGCTTCCCGCCGCGCACCCGTATTCAGGTGCGTTCGCGCCGGGATACCCGGCAAAAAAGTTTTCGAAGCTGCGGTTCTCTTGGATGATGACGACGACGTGCTTGATGTACGTGCTGACGGGATTTCCAGTCGCGGGCCGAGCCTCGGGTAGGCTGCTTTGCGGAGCAACCGGTGGAGCGGCGTTCGAAGAGCAGCCGGTCGCGACGACGAGGAGGCCGAGAAGCACCGGCCTTACCAGCAGTCTTGTCACCATTTTTTTGATTCTCCCCAAGCGTCGGGCGCCAGTCTTACGGTAGCCGGTAGGAGTGCGTCAATGACGGGCTCGAAGCTAGCTTCATGACCGATTACGAGGTAACCTACATTTTACGCCCTTCGCTTGAAGAGAACGAAGTCGAAGAGCGAGCCAACGCCGTCGCCGAGATCGTTAAGGGGCAGGGCGGCGAAGTCACGGGCATCGAGCGCCTAGGCAAGAAGCGGTTGGCCTACGAGATCGCCGATGCGCGCGAGGGCAACTACGTGGTCATGGAGTTCAAGGCCGGGCCGACCGTCTCCAAAGAGCTCGATCGCCAGCTTAAGCTGCATGAGGACGTGTTACGGGCGCTCATCGTTCGGCTCGATGCGAAGATGCTCACCCATATGGCGGCGCTGGCTGCCGCCGCACCCCCGCCGCCGCAAAACGTATCCTTTTCATAACATCTATGCCACACTGGTGACACTTTGAGGGACTAGTCTCTAAGGATGTACGCGTTAGTGAAAGAGGTTTAAGGTATGGCAGCTTCGTTCAACAAGGTAATTTTGGTGGGGAACCTGACGCGCGATCCGGAGATTCGTTATATCAACTCGGGCTCGCCGGTCACGAAGTTTCGCATCGCGGTCAATCCCAACAAAAAAGACGCGAAGCCCGAAGATACGATGTACGTCGACATCGTCGCCTGGGAACGGCTCGCCGAGACTTGCAACACGTATCTCAAGAAGGGCAGTCCCGTGCTCGTCGAGGGCCGGCTCGCGATCCGCTCCTACGACGATACCAAGCTGAAGGACGACGCCGGCCAGCCGATTCGGCGTCAAGCCACCGAAGTCGTTATCTCGGGAATGCAGATGCTCTCCTCGCGCCGCGATGACGGCGACTCGGGCGATCAGGGCGGTTTCAACGGAGGCCGCAGCGCGGCCGCCGTCGGTGCGCCGGCGCGCGCAACCGACAGTTCGGCCGACGAACTAGACGACGAAATTCCGTTCTAAAGAATCCGCAGTTCGATCACCGCGATTGGCGGGCTGCCGGTGTTGTTGAGGACCGCGCTGAAACCGCACTGGTCGTGATTATGGGTGAGCGCCTTGAACCAGTAGACGATGTGAACGTACCCGGTCCGCTTGCCGCTGTGTCCGTGCGTCGTCGCCGAAATGCGTCCGCCGTTCTTGCAGTAAACGGGCTCGGTGTAATAGCCGTCCGGTCCCCAGTAGCTGAGAATCGCCTGGCGGCGCGCTCCATCGCCCTTTAAACGAAGCGCCGGCTTATTCCAGTAGATGTTGCCGGGCGCTCTCGCCGCGATAACACCCGGCTCGACTTTTGGCGAAGCGTTGCCGCAGCCGGGAAGCAGCGCCGAAGCGCAGAGCGCGGCAAGTAAAGCTCTAGGCGGGGCCATCGGCTTCGATATTTAGTGAGATGTCCACGCTGTTCCCGACGATGAGCGGGCCGTATGTCATACCCCACTGCGTACGATCGATCGTCACGCTTGCGCCGTACGCGATAATCGACCGGCCTCGCGGCGATTTTCCCGAAGCGATGACCTGCGCGTTTAGTACGACGGCATGCGTCTCGCCGTGCATCGTCAAATCACCCGCGATCGTAAAATGCTTGGGGTCCGTGCCCTCGACTTTCGTACTGACGAAGCGTATCTCGGGCGTCGACGCGACGTTGAAATAGTGCGCGGAGCGAATGTCGCCGTCGCGCCTGTCGTTGTGCGTGTCAACCTTGGAAGCGTCGAGCGTGGCCGAAACAGCAACCGGTATCTGCGAGCCTGCGTTGAGCGCAACCGATGCCTTTTCGATCGGAATCGTGCCGATCACCGGGACGATGCCAAAATGGCGTGCGGTAAACTGCGCGGTCGAATGCACGGGGTCGACCGTCCAGGTTTCCGGCTGCGCGCCGAGCACCGGCTGGGCGGCGAGGACAGTGAGGAGCGAGAGCATAAGCGTAAGCGACTTCATCTGCCCGTACTTCCGCCTTTGGCGTCTGTGCTCTTCCTACCGTCCGAGCGGTTGGCGATGACCGGCTCGAAGCGACGATCGGGCACAATCCAGAGGATCGCCACGGCGACGAAGAGCGCGTCGGCCGCAATCGTCGAAAGAAACGAAATCGCAATAGCAGCTACGTAAAGCGCGAGCGACATCTTGCCCTTCACGTCGGCGTTGACGGCTTTGGCGAAGGCGCCCCCGGGCCCGTTTACTTTGAGAAGGGCGGCTTGCAAAACAGTGAATGCGATAGCATCCATCAGGAGAACGAAGCCGTAAAGCGCCGTTGGGACCGGAGCGAACGGGTTGCGCCCGAGCCACGCCGTCGTAAACGGCACGAGCGACAGCCAAAAGAGCAGATGGAGGTTCGCCCACATCGTTCGGCCGTCGATCCCGTCGCTCGCGCGCAGCATATGGTGGTGGTTGTTCCAGTAAATCCCGATAAACGCAAAGCTGAGAACGTAGGCAGAGAAAGTCGGAATCAGCGCGTGCAGCGACCGCAAGTCCGTGCCGTCGGGCGGCCGTAGCTCGAGCACCATGATCGTAATGATTACAGCGATGACACCGTCGCTGAAGGCTTCGAGGCGCCCCGCCTCCGTCGAGAACCGGGGCTTGCTAATCAATATCCTCGGTCTCTCCCGTCGGAATCACCGCGCCGAGCACCCAACCCCAGTGAACGGACGTCCAGTGCAAGGTACGCATCCATTCCGGTGCGTTCTCTTGCAGCTGCGTTAAGTCTTGCGCCGTCGAGCCGGCTCGTCCGGCCGGCCCCGCAACCCGAAACGTTTTACCAATTGTCCAAAGGCGCGGGCCGCGGATTGTGTAAGGGTCCAGGGCATCACGAACCTTCAACGGTTCGTCAACTCGCCGAACGTCAAGGAGAACGAGCCACATGACTTCGACGGCCATGCCGACCAACGCCGACCTGCGCGACTTCCTGATGCTCCCCTACTCCGAGCTAGAAGAGCTCAACTTGCGCGCGAAACAGCAGCGCCAAGAGCGCGTCCCGCTTCACGCTCTGCAAGAACAGCGGCTAAGATATCTTGCCGACGAGCCGCGAATCAAAGCACTGACGGTGCTCTTCAGCGATCTGGAGGGCCGCCTGCACATGCTCGACTACGACAAGAAGTTCTTGCTCAAGTCGCACGACAACCTCACCTTCGACGGCTCCTCGATACGAGGCTTTACGCCACAGCGCGAAAGCGACTTGCGCCTATCGCTCGACTGGAGCGCGTTTTACTGGGGGCCGGCGGACATCTTCGGGCCCGGTAAAGTGCTCGTCTTCGGCGACGTCTTCGATCGCGATGGTAAGCCGTTTACCGGCGACATTCGCGGCTCGCTCAAGCAGTTTGCCAACGACTGCTATGCGAAGGAGGGCTACGCTCTCAACGCGGCCAACGAAATCGAGGGCTTCCTCTTTAAAGGGCTCGACGCCGAGCGGCGCTATCACGAGACCGGAAAGTTCGAGTACGTCAATACCGGCGGCTACTATCACTCCTTACCCGGCGATCCGCTGCGCGACTTTATCGATACGGTTGCCGAAGTGCAGCGCGCGATGGGCTTTCAAAACGAGAAGGACCACCCGGAAGTCGCGCCGTCGCAGTTCGAGATCAACTATAGCTACGGTGAGGTCGTTGCCGCCGCAGACCAGATCCAGCTGTACAAGCTGATCTGCCGGCAAGTCGCGACGAAGCTCGGAATGACCGCAAGCTTTATGCCAAAACCGGTCGTCGGCGTCAACGGAAGTGGAATGCACACCAATGTCTCGGTGAGCAAGAACGGCAAGAACCTCTTCTGGGATCCCAAAGGGCAGGAGCAGCTCAGCGCCTTCGGCTGGAAGTTCGTCGATCGCATCCTGACGCACGGCGACGAGCTCTGCCTGATGCTCAACTCCAGCGTGAACTCGTATCGCCGGCTCGACCCGCACTTCGAAGCGCCCAATCAGATCAAAGCTTCAGCGATCGATCGCGGCTCGATGGTACGCATTCCGATCGGCAACGAGCGCAGCATGCGCACCGAGGTTCGCTCCGTCGCCCCCGACGCAAATCCCTATATGGTAATGCTCGCGGTCTTTAAGACGGGTCTCGACGGTACGACCAGCACGCTCAAAAACTTGCGTCAAGCCGACCGTTACCTGCCCGACAATATCTACGACGCGATGGCGGCGTTTCGCGCTTCAGAATGGACCGGCAAGCTCCTGGGCGAGGATGTGAAGCAGCGCTACGCCGATCTCAAACAGGCCAGCGCAGACCGCTGTCCCCGTTTACTCGGAAGCTTCGTCAAAGCCCAGGAAGTGCAATACCACCACGAAGTCTACAACCAGTATTTGTGGAACCTGTTCTAGACACTAACGGTCGTGGGAGTCGCGAATCCGGTCCAGTGGGATTGCGATCACGCTGCCGCTGTCGCTTCCGATGATCAGCGTCGTTCCGACCACGATCGGCGAGCCGACGTTGAACGCGGTATGCATCAGCTTGTCGCCGATGACGCGACCGGTTTTAGCGTCGAGTGCCCACAGATAACCGCCTAAGTCGCCGAAGTAGATGGTGTCGTCGACGTCGACGATGCCGCCCTTGACGGCACCTCGCGTCGGCGTCTCCCAGAGCAGCATGCCGTTGGCCGTGTCGAGCGCGTGCATCCATGGCGCGAGCGCGCTGCCGACGAACAGCCGGCTTCCCTCGAGGAGCGGAACTGCGGCTTCGTTACGGATTGGAAGCGCGCCGCTCTCCAAGGCGACGTCCCACAAGCTTGCGCCGCTGGCGGCGTCGAGAGCGTAGACTCGCTCCGCCGTTAGATCGCCGACCGCCGTCGAGGTATCGGGTAGCACCGGCGAGACGTAGTCGCAGAAGACGCGACGCCCGTCGGTGACCGGGGGGCAATCGCCGATTCCTGAGGCGCCCCGCGAAAACGGACTGCGCCAGATGATGGAGCCGCCGTCTGCGTGCAGGCGCCACGCGGCGTTGCTGCCGACTCCCGTCGTGACGAAGTCGCCGTTACCGATGGGAAGAATCGCCGACATCGAGGCCATGGATCCCAGCCAGTGCTGAAAGCGTATCTCGCCGCTGATCGGGTCGAGGCCGTTAATCCAGCCTGCCCCGTCGTGGTCGATCAACGTGCCGCCAATGATGGCGGGCGTCGGCATCGCCGAGCCGCTCACCGTGGTTTGCCAGCGCATGTTTCCGCTGAAACGATCGAAACCGATGAGCGCGCTTGCACCTTGGCCGACCATCACCGGCTCGGAAGGCGAAGCGCTGCGGCTGGTCGGGTCGCCTTCACCCACGATAACCAAATCGTTGTAAATCAAGGGCGCGCTCATAAGCGGATTCGCCACGCGCGCGCTCCACAAGACCTTTCCGGTGGCGGCTTCGATCGCGTAGAGCGAGCCGTTGTTGTTTCCGACGTAGATCGTGCCGTCGACCATCGTTGGACTGGCCGAAATCTGGCCGCCGGTTTCGATCTGCCACGAGGCGTTGAGGGTACCGTCGACAACGGCGTTGTTTTGCGGGCCCAGTCGAAACTGCGTCCACGCAACCGCAAGCGTCAAAACGATTCGGCCGGCTAGGGCGATCATCAACAAAAGAGAGTTCCCGCTTTATAGCCTCAATTCCATTCCGTCGTAAGCAATCTCAGCGCCCGCCTCGTTAACGTGCTGTGAAGCTGCGGAGGCCGGATCGAGCATGGGATTGGAGTTGTTGAGGTGCGTGAAGATAATCCGGGTGCCGGCGCCGCGCAGCCGCTCGAGCGTGCCGGCTTCACCGGCGACGGGCTGATGCCCGAGCGATTCTGCGCGCTTTTCCATCAGACGTTGCGAGATCAGTTCGTCGGACGTGTAAAACGTTCCATCCACGAATGCCACGCGCGCCGCCGCAATCCCGGCATGAAGTGCGGCGTCGATGGCGGCGAAGACCGGCGCGAAAAGCAGGCGGTTCTTCCGGTCGAGGTCCGAGATTTCGTAAGCAACTACCGCGCCTGGCAGGCGCCGGCGCCCGTCGTAGCCGGGTGTCGTTCCGGGAACGGAAAAGGCGCGCACCGCGAGCTGATTTCCGACGACGTCATCTTTGCTTGCGGCCTCGCAGCCGGCGTCGAGCGGAACCTCGAGCCAGCGATGGGGCGCCTGCGAAAAAGGAGCGTAGGCCGGCTGCGCGACGGCAATCGCGCGAACCACGGCGCTCGAGCGAACGATGAAGCCGTGCTCGCCGCTCTGACGCAGCGTCACCAGCCCTCCAAGATGATCGACGTTCGCGTCGGTAAAGAGCATTCCGCCGATCGGCGTGCCGCGCGGCGTGTGCGGCTGCAAGGGCGTGAAAGCTTCGATCTGCGGTCCGATATCGGGCGAACAGTTGAGCAGGAGCCAACGCTCGCCGTCGGCGCTCACGGCCAAGCCGGACTGCGTGCGGTGCGGGCGCCGCCCTGCACGGGCTGCAGAGCAGTTGTCGCAGGCGCAGTTCCACTGTGGCACGCCGCCTCCGGCCGCCGAACCGAGCACGCGAACGATCACGCCCGGCGATAGACCGGTTCGGATACCCCTTCGCGCAAAGAGGCGAGGCTCGCGTGATCCGGGCTGAGCGAACAGGCTGGGTCGGTAACGCCGGCGTCGCCGGTGATCAAGAACGCTTGGCAGCGGCAGCCACCCCAATCCAGCTCGCGCCGGTCGCACGAGCGGCACGGCTCGGGCATCCAATCGGTTCCGCGATAGCGAACGAACGACGCGGAGTCGTGCCAGATCTCGCCAAGCGAACGATCTCGCACGTTCTCGAACGTCAACGTCGTGATGCCGGCAGCCGCCGGGCACGGGAGGGCGTACCCGTTGGGCGTGACGGTAACAAACTGGCGTCCCCAGCCGTTCATGCACGGCTTGGGAAAATCGCCGAAATAGTCCGGAAGCACGTAGACGATTTCCATCGCACCGCGTAGACGCTCGCGGGCCGCGGCGACGACCTGCTCGCCGTGGCGAACTTGTTCCAGCGTCGGCATCAGCGCGGTGCGGTTGCGATAGGCCCAGCCGTAGAACTGCACGTTGGCCAGCTCGAGCCGCCGAATCTCCAGCCGCTGCGCGTAGTCGATGACGTCCTCGATCGAATCGTGATTCAAACGGTGCAGCACGCAGTTGAGCGTGAGCGCGACGTCGCGCGAGAGAACGCGCCGGAGTGCCTCCAACTTCTTGTCGTGCACGACTGCGCCGGCGATGCGGTCGGCCAGCGCTGCTTGCGGCGCCTGAATGCTGATCTGCACGTGGTCGAGGCCGCCGCGGACCAATCGGTCGAGCAGCACGTCGTCGAGGAACGTTCCCTGCGTGATCAGATTCGTGTAGAGCCCGCAGGCGGCCGCGGCCTCGACGAGCGCAACGAGATCGGGGCGCAGCGTCGGCTCGCCGCCGGAGAAATGCGCCTGAACCACGCCGAGATCGGCGGCTTGCTGCAAGACGCGGGTCCACTGCCCGGTCGTCAGTTCGTCGCGATACGATCGCAGGTCGAGCGGGTTATAGCAATACGGGCACTGCAGATTACAGCGATACGTCAACTCGCACAGCAGGGACAGCGGCCGCGGCGCGCTACTCAGCTTTGTCACCCTGAGCGCAGTCGAAGGGCGCGATAAGCCCACGCTGCTCGAGTCGCGCGAAGAGTTCGAGGATATCCCCGCGAGCGTGGTCGACGCTTACGTCGAACCGCTCGGCCACAGCCGTGACGATCTCTGCTAGCGGCCGCGTTCCGTCGACGAGTTCCAGCGCCGCCGCGGCGGATGCGTTGAGAACGAGCGCGCCTTCGGGGATGAGCAGCATGACGCTGCCGTTTCCGTCGTGACGCAGCTTCACACCCTTGCCGAAGCGTGGGAGGGCGGTGGGCTTCATTTGAAGACGCCGGATGCGAGCGCCGTGGCGTCCAGGATGCACCACAGAACGTCGCACTTAAATCGCAAGGCTTCGACGCAGCGGCGTTCGACGTCGGGCGTCGTCGCTTCGCGCAGCACCCACGATAACGCCGACTCGGCGTCGCGCTGCGCCAGCGGAATTCGCTTTTCAAAGTACGCCAAACCCGAGCGATCGATCCAGGGATACTTTTCGATAATCGCCGCGACCCTGGCCGTCATGACCGGCGGCCCGAAAAGTTCGGTGAGAGAAGAGGCCACCGCTTCGATCCAGGGACGGGTGCGGGCGAACGTGACGTAGGCATCGACGGCGAAGCGTGTCCCCGGTGCGACCGCGCGTTCGGAGAGCACCTCAGCATCATCGAGCCCGACGGCTCTGGCCAGCGCCAGCCACGAAACCGTGCCGCCCTCACCGTCCGCGGCGCCGTCGTGATCGTAAATGCGCGAGATCCACGCCCGGCGATACGATGCGGAAGGCAGGTTGGCGAGAATCGCCGCGTCCTTCACGGGAATTTGCTTTTGGTAGTAATAGCGATTTGCTACCCAAGCCTGCACGGCGGCGCGGTCAAGCGTACCTGCGACAAGCCGCCGATGAAACGGGTGCTTGTCGTGATAGCGCTCCTCGCCGACGGCATAAAGCCGCGCGACGAGGCCGGAATCGGCCGTCGTTAGATCTTTGGTTCGCGCAGCGGCGCGCTAAGGTAAGCCGTTACCTCGGCGCCGAGCTGATGCTCTTGAAAATCGGGGCGCTCCCATGGCGCGCGTTTTTCCTTCATGTAGCTACTCCTTGGTGCTGAGCTCGTTTAACTAGTATACCGTATGCCGTCTCCGGCCGCCTTTATGCCCCGCCGCTGGAGTAGTCGGCCGCTCCGGCAAAGGGGCGCATGCTCGCGTAGGCGAGCTTTTGACGCATGAGCCGGCTGGGGATCCGTACGCGGTCGGCCAGCCGCAAAAGGGCGAGAAGCTCCACGTGCCACCAGGTCATGTCGATCTCGAACCAGCGCAGACCGTGGCGCGCAGAGAACGGAAAGGCGTGATGGTTGTTGTGCCAGCCTTCTCCGAAAGAGAGCAGCGCGACCCACCAGCAGTTCGTCGAGCAGTCCGAAGTTCGATAGGTTCGGTAGCCGAGCATGTGGGCGGCACTGTTGACCAGCCAGGTCGAGTGATACGCGAACACGAGCCGGACGAAGACGCCCCAGACGACCCAGGCCCAGCCGCCGAAAAAGAAGAGCGCCCCCGCGAGCGCGAGCTGGAGCGGCAGGCCCAAGTGCTGCAACACCCGGTAGAATGGATCGGCATAGAGATCCGGAGCGTAGCGCGCGATCTCTTCGTCCGACGGCATATCGACGTTCTGCCGGTAGAGCCAATCGATGTGAGCCCAGCGAAAGCCGAGCCGGATGTTATGCGGATCCCCTTCGTCGTCGGCATGGGCGTGATGCTTGCGATGAATCGCGACCCAGCGAATTGGGTCGCCTTGGAGTGCGAGCGTTCCAAAGACCGCAAAAAGATATTCGAGCGGCTTGCGCAGGCGCACGCTGCGATGCGTCAACACCCGGTGATAGCAGAGCGTCACGCCCAAAACGCCGGTCAGGTATGAAAGGATCGCCGCGACGGCGATATCCGAAAAATGGAAGAACGCCGGCACGAAAGCGGCCAGCGCACCAATGTGAATAACCCCGAGTCCTATACCCGTCCCGTACCGTGCCGCTCGACTCATCGTCCTCCTCGTTCGTGGTCAGCGCGCCCTTGTCATCCTGAGCCCTTCGACTTCGCTCAGGACAGGCTCCGTCGAAGGATCCTATGTATGAAAGAGAGCCTGCACGAGGCAGGCTCTCTCTTGTTTGCTAGTGGCGGTGTTAGCGGTGCCTAGCGGTATGAGTGCCGGCTGGCGAAACAATCGCGGCAATAAACCGGCTTGTCGCCTCGCGGCTGAAACGGAACCTCGGCAACGCCGCCGCACTGGCTGCACGTCGCTTTGAACATTTCCCGTTGGCTGCTGCTGCGGGCGCCACCACCACCACCGTTGGGTGAGCGACCGGCTTTGCGTGCCGCACGGCAGTCCGTGCAGCGACTCGGCTTATTCGTAAAGCCTTTCATTGCGAAAAATTCTTGTTCCCCCGACGTGAACGGAAACTGTTGTCCGCAGTCAACGCAGGTGAGCATTTCGTCTGTATACATGTAGCGAGCGAATCTCCTAGATTAAGTAAGGTTGTTCTCCGGATCCGACTCGCTTCAGTGCCATTGGGACTTTTGCGGACTTCGAAGCCTGGGTAACCCGTCCACTATACACCATTCGGGGGCCAGCGTCACGAAATTCCGATCCCGGCCCGCCAGGAGCGTCCCTCGGGCAATCCGAACATACGTTCCGAAAATCCGGCTTCCGAGCCAGTCTCGGGCCCGGTGGTGGAGCGAGCCTCGCCCCACCTGGCTAGGGTTTTGCGGCCCTCGCGGGACCTGCGAAACCGGCAACCACCTAGTCGAAAGGACGCTATGCCACCAAGTAAAACCAAGCGCGCCGTCAAAGACCGGCGCCCCAAGCGCAAGCCCTGCGGCTTCTGCACCGATCGGGCGATCGCCGTGAGCTACCGCGATACGGGCCGCCTGAAAAAGTACGTCTCCGAGCGCGGGAAAATCGTGCCGCGACGCATCTCGGGGAACTGCGCCAAGCACCAGCGGATGCTGACCGTGGCGGTCAAGCGGGCCCGCCTGATCGCTTTTCTTCCGTTCGGGTCCGAATAGTCGCCGTGAAACTCGTTCTTTTTAGCGACGTCAAAGCGCTGGGCCGCAAGGGCGACGTCGTCGACGTCGCCGACGGCTACGCCCGCAACTTCTTGCTTCCGCGCAAGCTCGCCGGCGAAGCCGACAAAGGCGCGCTGGCCCAGATCGAAGCCCAGCACAAAGCCCAAGCGCGCCGTGACGCAAACGAGCTGGCCGAGGCCAAGGCGCTCGCGGCTCGAATCGAAGCTGCAAAGTTTGCCGTGCACGCGAAAGCCGGCGGCAACGGAAAGCTCTTTGGGGCCGTGACCAATGCCGACGTCGCTTCGGCGATCGCCGGCGTGCTCTCGATCGAAATCGACCGGCATAAAATCGAGCTGACCGATCAAATCAAGGCGCTCGGTTCGTATCCGGTTCAGATCAAGCTTCACAAGAGCGTCGTCGCCAAGACCGTGGTGGACGTCGTGGCCGCCTAAGGAGCGTCCCCGCGGTGCAACAGGTCTACGTGGCCCGCTTTCGCCGAAAGTTCGGTGCCGAAGATGAGTTGAGCCGGTACGTCAGCGCGCTTTACGAGATGCTCGCCTCGGTGATCGGCCAAGACAAGGTCGTACTACGGGCCGGCAAGGTCAGCGCTCTCAAGATGATGCGTTCGCAGAATCTGCCCGACCGGCTGTGCGGTTTGCAGCGCCTCGTCTTCGAGGACCCGACGCTCGAACGCGTGACGACTCGGGCGCAGCAGCGCAAGACGATCGCCGAGATCGAAGAGGCAATGGCCGACGTCATCGCGCAACGCCACGCCGAAAACTCGATCGAGCGGCGCGTGAACGAGAAGATGGCCGAGCGCCATCAGGAGTACGTCAAGGACCTCAAACTCGAAGCGCTGCGGGAGACGGGCGGCCCCGAGACCCCGGCGTCCCAAGCAAAGTTCGACGAGCTTGAAGCGCTCTCGCAGCGCGGGCTCTCCGTTTCGGCCCTCGCGCAGCTGCGTCCGCAAACGCTCCGCGAGGTTGTCGGCCAAGAGTCGGCGATCCGTGCGCTGCTGGCGAAGATCAGCTCGCCGTATCCGCAGCACGCGATTCTCTACGGGCCGCCGGGTGTAGGCAAGACGACGGTCGCGCGTCTCGCGCTGGAGGTTGCAAAGTCGCGGCCGTACACGCCGTTTGCAAAGGACGCACCGTTCGTGGAGGCAAGCGGGACGACGCTGCGATGGGATCCGCGCGAAACGGTCGACCCGCTTTTGGGCAGCGTCCACGATCCCATTTACCAAGGCAGCCGGCGCGAGTTCTCCGAGGCCGGCATCCCGGAGCCCAAGCTGGGGTTGGTAACGCGGGCTCACGGCGGCGTGCTTTTCATCGACGAAATCGGCGAGATGGACGGACCGCTTCAATCGCGGCTGCTCAAAGTGCTCGAGGATAAGCGCGTTCCATTCGAGTCGTCGTACTATGACGAAAGTTCGCCGAACGTTCCGCAATGGATCAAGCGCCTCTTTAAAGAGGGGGCTCCGGCCGACTTCATTTTGATCGGCGCCACGACTCGCGAACCCGACGACATCGATCCGGCGGTGCGCTCGCGCTGTGCCGAGATTTTCTTCTCGCCGCTGTCGCAGCATCAAATTCTTACGATCGTGCAGGGCGCCATTCGCCGGCTTGGTGCCAAGGCCGCGCGCGGCGTCGCGCAGCTGATCGCGTCGTACACGATCGAAGGGCGCAAGGCCGTGCAGATCGTTGCCGACGCCTACGGTCAAGCGCTCTATCGGCTTTACCCAAGCAAACAGCAAGCGGGCGCGATCAAGAGCCCGTCGATCCTCGAGGAAGACGTGCGCGCCGTCGTTCGGACGAGCCGGCTGGTGCGCGCCACTCAGGTGAAGGGACGCGCCACGCGCGAGATCGGCAAGAGCTTTGGTCTGGGCGTACTCCATCACTTGGGCAGCATCATCGAGATCGAAGCGGTCGCGTTTCCCGCCTCGCAACCCGGGAAGGGGACGATTCGCTTCAACGATACGGCCGGTTCGATGGCCAAAGACTCCGTCTTTAACGCAACCAGCGTGATGCGCACCGTGACCGGCTTCGACGTCGCCGATTTCGATCTTCACATCAACGTCGTCGGCGGCGGAAACATCGACGGCCCTTCCGCCGGGCTAGCGATTTTTCTCGCGCTCTATTCGGCGGTTACCAAGACGCCGATCCCCCAAGACCTTGCAATCACCGGCGAACTCTCGATCCAAGGAAAGGTGCGCGGCGTAGGCGGCGTGATCGAGAAGTTGTACGCGGCCCGTCAGGCGGGCATGCGGCGAGTCCTGGTGCCCAAGGAGAACGCACGCGAGATCGACGCAACGCTGAGTGGGCTGGAAGTGGTTCCGGTGACGAGCGTCGCGCAAGTGCTCCGAGACCTGCCCAAGCGCCGGCGCTAAAAGCCGGTCGCTCCTCCTTGAGTGCCATAACGTATGGCACACAACTCACGTAAATTTGTGCTTATGCACAAGCGACCCACAAGGCGTTCACCGGCGTACTGCGGGACAGCGGCTCGACGCTCATGACAGTTCAACCGCTTCGCTCAACGATCGATCGCATTCCGCCAAGCAATCTCGAGGCGGAGATGGCCGTGATCGGCTCCGTGCTTGTCGACCGCGAAATGCTTGCAGCCGTCGGCGAAATCGTTCGCCCGGCCGATTTCTACGCGCACGTCCACGAAACGATCTTCGCCGTGCTCCTCGATCTGTACGATCGCGGAGAGCCGGTCGACAAGATCACCGTCGGCGAGGAGCTCAAACGGCGCAACGTTTTGGAACGCGTCGGCGGGCTCTCGTATATCAGCGCGCTCATGGATACGGTGCAGAGCGCCGGATCGGCTCGCTATTATGCGACAATCGTTCGTGAGAAATCGCTCCTCCGCTCTCTGATTCACGCCGGCACGGAGATCACGCAGCTCGGCTTCGAGGGTGAAGAGGACGTTCCCGGAGCCCTCGACCGCTCGGCGCAACTGGTGTATACGATCGGCGAACGCCGCGGCGTCACCGAGTTCATGCCGGTCAGCCGGCTGATGAAGGATGCCTTCGATCATATCGATCGGCTCTTTCATATGCGCGGCGATCGCACCGGGCTCACCTCGGGCTTCCGCGACATCGACGCGATGACGACGGGTTTCCAGGCGGGCAATTTCGTGATCGTCGCCGCACGCCCGGGCATGGGGAAGACGTCGTTTGCGCTCAACATGGCGGTCGCCGCGGCACGTGAGTGCGGCGCGCCCATCGCATTCTTCTCTTTGGAGATGTCGAACAACGAGTTGATTCAGCGCTTGATTTGCGCCGAGGCGCGCATCTCGATGAACGACATGCGCCGCGGCAACATCAAGCAGCATCAGTGGGAAGACATCTCGCGGGCGATGGGCACGCTCAACGAGCTTCCCATTTATCTCGACGATATGGGCGCGCTGACGATCGGCGACGTGCGCAGCCGATGCCGGCGTTTGAAGTCTACCGTCGGATTGGCCGCGATCTTCATCGATTATCTTCAGCTCGTTCGCCCCGGCGTGCTGGCGCGCAACGCCAACCGCAACGAGGAGCTGTCGGAGATCTGCCGCACGCTCAAGGTGACGGCGAAGGATCTCGAAGTACCGATCGTCGCGTTGGCGCAGCTCAACCGCGGCGTCGAGATTCGCAGCGAAAAACGCCCGATGCTTGCAGACTTGAGAGACTCGGGCTCACTGGAGCAAGAGGCCGACGTCGTCGCATTTCTCTATCGCGACGGCTACTACAATCCCGAAACTCCTGAGCCCGACCTGACCGAGTTCATCATCGCCAAACATCGCAACGGCCCGACCGGCTCGGTGAAGCTCCGCTTCCAGCGCGAGTTCACACTCTTCTTGCCGTACGGCGACGAGACTCACTACCCGACGCCGTAGCGCCGAGAGAAGGGACAGCTGGCGTAGCAGGCTAAAGCTGTTAACCATGGTTATCGTTAGCCATGGGTAACAAAAGTGCCGTAGACCTTCTAAGCGTGGGAACCGACCGGTCCCCATCGCGGGCTCGGGAAGACTACGTCAAGGCGATCTACCAGCTCGGCGGTGGCGCTCCGGTGCGGGCGGCGGCCGTCGCGCGGTATCTCAACGTGAGCCGAGTCTCGGTGAGCAAGGCAAAGCGCCTACTCGAGACCGACGGTCTGTTGGAGGCCGAAGCGCCGCCGGCCAAGCCGCTGCGGCTCAGCCGTAAGGGCCGGGCTCTTGCGATTGCGATGGTGCGCCGGCACCGTCTGCTCGAAACCTTTCTGCATCGCTCGCTCGACCTGCCGCTGGAGCGCGTGCATGCCGAGGCCGAGCGCATCGAACACGTAATCTCGGACGACCTCGCCCTGCGAATCGCCGCCTTTCTCGGGCGGCCGAGCAGCGATCCCCATGGGCATCCCATCCCGTACGACGATGCTCCAGCCGCGGGCGATCCGTTGAATACGTTAGCGAGCGTTGCCGTGGGCGCGAGCGCGCGCGTCGTGAGCCTCGACGATCGCGACGATGACGCCGTAGGCGTGCTCGCCGCAGCCGGAGTGCTCCCAGGGATGACTGTCCGCGTCGAACGGAGCGATACGACGAAGATGCGCGTGCGCTGCGGAAAGCGCGTCGTCTCATTGCATCGCCGTCACGCAGAGATGGTACGCATTGCACCATAGCTACGGCGTCGGTGCGGCCAGCCCGAAGGTAGTCGCCGCCGGCCACGAGGCACTAGCGGGAAATCGGCGCGGTCTGCGAGCGCTCTTGCCGTTTGCCGGCCCCGCGTTCGTGGCATCGGTTGCGTACATGGATCCCGGCAACTTTGCGACCAACATTCAAGGTGGCGCCGCATTCGGCTACCGGCTTCTCTGGGTGGTCGTACTCGCAAACTTGATGGCGATGCTCTTTCAGGGACTCTCCGCGAAGCTCGGCATCGTGACCGGAAGGAATCTTGCCGAACTCTCGCGCGATAACGCCCCCAAACCGGTCGTGATTTCGATGTGGATCGTTAGCGAGGTCGGAGCGATGGCCACCGACCTTGCGGAGTTTCTCGGAGCGATCATCGGATTGTACTTACTCTTCCACATTCCGATGTTGATCGGAGCCGTCATTACCGGGATCTTGACGTACGCAATATTAACGCTTCACCGGCACGGTTTTCGCACGATGGAAACGTTGATCGGGTCGCTGGTCGGCATCATCGCCGTCTGTTACATCGTCGAAACCGTGCTGGCGAAGCCGAACTGGCATCAAGTCCTCTATCACTCGATCGTGCCGTGGATCGGTGGCCCCTCGAGCGTGTTTTTGGCCGTCGGCATCGTCGGCGCGACCGTCATGCCGCACGCGATATACCTGCACTCTGCGCTTACGCAGGACCGAATCGTTGCCAAAAACCGCCGCGACGTCGGGCGCATCGTGCGCTTCTCGTACATCGACGTGATCGTCGCGCTGACGATCGCGGGCTTGGTCAACCTCGCGATGATGTACATGGCGGCGGCGGTTTTTAATACGACCGGCCACGCTGCGGTCGCCGATATCGCAACGGCCTACCGTACGCTGACGCCGCTGCTCGGCAATCTCGCGGCGGTCGTCTTTCTGATCTCGCTGATGGCCTCGGGAATCTCGAGCTCGGTCGTCGGCACGATGGCCGGTCAGGTGATCATGCAAAGTTTCGTCGGTTTCACCGTGCCGCTTTGGGTCCGCCGAGTGATTACGATGCTGCCGGCGGTCGCAGTCGTGGCGCTCGGGCTCAACGTTACGCAAACGCTCATCGTCAGTCAAGTGATCTTGAGCTTCGTATTGCCCGTGCCCGTGATCGCCCTTGTGCTGTTGGGATCGCATCGAAAAACCATGGGCGAGATGGTGAACCGCCCGTATGTTACCGCGCTGGCCATCTGCGCGGCCGTCGCGATTCTGTTCCTCAACGGCGTCTTGATCTGGACGACGGTGCATCCGGCCTAAATCGTAATGCTCTGGTTTTCCACGCAGCCAATGCTCTGAGCGAGATACATCCGCGAGAGCTTGACGTACTCTTTCGAAGAGATCTCGATCCAGGCGGCGGCTTCGCCTTCCAAAGGTTTCTTCACGGTAGCGGGCGCACCCGCCGCGACGACGCGCGCCGGAATCGCCGCGTTTTGTCCGACGACGCTGCCGGCTGCAATCAACGTGCCTTCGCCGATCGTGCAGCCGTTGAGCAGCGTTGCGTTGCTGCCGATGAGGGCGTAACGTTCGATCGTGCAATCTTCCATCACCGCGCAGTGCCCAACCGTCACGTCGTCGCCGACGAATGTGCCGCCCCGTTCGCTGACGTGGACGACTGCGTTATCCTGAATCGACGTGCGCGCGCCGATTCGAATCGGTCCGTTGTCGCCGCGCAAGACGGTTCCGAACCAGATGCTGGCTTCTTCGCCGACTTCGACGTCGCCGATCAGAACGGCATTGGGCGCGATGAAGGCCGACGGGGCGATCTTTGGCCGCTTGCCTCGATACTCGATAATCATAAACGATGCTTCGGAAATACCCGTGTCGAACCTCGCGGCATGCACCGACATCGGACGCCGCTGCGCGGCGTGAAGGCAACGCCGCATCCGAAACCCGACGATCCGAACTACACGGCCGTCAACTATGCGTATGCGGGGCGCACCGGCCACATCCACGAGGTCGTCGAAATCGCGGGGCGTTCGCTTGCCAAAGTTGGCTTCGACGACCGCAAGATCGTGTACTATCTACTCGACGACCTCGAGCTTGACGAAAGCGCCAAGCGGGGCACTTTTCACGACGTGTCCTAGGCGGCGGGTACGGCGTTACGAGCGCTCAGCTGGCCGGTATACGTCGTATTTTGGTCGGCCAAAGCGCAGGCCGGTGCTGCGAGCGCGAGCAGGAGGGCAAGCAAAGGTATGCTTTTTATGATCGCACGATGCTCCGAAAGGCTGGTCTACGCCTCTCGTGGAAGGGCGCCTCGACGCCGACGTAGCTCAGTTGGTAGAGCAATTGTTTCGTAAACAATAGGTCCCCGGTTCAAGTCCGGGCGTCGGCTCCATGAAAAGGCTATAGGCTATATGGGGCTATATGGCTTTTTTTGTTTCCGATTCTTTGGCCTGGGAATCGCCGTGGAGCAACGGATGGAGCAACGCGACCTTGGCGGGTTCCCGGGGAGACTGACTGGGCGCAAACGATGCTGAGCGTTCTCATGGGCTACGGCAGGACGGTGATCGTTATCGTCCCGGAGGTGAGATGCGCGAACACCGGCTTTGGTACGGGGTCCATGCTACTGCCTGGGACGATGTTAATCGATGCCGTTAGTCGGTAACTCCCGGGAGTCAGGTTTTTGTACCGTTGGTCAATATGTAAAGTGTTCTTGACAATGCTGTTAGTGTCGATGGAATACCCGGGAAGGCCGGTCGAATCTAGTTCGGCAGCAACCCAGTTCGGCTCCAATGCTGTCTGCTTGCCGTGTGCGTCAACAAGTGTTGTGTAGAATCCTTGCGGCTCAAGAGTTCTTATCTCCATGCTCGGGCCGGTGTTTCTAACGAGGACGACGACCCCAGCGGGCTTACCGTGCGTGAATGCCGTATTTCCGCCTACGATTCCCAGTTGCCATCCATGTGAACTTGGTCCCCAGGACGCTGCGTCAGCGAGTTGGTTGTAGGGCCCATTCCCGGGTGAGAGTATGGTAGAAAACTGAGCGCGACACGGGGACCCCGTGGCGTTGATGAGCGTGACAGTCATGCCGACGCAAAAAGCGTAGCGGCTAATCCCCAAAAGCTTCATACGTCTAACCTCCCGAAGCGCGAACACCACGTCGGCTAGGACCATTCTGTGAAGGCGGCTGAGCCGCCTCGAAGCGACGACTCGCCGGACTGGCCCAATGCTGAAGCAATGCTAGCAAATATCGCTACGCTGCGCCTTTGCGAATATTTGCGAACAGCGTCTCCAACCGAACCGCTACGTCGCGCTGCATACTCGGATAGACGTGCCCGTAGGTGTCGGCAGTCAGCCTGATCGAGCTATGCCCCATGCGCTCTCGCGCAACCTCAAGTGCAATGCCCGCGTATCCCATGAGAGCGTTGCTGGTGTGCCGCAAATCGTACATGCGCAGGTCGGTGGGGAACCGATACGACGAATCACCGGCAGCGCGAGCATCCTTCTCGGCGAGCGTGGCCGCCTTTTCGAGCAGCGGTTTCCACCAGCGGCGGCGCAGATTGGTGTTCCGAATCGGCGCCCCCTCCGGCGAAGTGAAGACGAGTTCGCCGCTACCCTCAGCGAGGCAGAGCTTCAAACGACGCCGTAGCGCCTCGATTGTGATCGGCGGCAGATCGATGCGGCGACGGCGTTTCGCGGTTTTCGTTGCTTCAATGGCTGGCTTGCATCCGGGCGCTTCAACGAGGTCGCCCGTCACCATGAGATAGCCTTCGGCCATGTGAACGTCGCGCCGTCTCAGGGCGAACAGTTCGGCTGGTCCCATCGCCGCCGTTAGCGCGAGAATGACGAGCGCCTCAAGTCGGTCACCCGTAACGGCTTTGAGGAGATAGCCGACTTCCGGCGGGGTGAGAGCCCGCTGCTCTCGGTGCGCAACGTGCGGTGCCTTGACCCTCGATGCCGGATTGCTCGAGATCATGTCTAGATCGACGGCTTCGTTCAGGACGCGGTGAAGGAGAGAGTAGAAGCGTCGCTTGGCCGTCGCCCCGACTTCGAGTCCGTCGATATGCTGTCGGATGTGCATCGGCTCCAAGTCAATAAGGTTCCGAGCGCCTAGCGCACCAAACTGCGTCTTCGACAGCCAGCGATAGAGGGTGCGCGTATTCGTGCGAATCGGCGCGTTATCAATCCACTGATCGGCGAATGCTTTAAGTTGCGCAGAGCCGTCGCGAGTGCCCCGCCGACCAAAATACTTGTCGATGCGCTCGTTGACGCCTAGCCGTGCGGCGGATGATCGGTCGCCTTTCTTGCTAAAGACCTTCTTTCGGCGGAGTTTACCGTCGGACGTTCTAGGAAGCGTAACCATGCCTACGTAACGGCCGTAGGAATCGCTCCAAAAAATGCTCCCCTCGCCGTTGGCACGGCGGGATTGCTTGCGTGATCTCATGCTATGTCTTCTCCTGAGTCGCGCCACGTCTCGGCGGCGTCGGTGTCGGCGTCCTGCACCGTGTCGGCGTCGTGGGCATCGTTGGTGTCGTTGGTGTCGTTGGTGTCGGCCGGTTCGCACCGGCAGTTCTCACGATGCCACGCGGCGTAGCGTTGCATCGCGGTCTTTCCGTCGTCGGTTGCCGTCGAGTCGTCGTGGTTCGCCGAGTCGTCATCTCTCATGTCGTCCGTCCCTATAAGCCGATTCGCGTCAACGCACCGGCGACGGAACCCATGCTCCCAACGGTTTCCTCGGAGCACGGCGAATGATCGTCGGGACCGAAGTAGTGCTCATCGCGCCCGCTTCCGCCAAACGTGAACCAAAAGTTCTTACTCATCCTCTTGCCGCTGAGTTGCGAAAGGGCGAGCGTAAAGGCATCGACCATGTCGTCGTGCTTACCCGCGGGAAAGCTCAGAAGCTCGCGCTCGAAGTCGAGCAACCAGCTCGCTTCCTTCGGCAAGAAGACGCGCTTTGCTTCCATCAAGCCCGTGACAGACGCCTCGACGCGACTAACTTTTGAACCCTTCGCCGGAACGCCGACGACGGGCAGGCGCGTCTCTTGTTTCAGCGTTTGGATTAGCGCGATTGCATTGCTCGCCGACTCGCAGTAAATCGTAGAGGGCTTCGGCGTCTCGTCTTCTAAGGCGACGACGCGCTTAAGTAAATCGGGAAACTCGCATTTCTGGCGCCATAAGTTAAGCACGTAGAACCCGTTCTTCGTTACGCCGATCTTGACGATGGCGCTGTAGTCGCCGGTGGTGCTACTAGCCGCGTCTAACGCCGCGACGACCTTCGTGAACGATTCGGGTGCGGTGTCGTAGTATTGCAGCCACTCGGCTTTGATGAGATTGCCCTCTAGCGGCACCGGATTTTGTTGGAACTGACAAGCGAACGCACGACTCCCCATCTCGCGTTTACGTGCTTCGAGTTCAGTGACGCCCATGCGCTCCGGCCATAATGCTGAACCGATGGGCCGATGAAGCAAATCATCTTCGCTGTCGCAGATCGCGGGCAACTTCACCACGGTCCACTTATCTGCATCGGGACCATCGAGCAGCCTACCGAACACGTCCGATTGCGAAAAACGAGTACCGATTAGGATGATCGAGCCGCGAGGCTCTAATCTCGGGATGGCGACCTCTGTGAACCACTTCCATGCTGCATCTAGTTCTCCATCACTTCCGAGACTGTCGTGAAGTAGGTCATCTCCGATCAGTATATCCGCGCCTCGCCCGGTGATGGAACTACCGACGGAGCAAGCGTAAACACCCGCGCCCTTGTCGAGATTCCATCTCGACGCCGACGTTGAATCGCCGGAGAGCTTTGCCTCGAACGGCCAGCGATCTCGATCTTGCACCAGCGCCCGGCAGATTCGCGAGTTCCTCTCTGAAAGTTCTGCCGAATGTGTCGTTATCACGGCATCTTTGCGCGGATGCCGACCGAGATACCACGCGGGGAAAATCGAACTGCACAGCAACGACTTGCCGTGCCGCGGCGGCAAGTTCACGATCAAGCGTTTGATCTCGCCGCGTTCGACTTGCTGAAGTAGATCGGCGATGAGATCGAGATGCGGTGCGTTCTGCCAGCCAGGGAAGACGCGGGCCGCGAAGTCGAGCAGCGACCGCCGACTGAGTTCCTCAGCGGCGAGTTCGGCGATGGCTGCGGCGTCGGCACTGTGGAGTTTGATCATGCTACGGCCTCCTGCGCAATCTTCGAGCGCAGCACTGCGCGAACGGTCGCCGGAGCCCAACGGTCGCCACGGCGCGGTCGCAACCCACGAGCCTCTAGCATCTCGCCGATCACGCGCAGCGTCGCGCCATCCGCATCCATGCGGCGCATCTCGATAAGCGCCTCCTGCTCAACGGGGACCTCGACGAGCTTTTTGCCTTCGCGATGCCAGCCGAAGGGAACGTGCCCATAGACCTGTCGCCGATGGCGCTTGTAGCCCAGCGCCGTTGCAGTGTTCTCGCCAATGGCTTCGCGCTGCCACTGCGCAAAGACGCCTAACAGATGCACGAACCCTCGGCCCGCTGCGGTCGAAGTATCGATGGTCTCGCTGACGCTAACGAGCCCAACCTCGTGCTTTGCGCAAAGCTCAATGAGGTCGGCGAGGTCGCGCACACTGCGAGTTAAGCGGTCCAACTTCAAAACCACGACGCGCTCGATGCTACCGGCACGAACGTCCGCAAGAATCTTTTCGATTCCTGGCCTTTGTAGGCTCTTTGCGCTCTCTCCGGCATCGCGGATGACTTCAGATACGTCCCAACCCATTGCGAGGGCATACGCGGCGATTCTCGCCTCTTGAGCGGAAAGGCTGACGCCCTCGCGGGCTTGGTCCTCCGTGCTAACGCGAACGTAGGCGACTGTGCGTCGATTCTTGGGGGCTATCATTCTTCTGCGGCCTCTCATTGTTCTTTTAAACACTCTTCGGCGTTAAAAAATTTTCAGTACCATTAGCATGACCGGCAGCGAGTGCTCGAAGCTCCTCTACCGATAACTCGGCCACGTTCGCGATCGGGGTCTGTCGGCGAGCATCGATCACGACTG
>JBEKMH010000028.1:0-22164 GCA_050008615.1 Candidatus Cybelea sp.
TGGCTTGAAGGACCGAAATGGCGCGCGGGCCCATATCGCCATTGGTCGGATCGACCGTCGAGCCGATGGTAACGTTCTTAGTGAGCAGCTTCAGAATGGACTTTTTATCCTCGGGTGACGCCACCGCTGCCCGGGAGCCGGCGGCGTTTGAATTGCCGGCCGATGCACTCGACGGCACCGCGCTGTTCCCGCCGCAGGCGGGCGTTGCGAGCGCCATTACCGTGGCAACCAAGACCGCGCGATTAATCTGTATCGGCATGCTCCAATTTCTCCCTACTGTTCGAGTTCGTGCAGCGTGTTGGTATTCGTATCGGTGTAAAAGAGCACCGTATCGCCGTCGTTTTTGCCGTTCGCCGCGACTCCAAAGATCCCGGGCGTCTTGCTCTTATCCACTACCTTGGTATCGAGCACCTGACCTTTTGGCGTCAGCTCGACCAGCGTGTTGTTCCCAGTGTTCGCGACGATCAGGTTGCCGTTGGGTAGGATCGCCATGGCGACCGGCTTGTCTAGCGGCGAGCCCGCTTTGACGAGCTTCGCGCACGTGGTGCTGGGATATAAGCACTTGAACGTCTTGCAGCCGGGCTCGACGGTGATTTCATCGGGCACCAGCAGGCTGCTGGCATGGGTGATTTCGACGACCGCGTTGCAGGCGCCGTCGGCCACGAAGAGCTCGTCGGCCTTGTTGCTGCACGTTGCCGAGCCGGGCAGAGCGCCGCACCAATACGCGATGCCCGATGGCCCCAGCGCGCTCCAGCCCGAACCTTTGTTGACGTCGAAACCATTAACCACCTCGGTCACGGTGTTCGTCCCATACCCGCCGAAACTGTAACTGTCGAGCGCTCCGGTATCGGCGTTGCCTAGGTAGACGAACTCCGGCGAATAGAGATAGAGCGGCGGCGCGTCGGCATCACCGAGCGGTTGGGTAATCGTTTTGGCGTACGTCTTCTTCAACTTCCCGTTTTCATCGATCCAGTTCATTACTTTGCTGGTGAATCCGGTGGCGTACATTTGGTCGCCGCCACTGACCGCGCTGCCATCGCATCCCTCATTTTTGGCGCTTTGAATGAAGGTCGCCGGTTTTGAGCCGGCCGTGGGACTCAACTGCTCGATCGTCGTTCCGCTGCCGGCAGTACCGGACGAGTTCTCAAAGTTGCAGACGAGCAGGTTATTCTTCTTCAGTTTTCCGTAGTTGTAGAGAACCACGGTGACGGCACGCGGGCCTGTATCACCGTTGCTCGGATCGACGGTCGAGCCGATCGTGACATCTTTGGTCAGTAGTTTCAGAATGGACGTCGTGTCGGCCGGCGACGCATCCGAGTTGGCTGCCGGTACACTCGAGGGTACGGCATTGGTTGCGCTGCATGCCGGCACGGTTAAAATCAAGCCGGCGGCAAGCAGTGCCGCGCGAGCGTTCGAAAGGGGCATTCTAAACCTCATTGGTCAGTGGAGTTACTGGGAATTTTGCCTTTCGAATTTGTCGCATTAGCCCCTGCAAAGGCCTAGCGACCGCCGTCATCTTTCATTAGAAAGATCGAGCAAAGAAAACTATAGTCATCCCCACCCCAATGGTAATGACGACGGCACGCGAGATCGGCTGCGACAGCCTCCGAAAAAGACGCGCGCCACAGTACCCGCCTGCCAATGCAAGCACTGCCATGGGCACCGCATAGCGCCAGTCAACGATTCGGGCAAGCACGAACGGCACCAAAGCAACGCCGTTGATCGCCACGGCAAGCACGTTCTTGATTGCATTCTGAGCGTTAAGGCTCGGGAGACCGGAAAAAGCAAGCACGGCAAGCATCAAGATCCCCATGCCGGCGCCGAAATAGCCCCCGTAGATCGCAACGGCAAACTGGGCGGCGATCTGCCACGGTGCGTGGCGCGGCGCGCGATCGGTTCGGCGCATCAGCAGGGGGCTGACGGTAAAAAGCAGCGTCGCGAAAAGCAACAGCCACGGGATCAAACGCACGAAAAGCGCTTGCGGCGTGAGCAGCAGCAGCAATGCGCCGATGAGCGAGCCCACGGCGCTCGCAACGAGAACGGGAAGCAAGAGCGACCGATGCTCGCGGACTTCTTCGCGATAGCCGCGCGCGCTTCCAATCGTGCCGACCCACATCGCCGCGTTGTTCGTCGCGTTCGCCGAAATGGGCGGCACGCCGGCAAAGACGAGCGCGGGAAAGGAGAGAAAGCTTCCTCCCCCAGCCACGCTGTTCAGCATACCTGCCGCAAACGCGGCCACCGCGGGCACGAGGAGTTGGGCTGCGGACACGCCTCCGGAACTATAGCGCAGCGCGCTCGCGCTTGGTAACGCGATAGACGCGGCGAACGGTTTTTAGCTTTTCAATTTTGGTGAGGAGCTTGTGGAGATGATCGAGGTCGCGAATCTGCACTGTCAGGCTCGCTACCGCGACGGTATCCTTGCGAACGCGAGCGTTGACGGAGCTTACCTGCGTCTTGAGCTCTGCAAAGACTCCCATGATGTCGCCGAGCAGCTGCGAACGGTCGTCGGCCTCCACCTCGATATCGACGAGATGCGTCAGACCGGCATCGGTAAGCCACTGTGCCTGCATGATCCGTTCGGGCGTCGCATTCATGAAGCCGATGTTGGGACAATCGGCGCGATGCACGCTGACGCCGCGGCCGATCGTGACGTACCCCATGATCGGATCGCCCGGTACCGGAGAGCAGCACTTCGAAAGGCGTACGAGCACGTCGTCGACGCCGGCGATTCGCACGCCGCTCGAACGGCGCACGCTCTTCCGCAGCGCGGGCTTGCGGCCGACCTTGGTGAAATCGACGACGTTGTCGTGCTTGACTTCGTCGCGAACGCGGTTGGCGACGGCCTGCGCGGACGCGTCTCCGAATCCGATCGCCGCGAAGAGATCCGTCGGCGTCGCATAGTTCAAGCGTGCCGCAATTCGTTCGATCAGCTCGCCGCGAGCGACGTCCGTGCGCAGCCCAGCACGAGCCAACTCCTGCTCGAGCGCCTCTTGTCCGGCTAGAACGTTCTCCTCGCGGCGCTCTTTGCGGAACCACTGCTTGATCTTGTGTTTGGCGCTGGACGTTTTGACGATCGAGAGCCAGTCCAGCGACGGCCGCCCGCTCGACTTATTGACCAAGATTTCGCAGATGTCGCCGTTTTGCATTTGATAGTCGAGTGGAACGATACGGCCGTTTACCTTTGCGCCCACGCAGTGGTTTCCGACGTCGGTGTGCACCTGGTACGCGAAATCGAGCGGCGTTCCGGAGGCCACGATCGAATAGACGTCGCCGCGCGGCGAGAAGACGAAGACTTGGCTGTCGAACAGATCGAGCTTGAGGTTCTCCATGAAGACGCGCGAATCGCGCATGTCTTTTTGCCACTCGAGCAGCGCGCGCAGCCACGAGAGCTTGTTCTCGAACTGGTCGGTCTTGCCGCCTTCCTTGTAACGCCAATGCGCCGCGATGCCGTATTCACCCGTCCGGTGCATCTCCCAGGTTCGAATCTGGATTTCGAGCGGATCGCCGCTGGGGCCGACGACGGTCGTATGCAGCGACTGGTACATGTTGGGTTTGGGCATCGCGATGTAGTCTTTGAACCGTCCCGGCAACGGCGTCCACATCGCATGCACCGCTCCCAGCGCGGCGTAGCAGTCTTTCACGCTGTCGACGATGATTCGAATTGCGGTGAGGTCGTAGATCGTCGAGAAATCTCGGCCTTTGTTGATCTTCGAGTAGATCGAGTAGAAATGTTTCGGCCTGCCCTGGATCTCGGCGTTGACCTTGAGCTCTTTGAACTCGTCGCGTAGCCGCGCGATCGCCTGCTCGACGTCGGCTTCACGCTCTCGCCGCGTCTTGGCCACACGCTCGACGATATCGTGATACGGGCCCGGATCGAGATAACGCAGGCACTCGTCTTCGATCTCCCATTTGATCTTCCAGATCCCAAGACGGTGCGCGATTGGCGCGTAGATGTCGAGCGTCTCGCGCGCGATCGCCTGCTGTTTGGCCGCCGGGAGGCTGCCCAACGTCCGCATGTTGTGCAGCCGGTCGGCCAGCTTGATAATGATGACGCGGATGTCTTTGGCCATTGCCAAGAACATCTTGCGAAGATTCTCGACTTGCGCGTCTTCCTTCGATTGATAGGGGATGCGGGTCAGCTTCGTGACGCCGTCGACCAGACGCGAGACCGCTTCGCCAAACCGGTCGCCGACCTGCTCTGCGGTAACCGACGTGTCTTCGACGACGTCGTGGAGCAGGGCGGCGGCGATCGTCTGGTGGTCCATCTCGAGATCGGCCAAGATCCCGGCGACGGCGAGCGGGTGCTCGATGTAGGACTCGCCCGAGGCCCGGCGCTGGCCTTGGTGAGCCGCGTCGGCAAGCTGATAGACGCTCATCAACCATTCCCCGTCTGCCGAGGGGTCGTAGGACCGAACGCGTTCGATCAGCTCGGAAATGGTCATACCCGCCTCTATTATACAGCCCCCGGAGCGCGACGCCCTAACGGGCTCTTAAGAGGGGCTCGGGGCGGGCGTAATTGTCTCGGTGTCGAGCCGGTTCTTGAAGAAAATCGTCGCGATCTTCCCCTGCGAATCGAGCGCCAGCCACAGGTAGATCTTCCCGGATTGGCACAGCATCTGGTAAATGTAACCACGCGCTCCCGGTGGAAAACTGGGGTCGGCCCAGGGTCCGATGAAGACCGCATCCGTCAGCGCTCCCAGCTGTCCCAGGGCACGCGACGTGTCGGTCACCTTCTCGTCGGTGAGTTTTTCGGTGACTTGCGGGGCGTAGAGATGCTGGTTCACGATCCCGGCCTGCCAATCAACGAACTGCTGGCGAGCGAGCTTGGTGATCGCCGGATCCGCGACCGGCGGCGGCGATGGCGATGGCGTCGGATGCGGTCGTGCCGAACTCGTTACCGTGAGCGCGGCAAAAACGAGCGGTACGATGGCGGCGACTCGAGGCGAGAATCTCATTTGTGCTTCAATACGAAATTAAAGTTACGATATCCGCGCCGGCAATAGCCTCTCGTCCTCGCAGCGCGGTCAGTTCGATCAAGAATGCGTAGGCTTCCACCGTGGCGCCGAGGCGTTCGAGCAGCCGCGCCGTCGCGCCCGCCGTGCCGCCGGTGGCAAGCACGTCGTCGACAACCAGAACGCGCTCGCCCTTGGTAATCGCGTCTGCGTGAATCTCAAGCGAGTTGGTTCCGTATTCGAGCGCGTACTCTTCGGTAAGCCGTTCGTGGGGGAGCTTTCCCGGCTTGCGCACCGGGATAAATCCGGCACCGATCGCGTAAGCAATCGGTGCGGCAAAGATATATCCGCGCGCCTCGATCCCAACGACGTGATCGATACCGCGGCCGCTAAAGCGCTCGACAAATAGGTCGATTGCTTGGCGAAACCCTTGCTTATCTTTCAACAACGGGGTAATGTCACGGAAAAGGATTCCGGAAATCGGAAAATCCGGAATCGCTCGAATCAGCGCTTCGATCTCCACGCGTGCCGGGTTTGAGTCGGGGGATCGAATGGCCTGCAGGAAAGGAGAACATGAAGAAATCGCAAGCTCTGGCTGCCGTGATGACGGCAGCGCTTGCCGCCAGCGCGGCCGCGCCTGCGCTCGCCGATGGCAGCGGAAGCACGAACACGATCATCTTCGCAAGCGCCGCTGCCGCAGCATCGGTTCCTTTGGTCGTTAACTACAACCACAAGGTCCGGGAAAAGCGCGCGGAAGAGCAAGAAGTCACGCGCCGGCAAGATGCCTACCGTGACTGGTTCTACCACAAGTACGGCTACTATCCAACCTACGATCAGTTCAAGCAGTGGTACGTGCAGACGTACAACAAGAGTCCTGACTAGGGTTCCTCACCACCGCAACGCCGAGCCTTTCGATCGAGATTGGCTCGGCGTTTTCTTTGGGCGATCGAACCTCCGTCGCTTCGCGATCGCATTCGCCGCCTCAATCGCGCTCCACGAAGTCGCAGCCGGCGTGATTCCTCGCGGCGGTCCGGCAACCACGACACCCCAACGCGAAATCGTCACGAAGGTACGGCTTCTGCGCGTCGTTAACCGCGTCGCGGCCAAACCGGCGCCACAGCCGCGACCCACGATCGGCCTCGCCGCGGTGTCGCCGCCGCCGCATCGCATTCGCGTAGTCGCGGATGTAGCCGGCAGGCCAGTGGCTCCGCGCCGGGCTTTAGCCGCGCGTGCACCGGCATCAGCTCAACGCTACGGCTCCAAGCCCGTCTGGGATGTTTCGTCCGGCGGCAGTGCTGGGCAACTCGCGGCCGCACAAACGGGCGATTCTGCCGGTTCGGGTAGTAGCAGCGGACAAGCGGGCACGGGCAGCGGCGTGGCAAGCGGCGCCGAACCCTGCGGCTTCGTCGAGTTTTCCGATCCCCACGGCAGCGCGTTCGACGCGGGGACGCATGGATTCTACGTCGACATTCGGATGCAGGTGCATTTCGCCGACGGCACGTCGCAGTCGGTCGTGCTCGACTACCCGTGGTACTACTCAAGCGAATCCGCCAATCCGTGGTCGGACCAAAACTTGCGCGATCCCAACTTTCCGACCCGCTTCCAACTGCCGCCGCAAAGCAAAATGGGAAACGAGCCGGAGTTAGTCCGGTACGTGATCGCTCATAGCACCGCCGACGGCATGACGCTCCTGCGGGACTGCCCGAGCCCGCCGCCGTAGGGAGTTTATGCTATGGGTTCGGGAGGTGCGACTGATGAGAACTTTGGCCTTTTCTTCGTTCGCTTTAAGCACTGGCGTCGTTGCAGCCGCACTAGCGGCTTGTGGCGTACTTCCGCCGAGCCAGGCTCCCTCGAGCCCCTCGACGGTGCCCGGGATAAACTCCTCGTCGAACGAGCGAACCTTTAAATATGTAGGGCGCAAGCAGTCGTTCACAGTCCCGACCGGCGTGACAAGCGTTACGATCACCGCGGTCGGTGCAGTCGGTGCCCCCGGGGGCCCTCAATATACCTACAAGGAAGCTGGCGGTGGAACGGGAGCAACCGTGATGGCGACAATCGCGGTGACTCCCAGAGAGCGGTTGGCGATCTTCGTAGGCGGTAGCGGTGCGACCGGCGGCTTTAACGGCGGCGGACGAGGCGCGGGCACCTACTACGGAGGCGGCGGCGGAGGCGCATCCGACGTGCGCGAGGGAGGCGACCGGCTTCCCGATCGCATCCTTGTAGCCGGCGGGGGCGGCGGCGGCGGAAGCGACACAGAGTTTGAGGCTGGAGGCTCCTACGAAGTGGGTGGTAACGGTGGCGCCGGCGGCGTAACCAACGGTGCACCGGGGTCCCCCGGTAACTACGGCCGTGGGCTTGGCGGAGGCGGCGGGACCGGCGGTTCGCAAAAAACCGGCGGCAAAGGTGGCGCAGGCGGCGGAAGCGGTTGCGGCGGCTCCCGCGGAAAGGTCGGCGCAGGTGGCACTGCCGGTGTCGGTCACACGGGCGGATGCGGCGCAACCGGCGGTGGGGGCGGCGGCGGCTACTACGGCGGTGGTGGCGGGGGCGCAGGCGGTTACGATTCCAGCAAAGACGCTGGCGCAGGCGGTGGCGGTGGCGGCGGTTCCTCCTTTGTCGAGCATCAAGCAACGCGCGTGAAGATTGCCGTCTATCACCGTCAACACTACGATGGGAAGATCGTCATAGCTTGGTAAGACGTGCGGGACTTATCGACATCATCGGCGCGCTCTACGGTATTACCACGGTGCAACGAACCGCGGGTCCACGGCAGCGGTGACGATTTTACGAAAGGTTGCAAACGGACAGTCGAGCGCGGGGCAGCCGGGAATGTAGACCGGCACCCGCTGCGGGCTTTCGCCGTGGCCCGCGCGCATCGCATCGAGCGACTGCGCGGCGAAGAACGTGCGTACCCAGGGCTGCGCTCCCGGCGCCGCGTGTAACTCAAAGATCAGCGCGCTTCCCGGCGGCGTATCGTTGTACTGATCACCGTCGATCAGCCATGAGAGCCCGAGCAATCCCGAGAACTCGGCGAGCTGCGTGTCGTGCCCCGCTAAGAAGACGAAACGGGTTCTCGCCGGCACTCGCGTGCCGGGCACGGCTTTGCCCGTCGCGCCCTCCTCGAGCGTCTCCAAAATGTGCGTCATCATGTTCGAGGAATGAGCTCGCGCCGAGTAACGAGTGCCGTGTTCCAACTGCTTGCCGAGAACGTGGAGCTCGAGCAACTGGAGCAAACGAGCGTGATCGACTCGTCCCCATCCAACGTCCGCGTTGCCGTTGGTGTATTCCAACAGCATGTTCTCGGCAACGTCGCCCGCCATGTCGAGGCCGCCCGAGAGACCGGCAAGCCCGCCGTCACCGTCGTTGGCAACGGTCGTGGGCACTTGCGAGATCTGCTTGCAGGTTGCGGGCGATTCGCATCCTAGAACCGACTCCATCGCCGCAAATGCGCCGCCGTATGCCACGGTCAGTGCGTTGAGATTGCCGCCGACGGCACCGAGAACGGATGCCATCGACTCCGCCTTATCGACAACGCCGATGCCGGGCAGCGGATCGAAAAGCCGATCGGGATCGGCGGGCGCGTGGTGAACCGGGATGTTGCACCCGGGTGCCAGGCCTGAGAGGACCGCATCGCCGGTTGCGCGCGTGCGCTGGTCGATGTCGGCCCAGACGAAGATCGAACCGGCCGGCGGGCAGCCGCTTTCACCGATGGCAAGCGCCGCACCGTACTGCCGTCGATAGTACACGCCGAACTGTTGCATGAGCAGGGCTCCATGCTCGGTCAGGTTTCCCGGCTTACCCGGCCACGCCGGCCAGGGTTGGGCCGCGTAGGCCTGCAGCTCCGCCGGGTGCGTCGGCGAGCGCACACCGTGGCGACTGAGCACGATGACCATGCGTAGTTGCGATGCGGGAGGAGCCGCCGCCGCTGTGGCTTGCGTCCACAGGGCTGCGATAAAAAGGATCGCGATAAATCTGATCGAGCGCACGAAAAGCCTTTCGAAAAAGCGACGAGCTTTCTCGATTGTAACTCGGCTACATGACTTCAAAATGAAGCGGGCCCACTATGAGCCCGCTCGAGGGTCAGACTTTGAGTTCGACCTTTTCAAGAGCGCCCTTGGTTGAAACGACGTGATGGTCGAGACGCAGCTCCGACGGATCCATTCCGAACGCCAAGCCGAGCAGCTGTGGGAGATGGAAGATCGGAACACCGATGTCTTTCTTGAGGACGCGCCCGGCATCGGGCTGCTGGCCATCGAGGTTGAGGTGGCAGAGCGGACACGGCGTAACGAGCAGATCCGCGCCTTTGTCCTTGGCTTCCATGATGTGGTTGCCGCCCATCGCAAGCGCCTTGTCACGATTGAACGTGAGCATCGGGAAGCCGCAGCACTTCGTCGAGCCGCGATATTCGACCGGTTCGGCGCCGACGAGTGCAATGAGCTGCTGCAGGTAGGTTTTGCGCTCGGGGCGCTCTTTGAGGCCCAGCGACTCCTCGGGGCGCAAAATGTAGCAGCCGTAAAACGGCGCGATTTTAAGGCCGGTCAACTTTCGTTTGATTGCGGCCTTGACTCGATCGATCCCGATATCTTCAAACAGCATCCACAGCAGATGCTTCACCTTCGTGGTGCCGCCGTAACGATAGCCTTGATCGCCGATCGTCGCGTTGGCGCGCTCCATGCGCTCTGGGTCTTCCTTCAGATGATAGTTATGATTTGAAAGGACGCCTTGGCACGTGCTGCAGATCGTCATGAGATCCGCACCTTCCGATTCGGCCATCGCGAGCGTCAAGCCGTTGAGCGCATCGGCGAGCTGCGGGTTCTGCTCGCTCAAAACGCCGGCGCCGGTGCACGGCGCCTCCGTTAGTTCTTTGAGCTCGAGACCCAGTGGCTCGGCGATTGCCTTGGCCGAAACGTAGAGTTCCGGGCAAGCGCCTTTCGAGACGCAGCCGGGGTAGAAAGCAACTTTCACTTAAACCGTCCTCCGACGCGTTCGAAAATGGTCTTGATGCGATTGATTCCAGGTATTGCTTTGTGAATCAGCGGTGGGAGCTTGCCGGCGCGAATCAAATTGAACGCGCTCGGCAACGTCTTGATCTGTTCGACGATGTTAAAGAAGCCGACCGACTTCGGCATCAGCGTCAGCTCGTTGAGCCGCCCGCTGTCTCGAACCGATTCGGCAAAGGCGTCGGCGTGGCGCGTTCCGGCGTTGTTCGTGAACCCGGCATCGACCGCCATCCTTCGCAGCTTCAAAATCTGTTCGAGCGGCGCAACGCCCTTCGGACACTGGGTCACGCACTCGTAGCAATGCGTGCAGTCCCATATGCCGCCCGGCTTGCTGTACTCCGCGAGGCGTTCCTTCGTCTCGGCATCGCGCGGATCGCCGGCATAGCGAAAGGCTTGCGCCAACGCTTGCGGTCCCAAGAAGTCGGGGTTGACGGCAAACGACTCGCAGTCCATCAGGCAGGCGCTGCAGCTGATGCAGCTGACTTCCTGAATTAGCTCCTCCATCGATGCGTTGGAGACGCGATACTCTTCGTTCGGCGGCGGCACGGGCTGCTTGTTCTGAAGCCACGGCTTGACTGCCAAGTGTTTGTCCCAGAACGGCTTCATGTCGCAGACCAAGTCACGAATGATCGGCATCGACGGGGGTGATTCCACGCGCGTCTTGCCGTCTTGCGTAAAGGCCGAAAGCCTGCTCTTACAAGCCAGATTCGCGTGGCCGTTGATCCACATCGCGCACGACCCGCAGATCGCGCTGCGGCACGCGCAGCGAACGGCCAGCGACTGATCCTGATACTCTCGAATCGCGATCAGCGCGTCGAGAACGACCGCGTGTTCCGGAAGGTCGACCATGAACGTTTGATAGCGGCGAGCCGGCGAGCGATCCCAAGGCGCCGGAAACGGCGCGCCCGGTACCGCGTTTTCGGGGTACGTGCCTTCGGGATTGAATCGCCCGACTTCGATCGTAAACTGCATCAGTAGCTGCGCACCTCGGGCTGCCATCGAGTGATTGTGACGGGAAGGTATGAGAGCTCGGGTTCCGCTTCTCCGTGGCGCGTCAAGAGGATGTGCTTGAGCCACTCCTTGTCGTTACGCTCCGGGAAATCGCTGCGCGTATGCGCGCCGCGGCTCTCCGTGCGGATGAGCGCGCTGCGGATGATCGTCTCGCCGCAATCGAGCAGATAGCCTAGCTCAAGCGAGAACGTCAAGGCTTGATTGAAGACCCGGCCCTTGTCGCCGACCGCAATCGTTTCGTACCGCTTCCTGAAACCTTTGATCTTATCGAGAGCCTCCAGCAAGCCCGCCTCAACGCGATAGAGTCCAACCAGCTCGTCCATCATCGTTGCCAGTTCGAGGCGCAGCCCCGCGTTGGTTTCGCCGGTGTACGGACGGCTCAGCAGTTCGCGCAGGCGTTCTTGCTCGCTTCGCAGGAGCGCCTCACCGCCGGTGCTCGCGGGCGTGCTCTTTGCATAGTTGGCGGCGACTTTACCCGAACGGCGGCCAAAGACGATCGTGTCGAGCAGCGAGTTGGCGCCGAGACGATTCCCTCCGTGAACGCTTACGCAGGCGACTTCGCCGGCGGCATACAGCCCCGGAACGGGCGTCGCGCCCTCGACGTCGGTTTTGATGCCGCCCATCTGATAGTGCATACCAGGGCGAACGGGGACCGGGTCTTTGACCATATCGATGCCCAGATAGTCCAGCGCCATCTCGTGAATCTGCGGAAGCTTTTTGAGGATGACGTCGGGGCCGAGATGGCGCAGATCGAGCAAGACGTTTCCGTCGATGCCGCGACCTTCGGCGATCTCCGTCGCTTCGGCGCGCGACGTAACGTCGCGGGCGGCAAGCTCCATCTTGTTGGGCGCGTAGCGCTTCATGAAGCGCTCGTTGAGCGAGTTGAGCAGATACGCACCCTCACCGCGCGCGGCTTCGGTCATCAAGAAACCGCTGCCGGCCAACGTCGTCGGATGGTATTGCACCATCTCCATGTCCATCAACGGCGCGCCCACGCGATACGCCAGCGCATATCCGTCTCCGGTGCAGATCAGCGCGTTGGTGCTCGGCTCGTAAAGCCGGCCCAAACCGCCCGCCCCGACGATGACTGCTTTTGAACGCAGGAGGTGCAGCTCACCGGTTACCATTTCGAGCGCAACCAAACCGCGGCAGGCTCCGCCTTCCATATGCAGGGCGGTCGCGAACCATTCTTCGTAAACCTTGACGCCCGCTTTGAGAATCTGGTCATAGAGCGTGACGAGCAACGCCTGTCCGGTGATATCGCCGACGAAGTACGTCCGCGCCTGCGACGCGCCGCCGAAGGCCCGCGTTCCAAGCTTTCCGTCGGGCCCGCGGAAAAAGATGACGCCCATGTGCTCGAACTCGATGATGTCGCGGGGCGCTTCCTGAGTCATCGCTTCGACCGCATCCTGATCGGCGAGATAATCGCTGCCTTTGACCGTGTCGAAGGCGTGCGATTCCCAGCTATCGGTCTCGGCGATCGCGGCGTTGATGCCGCCCTGGGCGGCACTCGAATGGCTGCGAATCGGATGAACCTTCGTGACGATCGCCACGTCCGCGCCGGCGCGCGCTGCCTCGAGCGCGGCCCGCATGCCCGCCAAACCCGCGCCCAAGACTATGACGTCGTGATCGGTGATCACCGGCGAGTAGTTTCCCTAAAAGAGTCGGCGCCATTCCGAACGCCTGTTCGATAGGTTAGATCATGCATTTTTGGCTACGCCACTAAGGATAGGGCTCCGCTCGCACCCCCGATATGCGTTTCGTAGCCGGTGGGAACCCTAGCCGCCGGCGGTCATCGTCGCAGTAAGCCTCTCGACTCACCACGTCAGGAGGCCTCATGCTACAGAACGTTACGATCACGCCCGCGCGCCGCTCGCTCGAGTTCGGCATTTACCGCGATGGCGACAATAATCTCGATGCCATCCAGGAGTCGACACTCTCGCAGGCATTACACACGAGCGCCCGCGACTCGAGCATCGAGTTCACCGTCGAAGATACCACCACGCTTCGTGCCGGGACTGACACGGTCAAGTCGGGGCGCTTGCACACCGAACGCTATACGATCTCCGACGGCATCGTCGGCAACGCGCGCTCGGGGCAGGCCGACGACATGAGCGATGAACCAAGCCTTGCGCGATTCGTGGCTCGCACCCTCGACAACGCGGAGGCCAGCGGCGCGAAACAGACGTGGATCGACCTGATCGATCACGGCGGCGGCGACGGTGGCGGCCTAGAGACGAGCGACGGCAGCGTGATGTCCATGCCCGATATTGCTAAAGCAATCTCCGACGGCCTCGCGATGCACGCGGCCGCCCACCCCGAAGATGCCCGGCGCTCGATCGACGGTGTCGTTGCAAATCAATGCCTCATGGACACCATGGGCTTCGCCGATGCGCTCTCCAAGGCCGGCGTGCGGTATCTCGCCGCCAGCCCGGAAACGATGTTAGCGCCGGGCGTTCCAAGCGACGTCGCTCACGTGATCGCGTCGCACGAAACCGATCCCAAGGCGATGGCCAAGGGCGTCGTCGGCGACGTCATGCGAACTAGGTACGACGCCGGCGATTTCGGAGGGTTCGGGCCGGCCGCCGCCTTCGACGTGCTCGATCTCGATCCGGCGAAGATGCGAGTCGCCGAAGCAAGCATTAAACGTCTCAACGACGACGTCGGTGCGGAAGCCGGCGCAAACGGCGTGCGCGGCATCGTCCGTGAGGACGCCCGCGCGATTCAAGGAATGGTGCGCTTCCCTGAGGCCTCGAAGGACATGCCGTGGCGCGCCGACCGTCCGGCGATTGCCTTCTACGACACGCTTGCCGGCGACGGCCGTTTGGACGCGCGCCTTCGCGGCGATGCAGGCGATGCTGCAGCAGCCGTTCGCGGTTTGGTCTTAGCGCACCGCGAAAGCGGCGAGTTCGCGCCGTTCGGCGGCGCGGATTACTCCGACGCGGCCGGACCAACCATCCACCTTCCGACGACGCGTGCTCAGATCGATCCGTGGGCGTCAGCCGGCGTCGTCGAAACGAAGAACGACTTCTACAACGACGTCGACGAAGCCGCAATGACCCGCGTGCTCGCGTAAGCGGAAAGCCTTCGCGTTAGGGCTTCCTATTGGCGCAGACGTACACTCGAAGGGTAGATCGGCCTGTTGAGCACGCGTTCGAGCGTTTCGGCCGGCGCGAAGAGCGCGAGCTCACAGAAACGCGAGAACGCTTCGCGCGTCGCTTCGCCTTCAGCGTAGCGCTCGTTACGCTCCATCTCGATTCGTCCGCTGGGCGCAAGGAATCGAACGAAGCGCCCGTCGTCTTCGCCGACCTCGACCAGCCCCGAATCGGAAAAGATTCGCAACGCAGCCTCGATCGTGCGGTCTCGCACTCGGTCGATATCGAGCGTTCCGGCGATTTCGGAGTTGCCGCCCCGCACAAGCTCGTCTCGAGCTAAGCTTCGCAGACCCCGGTAGATTTCGCGCAGCCGGGCGAGCGGCGGCGCATCGAGATCGATCAAGAAGTCGTTGAGCGTCCGATCCTGCGGCCCATAGAGCAGATGAATTTGCGCGGGGCTACCGTCGCGTCCAGCCCTGCCGGCTTGCTGATTGAACTCACCCGAGTCGAAGTTGAGATGGAAGAGCACGACGTTGCGAACGTCGGGCAAGTCGATGCCTTCGCCGAATGCCGACGTGGCAACCACGACGCGAAGCGCGCCCTCTCGAAAGAGGCGTTCTACCTCGAGCCGCTCGGCGTTCGGCATCTTGCCGTGGTAGAACATGACCGTGTTGCCGAGATCCTTGCGAAGACGCTGCGCGACCTTGGTAACCTCCGGCCGCGAATGGCAGTAGATGATGCCCTTCTCCGGCGGCCCGTCTCGCGCCGAAAAGAGCTCGGTCAGATACGCCACCTTATCCTTGGTTCCGCGAGCGTCGGTAATGTGAAGGTTCGCTCGCACCGTCGGATCGATGACCCAGCGTTCAATGCGCAAATCGTCGACAACCCGGCGAAACGTTTCGTCGCCGGCCGTTGCCGTCAGTGCGAGCACGGGTGGATTGCCCAGCGACGAAATGGTTGCCGCAAGCCGCGAGTAGGCGGGGCGGTGGCGCGACTCGGCAAGATGATGCGCTTCGTCGACGACGACGAAGGACGGCATGCTGCGGCCGCGGAGCGCCTCGCGGTGAAACTCCAGAAACTCCGGCGTCGCTAGAACGACGTCCCACGACCCCTCGCGCAGGGCCTCGAACAGATCTTCCCGCTCGTCGTTGTCAATCGAACCGTTGGCACGAAAGAATCGCAGGCCCAGCGGCTCGAGCGTGCGCCGCAGTGCTTCGAATTGATCGTTTGCCAGGGCGCGCAAAGGGTAGACGACCAACGTCTTGCCTCCACCGGTGAAGGCTCGCATTGCGGCGGCGTATTGAAAGCAGAATGACTTCCCGCGCCCGGTGCCGAGCACCGCCAGCGTGTTCTTGCCGGCTTCAACGCGCTCGAGGACGGCCAGCTGCGCCTCGTGCGGGGGCGACGCGCCGATCAATGCGGAACGCACGCGCTCGCCCGTCTCGGCCGCATCGTCTTGCGCGTAGGGGCGCGTCGCTCCCGAAGCATCCACGCGCCGCAACTGCATGCCCAGCACTTCGCGTTCGATCACGACGTTGACGCCGCGATGTCTGACAGCCCCTGAAGGGCCGGCAACTGAACCTCCAGTCAGGGAAGCGATGCGCGCGCCGTATCGAGCGCCCGCGTCGATCAGCGGCGCGATATGCGCCGCGAGCCGCCGGTTGAAAAAGCCGAGCTGAAGCTGCCCGTAATGGACGGCGATGGCGTTGGCGTCGTGCGGATTATCCGCTTGGCGCCGAAGCTCGAGCGGCGCGCCTGGCTGCAATCCGGCAATGACGTCTTGGCGTCCTTCAAAAGAGACGCCCGCGAGCTTGGTGTGAAAGCGCGGTGCGTCGCCGATCGTTGCATACGTATCATTCAGATACTCGTCGCCCTTAGCGAAGAGGCGCTCGACGAACGCGTCCGCTGCAGCCTGCCCTGAGTCCAGCCCACGCTTGTCATCCTGAGCCCTTCGACTCCGCTCAGGACAGGCTACGTCGAAGGGCGCTGCTAAGAGGGCTTCGAAGGCGGCCTCCGACGCCGTCGGCGCCGGAAGGCTCTTAGGGCGCGTCGCCCTCGTGACGCTCTTCGGCGTCTTCGAAGTTGAGGGAGATTTCTTCGTGACCTTGCTCCAAAGCGGCGTCGTGCAGCCCAGCTTCCTGTGCGTCGAGCGGGTCGATCAGCTCCTGCTCCTCACCCGCCACGAACGGTTCTTCCAACGCAACGGCGCTCTGCTCGTCGCGCCGCTTGCGATACCGCTGCGCCGGAGCCGGCGAAACCGTCCGAGCCGCCTTCGCCTTTTGACGGCGCTCGCGCCGCGCGGCGACGATATCCTCGCGCGCAACCCCGCTGCGGGCCTGGACCGAGACCGACTCCGAGCGCGAGCGCGCGGTTCCGGTTCGACCCTGCGAAAGTTCGGCGCGCCGGCGTTTCGCGGCGGCCTCTAACTGGCGTTTGCGGAAGCCGAGCACGAGCGGCGCCGAATAGAAGATCGAATGGTAGCCGCCCGAGCAGATGCCGACCAGCAGCGCAAAGGCGAAGTTTTTGAGGCTTCCTCCGCCCAACGCCAGGAGCGCGACGAGCGTGATCACGACGGTCGCAAGCGTGTTGAACGACCGCGTCATCGTCTGCTTGATCGATTCGTTGACGATCCGGTCGTAGGGCTGCCCCGCCATGAGCTTCGTGTTCTCTCGAATTCGGTCGAGAATGACGATCGTGTCCATGACCGAGTAACCGATGACGGTCAGCACTGCAGCCAGGAACGCATCGTCGGCGCGCCGGTCGGCCAGCGCGTAGATGCCGATCATCATCGCGGCATCGCGCACCAGCGCGATGACGGTCACCAAGCCGAAGATGTAGTTCCAGCCGAATCGGAACGCGATGTAGAGAAACTGAATGCCCAGCGCGATGATCAGCGCCCAAATTGCCTTGGTAAGGTATTCGCGTCCCAGCGACGGTCCCACCGCCGTAATCTGCGAGGCCGCGCGATCGACCGGAGCGACGGTGTTGAGCGCGCTCCAGAGCGGTGCCGAGTCGTTGGCGTACGCGGTCTGCGTTTGAATCACGAAGCCCTTGCCGTCGGTGCCGGCCGTGGTGACCGATTCGTCGGTCAGGCCCAATCCCGAAAGCGCCGTCCGGACCTTATCGGTCGTAGTCGGCTGCGTGAACTGGACGTCGATGTCGGTTCCGCCGGTAAACGAAAGCCCCAAACGCAGCATGTGCGACGGCTGAAAACCGTTCCCGCCTTTGAACCCGTTGTAGATCATCGATCCGAATCCGATCGCGATGATGATATACGAGATGGCCGAGACGATGCGGAACCAGCCGACGATGTTCCAGTTCAGCCTGCGAAAAAGCATCGGTTAGACTCCGGCCTTCGCCGGCGAAAAGATGCCGAGGTCGGCCCGCTTCACGCCGTAAAGCTCCGGCGCGGTCAGGATGTTGTTATCAACCAACACGTCCACGAAGAAGCGCGTGATGAAGACCGCGGTGATCAGCGAGACGACGGTTCCCCAGAAGAGCGTGAAGGCAAAGCCCTTGACCGTGCCCGTGCCCAGGGTATACAGAACGCCGGCGCCGACGATCGTGGTGAAGTGGCTATCGAAGACGGCGGAAAAGGCTCGCTGGAAGCCGACGCGGACCGCGGCGCGCATCGTCTTGCCGTTCCACAGCTCTTCTTTGATGCGCTCGAAGATCAGCACGTTGGCGTCAACGGCCATGCCGATCGAGAGCACGAAGCCGGCGATGCCGGGAAGCGTCAGGGTCGCGTGCGAGAGCGCCAGAATCGCCATCATGACCAGCACGTAGATCGCGAGCGCAAGGTCGGCCAAGAGACCCGGGAGACGGTAGACGCCGATCATGAAGATCAGCACGAGTCCGAGGCCCAGCGCCGCGGCTCGCATCGATTGAACGAGGTCGAGTTTGCCCAGCGTCGGACCGATCGTCTCTTTCTCGATGATCTTGACACTGACGGGCAAGGCGCCCGCGTTGAGCTCGTTGGCCAGCGTTATCGTGTCTTCTTGAGTGAACTGGCCGGTGATCTGGCCGCTATCGTAGATCGGGCTTTGGATGATCGGCGCCGAGAGATAGCGATGATCGAGAAAGATGCCCAGCGGCTTCTGGAGATTCGACGACGTCAGCTTGCCGAACTTTGCCGGATCCTTCGTTTGAAAGAGAATGTCGGGCTTGCCGCCTTGATCGTATCCGGCCTGCGCGCCCTTGAGCTCCGAGCCGGCGTAGACGACGTTGCCGCTGCTGTCATAGGCCGTTTTTGAAACGTACAACTCGGCGGCGGCCTTTTGCTTCGGTTCGAGGTTGGGCAGCAGCAACTCGGAAGTCGCGGCGTCGGCCTTCTGCACGACGTCGAACGGCACGATCTTATATTCGAGAACGGCAACCTGCTTGAGGACTTTTTCGGCCTGATCCGGATCCTTCACCGCCGGCAGCTCGACGAGGATTCGATCGGTACCGACGTTGCTGATGGACGGCTCGGCAACGCCGAGTCCGTTGATGCGGCGATCGATGACCTCGCGCGTCTGCGCCTGCACCTGCGCGGTGATCTGCGGCACTTCGGCCGTCGGATAGAGCTGCAGCAGAAGCCGCGCGCCGCCCTGAAGGTCGAGCCCGAGACGGATCGTTTTCTGGACGGGGACGACCGCCCAGATCGAGATCGCGCAAACAGCGATGATGACCAGTGCCTTGAAAGGCGCCTTGAGATTTTTCGAGTTCATTGGAGCCGGTGGAGCTTAGCCTTCCAACGGCGCCGGGCCTGCCATCGGCCGCCAGAGCCGGCGGCCGGTTACGAGTAATCCAAGCACTGCCAACCCGGCAACCAAGCTGCAGATCGCACCGGCAATCGGCCGGCCGTAGATGAACGAGCCGGTGGCAAAGAGCGCGCCGTACACCGCGGCGACGCCCAGCACCCATCCTAAGAGCGCCATCGGCAGCGAGTCGGGAGAGGGCCCGAGGCCGGTGGCGCGGCGCACCCGCGCCCAGCCCGGGCCGGCCGGGCGCACCTTCGCGTAGAAGGCCGCCAGGGTTTCCTCGCCGACCGGCGGCGTGAGGTACGTTACCACCACCCAGACGAGCGTCGTGATGCCGATCGTCGTCAGGAGCGCGGTCGTCGAAGGGACGGCATGGCCGGTGCGCGCGGCGACGAAAAACGCGAGCGCTACGCCGAACGACGCAAGCATCGCGCTTACCTCGCTCCAGGCGTTGATCCGCCACCAGAACCATCGCAACAAGTAGATGAGCCCGGTTCCCGCGCCGATCGAGAGCAACAGATTGAACGCGTCCTTCGCGTTATCCAGCACGAAGGTGAGGGCGACGCCGAGACCCATCAGGAGCGCCGTGACGAGCCTTCCGGCGAAGACCAGCTCGCGCTGACTGGAATCCGGGCGAATGAAGCGCTGATAGAAATCGTGCACGAGATACGACGTGCCCCAGTTCAAATGCGTCTCGATCGTGGAGCGGTAGGCCGCGAAGATTCCGGCGACCATAAAACCGGCAAAACCGGTCGGCAAGAAGACGAGCATGGCGGGATACGCGACGTCGTTGCCGAGGAGGTTGGGCGCGAGGGCGGGGAAGCGCAGCTGCACGTCGTGCAACGTGGGAAAAACGATCGTGGACGCTAGCGCCACGACGATCCACGGCCAGGGGCGCAGCGCATAGTGCATTGCTTGGAATGCGAACGTGCCGAAGAGCGCGTCGGACTCGGTGCGTGCCGCAAGCATTCGCTGCGCGACGTAGCTGCCTCCACCGGGCTCGGCTCCCGGGTACCACACGGACCACCACAGCACGGTCATCGGTATGACGAAGACCGCGAGTGCGTTCTTCCAGTCGCCGAAGTTCGGCAGGATCGAAAGCGCGGCATTGTGGCCGCTAAAGTGCGCGACTAGACCGTGCAAGCCGCCGACGCCGGGCGCGTGAATCGCGAAGTAGGCTGCCGCAAATGCCGACGTCATCGTAATGCAAAACTGAATCATGTCGGTGACCATTACGCCCCAGAGCCCGGCGGTGGCAGCGAAGATAATCGGAACCGCGACGCAAATCGCCAGCGTTTCGACGCGCGGCCAGCCGAAGAGCACGCCGGCAATCTTTACCAGCGCCAGGTTGACCGTCGCGATGATCCAGCAGTTGAAGAAAAGCCCGAGATAGATCGCGCGGAAGCCGCGCACGAACGACGCGGCGCGCCCGGCGTAGCGCAGCTCGTAAAACTCGAGATCGGTCAGCACGCCCGAGCGCCGCCAGAGCCGAGCGTAAAAAAAGACCGTCGCCATGCCCGTGAGGAGGAACGACCACCACACCCAATTTTCGGAGACGCCGCCGTCGCGCACGAGATTGGTGACGAGGTTGGGCGTGTCGGTGGAAAACGTTGTCGCAACCAGTGAGATGCCGATCAACCACCACGGCGCCGCGCGTCCGGCCGCAAAGAACTCGGTGATATTCTTTCCGGCGCGCCGCGCCAGTACGACCGCCGGCACGAAGCTGACGCCTAGGGAAAGGACGACGATGATCCAATCCAGCGTCCTTAAGTGCATTGGGCCAGCGCGTTCGGTTCATCCTCGGCGATGACCTCGGATGTCGCCAGCGCGAGCTCGTTGGGCAACTCGCCATAGGCATAGACGCTGACCGGAATGCCGGAGCGCTGCAAAAACTCGGCAAGAACCGGCCGGAGCGCTGAGGTGCAAACAACCGCCGCACGATCGCGCCGCGTTCGCTCCGAATAGCGTTCGATCCGCGCGCGCAGCGCAAGCGCCGTCGCCGGCTCTAAGGCTTCGGTTCCATAACCGGACCACGCCGCAACGAGCCTCCGCTCGAACTCGGGATCGAAGATCGCAGGCTCCAACCGCACGACACCTTTACGGCGCAGCAGGTCCGGAACGATGGCGCGCCGCGCCGCTTCGGCGAGTTCGCGCGGATCTCGAGTGCCCGCTTCCAGCATCGCTTCGAGCACGACGATTGGGTCGCGCGGCCACGCACCTTCGCGCAGCAGCAACGCAATCGCGCGATGCAGCGCTCCAAAGGGTAGCGCCTCTGCACCCACTTCCTTTACCAACGCCGGCACGGTAGATCGCAGGTGCTCGAGCAGCGTGTGCAGCTCTTGACCCAGGTGGGAGCCGAGCACGGAGATCGGATCGAAAACCAGCGCGCCGGCGTTGAGCGCGCTCTCGCGCACGTCCGGAAGAATCCACGCCGATGGCAGCTGGTACACCGGCTCGCGTTCGACCTGCACCGAGAAACGCGCGAGAACCGCTTCGTCGGCGACCGCCAGGAGCCGTTCGAGATCCAGACGCCCGACGCCGGCTAAACGATCGCGGACCCGAATGCCGTACGTGCGCGGGTCGCGCGAAAGATCGTCGCGCAGCCGGACGCCCGGAAGAACGACGCCGATATCTGCGGCAAGCGCCCGCCGCACTTCTCCAATGCGGTCTAGCAGCGCATCGGCGAGCGGCGGCGCCAGCAGTAGCGCCAGGTCCGCGCCGATTTCGATCGCCACCGCATCGACGCCCACGAGGCCGAGCGCGAGCTCGGGACGGCGCATGGCGTTGCGCTTGACGCGCTCTCGCGCATCGGCCGCTTCACCTTCGGCACGCCGGCGATTTCGCTGCGCGAGTGCGGCCATGCCGAACGCGCTGGTACCCAAAGCAAAAAAGAGCGGCCGAGGAAGTGCTGGTACGAGCGCCAGCGCCAGCAGTAAGCCACCCGCGCTGCGCAAGACATCGGGCCGCGCAAAGAGCTGCGTCGCGAGGTCCGCACCCAGCGCCCCGTCCGTTGCAACCCTCGTCACCATCATGCCCATCGCCGTCGATATCAGGAAAGCCGGCAGCGTGGTGACCAGCGCATTGCCGATCGACAGCAAGGCGAAGGTCTGCACGGCGTCGATCGGTGCGAGCCCGTGATAGACAACGCCGACGAGAACTCCGCCGCTGAGATTGAGCGCGACGATCAAGAGCGACGCGATCGCGTCGCCCTTGACAAACTTTCCAGCGCCATCCATCGCTCCGTAGAAATCCGCTTCTTGCTGCACGGCTTCGCGCTTGCGACGTGCGCCGTCGGCGTCCAAGGCCCCGGCGTGCACGTCGGCATCGATCGCCATCTGCTTCCCAGGCATCGCGTCGAGCGTAAAGC
>JBEKMH010000029.1:0-27529 GCA_050008615.1 Candidatus Cybelea sp.
CCTTCTCGTAAGCGCCCATCGCCGCCGGCGCGAAGCAGGCCCGAGATTCGTTCTCGCAGCGGCAACCACGTGCTTCGCCCTGCTGCCAGCAGCGGATTGAGCACCGGCGCCTGCAGCAGCTCGCGCTCGCAAACGTCGTCAAAGAACCCCGTTTCCGCTGATTCGAAGAGGTCGAGGATCTGCGTGCCGATGGCGACGCCGATACGCGGGACTCCGCTACGCTCGAAGACGCCGTACGGCAGATTTTGGATTGGGAAGTCGCTATCGGGCGCGACTGCAATCCACGACTCGAGGCCTGGGTCGGTCGTATCCGCCGGACTCATCGCGCCGAAAGAATCCCAAGCGCGGTAAGGTCCTCGATCGGTTCGCTGAAGCTGCAACTGCCGTAGGCGACGAATGCGCCACACCGGCAAGCCTCCAACTCCTGGACGTCGATGCGTTGGTCTCGCCAGCGAAGTGCTGCCGCTTCAAAATGAAAGGCGCTTGGATCTTCTTCTGCGACGACTGCCTGCAGCGTTTCGAGTCCGACGCGTGGCGCCAGGGCAGCCGCGGCCAAGATATTCAAGAACCCATGCATTATGAAACCGCTTTGCGCGTTGTAATGACGGACCGGATGATGCAGGCCTGCCGTCGCTTTGAACGGCACCCTCGCCGTGACCGCCGCCGCGATGAAGCCGGCGACTTCATCCACGCTGGGAAAGGCCTCCGCCGTCAGTCCGCCACAACGCAGCTTTGCACCGCAACCCGCGTGCACGGCGGCGGCCATCGCGCGCTCGAGGACCGCCTTCCACGGCCCACGGCGCGCGAACTCGACATAGACCGCAAGATCTGATAGTTTCGCGCTCTCCAGCAACTCGCGCAAACGTTGCAGAGGCTCGTCCAGCGCTCGATCCGCACTGAAGGCGGCCGGCAAGTAAACCTCGAGCGCTTCGATCGCAACGCCCTTTGCTCGAAGAACTGCAAGTGCAGCGACACGCGATCCGATGGATTCCAGCCACGCGGCCGCATCCGAGCCCCCGTCAAGGATGACTGAAAACGGTCCGCCACCCGGTTGCGACGCGGAGGTCAAGGTGCTTGCCGGGATGATGAAGCGTCCCAGCATCCACGCATGCGCGCCGCGGCGCGCCTCTCGGTATTCTGTGGTTGCTTGCGCGAGGGACAGCTGCGCGGGCGGGAAGAGGCCTGCATAGTCGACTAATCTCGCAAAAGCGCTTCGTACCGAAGGGGACGGCGCGAGGGACGTTTCCATGACCCCCGCTTTCGACAGGGCCGCCGGTGAAGCTTCGCCAAGTCGGCCTCATGAGTACCGCAACCGAGGCGCGCAGCAATCCGCTGGCGCAAATCGACTGGGATTACGTCGAGTTTTATGTCGGCAATGCTAAGCAGGCGGCCCACTATTACGCGTCCGCCTTTGGATTCGATCAAATCGCCTACGCCGGGCCCGAAACGGGCGTGCGAGATCGCGTCAGCTATCTATTGGCGCAAAACAAGCTGCGGTTCGTGCTTACCGCAAGTTTGCTTCCCGACGACGAGGTGGCGCGCCACGTCGCGTTACACGGCGACGGCGTCAAGGACATCGCGATTCTCGTGGAGGATGCAAATGCCGCCTTCGAGATGGCGGTGCGCGGCGGTGCTCGCGTCCTGCAGCCCCCGACTGCCTTCGAGGATGAGAAAGGCCGCCTCATACGAGCAACGATCGCCACCTACGGCGATACCGTCCACTCGTTCATCCAGCGCGACGGCTATGCCGGCATCTTCGCCCCTGGTTTTGTCGAAGCGCGCAAGAGCATCCCGACCGCCAGGAAGCCCAGCCTACAGTTCATCGATCACTGCGTCGGCAACGTCGGCTGGGGTGAGATGGACGCATGGGGCGATTTTTACGGCCGCGTCTTCGGCTTCTCGCAGCTTGTCTCGTTCGACGACAAGGATATCTCGACCGAATTCACGGCGCTTCGCTCGAAGGTGATGACCGATCCGCGTCACCTCGTGAAGTTTCCGATCAACGAGCCCGCGCAGGGCAAGAAGAAATCGCAGATCGAGGAGTATCTGGATTTTTACCACGGGGCCGGCGTGCAGCACATGGCCATCCGGACGGACGACATCGCCGCCACGATTCGCGCCCTGAAACATAACGGCGTGGAGTTCCTCGACACTCCCGACTCGTACTACGATATGCTCGAGGAACGCGTTGGGAAGATCGACGAAGCGATGGAGACCCTGCGAGAGCTGCGCATCCTCGTCGACCGCGACGACATGGGCTATATGCTCCAGATTTTCACCAAGCCGCTCCAGGACCGGCCGACCCTCTTTTTCGAGATCATTCAGCGCAAGGGCAGCCTTTCGTTTGGAAAAGGCAACTTCAAGGCGCTCTTCGTCTCGATCGAGCGCGAACAAGAGAAGCGCGGGACGCTATGATTGCCAGCACCGGCACGTCGACAGGCTCAGTGGACCGGTCGAGGCTGCTCGACTGGTACCGCAAAAACCGAGAGCGTTCGGCCTCGCTCTTCGCTCTGATCCACGACGATGCGTTCTACGATCGCCCCATTCCGCTGCGCCACCCGTTTGCGTTCTACGAAGGGCACACTCCGGCGTTTAGCTTTCTGACGCTGAACGAACGGGCGCTGCAAGAGGAGCCGCTCGACCCGGTGCTCGAGCACCTCTTCGAACGCGGGATCGATCCCGCGACGGTCGACGACGCGCGGCGGCACGAGCGTACCGACTGGCCCCACCGGCGTGCCGTTGCGGCTTTTGCCGCGGAGTGTGACCAACGCGTTTCGCGCGCGCTGCAGTTTGCTCCGATCGAAGATTCGACGGTTCCGCGGCTCGTGCGGGCTCAGGCAGCTTACACGATCCTCGAACATGAGGCGATGCACGACGAAACGCTGCTCTATATCGTGCATCAGCTCGATGCGAGCCGCAAAGGATTCATCGCGCAGCGTCACCACGACCACGCCCCGCCTCCGAGCCATCCACGCACGGTCGAGCGTGGCGTCGCGACGCTCGGCGCGCAACCGGGCGAAATTCCCTTCGGCTGGGATAACGAGTTTGGACGAACGCAAGTCGACGTTGCGCCCTTCGAGATCGCAACCTATCCCGTTACCAACGGCGACTGGCTGCGCTTCGTTGCCGATGGTGGACCGGTACCGCACTTCTGGAAGAAAGGCGACGGCGAGTGGTCTCTCCGGCTGCAATTCGAGACGATTCCCTTGCCGCAGTCGTGGCCGGTGTATGTGACGCAAAAACAGGCGCGGGCGTACGCGCAGTGGGCGGGCTCGAGATTGCCGACCGAGGCCGAATTTCATCGCGCGGCCTTCGGGACACCGGAGGGCGATGAGCGCCCCTTCCCCTGGGGCTCCGAGGCGCCGGCGCCGCAACATGGCAACTTTGATTTTGCGCGCTTTGATCCGGAGCCGGTCGACGCGCATCCCGCCGGTACGAGCGCTTGGGGCGTCGCCGACTTGATCGGCAACGGCTGGGAGTGGACCTCGACGCTCTTCGCGCCACTGCCCGGCTTCGAGCCCATGGCATCTTACCGGCAGTACTCCGCCGATTTCTTCGACGGCAGGCACTACGTGATGAAGGGAGCCAGCCCGGTGACGCCTCGCGAACTGATTCGCCGCTCTTTCCGGAACTGGTTCTTCGACGACTATCCGTACATGTACGCAAAGTTCCGCTGCGTGTCACTTTGAAGACCCCAATAACCGTTGCCTACGGCGACGGCATCGGGCCCGAGATCATGACGGCAACGCTGCGCATCCTCGACGCGGCCGGGGCCCAGCTCGAGCTCGAGCGCATCGAGATCGGCGAGACGGTCTACAAGAAAGGCTTGAGCAACGGCATCGAACCCGCATCCTGGGAATCTCTGCGCCGGACGAAGGTCTTTCTGAAGGCACCCATCACGACGCCGCAAGGCGGAGGTTTCAAGAGCCTCAACGTCACCGTTCGCAAGACGCTTGCAATGTACGCCAACGTTCGGCCGTGCGCTTCGCTGTATCCCTACGTCGCGACCAAACATCCCCGCATGGACCTCGTTATCGTCCGCGAGAACGAGGAAGACGTCTACGGCGGCATCGAGCACCGTCAGACCGACCAGGTGGCGCAGTGCCTGAAACTGATCTCTCGTCCGGGCAGCGAGCGAATCGTCCGATATGCGTTCGAGTACGCGCGCGCCAATAAGCGCAAGAAAGTCACATGCTTCACCAAAGACAACATTATGAAGTTCACCGACGGCTTATTCCATCGGACGTTTGATGAGATCGCGACGGAGTATCCCGAGATCGAGCACGAGCACTGGATCGTCGATATCGGCGCAGCCAAGATGGCCGATACACCCGAGGCTTTCGACGTGCTCGTCATGCCGAATCTCTACGGCGACGTGCTCTCCGACGTTGCCGCTCAGATCACCGGCTCGGTCGGGCTGGCCGGATCGGCGAACATCGGAGATCATTGCTCGATGTTCGAAGCGATCCACGGCTCCGCACCCCGCCGTGCCGGCCAGAATCTCGCCAATCCGTCGGGACTGCTGCACGGCGCCATCCTGATGCTCGTGCACATCGGGCATTCCGACGCCGCCGAGCGCGTTCACAACGCGTGGCTGCGCACCATCGAGGACGGCGTGCACACGTACGACATCTATAAAGAAGGCACGTCGAACGAGAAGGTCGGGACAAGTGAGTTCGCCGATGCGGTGATCGCGCGCTTAGGCGAGAAACCCGCCAACCTCAAGCCCGTCGAATATGCGAAGGGCGTGCACATGGATCTCGCAATCCGGTCCGCGAAAGCCGCCGCAACCAAGGCGCGCATTGGGGTCGATCTCTTCATCGATCGGCCCGAAGGCAATCCCGACAGCATTGCTTCGGAGATGCAACGCTTCGGCGTCGAAAACACGCGCCTCACGACGATCAGTAATCGGGGCACGAAAGTGTGGCCCAACGGCAATCCCGACACTTATTGGAGCGATCACTGGTCCTGCAGGTTTGAATCCGACGGCACGCCCTTCACACCCGATCGCGTCGTTGCGTTGCTCGAGGCGGCCAACCGTGCGGGCTTCGACGTCATCAAGACCGAGGGGCTCTACACGTTCGACGGCGAGCGTGGCTACTCACTCGCGCAAGGCGAGTAATCCTTCGTCCTTCTACTGGGCTCAGGATGACACTATTCCACTCAGGGTGACACGGCGGTGAGAATCGTCAGCCTGTTGCCAAGCGCGACCGAGATTCTTTTCGGGATTGGCACGGGCAAAGAAGTCGTCGGCGTCACGCACGAGTGCGATTATCCACCCGAAGCACTCGTACTACCGAAGCTTACGTCGGCTTCGACGCCCGGCGGCCCGACATCCGCCGATATCGATCGGCACGTACGCGCCGCGGTTCATGCCGGGTCGTGTCTATACCATCTCGACAGCGCGCTGCTCGAGCAACTCGAGCCCGACCTCATCGTCACGCAAGAGCTTTGCGCGGTCTGCGCAGTTTCGTACGAGATCGTCGACTCCGCCGCAAAACGTTTGCGATCCGATCCACGCATTATTTCGCTCGAGCCGGTGTGCGTGCAGGACGTCTTTGCAAACATTACGCAGCTCGGCGAGATCACCGGGCACTCGCGGGAGGCTCGTAACCTCGTTGCACGCCTAGAGGCGCGCCTGACGACGTTGCGTGCCAGAACCGGCGGCACGGCAAACCGGCCGCGCACGCTGGTTCTCGAGTGGACCGATCCGCCGATGAGCGCCGGCCACTGGATTCCCGAGCTCGTCGAGCTGGCCGGGGGCATTCCGATTCTTGCAAATCCCGGCGCGAACTCGCGGCGGCTGGAATGGAGCGCGATTGCGCAAGCCGAGCCGGAGGCCTTAGTAGTCGCACCATGCGGCTTCGACCTTGACAAAACGCGCCGCGCAATTGAGGAGCTCGATGCAATCGAGACGTGGAGATCACTCGCCGCGCGAAGGGCAGGGCGAGTCCTCGCGCTTGACGGGAATGCCTACCTGAGCCGTCCCGGGCCGCGCTTGATCGATGCGGCCGAGATCCTCGAGCGGTGGTATACTGACGGCGCGGAGTACGCCGGATGACCGCGCTTTCATCGACGAGAGTCGATTGGGGGTGAGGAAAGTCCGGGCTTCATAGGGCAGGGTGCAGGATAACGTCCTGTCGGGGCAACTCGAAGGAAAGTACCACAGAAACATACCGCGTGGACTCCCCTGGAGCCCACGCAAGGGTGAAATCGTGAGGTAAGAGCTCACGGAGTCGCGCGGTGACGCGCACTCGGGCAAACCCCACCTGAAGCAAGATCGCTCGATTTTATGGACGGCCCGTCCGAACGAGCCACGTCGCATCGAGGCGCTCGGTAACGCGCGCCCCAGAGAGATGGTCATCACCCACTCGTGGGGACAGAATCCGGCTTATAGGCGTGCTCCGCCCTTTGCCGGGTTCAGGACGGGCTCGAAACCGGTGGGGCGTGCAGCGCGTCTTAGCGAATGATGGAAAACCAGATAATGAACCAGCAGCAGCATTTTACTCCCGAGATGACCGTCGACGAAGCCTTCAAGCTCCATGCCGGTGCGCGGCGCGTCTTCGCGCGCTTCCATTTAGGCGGTTGCTCGAACTGCGCGATCAGCGAATCACACACGATCGGAGCCATCAGCGACGATTATGGGATCCCATTGCCAATGCTCCTCGACAACCTGAACGCGCTCTTCGACCAGCGTACGCTTTCGGTCGGCGATCGCGTGCGCATCCCTGACGAAATCCGCTCGAAGATCCCGCAGCTCGCCAACGTGCCCGAGATCGGCGAGATCACCGGCGCCGAAGGCGGCGCCTACACGGCCGATTTTGGTGAGGTGCGCCTCCAGGGGCTGGCCGAGGATTTCATCGCCGCCGAGTCTGAGGTTCCAGCGAGCTAGGGCTTTTCTACAACGGGTGGCGGGTGGTGAAGCCCTCGTCCATCCCGTGCCAGTAACCGACCTCCTCCTCGCCTAGCTTCCAGCAGAGATAGACCGGCTCGTCACCCCGCATCGAGGGAAAGTCGATCAGTCCAAGGTCGATGTCCTTGACGACGCAGCCGTACGATTCGATCCGGTAAATCAGCCGCCCGATCTCGTGTTTGAGCTCGGCGAAGCGTGGCGCGGGCAGCGCCGAGCGCATGCCGGCCAGGCGGGGGCGAGTCGCGGGCTTGGCGTGGTGAAGCGCCGGATCCGACTCGAGGAGTTTAATTGCAAGCTCTCTACGCCTCGTCAGCAGCTCTTCAATCAGCGGCTCGAGCTTGCAAATGAGGGCGTTGGCGCGCTCGGGCGAAAAGAGCTTCATATGGGTTCCCTGCGCATCGTCTTCGTCACGGGGCTCTCCGGTGCCGGCCTGAGCCAGGCAATAAAATCGTTTGAAGGCTTTTACTGCATCGAGCACCTTCCTCCCGCCGTTCTCGAAAGCACTGTGGCAGCGCTCGAGAAATCGGGAGTGCGGGACGTTGCGGTGGCGCTAGACGTTCGCGGGGACGCTCGACTGGGTGACGCTCGCACGGCGATCGATCGTATCAGAGGCGCGCACTTGGTGCAGGTCCTCTTCCTAGACGCTGCCGACGATCTGCTCGTCCGCCGATTCAGTCAGACGCGGCGGCGCCATCCGTTTGCACAGACGGGCTCCGTGCGCGAGGCCATCGACGCCGACCGGCGACTTCTCGCCCCGTTGCGCGAACTCGCCGATGTGGTCATCGACACCACGAACCTGACCCACGGTTTGCTAAAGGAGCGAATCGCCGCAGCCTTTGTGACGGATCGTCCGGTGCGCCTCGGCGTCACCTTCGTTGCGTTTGGCTTCAAGTTTGGTTTGCCGACGGATCTCGACCTACTCTTCGACGTACGCTTCTTGCGCAATCCAAATTACGAGGAGTCGCTGGCCGATAAATCCGGTGAAGATCCCGCCGTCGCCGCGTTCATCGAGGAAGACGCTTCCCTCTCCCCATTTCTTGCCAAAGTTACCGATTTGATCGAGTTTCTGCTGCCGTGCTATCTCGCTGAAGGCAAGTCGCAGCTTACCATTGGTGTCGGCTGCACGGGCGGCCGTCACCGTTCGGTGTATGTGGCCGGCCTGCTCGCGCGGCGTTTCTCCGGCGACCGGCGCATCGAGGTCGCATTCGAAGCGCGCGATCTCGTGCGGGCAGCCTGATGCGCCAGCGCTTTGCTCGATCGTTCGGGTGGCTCTTGCCCGGCGCCGGCGTGAAGCGCTGGATTTTGCTAGCCGTTTTCGGAATCGTCCTGCTGCTCGACGCGATCACCCGCTGGCTCATTGCGTTGGGCAGCGGGATTCACGTCAATGAAGTACTCGACAGCATCGTCGTCGACTATTTCCCGCCGGCCTATCTCACCGGAATTCTGTGTTTCGCCGGCGCTGCGTTTCTTGTCATCGGCATCGCCATGTGGATGCGTGCCGTCGCACGGATCGCCGGTAGCCGCCAACCCAAAGGCTTTCGCGATGCCTTAGTGGGCAGGCGACTTCAGCAGGGCTACAAGATCGTGGCAATCGGCGGTGGCACCGGCCTTTCGACGTTGCTGCGCGGCCTCAAGCGGCGCTCGAGCAATCTCACCGCCGTCGTGACCGTCAGCGACGACGGTGGATCCTCGGGACGCCTGCAAAAGGAACTTGGCGTCCTGCCGCCAGGCGACGTTCGCAACTGCCTCGTCGCGCTCGCCGATGACGAGGCGATGGTTACCGACCTTTTCCGCTACCGCTTTACCGAGGGCGAGGGTCTGAGCGGGCACTCGTTCGGCAACCTCTTCTTGGCGGCAATGACCGGCATCACCGGAAACTTCGATCGCGCGATCAAGGAATCGAGCCGCGTACTCAACGTCGTAGGGCGCGTTTTGCCGGCGACGTTAGGGGTCGTACGGCTCTGCGCCGAGCTCGACGACGGTACAATTGTGGAGGGCGAATCGAACATCTCCCTGGCGAAGCGGCCGATTAAGCGCATCTTCTTCGACCCTCCCGCAGCGGCGCCGCTCGAGGAAGTGATCTCGGCGATTCGCGATGCGGACGCCATTGTTTTGGGGCCGGGATCGCTCTTTACTTCCGTCGCGCCGATCTTCTTGGTAAGCCGCATCGCACGCGAAGTCGCCGACGCATCGGCGGTAAAGATGTACGTTTGCAACGTAATGACCCAGCCGGGCGAAACGGACGGAATGTCGGCCGCCGATCATCTCGAGGCGCTGATTGCCAACGTCGGCGAACGCGTCTGCGACTATGTGATCGTGAACGACGAACCACCGTCGCGCTTGTTGTCGGCGTACGCGCAAGAGGGCCAAGTGCCGGTGGAACCCGACGTGGAGCGAATTGCCGCGATGGGGTTCCACCCCGTGTCGGCAGCAGTGATCGGTGAAACCGAGATGGTGCGGCACGACCCCGATCACCTCGCTACCGTCGTTTTGGGCATCATCGACCGCACGGTCGCCGACCGGGCAACACTGGTAAAACCGGCGAGTGCCTATCGCCGCTCGACAGCCTTAGGCTCCAGCTAGGGAAGCTTCCCTTAATGCGGCGGTGGGGTTGCCGCCGCGCTGAGGGTCAGGTTTAAAGTGAACGGTTTGCCCGGCTCGATCGTCGTGCTCGACGATTGCGCCTGATAGCCCGTAGCCTCGACCGCGTAGTCGGCGATGCCGCTGGGAACCTTGTCGATCGAGAACCGGCCGGTTGCATCGCTGGTTGCCGTCAAGACGGTATCGACCGTGACCAGCGCACCGCGGATCGGTACGTTCGTGGTGGCATCCACGATCGTTCCCGACATGCTCGCAAAACCCGCAGCCGGCGGCAACTCACCGTTATCGCATCCGGCAGTTCCTAAGTACAGCAACGCGATTGCGATGGAGAGCCTGGCCACCAGCGAATTCATAGGTGAAGGTGTTCGCCACGCTGAAGGCGGCGCTCCTATGGCAAGCACCGCGCCAACCTCCGGAGCGTCAAAACTCGTCTATTGCGAATCGGCGTTAGACGCCATCGGCCACACGCCGCTGGTAAAGCTCAACAAAGTGGTCGACGGAGCCGCGTGCCTCGTGCTTGCCAAAGTTGAGTACGTTAATCCCGGAGGCAGCGTCAAAGATCGCCCCGCCGTCGCGATGCTGGACGCCGCCGAGCGCCAGGGACTGCTCAAACCGGGCGGCACGATCGTCGAACCGACGAGCGGCAATACCGGCACCGGTTTGGCAATGGCCGCCGCCATACGCGGCTATCGCTGCATCTTAGTGATGCCCGACAAAATGTCGCGCGAGAAGGTTGACCTGCTGCGCGCCTACGGGGCCGACGTCGTGCTAACGCCCACCAACGTCTCTCCGGATTCACCAGAATCGTATTACAGCGTCGCCAACCGCCTGGCGTCGGAGATACCCGGCGCGTTTCAGCCAAACCAATTCCACAATCATTTCAATCCCGACGCGCACTATCATACGACCGGCCCGGAGATTTGGGAGCAGACCGGTGGCGCGATCACGCATTTCGTCGCGGGCATCGGAACCGGAGGAACGATCTCCGGTACGGCTCGCTTCTTGAAAGAAAAGAATCCCGCCATTCACGTGGTCGGAGCCGATCCCGAAGGGTCGATCTACTCCGGCGACATTCCCCGCTCGTATGCCGTCGAAGGCATCGGCATGAGCTACTTGCCCGAGACCGTGGACTTGCGCGTAATAGATGAGATGGTGCGCGTTTCCGATCGCGATTCGTTTTTGATGGCGCGCCGGATCACACGCGAAGAGGGCTTGCTCGTCGGCGGATCTTCGGGAACCGCGGGCGTGGCGGCGGTGCGGCTTGCCAAGACGCTGGGGCCCGACGCGATCGTTGTCGTAATCCTGCCCGACTCGGGCCGGGGTTACATGTCCAAGATATTCAACGACGACTGGATGATTGCCAACGGTTTTCTGGCCGATGCGAAGCGGCGCGCGACGGTCGGCGACGTGCTGCGGAGCAAGACGCCGCTGCCGCCGCTTCTCACCGTGCAGCAGGACGACACCGTCAAGACTGCGCTCGACCTCCTACGCCATTACGAAATCTCGCAGCTTCCCGTGATGCAGGGACGCGAACAGGTTGGAAGCGTCAACGACGTCGGGGTCATGCGTAGCGTCTTCGATCATGCGGACATCCTCCATCAGCCGGTCAGCGAAGTCATGGGCCGGGCCTTTCCGGCACTCGAACAGTTCGAGGAGATCGAGCTTGCGTATAAGCTCCTGACGCTGGCCAATCCGGCCATCGTCGTAACGGACGACGGCGAGCCCATCGGCGTGCTGACCCGCCAAGACATCATCAGCTTCCTCTCCACCAGCTCCGGTGTCGTCCACAAGTGACCCTTCGACGAAGTTTATCCCGAGCGGAGTCGAGGGGCTCAGGATGACAACATGAAGTTTGCGACGAGGGCGATTCATGTCGGACAAGAGGCCGACCCGACGACCGGCGCTACGATCGTTCCGATCTATCAGACGTCTACGTATACGCAGGCCAAAGTCGGGCAGCACAAGGGCTTCGACTATAGCCGCACGATCAACCCGACGCGCTTGGCACTGGAGCGTCAGTTAGCTTCGCTCGAGGGAGCGCGATTCGGCAGCGCTTTTTCCAGCGGCATGGCAGCGACCTCGGCGGTGATCAACCTGCTGTCGGCGGGGGATCACGTCGTCGTGGGCGACGACCTTTACGGCGGCACGTACCGCCTCTTCGAACGTGTGTTTGCGCGTTACGGCCTCACCTTCACCTACGTCGACATGCGCGATCTCGAAGCCGTCGCCGCGGCGATGGAGCCGAACACTAAGCTCTTCTGGGTCGAAACGCCGAGCAATCCGCTGCTCAACATCGTCGACATCGCGGCAGTCGCCTCGTTGCGCCGCGCGGATCAAATCGTCGCGGTCGACAATACGTTCGCGACGCCATACTTCCAGCAACCGCTTGCGCTGGGCGCGCAGATCGTCGTTCATTCGACGACCAAGTATATCGGCGGCCACAGCGACGTCGTCGGCGGCGTGGCAATCACCGACGACCCCGAGCTGTACGACCGGATCAAGTTCGCGCAGAACGCGGCCGGCGGAGTTCCCGGGCCGCACGACGCATGGCTGACGATGCGCGGCGCGAAGACGCTCGCGGTGCGCATGCGCGAGCATGCGCACAACGCGCAAATCGTCGCCGAGTTCCTCGAGTCGCGGGACGACGTCGCGCGCGTGTACTATCCCGGCCTGCCCTCGCATCCGCAACACGACCTCGCGCGTCACCAGATGACGGGTTTCGGCGGGATGCTCTCCTTTGTTTTGCAGGGCCCGGTCGAGCGCGCGCTCGATTTTGCAAGCCGGCTCACCTATTTCAGTCTTGCGGAGAGCCTCGGCGGCGTGGAATCGCTCATCTCCCATCCGGCGCGAATGACGCACGGTTCCATTCCGAAGGAGGAGCGCGAACGCCGCGGCATCACCGACGCGCTCTTGCGGCTCTCAGTCGGAATCGAAAATGTCGAAGACTTGGTCGGCGATCTTCGCCGAACGCTCGATGCTACGGCTGATAGAGCGGATACCGAACGGCCGTTACTTGCTTGAGGACTCTGCGTGCCTCTTCATCGCTTCCGTCGCCCATGCGCGTCGTCTCCGCGAGTACGATCCCGCGCTGACCGTCGGCCCAAACGACGGCGTACTCTTTTTTCGCATCGAATCCGCTGCCATAGGCAACTTCAACGAACGTCGCAGGCATGCCGTTGAGCAGCGTCATCGGCGTCTTGTTGCGAATGAGCGTGCCCTCTTGTGCGCCGTGCGTCTGGCTTTCAAACTGCCCCTCCCACTGCGATGGCTCGGCGGTGTAGCCTTCCATGGAGAGCGTAATGGTCCGGGCGTCTTCTTTGCCGGCATTGAGAACCCACAGCGCGACGGGTTGCAGGTCGTCGCCGAGCTGCGCTAGCGGGATGTCCTGCCGTTTCACCAAAACGGCATCGGCCGGCGCGGTGAAGTTCATCCCCGGATCGCTATAGGTTTGCGGGTCCGGAGTAGGAGTCGGAGGCGGCGGAACCTGCGCGAGAACGCGCGTACCGCTCGCTACAGTCAACAAGAGAACGAAGAAAATTCCGAAGCGTTTCATTCCTGATCCAACACGGCGGCAAGCGCCGGGAGCGAAGTTTCGTGCCGGTATCCGGTGTTGCGGTGATCGTCGTCAAATTCCTCGTGGCGCACCTCTAGGCCGAGGGCACGAATGCGCTCCGCAACGACTCGCGCGCCGATATCGAGATTATATTCGTCGCGCCGGCCGCAGTCGAGGTATCGAAGCCGCAGCCGCGCCAGCGCGTCGCGACGGTGGACGACGCGCTCCGCCGGATCGAAAGCAAGCCAGCGAGAGAACACGTCTTCCCGTAGCTCGCCTGTGCTCCGCTCAAACGGCAGCTCGAAGTCGTAGGCGGTGGCGCTCCGCGGCGAGTAGGCAGCCGCATAGGCCAGCATCTCCATCGTCGTATAATCGGCTGCGGCGCGCTTGGGCTTGCGTTCGAATGCGTCGACGTAGGCGGCAATGTCGAAATCGTGCGCTTCAAGCGTCCGGTGCACGGTTGCAAACGCCGGGATATGAGCGTACCGAAAATACGAGTCGCCGCTATGGGAGGCGAAGGCACCAAACACCCCCGGATGCTCGAGCACGAGGTGCATCGCTCCGAATCCGCCCGAAGATTTCCCCAAGACCGCCCGGCCGCCTTCGGAGGCAATCGTCCGATAGTTGTGGTCGACATGGCCGACGACGTCGCGCACCGTGTACGTTGCGTAGGCTCCGTTGTGGATCGAGTCGACATACTGCGAACCCCCCAACCGAGTAAATCCATCGACGAGCACCAGGACTACCGGGGGCATGCGTTTCGCTGCGATGAGCCGGTCCGCCCACTGCACGACGTTGGTCTCCCATGGCCGCGACGAAACCATCGCGGCGACATCGCCGGTATAACCGTGTAGCACGTAGAGCGCCGCGTACCGGCGCGAACCGGCAGGATCGTATCCTGGCGGAAGGTACACGCCCGCCGGCCGCGTTGCCGGATCGCCAAGCGGATTGCCCACAAGTGCTTCGCCGTGCACGAAATCAACGTGCAGCGTTCCCTCCAGCCGTAGTAATCGCGAAAGCGTAGAAGCGTCGAGCATCCGATTTTCTTTCGTCGCGCGAAGAGCCCGCGCCTAGTACCGCGAAGCTCACGCACCGTATGAAGCGCGAGATCGATCTGCGTGGTGCCGTTTCGATCAACGTCATTACGATGATCGGCATCGGACCGCTGGTGACGATTCCGCTCGTCATCGCCGCGCTGGGCGGTCCGCTCGCGCTGATCGGCTGGATCGCCGGTGCGATCGTGGCCCTCTGCGACGGCATGGTGTGGGCGGAGCTTTCGTCGCAGTTTCCCGGCTCGGGCGGAACCTACGTCTATCTCCGCAACGTCTTTGGCGCCGAGGGCCTCGGCAGGGCGCTCGCCTTCCTCTTCAACTGGCAGTTTCTCCTGTATGCTCCGTGCCTACTGGCCAGCGGCTATATCGGCTTCGCGAACTACGCGGCCTACTTGTATCCGCCGCTTACAAACGCTGCTCTCCACGACCTGGCCGCGATCGCAATCGGCGGCGTCACGATCATCTTGCTCTATCGGCGCACGTCGCAAGTATCGGCTTTGAGCGCTTTGCTCGCAGTGGCGGCGACCGTGACCGTCGCCTTGGTCGCACTCGCGGGACTTTCACACGCCGACAGCGGAATCGTCCGCTTCACACGTGCGTTTCACCTGAGTCAACCGATTCGGTTTGGTGCCGGGATGCTCGCCGGGTTCGGCACGGCCCTCTACATAACGCTCTACGACTACGTCGGTTATGCCGACGTGGCGCTGCTCGGCGATGAGGTGATCCGCCCGCGGCGGACGATTCCGCTTTCGATCTTGGTCTCCGTGTTGCTCGTCGCGGTTCTCTACGTGCTCTTGCAAGTCGGCGTGCTCGGCGCCGTGCCGTGGCAATCGCTGCTCGATTCACACGGTCAACCGACCGCGCAAGCTCAATATGTCGGCGCCTTTGTCGTCGAGCGCACGTGGGGCCGCGTTGCCGCGCTCGCGGTCACGCTGCTCGTGCTGGTGACCGCGTTTGCCTCGCTCTATGGGAACCTACTCGGATTCTCGCGCATCTCGTTTGCCGCAGCGCGTGACGGCGCCTTCTTGCCGGCCTTCGCGAAACTTCACCCGCAGAAAGAAATTCCTCACGTGGCGCTTTTGGCCGTCGGCATACTGTCGCTGATTGCCAGCCTGTTCACGCTCGATCAAGTGATTGCGTTCTTGACCGCCGGCATCGTGCTGATTCAAGGCATCGCGCAGGTTATTGCACTCTTCGTGTTACGACAACGCAAGATCAGGGCACCATTTAGAATGCCGCTCTACCCGCTCCCAGCAATCGTAGCGCTCGCCGGATGGTCGCTCGCGTTTGCCAGCTCGGGCACCGCCGCCATTGCGCTAGGCCTTGGCTGGCTCGGGGTTGGCGCGGTCGTTTTTCTTGTCGCCGCACGCAAAGAGCGCTGGTGGCCTTTCGTTGCGCTGCTTCTGATCTCGCTCGTTCTTCCGGCTCCGGCACTCGCTGTAACTTCGAATCCGAGTTGGCTGACCTGGAACACGTCGCACGTGACCGCGGAGCGCGGCTATCCGGTCTTTACGGTCGATGGGAGACCGTTTTTCGTGTACGGCGCGGCCTTTTTCTACGAGCGCATCCCGCGCGAGCGCTGGCGCGCCACGCTGACCGCCTACAAGAACGTCGGCATCAACACGATCGACCTCTACCTCATCTGGAACTGGCATGAACCCTCGGAAGGCGTACGCGACTTCACCGGTGCGACCGATCCGCGCCGCGATCTCCTCGGCCTGTTGAAACTGACGCACGAGCTCGGCTTTAAACTGATTTTGAGGCCCGGACCCGTGATTCGCAACGAATGGCGTAACGGCGGATATCCTGCGTGGTTGCTGCAGCGCCCGCAATACAACATGCCGCTGCACGACGTTCTGGAAGGGCGCTACCCCGCCACGGCGACGCTGCAAAACGCCCACGCCGACGCAGCCGCCGCGGAGTGGCTCGCCAACGCTCAGCATTTGGGTTCTGCCGGCCAATGGCTCAGCGACGTGTTGCGGAGCGTCGAACCCTACTCGCGCGACGTGATCGCGATTGCGCTCGACGACGATCAAGGCGCCTACCTGGATAACGACACCTGGCCGGCGCCGCACTGGCATGCGTACGTCGCGTGGCTCCGCGCAACGGTGGCGTCGGTCGTGGGACCGCGCGTCCCGCTCTTCATCAATACCTACGAGATGAAGGTTCCGAGCGCGTCGCCGGCGTGGGCTTGGGGCAACTGGTATCAAAGCGACGCGTACCGCATCGGCGAGCACGATCTCTCCGATCTCGATTTTGCAACGGGCCTGCTGCAGACCCAGTCGATTTTTCCGGTGATGCAGTCCGAGTTTCAGGCGGGATGGCTGCAGGGCGGCGACGAGGGAGCTCCGCGACCGAGCGATCCTACGAACACGGCGATTGCGCTGGCCGAGCTGTTGCGCGACGGCGCGCACGGCATCGTTAACTTTCCGCTGCAGGATACGATCGATCCGCACGGCTGGGAGGCACCTTGGGCGAACTGGTCGTACGCGTGGGATGCAGCGCTCGCCGTTGATTTACGCGCTTCGCCCCGCTATGCGCCGACACTGGCATTCGGCGATCTCATTCGCCGCTACGGCGCCGCGCTCGCGACAACGCACGTTGCGGCGGATGCGTTCATCGTCTGGCCGCCAAGTCTGTTCGTGCCGGGAAGCTTGAGTAACGCCGATTTCACTGCGTTCGCCGATGCGACGATCGCGATGCAGCGCGACTGCAACGCTCGCGGCCTCACATGCACGCTTGTGGATCTCCGCACTCTTTCCAGCGCGGGCCCGCTTCTTCTGCCGGTATTGCCCACGGGCCAAGCGGTGGGGCGCGTCGAGGCCTGGGCGGTGTCACGCCTCCAAGAGTTGCGGGAAGCTGGAAGGCTGCTCGCCGATCCGTCGGCGGTCCGCGTCGGCGCGCGCGAACGGCGGCCGCCCTGGACGACGCTGCTGCTTGCCGACACGGGCGCTTACGCTTTTCTCGTAGCCGTCAATCCAAGCGGTGCGACGCGGCGCGTTGGGCGTATCGCGCTTTCGCTACGCGGCCGCGCGACAACGATTGCCCCGTTTACGATCGCCTCGCGCAGCGTGCGCATGATTCCAGTCGGCGTTTCGGCGCCGCCCCCAAGCGGAGCACCAGCGCCGCGATTGGGCAGTCCGCCGCCGTTTCGGGATCCCGACGGCACATCGATCGCAAACGCGCACCTGCGAGTTGTTTTTGCTCCCTTTGCCGGCGCCAGAATCGCAGAGCTTGGTAACGGAGCAGCAAATGCGGCAACGAGCATCGGGCTCTTGAGAGACGCGGTCGATCCGGAGCCCCTCGCGTCGTCGCGCGACTACATCGCGACGTACACGCACCCGATCGGCGCGGGCACCTTTAACCGCCCGTACACTTGTAGCAGAAACGACGCCCTTACCACGGCGCGGATCACCTGCTCGTACGACGCCCCCGACCCACCCCAAGGCGGCGCGCTCTTTACGCGCACGTTGACGTTGGCTGGCAGCAGTGATGAGCTGATTGTTGATGAGGAGTTCGCCCCGCACGGCCCGCGCTCGATGGCAAGGCTCGAGAGCATCTCCGGCTTCGCGTTCGCTGCGGGCGACGCGCTTCTCAAGGCGCCCAGTGGAGATGCGCTTGGAATACTTCATGGCCAGCAACTAACAACGCTGCGCTGGCGTCACGGCGACGTAGCGCGGGTGGATCTGCGGACGACGCGCGGCGCAGAGCTCGTTACCCTCATCTTCGCTCGCCGATCGGTGGAGATGCGCCTGGGGGTTCGGTCCGTTCAAAATCCCGCCGAGGCTCGGCGACTGCTCGACGCGAATCAGCCCTAGCTTCCGGGGAAGTGGCGGAATGGCAGACGCAGCCGCCTCAAAAGCGGCCGAGGCAACTCATGTGGGTTCGACTCCCACCTTCCCCAGCAAATTTAAGCACGAAAATGCGGTGAAAACGGGTCGACTGCTAACGTACTGCTAACGCGAGGGTAAGACGGCGGTTTTCGCGCCCTGCCAACTGATAATGACCAGGGGCACCACTCATGCTGCCTCCGAGCTGTAGGGTGTCAGATATACCGCGGAACGAAATAAGGCGCTGTAACGCGCCGTCGTAGGTCGTGCGATCTTGTATCGGCTGCACGCTATCGCACGGCCTACACGCCAAGCAATGCGGCAGCAACAGTAGGCCAATCGCTGCGGGAAGCGCGACAGTCAACTAGCCCCTCCCCCTACCGGATTAGAGCCAACATATCGGCGGGCAGAAAGCTCGAATTAATTTGTCGATTTTTGGAACAAGTCCCGGCCTTAGCATGACGCACTTCGCCCGCAAGATTGCGAAGACGCGAAAGAAACACGGTCTCGCGAAATCGCGAATGCTTGTTTAAATGCAGCGAGCCCGCCGAAGCGGGCCCGTTTTGCGACGTTTTCAGCGTCATTGCCTACAGTATCGCGTCTTCGCACGGCGAACACAGAACCGGCGGCGTTTCTTCCCCCACAGGTCGTCGTGCCGTAGAGCGTACCGTTGACGTTGAGGAGGCCCGCCCACGGCTCTCCGGCGAGTCGGTGCCGCCCTGGCTGCGAAGCTATGGAGCACGGTTTCAGTGCCGGATGTCGTAATCGCGAAGACCGTTCCGTTGCCGTTCGCGCCGCCCCAATCTGTGGTGCCGTAGAGCGTACCGTTGACATTGAGGAGGCCCGCAAGCGGGGATTCGCCGTCGCCCGAGCCGCCGAAGTTGTGGAGCACTGTTCCCTTGCCGGACGGTGTGATTGCGAAGACCGTTCCGTCGCCGTTTGCGCCCCCATCATAGGTCGTGCCGTAAAGCGTTCCATTTTCGGTTGTATAGTCTCCATTTTCGATGGAGTAGCCGCCAGAAGTATCCCAAGTGTACGTCGTGAATTGATGGTCGATTGAGACCTTCATCGTCTTGATGGTGGGCGGAGAGCCGTCATTACCAGAGAACACGAAGGATAGTGTATACGATGCCCCTGTGGTTGTGGAGAAAGCGGCGGATGTAATCGCGCCTGCGTGCCAACCATCTAGGTCTACGCTGCAATAGCCGTCGACGCCATCCCCATCCCAGGATGTGGTACCCATGAAATCAATCGTGCGCTTCGAGACTTCCCAATCCGGGGCGAACACGATACCCTTCTTATCATCATATCCGAGATTTGGTGGATCAGCCGCTTGCGAGAGGTCACCATCGGGAAGGATGCCCGTGCCTCCGGGCAGCGCGGGGCAATTCCCCGAGCCAGAAGCCATCCGCACATGCCGCGCAAAAACCGATGCCATCGCACCCGGTGCGCCGATCGGCGGGGGCGATCCGCCGCACCCTGCCAGCATTGCCGCGACGACGCAGCAGCTAAGTGCGTAGTGATCGAGTCTCAAGCGCTTCATCTCCGGTGCCCAGAGGGCCAGAGTTTCTCGTTACAAGGCGCCTATCTAGTCTCTAGTGAGGGCGGTCGGGATGAGCACCTTAAACGTGTCGCCCTTTGGAAATACCCTGCAGGCGGCCAGCCCGTGATGTTCGCGTCCGGGCATGCGCCCTGTTGGGGCTTCACCGTCTCCCTCGCCGCATCCGGCAATCGAATCCACAGATAGTCTCGTGACGTGAAGGGGAGCAAAAATGATTGATTTGCGTCGTTACGAGTTGGTCGTAATCGTCGCGATGCTTGCAGGGTGCAGCGGAAGCGGCACGCCGCTTAGCCCATCGCCTTCCGGAGTCACAGCGGAGCACGCCCGTCCGAACGTCCTAGAGAGGGTGCTCTGGGCCTTCAAGGGCAGCCCGAACGATGGCGCACACCCGGAGGCGTCCGTCGTCAACGTCAACGGCAAGCTTTACGGCACAACTAGCGACGGGGGCAATGGAAACGTGGGGACGGTCTTCTCGATTACGACATCCGGCAAGGAAATTGTACTCCATAGCTTCGGCGGCGCGGGCGACGGCGCGAACCCGCTAGCGGGCCTCCTCAACGTTGACGGCACGCTGTACGGCACGACTTCCGGTGGCGGCGCTGACCTAGACGGTACGGTCTTCGCTATTACCGCGTCCGGCACCGAAACCGTTCTCTACAGCTTCAAAGCCGACTCGGCTGATGGCGCACACCCGCAGGCGGGCCTCCTCGCCTTTTCGTTGCGAAACCTTTGAATAATTCCGCGCCGTTGGATGACGGCGTGGCTACCGCAAGTGCGGGTTCGCTTGACGGGAAAGACGGGCCTGAACCGGGACCGTCGAACTGCTAGGCATTCAGAAGAGGTGGTAGGATGATTGATTTCCATCTTGGTCGTTACGCTGTAGGTGTCTGCGTGGCCACTGCCATGCTTGCAGGGTGCGGTGGCACGCAGCCGCCGATCGCAGCGACGGGCGCGAATGTGGCCCACGTGCGGCAGGCGTCCAGCTCGGGGAACGATTTGCTCTATATCCGAGTGGGGCGATACCTGGTAGAGATTCTAACGTACCCCGGCCTTAGCCACGTGCAAGACTTCGGCGTCCAGGGAGCGCAGGGCGGGTTTTGCTCGGATTCCGGCGGTGATGTTTTTATCACCGGGTACGACTATAATCACGGCGCGGGATACATAGACGAATACGCTCATGGCGGTACAACGCCAATTGCGACGTTGCATGAAGAGGCAACTTTCCCTAATTACTGTTCCGTCGACCCAACCGCGGGGACCCTCGCAGTGGCCAACGGCCAAAGCAACGTTGCAATTTTCCACGCTGCAAAGGGACGGCCGAAATACTACAGGGTTTCAGGATTTCAAAAGTATGGCGCGCTTGCTTACGACGGCCAGGGCAACCTCTTTATCACCGGGTCAAACATCCAGGCGCGTAAGAAGGAGCTGGCAGAGCTTCCCAAAGGCAGTAGCCGGTTCACAAGCATTACTATGAAGAACGTACCGAGCATTACTGGCCTCCAATGGGACGGCAAGTACTTGGCGTTTCTTGTCCACAGAAACGCCTACGCAACCGTTGACCGAGTAGAGGTCTCCGGTTCTACGGGTAAAGTCGTTGGAGTTACGCGGTTCGAGGGCACCGAGCAAGAGTCGGGCGGCCGGTGTGAGTGCGCGTTCTGGATTGAAGGCGGCGACGTTGTATTACCTGCGGGCTGGTCTAAGCGTTTGGGGAACAACCAACAGTTGGATGTTTGGAACTACCCCGCTGGCGGTAACCCCGTAACGGCAGTTACTCTCGCCGGTCGTTGGATATTCGGCGGACTAACCGTTTCCGTCGCGCCATCCGGGCCGCGCATCCACAGATAGGGCGTTCAACCTATGGACCGGAACTTTGCACTTGCGACAGCATTAACAGGAAATAAGAATGATTGATTTGCGTCTTGGTCGTTACGCGTTGGGCGCTACCGTTATGGTCGCGATGCTTGCAGGCTGCGGCGGCGGAAGCGGCGGCCCGATGAGCCCATCGCCTGCCGGAGTCAGCGCGGAGCGCACCCGCCCGGACGCTACATACAAGGTGGTCTACAGCTTCGGTGGCGGCTCGGGAAACGGCGCAGACCCGTGGGCAGGCCTAACCGACGTTGGCTGGAAGTTTAAGGCGACCGGGCGCTTCGCAATTCTAACCCTTACGAGCCAAGACCCAAAGAACAGTGCTTCTGGCGCTGTCGTTGCGTCAATCACGATAACTAAGAACAAATAGGAACATCAGAAAGGGACATGGACACGATGGGTCTGGGTCTTAGCCGCCACACCGGAAGCCTCGTCGCGGCGATTGTAATACTCGTAGGCTGCGGCGGATCGCAGCCGCCAATCGGCGCGCCAGGCGGAATGCCGCACGGTACGGCGCTACGGCAAACACAAGCGAGCGATGAACGGATACGAGACCCACGGGGCGTTGATAGCCTCAGGCGCCATTTACCCAAATATGTCTATGTATTCAATCAAGTTCAGGGCGGTTCGAACCCAGCCTCAGATATCGACATATATCCCGGCGGCATCATTGGCAACATTTCGCCGAGAGTCGTGATCGGAGGTTCGCAAACGCAACTGACGCAGGCTGGTGGCATCGTGGTGGACAGCTCCGGTGAAATCTACGTAGCCGTCATAGATACCGATGAAATCGTAGGGTTCCCTCCCGGCTCCAGCGGCAATGCTGCACCCAATATCGTGATAAGCGGGTCGCAAACGGCGCTGTCACGGCCAACGGGTCTAGCAGTTGACAGCAGCGACAACCTCTACGTCGCCAATTGTGCTTCCGGTTGCGGCGTCGGATCACAGCCGTCCGCTCTTCTCGAATTTTCTGCGGGAAGCAACGGAAACGTCGCACCTATTCGCGACATCAGCGGCTACGATACTGGACTTACGGAGGCAAACGATCCTGCAATAGCATCGGACGGAAGCATTTATGTTTCTAACCAATCTAACACGATTTGCGTTTTCAGTTCAGACGCTAATGGCGACGTCAAACCAATCAGAGAACTCGATGGTTCATATACTTTGCTCAATACTCCGGACGGCATTGCCGTAAATAAGACGGCATTGTGGGCTGGCTCTTTCGACGCCGACTATCTTGAGCGATTTAAGCCCAACGCAAACGGTAACGTTTCTCCCGCCGCTGTCATCTCCGGCCGTAGAACTAAACTCGGTAACCCCGACGGCGTTTCCGTGGACGGCGAAGGGAACATCTATTCAAGTAATCCGGGAGATAAGCGTATCGTGGAATTCGAAGCCCGCGCAAACGGGAACGTACATCCCATCGGCTCGATCGTAGGCTCAAAAACGCAGCTAGTCGCGCCAGTTTGGGTCTTCGTACGATAATCCCCGCGCCGCGCCCGCGAGGCCGCATCGCATTAGGGCTTAGCGGCTCCGATCGGCGCGCCTAGCTCGCATTGCGCTTGAGCATGCCTCGCAGCGCGGCGGCTTAGCTCGTAGCAGCCTCGCAACCTAGATCGCGGTGCTTAACGCGTTGCGCTTGGACCGCGGCGGCTCGCGACGGGTCGACTGCTAACGTACTGCTAACGCGAGGGTAAGACGGCGGTTTTCGCGCCCTGCCAACTGATAATGACCGGGGCAGCACTCTGGCCATAGCGGGCTCAGGGGCGTCGGCCCAAGTGCTGACGCGACTGTACGCCACCGCAATACGTTGACGTTCGAGCTGAGTCTTTCTGCATCTCATATTGCCTCGGAACTATAGGGTATCAGTTGATTGCCTACAGTATCGCGTCTTCGCACGACAAAGAGATGAGACGAAAGACATATGCGGCGCAACGTTTTATAACGCTGTAACGCGCCGTCGTAGGTCGTGCGCTTTCTATAGTGGTAATCGCGAAGACTGTTCCGCCGCTGTTTGCGCCCCCTGCATAGGTCGTGCCGTAGAGCGTGCCTTTGAGGTTCATGAGGCCCGCAACCGGATTTGAGCCGTCTCCCGAGCGGCCGAAGCCGTGGAGCACGGTTTCCTTGCCGGACGTGCTAATCGCGAAGACGGTTCCGTGACCGTTCGCGCCGCCGCCGAAAGTCGTGCCGTAGAGCTTGCCATTGACGTTGATAAGGCCCGCATACGGATTTTCGCCGTCTCCCGAGCCGCCTTTGAAGCTGTGGAACACGGTTTCCGTGCCCGACGGCGTAATCGAGAAGACCGCTCCGCGGCCGTCTGCCCCCCCATAATAGGTAGTGCCGTAAAGTGAGCCATTGACGTTGCTGAGGCTTGCTTGTGGGTATTCGCCGTCTCCCGAGCCGTCTTTGAAGCTGTAGAGCACGCTGTACCTAACGTCCGGGCGCGTGCGCTCCGCCGTGACTCCGGCAGGCGATGGGCTAAACCGCGTGTTGCTTCCGCCGTCGCACCCTACGAGCATCGCGACCATTACGACAGCGCCCAATGCGTGACACCGCAAATCAATCATTCTCGTTCCCTCTTAAAGCTGTCGCAAGTGCAAAGCTCCGGTCCATAGCCTGGCAATCGCGCTCGATCTTGCGGGAGAGGAACTAGCGGCAACAAAAGAGGCCCTCACCGTTACGCAACAGTCACACGCGACGTTCGAGAAGTAGTGAATTACTCGCAGAGAAAGCCGTTCGTATTCCCGGAGCTGTCGAGGTAATAGCCGACGAGATCGCCGTGGTCGTTGATACCGCGCACGACGGTGAGGCCAACGGCCTTCGGTTCGTCAAAAGAGTGCCACCGCGGGTCGGTCGTCGGATTGCTCAATAGAAAACCATGTGTTGTGCCGGCTGGGTCAACGTAGAAGCCTACGATCTCATCCTGCGCGTTGATTCCAAACGCTTCGGTCCTGGTCGACCCGGGGTACTGAAATTCCGTATAGATGCGGCGCGTTAACAGGAAGCTCGCCGTCGATCCGTCGGACTTTGTCATGTAGCCGACGACGTTGTCCTTATTATTGATACCGGCGGCGACCACGCTAATGCCCCCAGGAGGGTGGATGCGCCGTTTTCGGCCGAGTTCGAAGCCACGATCGATTGAGTGCTTGTCGGTAAAGAAGCCAACGATCCCGCGGCCGTTGATGCCGAGATACTCAACGAGGTTTGAAGGTCCCTTATAGCTGCTCCACCTGCCATCCGACTCGATGAATGCTCGGATGTCACCTTTCCCGTCATTGTAAAAGCCGACCATCACGTGTGCGTCGCTCAAGGACGTGACCACCGTCGCGGTCGCCCCCGGGTAATCCGCACTCGAGTAATCGCTCTGCCGATATGGGGGACGAATAGCATAGCCGCCGCTACCGTTATTGCCGACAATGACGCGACTATTATTGATCCCGTTCAATTCGCTGAAGGTCGGGTCGTTTGGATCGTCGAGCGTCCTGCAAGCGGACGCTCGCGAGTCCCGAACCAGCTGCCGGACCGAAACTGAAGGCGGTTGAAGCAGGTTCGATGGTGCAATCGTCGGCGCCCAGCCGCCGCAGGCGCAGAGGGGCAACAGCAGGCCGGCGGCCGCGAGCGCAACTGATTTCATCCCGACATTCTCCATTCTAGCGAGCTGCAAGGTGAACAATTCCGTTGTTCCGGTGTCGGTCGCCGCAATAAATCTGAAAAAGGCGGACAAGGGATACGGTGCGCGATTCCGAGTCATGCAATGCGGCAACGGCTTCGCGATCACGGCAACGGCGGCGGGCGACGATTAGCCGTGACGCGGAATCGTGGTTCGGCGTACGAATTGGTTCCTGGCGGTATAATCCTTGAAACTCCATTCTCTACGGATCCAATGACCCACGGAGTCGAAGGCTTTGCGCGAGAGTTGAAAGCCCGGCGAACTCGTGTCAAGGTTACGCCGCCCCAAAAACCGGGGCACTGGGATGGCAAGGTTGCCATGCCTGCCCTTGATAAACGACAGGCGTTTTTAGATGCAGGAGCCATCTGCCATTTGCGTCGCCAACGATGTGGGCAACGAAACCGTGCGCCCCTGGTTCTCGTCAGTAAACCCCCAAGGATCGCTGACCACGATCGTTACGAGCCGATCTCCCATAGTTCGTCCGTTCCTCATCCACCAATGCGAGACCCTGCGAGCGGCCAGGACGCGAGAGCTTCCGCGGCATGGCGGCGCCGATGCTCCTCAATGGCCTTTTGCACTAACAAGACGGTGCGTTCCAGGAAGCCCATTCCTCCATAAGACATCTGCCACGGTGTGCGCCTGCCCCGCCGCGTCGCCTACGTGCGGTGCTCTTGCGCAGTGGTTCAAAGGTCTCGCATCCGAGGCATTAGAACGTTTTTTCGCGCTGGTCGAAAAATAGTTCTGATGATCGTAAACCAAGTGCCATGGCGAGGCTTAGCCATACGCCTCACGCGGACACTATAGGTCCAGCAGCGTCTACGCCTCCATACAATAACGAACTCCAGGAATTCACGTACTGAAAAACCTAGCGCACGGATATTTCAAGAGAGTGTGCCCAACGCGGCGACTCGATCAGAAGGAAGGAATAACGCACGGTAAAAAGTTCAGATGTTTGATCGCCAAGTTTCTAGCCCCGGGCCCCCCTTGTCGAGGATGATTCTCCCGGCTTGACCGGCACCTGCGAACGCGGTCGATTCGAGGCCGGATAGACGTAAGTGCTTCTAATTGATTGTCGCCGCCGTGCTTCTCTGAAAGGAAGCGGCGGTCGAGGAAACCAGAATGGGCGAACCGTTGCAAGTTCGCAGAGTCACGCCACGTGCAACGGGACGCAACCAGGTTGGACGATTGACTTCAGGCTTCCACTTTCGCCATCCGTGACGCTTTCGCAGGTCCAGCACTTTGCCGTCTTCGGTGGGTACGTCTGCGTTATCATGTTCGTGCATCGCGCAGACCTTCCGGTCGATAATACCGTACGAGCATCGATCGACTCGCTCTGCCCAAAGAACGAGAGATAGATGTTCGGCTGGTCGGACTCAACTGGAGCGGCAAAGGTTCGTGGACGCCTCCTGCCGTACAACCGGCTTAGTCCGCTCCCAAAAGGTAGACGCTTACTCCGCTGGGATAGCTGACAGCAGCGGCGAACGTCGTTAGCACCCGTCTACTCGGAAAGGGGAACCCTAATTGGAAACGACTGGCTTAGTGAAATACACCGGTGCTATCGTTGCGCTCGCGATCTTATCAGCGTGCGGCGGCACCTCGGCGGTTGCGCCGTCAACCGCTACGCTCAATGCCACGTACGTCGGCAGGACGCTCTCGGTGAACGGAAGGCTCGTAACGGCGGCGCGCGTAAACCCGCTGCCCCGTTACGCTACCATTATTCCCGACCGGCATACGAAGTCGAAGACCTATGAGTACGTCCTCAACGACTACGGCAGCTACGCCAGCATTTTCAACTATCCGAAGAGCGTTGATCAGATCGGTACGATTAATGGTCTCGGTGGCCAAGGGTGCACGAACGTCCTCTATGGCTACGGGAAGAAGACCTTCTGGAACGTCGGCGGCCAGAGACAGATCGAGGAGTTCAAGGTCCCCCAGAAGCTGATCAAGACGCTGTCTGTCGCCTACTCTTTCCCATCCAGCTGCGCCATGGATACCAGCGGCGACCTTGCAGTCGGGATCTTGGAGGCGTCGGGTGCGGGTGGCGGCGACGTCGTCATCTTCAAGAACGCGAGCGGCTCGGGTACCGCTTACGCCACGCCGTTAGACGAAGAGTTCTTCAATGGCTACGACAACCAAGGTAATCTCTTCGCCGACGGTTTTACCGGCGACCGGTCGGGCTTCGCGCTCGTCGAGCTCCCGAAGGGCAGCAGTAAATTCGAGACGATCAAAACGAGCAACTCTCCGGATTTCCCCGGCTCGGTACAATGGGACGGTACCTACCTCACCGTCTTCGATCAGGATACGAACGAGACGTATCAATACACCGTCAGCGGAACGACGGCGACGTTGAAGGGCACGGTATCGTACTCGGGTTCCAGCGACTGCGCGCAGACCTGGATCGTTCCGGGCCTTGTCTATTGCGGAGATGCGGGTAATGACGGCGGCGAGATTTTTGACTACCCGGCCGGCGGTTCACCGAT
>JBEKMH010000003.1:0-270847 GCA_050008615.1 Candidatus Cybelea sp.
TCGTTGGTGGAGATGTGGGGACTCGAACCCCAGACCCCTTACATGCGAAGCAAGTGCTCTACCAGCTGAGCTACATCCCCACGGGTCCCTGAAGGCGACGTGGAGGATTGTACGCGCCGGAGTAGGCACCTGTCAAAGCAAATGAGGAAACGCTCGCCCATTTTCGGCGCCGTGCTGCTCGTGTGCGCGGCACTCGTCGGTGGGGCCGTGCCGCTGCGGGCCGCGATTCCGGTACGAGTGGCGGCGAACCGCTGCAGTAGCCAGACCACGGACGATGCGTACGCGCGCGTTCGTGACCTCGACCGGAATGCACCCGGCGGCAGTTCGAGCGATCTGCTGCAGCGGATCGGTGCAATTGCCGGCCTGCTCGCAACGCTCCGGGAAGAACGCGACATACTCGACAGCATCTGCGCCAGCGACGCGGCGCGAGCACCGCTTTTTGCCGAAATTGCTGCGACGACTGCGTGGGCGCTCACACTCGAATCCGACGTCGCCGCCCGGTTGAACGCGTCGTGTCCGGTGGCCGCCCAGGCGTTCCCGAAGCTGATGCTCTCCGATGCCTGGCTCTCGATGGCTAATGTCGTCAACGAGTCGGGAGGCTCCGTGCCGGCGATTTTTTCCGGCGTGATCCCCAAGGTGCAGAGTCGCGCTCAGGCGGTTGGCTTGACGCTGCCAACCTGGGCCGATACGTCCGCGTACTGGCGCGACGGAGTCCACAATCAGGCAAAGGCCCAGGCGGCGACCTGCCCGTCGCCCAGCCCCACGCCCGTTCGACAGACTCAGGGCGACACGGGATTTTTGCGAATAGTTCGCAAATGAGGTAGTCCATGGGGATTCGGGCCGATTATGTGACGCGACCGCGAGAGTGGATCGCATCGATCCTCGCGCGCGAGCCCCGCTTTCTTTCGGCCGCGCAAATCCACCAGGGGCTCGAGCGTGATGGCGCGCGCGTCTCCCTTTCGACCGTTTATCGTACGCTCGATCGCTTGCAGGCAAAGGGCGACATTACGGCGCGCCCGGATGCAGACGGCGAGGTGACGTATATGCTCTGCGAACCGAGTCGTCATCATCACCACGCGATCTGCCGCTCATGCGGCCGAGTTGAAGACGTCGATTGTGCCGCGATGGAGCAGTTTGCCGAGTCGCTGCGCGCCCGCAACGGATTTGAGCTCGACGGGCACGCGATTGAGTTTTTCGGAAAATGCGGCGTCTGCCGGTAATCGCGGGAGCGCTTGCGCTCCTGCTCTCTGCGTGCGCGCATAAGAGTCCCGTCGCCGTCACGCAGGCGGGTCCGCAAGGAAAGATTCACGTAGCGACCACCATCTCGACACTGAACTCGTTCGTGCAGGGCGTCGGCGGCGAGTATGTGACGGTGAAGAACATCGTACCGATCGGCGCGTCGCCGGAAACCTTCGCGCCGGCGCCCCAGGACGTTGCGACCGTCGCCGATGCCGACGTATTGGTCGAAAACGGAGCCGGCCTCGAAACCTGGCTCGATCGTCTTCTGCGTGACGCCGGCAAGCCGAGTCTTCGCGTCGTCGTCTGCGCGCAAGGCTTGCCCGTCAAGGATCTCAATCCCCATCTGTGGATGGACCCTGTATTCGCCAAACGGTACGTTGCGAAGATCCGCGATGCGTTGATCGCCGTTGATCCGGCACATAGCGAAGCCTATCGTCGCAACGCGGCGAGTTACGACCGGCGGCTCGACGACCTGATCGCCCATATCCAGCAGCAGATCGCCACCGTTCCGCCTTCGCATCGCTACATGATCGTGTTCCATAACGCCTGGCAGTACTATAACGACCGTTTCGGAATTACCACGCTTGGCTTCGTCGAGCGAAATCCGGGCCAGGAACCCAATCCACAGCAAATCGCGCAGCTGATCGACCTGGCTAAGCAGCATCACGTTCACGGCGTCTTTAGCGAACCCGAGTACAGCCCAAAGGTTTTATACGCCATCGCGCAAGGCGCGGGCATCACGGTCGTCGAGGACCTCTACGACGATTCCGTCGGTACCGACCCGCGCGTCGCAAACTACATTGAGATGCTGACCTACGACACGAACGTCATCGTGAAAGCGCTAAAGTGAAGAGAGACGCCGTGGTCGCGCGCGATTTGGACGTACGCTACGATGATTTCACGGCGCTGGTGGGCGCGACGTTCGCAGTGCATTATGGAGAGGCGCTTGGCATCGTCGGCCCCAACGGCTCGGGGAAATCGACGCTGCTCAAGACGATCGCAGGTCTGTTGCTGCCGTCGAGCGGCGAGTTGAGCGTTCTCGGACAGCCGCCGCGAAAGCTTGCTCCCGGAACGATTGCCTACGTGCCCCAGGTCGAGGCTGTGGATTGGTCCTTTCCTGCGACTGTCTGGGACGTCGTTGCCATGGGTCGCTTCGCGCGGATGCATTTCTGGCAGCGTTTCGACTCAAGCGATCGCGACGTCGTTCATCACGCGCTGAGCGTTGTGAGTATGGCCGAACTCGCCGGGCGGCAGATCTCGAATCTTTCCGGTGGTCAACAACAACGCGCCTTCGTCGCGCGCGCGCTCGCCCAAGAACCCAGGCTGCTGCTGCTCGACGAGCCGACGACCGGCGTCGATGCGGCAACGGAAGAGGCGTTGCGCAAGATCGTTCGCGAGCTTGTCGCCGACGGGCTTCCGGTGCTCATGGCAACACACGATCTCGACAGGGTCGACGATTGGTTCGATCGTCTGCTCGTTTTGGACCGCCGCGTCCTCGCTCTTGGAACCCCGCGCGAGGTCGTCGAGTCCGGCGCCTATAGCGCCATTCGCGAGCACACCCACACGCACGGACACTTGCGCCACGATCACGAGCCCCACGCCGCCCACGCCGCCCATCCGGAAATGCGGGCGTGACGCTGCTATTGGAGCCGTTTCATTATGCGTTTATGCAGCGAGCCTTCGTTGCGGCGCTGGCCGTTGGACTGCTCTGCTCGACGATGGGCACGTACGTCGTTCTGCGTAAGCTGTCGTTCATCGGTGACGGCATCGCGCACGCATCCTTCGCAGGGATCGTCATCGCGTATCTGCGTGGCGCGAACTTCTACATCGGTGCCGGCATCGTTGCCGTGCTCACCGCCGTTGGGATCGGATTCGTCCATCGCCGTGGCCGCATATCGCTCGACACGACGATCGGCGTGCTCTTTACCGGCATGTTTGCCTTGGGCGTTTTCTTGATGAGCCAGCAGCGCAGCTACGCAGTCGATCTCCAGAGCTTTCTTTTCGGCGACATACTGGCCGTTCAGCCGCAGGATCTGTGGTTGATTCTCGGCCTGAGCGTCGTGGTCGCCGTCACCGTTGCCGTGCTTTTCCGGGGTCTGCTCTACACGACGTTCGATCCGGTCGTCGCGCAAGCCAGCGGCATCAACTCGCCGGCCTACGAATATGCGCTGCTCGTGATGTTGGCGCTCACAATCGTCGTCGCACTGCAAGCGGTCGGCATCGTCCTGGTTGCGGCCCTGTTGGTCACGCCTGCGGCCGCCGCCTATCAGCTGACGTCGCGTTTTTCGCCGATGATGCTGTTAGCCGCGCTCTTCGGTGCCGCGAGCACCGAGGGCGGCCTTTATCTTTCCTACTACGTGCGGGCCTCGAGTGGCGCCACCATCGTTTTGCTTGCGACGCTGCTCTTCTTTTTGGCAATCGGTCTCAAGCATCTGCGCCGCGCGTAACTCTCCAGGTTTCGTCCCCTAGCGGTTCCAGATAGCCGCCGGCGGCGAGCGCGTCGAGTGCCTCTCGCAGCGCCGCGCGTTCGTTTTTATTCGGCATTCCCGCCCATTGCATCGCCAGCGCGTTGAGTTCGAGCGTCGCGCCGGGCACGAGCGCGTCGCGCAAGAACTGCGCCGGCAGCTTGATGCGCTCCATGCGCCGCGCCACCGGCTCGAGCGCCGCCTCGAAGGAAGTGACCGCCCGTCGCCCTTCGACTGCGCTCAGGGTGACACGGTCAGTGATGACAGGTGGCGCCGCGGCGGTCGGCTTTCGCGGGGAGAGACGCGAAATGATAAACCCGTCGGCGAGCTTTCCGAACCATTCGCCGAGGGCGGCGCCGGCGGTGTGCAACGGAACGGCGTTGACCCTCGTGGAGCGGCGCGCGATGCCACGCAAGATCGCGCGCGCGACATGCTCCGGCGAGGCCGCCGGAACTTCGTTCGCGCGTTCGATTCCCATGGCTTTGTGAAACTCGGTGGCGACTAGTCCGGGATCGACGTATGTGACGGCCACTCCGCGATCGCGCAACTCGCGTCGCAACTGAGTCGCCGCAGCTCGAATGGCGGCCTTGGCAAGCGAGTAGGCGCCGTAGTTGGGCAGCGGCACGCGGGCGATTCCCGAGCCGAGAAAGACGAGTTGCCCGCGAACGGCTTCGAGATGCGGCAGCGCGGCGCGAGAGAGTTTCAACGGCGCGACCACGTGAGTTCGCCATTGTGTCTCGATTGCGGCATCGGTTTGCTCGAGAAGCGGCCCAAGAGCACCACCGCCCGCATTGTTCACGACGACGTCGATTCGCCCGAACGAGCTTAGCGTCGTAGCGACGATTCGGGCCGGCATGCCGTCGCCGGTAACGTCGCCTACGATCGAAACGACGTGACCGCCGCCGTCGCGAATGGATCGTGCGACTTCTTCGAGCCGCTCGGCGCGGCGCGCGACGATCGCGACGCGATAGCCGGCGCCGGCCCCGGCGCGTGCGAGCGCTGCGCCGATGCCGGAGCTGGCGCCGGTAACGATGAGAACGCGCTCGTTGTCAGGCATGGTTTTCGCAGTACTGGCGGTATTCGTGCTCGATGCTCTGCGGAAGGCCGGCATAGTGTTCGCCTTCAGCGGCAATCGGAGCCGGCGGCGGAGCGACGACGTCGCGTCCCTCGGCGGCGAGTTGCGCAAGCGTCTGCGCAACCGGTTTCGCGGTGCCGTCGCTACGGACGATGCCGAAGCGCAACTCGTGAGGGGCGCGATCGAACGGTGGCAGTTGCGCCAAGGCGAGATCGTAGTCGGCCCAGCACCACCAAAACGCACCCAGCGCCCCGCGTGCGTGAAGCCGATCGATTGCACCGTGCCCGTAAAGCGCCATCTCGGTCTCGTCTAAGCAAGCGAAGCCGTTGACGCGATTGCTCGCCGGCGGACACTCCGGATTACCCAGCTCGCTGAACAGCACGGCCTTGCCGCTAAACGACGCTTGCAGCTGGCAGAGGAACGGTACGACATTGGTGTCGAGACGGCCGCGCGCGAACGCGCTGTAGACCGAATAGCCGTGCATCGTCGGGAAGGCCCACGGAAGCGCGATGCTCGACGGCCGGAGATTGCGATCTCGCTCGAGGTCTTCGCCGTGCATTCCGCCCGTCACGCGGCCGCCCGAAGCATCGAGCAGAGTCTCGCTCAGCCGCAGGCTCCAGTCGGCTGCGTCTTGCGGTCGAGCCGGTTCGCGAAGATTGGAAAACTCATTGCCGAGATCCCAGGCGAAGAGGGCCGGGTGCTCGCGGACCCGTTCGCCCACGCGCCGTGCAAAGAGCACTTGCGCGCGCAGCAGCTCTGGGTCGGCATAGAAATCGCCGATCGAGCGATCGACCACGGCACCGCGACTGATCGTCCGGAAGCGCCCTTGACTCACTTCGCGTTCGAGCGCCCACGGCGGCAGCCAGTTCACGCCGCTCATATGGCCGCAGAAGAGCGTGGGCATCGCCTGCAGTCCGCTACCGGCGATGACGTCCATAACCGAATCGAAGCGGCGCAACGCGCCGGCGTCCATCGCGTTGGGCTCCGGCTGGAATGTATCCCACATCAAGAAAAAGCGCACGACGTCGAGGCCGAGTGCCTTGATCCGCGCCATGTCTTCGCCGATCTCGTCCAGATCGAACCGCTGCCACATGTACATCGCGCTCTTGCGGGGCCAGTAGTTGATGCCGAGAAGAAAGCGCGACATGGCGGGGGGGTTCGAGGAGACTCGCGAAGCGCCTCGCGGTGGCAGGTAAACCGATTGTCGGAATCATCATGGGCAGCCGTTCGGATTGGGAGACGATGTCGGCGGCGCGCGATACGCTCGACGAGCTGCAGATTCCCTGCGAGGTGCGCGTGGTGTCCGCGCATCGCATGCCCGACGAAATGTTCGAATACGCGGCAACTGCGTCGAAGCGCGGGTTGACCGCGATTATCGCGGGCGCCGGCGGGGCCGCGCATTTGCCGGGCATGACGGCGGCGAAAACGCTCGTTCCCGTGATCGGCGTTCCGATTCAGTCGTCTCGCGCCGGTGGCCTTGACTCGATGCTTTCGATCGTGCAGATGCCGCCCGGCGTGCCGGTCGCAACGATGGCCATCGGCGGCGCGGTGAACGCCGCGTTGTTTGCGGCGCGCATCGTTGCGCTCACCGACGCCGGCGTTGCGCAGCGGCTCGCCGCCTACGTCGCCCGCATGCACGATGCGGCGGCCTCCAGCGCGCTCGATTGAAATCAATTCAAACGATCGGCGTGATCGGCGGCGGCCAGCTCGGCCGCATGTTCGCGCTCGATGCGAAGCGGATGGGATACGACGTCATCACGCTCGATCCGCACGAGCACTCTCCCTGCGGGCAGGTTGCCGACGATCAGATCGTCGCAGCTTACGACGACCTTTCGGCGATCGAAGAACTGGGGCGTCGCAGCGACGTCATCACCTACGAGTTCGAGAACATCGATATCGGCTCGGTTCGTCATCTGGAAGCGCTCTCATATCGCGTGCTGCCCGGCAGCAGCGTTCTGCACGTCACGCAGAACCGGCTGCGCGAGAAAGAGTTTGTGCGCGACGCCGGTCTTGCGACCACGCCGTTCGCAGCCGTGCAAAGCCTCGACGGCCTCGCGCGCGCCGCCGAACGGATCGGCTTCCCGGCGGTGCTTAAGACGGTGCGCGGCGGCTACGACGGCAAAGGACAATGGGAGGCGGCTTCGATCGAGCAGGCTCGCGAAGCGCTCGTGCAATCCGGTGGCGCCGAGCTGATCTTCGAGGCAAAGGTTTCGCTCGCGTGCGAGTTGAGCGTGATCGCCACTCGCAACGAGCGCGACGAGCTCGTCGCCTATCCCGTCGCCGAAAACCGGCACGATTGTGGCATCCTCACGATGACGATCGCGCCGGCCCGCGTGAGCGTGGCGACTGCGAAGCAGGCAACCGAAATGGCCGCGGTCGTCGGGCGCAGGCTCGGCATCGTGGGCACCTATTGCGTCGAGTTCTTCCTTTCCACAAGCGGCGAGCTCCTCGTCAACGAGATCGCGCCGCGCCCGCACAACAGCGGCCACTACACGATTGACGTGACGCCGTGTTCGCAGTACGAGCAGCAGGTTCGCGCGATCTGCGGTCTGCCGCTTTCGCCCCCACGACTGCTTGCCAACGCCGTCATGATGAACGTGCTCGGCGACGGCACGGGCGATCGACTAACGGGAATCGCGGAGCTGCTGCGCGATCCGGCCATCGTTCTGCACGTTTACGGGAAGCGCCACGCCGTCGCGCGCCGCAAGATGGGGCATTTTACGATGCTCGTCGACGGCCCGGTTGACCCGGCAGCGATTGCCCGGGCCGAGTCCGCCCACGCACTACTGAGCTGGTCGCGATGCTGACCGGACCGTTCGGCGAGGCCTTCTATGTGTTCGTCACGCTAGTCGCCATGCTCAACCCGATCGAAGCGGCTGCGGCGTTCGCCACCTTGACGGAGGGGCGCTCTGAGGACGATCAGGCTCACATTGCGTTACGCGCGTCGATCGTCGCCGGGATCACGCTGATCGTCTTTGCTTTCATCGGAGAAGCATTGCTCAAGGCGCTCGGAGTAGAGATCGGCGCCTTCAAGATTGCCGGCGGGCTGCTGCTGCTCAAAGTTGGATTCAACATGGTCTTCGCCGAGAAGACCGACCGTCAGACGGCGGGCGAGGCGAAGGCCGTCGCTCCGCAGAGCGATCCGTCGGTTTTTCCCCTGGCGATCCCCATCATTACCGGTCCGGGTGCGCTGACGGCGAGCGTCGCGTTAGTCTTTCCATCGCCCGCGCATAAGTTTCTCAACGCCGGCATCTTTATCGTCGTCGCCGTTATCGTCGTCGTCATCACCTACCTCTTCATGCGCGCCTCCGAACGCCTGACCATGTGGTTTGGGGAGACCGGCATCGACGCAGTTAGCCGGATTGTCGGGATCATCGTTGCCTCCATCGCCGTGCAGCTAGTCGTCAACGGCATCGTCAACCTTACAAACCTCGTGGTTCGATAAAGGACTCCCCTCGAGGCGGCTTGGAATACCGGCGAATGATCGTTCGCGCCGGGATTCTTTATGACGGTACGCTAGAACCGCCAAAACAAAACGTCGATCTCGTCGTAAACGACGGGCGCATCGAAGCAATTCGCGCGGCGAGCGGCCAGTGCGATCTCGAGTCGGCGTGCGTTACCCCGGGGCTCGTCAACGCGCACGCGCATCTCGAAGCAAGCGGCGAGCCCGACATGATGGGCATGATCTCGACGACGACACGAAATCAGCGGATGCTGCGCGCGGTGGAGAACGCCCGGAAGTCGGTCAAGGCGGGCGTCACGACCATTCGCGACGTCGGCAGCTCCAACGCGATCGCGCCGGACATTCGCGACGCGATCGACGAGGGGCGCATACCGGGGCCGCGCATGCGTGCCGCCGGAGCCGTGCTCTGCATGACCGGCGGTCACGGCTGGCCGATCGGCCGCGCCGTGGATTCACCCTGGGATGCGCGCAAGGCCGTCCGCGAACAGATGTGGGCGGGTGCGGATTGCATCAAGCTGATCGCGACGGGCGGCGTGCTGACCAAAGGCGCGGTACCGGGCAACGCGCAGCTTACCCCGGACGAGCTAAGCTCCGCCATTGAGGAAGCGCATCGTCACGGTCTGCGCGTCGCCGCGCATGCGATTGGTACGCAGGGCATCAAGAATGCGTTGCGCGCGGGCATCGATTCGATCGAGCACGGAACGCTGCTCGACGACGAAGCGATCGAACTCTTCAAGGCGCGAAACGTCTACCTCGTCCCGACGCTGAGCGCGCCGACCTGCATTTTAGCGCACCTCGAAGACGGCCAGCAGCCGGAGTACGTGCAGAGAAAGGCACGCGGCTTGGGGGACGTGATGGCGCAAAACCTTCGAAAAGCCTACGAGAACGGCGTGCGGATCGCCGGCGGCTCGGACGCCGGCACGCCATACAACTATCACGAGGATTACGGGCGCGAAGTCGAGTTGATGTGGTCGATGCTCGGCATGACGCCGCAACAGGCCCTGCATGCGGCGACGAACGTTGCCGCGGAGCTCGTCGGTTTGCATAAGGGGCTCCTCGCTGTCGGCGAACCGGCCGATCTGCTGCTCTTGCGCGCCGATGTGGGGCAAGACGTGTGCTCGCTGCGCGAGCCGCAACTCGTCCTCAAAGGCGGCCTGATCCAGTGATAAAACAGTGGGTTGCTGCGGTGGCGATGCTCGGCTTGGGCGGAGTCACGGGTTCCTCGACTTCGAATCCCACGTTGCTCGGCCAAGCCGTCGCCGGAAGCCCGATTCGTCACGTGATCGTGATGGTGCAAGAGAACCGCACGTTCGATAATCTTTTTGCGTCCTCGATTCTCGCGCATGGCGGCCCGTATCCCGGCGCCGACACCTCGCAAACGGCCGTTGCCGACGGCGAGCAAATTGCCTTAAAGCCGGTGCCGCTGGAGAACCCGTCGGATCCGAGTCATAGCCACCTCTCGCTCTTGGGCGAGTGGGCTCGCGGCAGAATGGACGGTTTTGTGAACGACCGCATCTCGACGATACCCGGCTTTCCCAAACCGGGACCCGGATTCGCGTACGCGTACGTGCCGGACTCCGAGATGACGATCTATCACTTGCTGGCGGCGCACTACGCGCTTGCCGACGAGAACTTCGCGCCGCGTTTGGTGCCGACGCTTCCCAGCCACTATACGATGGCGACTGCGCAGAGCCGAATCGCCGGAAACCCGAACAGCGACATCTGGGGCTGTGACGCTCCGCCGAGCACGACCGTACCGATTTTCGGTAAAGGGGAATCGATCGTCACGCCGGGCGTCTTCCCGTGTTTTGACGAGCCGACGATCGCCGATCTCCTCGACGCCGCCCACGTTTCGTGGAAGTATTATACCGGCCGCTACGACGACACCGTCAATCAAACCGTCAACGTTTACGATGCCTTTCGCAAGATTCGCTACGGTCCGGACTGGCAGAACAACGTCATTACGCCTTCGGGCAAGGTTTTGAGCGACATTGCGAACTGCCGCCTGCCGCAGGTCTCCTTCGTCATGCCCAACGCGCTGGATTCCGACCACGGCGCAACGTTGAGTTCTGCCGGCCCCGGGTGGGTCGGCTCGATTTACCTAGCCGTCGTGCAGACGATGCATGCCGCCTCGCAGTGTAACTATTACAAGGATACGGCGATGATCGTCACCTGGGACGATTCGGGCGGATGGTTCGACCATGTCGCACCGCCCCCTGGGCCGGACGGCACGACGTGGGGCTTTCGCATTCCGATCATCGTCATGTCGGCCTGGGCTCGCTCCAACTACGATCCAGCCAATCCGAATGCGACGCCGTTCGTATCGCATAAACGCCGCGAGTCGACTGCCATAACGAAGTTCATCGAAGTGAACTGGGGCCTTGGGAATATGGGACAGCGCGACGTCACCGACGACGATCTCAGCGATATGTTCGACTACACGCGCGCGTCGCCGGTACCGGCGTACTCCGCGCTTTCGATGAAACGCCTGATTCGCAAGACGCACTTCAATCTTGCCGCCGCGGATCGCGACAACCGCGTCGTCGACGACGACCAATAGCTCGTGGATCTGACGGGTCTTCGGCTCGCGGTACTCGGCGCAATTTCGTGGCCGTCGCCACCGCCGGGCTACGGCCCCTGGGAGCAGATCGCATTCAACGTGGCTGAGGGCATGCGGCGGCGCGGCTTAGACGTGACGCTCTTTGCCACGGGCAACTCGCGCTTCGACGGCAAACTCGCCTCCGTCGTTCCGGTTGGATTGAACGAAGATCCGGCGCTGAACGGTGAGGTCTTCACCGCGCTGCACATCGCGCAACTCTTCGAGCGCGCGGGCGAGTTCGATCTGATTCACAATCACCTGGATTGGAAGCCGCTGACGTACGCGCTGGCCACGGATTCTCCGCCGTTGGTCACGACGATTCACGGCTTCTCGTCGCCGCAGATTCTCGCCGCCTATTATGCCGGCGCGAAGCGCAGTTTCTACTGCTCGATCTCCGATGCGGACCGCGATCCGGGGCTCGAGTATTTGGGGACGACCTACAACGGCATCGATCCCTCGCAGTTCACCTTCAATGATAAGCCCGGCGAGTATCTCTGCTTTCTCGGTCGCTTTCATCCCGAGAAAGGGACGCATCTCGCGATCGAGATCGCGCGGCGTGCCGGCGTGCGTTTGAAGATGGCGGCGATTCCACAGGACGAAGCCTACTTTCGCGAACAGGTCGCGCCGCACATCGACGGCGATCGCGTGCAGTTCCTCGGTGCCGTCGAGCGCGAGGCGCGCGACGAACTGCTCTCGGGCGCGCTCGCGCTCGTGCATATGACGACGCGGCCCGAGCGATTTGGTATGACGCTGATCGAAGCGATGGCCTGCGGCACGCCGGTACTGGGCGCGCGAATGGGCTCGCTTCCGGAGATCGTCGTAGACGGCGTCACCGGCTTCCTATGCGATACCGTTGACGAGGCGGTCGAACGCGTGCCGCAGCTCGCGGCGCTCGACCGGCGCGCCTGCCGGACGCGCGTCGAGCGCAAGTTCAGCGTCGAGCGCATGGTCGACCGTTACGCGAGCGCGTACGCGCGCGGGCTCGAGATGCGCCTTCCGCCCGCGCCGAGCGAGCGCCTCAAGGAGGTCCGGCGCCACGATTGGTGGGACCGGCCGATGGCCTACACGGAGATTCCGCCGAAGCCAAAGAATCTAGACTTCGCATGAAAACGCGCGCGGAACGCGACTACTCGGGGCGCTCGCTTCTGGAAAAGCTCGGCATCTTTGCCGAAACACACGCGGCACTCGTCGGGCCGCACGACGACGCGTTCGTTACGGGATTAAACGAGGCGCTAGCAAAGTCGGCATCGCAAGCGCTGAGGACACGCTACGATCTTATATTCGCGCGCGTCGATGCTCCGCGCGACCTTGCGCGCATTAAGCGCGCGGCCGCGCATCTGGAGCCCAGCGGTTCGCTTTGGGTCTTTCATCCCAAGGGCCGCGGCGCATCACCGACCGATGCCGAAGTGCGTTCCGCCGGGATCGCGACGGGTCTGGTCGACAATAAAATCAGCGCCTATACCGATTCACACACCGCCACGCGCTTCGTCATCCCACTCACACGCCGCCCCGCCTCACGGTGAGCGCGCGCTCCCCGTGTCACCCTGAGCGCGCTGCCGTGTCACCCTGAGCCCTTCGACTACGCTCAGGACAGGCTCCGTCGAAGGGCGAAGGGCGACACGACTCCCCGGCGCGATGTCTGAAAGCGAAACGTGATCGTGCGAGGCGTCGGTCGAGTGTTGAAGAAATAGCGCTTCGGTCGTTCTAGAGTTTCATTGGGCGGGAACAGTCAGGCCCCGTCGAACGCCCCCAGCCTGGAGGGGAAGACCATGAAAGCTTCACGCTTAGGCGTCGGCGCATTGATCGCCGCGGGAATGCTCGCAGGCTGCGGCGTCCTTCAACAAGCTCAGGATGAAACGGCGCCCAACGGAATGCGAGAAGGCTCCGTGCCGCCGGCCGTTGTGCGCCCGATGCCACAGGGTACGTCGATTCCCGTGCATCGCAGGGGGCCAAAGCGATCCGGTTGGCTTTCGCCCGCAGCGAAAGTTCCGGGCCAGCGGCTCATCTTCGTGTCACAAGAATATGATGATAACGTGGTTATCTTTCCGGAGAAAGGCAATCACCAATCTCCCATTGGCATGATTACTACGGGCGTCAACTACCCGTGGGGTTTGTACGTTGACAAGCACGGTACGCTTTACGTGGCCAACCAGGGCTACTCGAACGCCAGCACAGTTACCGCCTATCCGGCGGGCTCCAAGTCTCCCTCGCTCACGTTTTCGCAGGGTCTTGCTCGTCCGCTCTATCCAATCGTGGACAGCAGCGGCGACGTCTTCGTGAGCAACGCCGGATCTTACAGCACGTACGGGGGCAGTTACGCGGACGGCGGAACGGTGGTCGAATATCAGTCGGGAAGCACCAGCCCCTATCAGGTGCTTCAGACCCCGGGGATCGAGGCCGATGGTATGGATTTCGACCAGCAGGGCAATCTGTACGTCGCCTACCGCACCAGCGACGGTACGGGCAGCATTGAGGAGTTCGCGCCAGGTTCCACACAGGGCACGGTTCTCGGCATGTCGCTGAACCAACCGCAGGGTGTCCTCGTCGACAATAAGGGCAACATTGTCGCCGTTGAGACCGGCGGAACCAATCGCATCGATGTCTTTCCGCCGGGTCAGCAGACGCCGTCCGTCGAGGTGCCCATTGCCAACTCTCCAAACCAACTCGCGATCAGGCAAACTGAGCCCAGGCTTTTCATCGCGGCGGAAGGAGGTACTGTCTATGGAGTTAGGTACCATTTCCTCCGCAAGCATCCACGCCCGTACGTCAAAGAAGAACTCAACACTGTGATTCAGGGCGTTGCGCTAAGCAACGGGCTCGACTTTTGAAAGCACGGCGCCCGTTGGCCCGACGGCGTTAGGTCCCCGAGACGGCTGCGGCTGCGGCGGCTTCCATCGCCTGATAGGCTTTGCTCGTGAGCGCGTGGTCGACGACGCGGGCGATGAAGCGTGATGCCGCTCGCACCTTCGTGATGTCGACGCCTGTCTCGATACCCATCTGTTCGAGCATATAAAGTACGTCCTCGGTACCGACGTTGCCGGTGGCGCCGGGCGCATAGGGGCAACCGCCGAGGCCGCCCGAGGACGAATCAAACTTCGCGACGCCGAGCTGCAACGCGGCGTACACATTCGCAAGCGCGGTGCCGCGCGTGTCGTGAAAGTGCATGGCGATGAGATCGAGCGGAATCCTCGCTGCCAGCAGCGGCACGAGTTCCTCAACCTGGCTCGGTACACCCACGCCGATGGTGTCGCCGATCGACAGCTCGTCGCAGCCCATCGCCATCAGCTTGCAAGCGACGTCGACCACCATCTGTGGCGTTACCTCGTCGCCGAAGGGCGATCCGAAAGCCGTCGAGATATATCCCCGCACCCAGCAGCCGTCGCGGTTGGCAGCGCTTACGACGTCGCCAAAGATTGCGAGCGATTCGTCGATCGTCACGTTGATGTTCCGCTTGGTGAAGCGTTCCGAAGCAGCGGTGAAGACCGCGATCGCTTCGGCGCCGGCCGCTCGGGCGCGCTCGTAGCCCTTCAAGTTCGGAACGAGCACCGGATAGCGCACGCCGGGCGCCATACGAATGCGCGTGAAAACCTCGGTAGCGTCCGCAAGTTGCGGAATCGCTTTGGGGCTGACGAACGACGTCGCTTCGATCCACTTCAACCCGGTCTCGGACAGCAGATCAATATAACGCACCTTGTCGTCGGTCGCAATCAACGCGTTCTCATTCTGCAGACCGTCGCGGGCACCCATCTCGAAAATCGTAACGTGTCGCGGCAACGCAGTCATTTACAGGTCGCCTTCCAAAAATCGATCGAGATCTATCGGGTCGTCCCATCCGGGAACCAGCTTGATTACGTCTTTCATCGTGCCGAACCGCACTTGGCGACGTTCGGGCGGCGGAGGCGTTAGCTGAGCAACCGGTTTGCCGCGACGGGTAATAACAACGCTCTCGCCATTTTCGACGGCGCGAATTAACTCGGACAGGCGGTTCTTGGCTTGGGCGATGCTAACGTTCACGGGCAACTGTTATAACCCCAGCTCCACGAGCGGGGTGCCGCTCGTGACGATCTGCCCTTCGTTCACGAGCACCGATTTGACGGTTGCGCCCACGGTGGCCTCAATGCGGTGTTCCATCTTCATCGCCTCGAGCACGACCAGGAGCGCATGCTCCTCGACCTCGTCGCCTTCGCGGACTGCGACCTTCACGATTTTGCCGGGCATCGGTGCGGTAACTTGCCCGCCGTGCGCGGCGCCGTGGTGGCCGCCGGCACTGGCGGCAGAAGGCGGCGCGGCAAACGTCAGACTCCAGCTGCGGTCGGTGAAGTGAACGGCGAAGTCCTCTGCGCCGTACGTTACCGATTCGGTCAGGGACGCGCCGCCAAACTCTGCGAGCACGGTATCGCCGCGGCGTGAGGTGCGAAGCTCGCCGGTGAAGCTGCCCGACAAGTGCCAAAGACCGGGTGCGACGGCGTTGGCAGTGACATCGAAGAGATTTCCTTCGTACTGCAAGCGCAGTGGAACTCCGACGCCGCCGATGCGCCATGGCGCGCGGCCGTCGGCAAGCAGCGCCGCTACACAGAGCAGGACCGCTTCACGCGGCAGCGCGGGGGCCTTGAAGATCGACTCGTCGAAACGCTGCGCGAGAAAGCTCGTCGTCGTCTCACCGGCGCGAAAGGCATCGTCGCGAGCGATCCAAAGCAGAAGCGGAAGATTGGTCCGCACACCGTCAACCGTGAAATCGAGCAACGATTGTTCGAGCCGCGCAATCGCAGCATCCCGGTCGCTGCCGAAGACGATGAGTTTTGCGAGCATCGGGTCGTAGTAGTGACTGACCTCGCTGCCGGTGGTCACGCCGGAATCCACGCGAATCCCCGGTCCTTGCGGCGGTGACCACCGCGTGATGACGCCGGTCGAAGGCAGCATCCCGTTGGCCGGATCCTCGGCGTAGACGCGCGCCTCGATCGCCCAGCCACGGGGGCGCACGTCGGCTTGAGCGATGTTCAGCGGCTCGCCGGCTGCGATGCGCAGTTGCCAGTGCACCAGGTCGATGCCATAGACCAGCTCCGTCACCGGATGCTCGACTTGCAAGCGCGCGTTCATCTCCAGAAAGTAAAAGTCGCCATCGCTGTCGAGCATGAACTCGCAGGTTCCGGCGTTGACGTACCCGACCGACTCAGCGGCACGAACTGCCGCGGCGCCCATGCGCTCGCGCAACTCCGGCGTGAGCGCAACCGACGGTGCTTCCTCGATAATCTTCTGATGACGCCGTTGAATCGAGCACTCGCGCTCGCCGAAGTGCAGCGTCGTCCCGTGGGCGTCGGCAAGGATTTGGAACTCGATATGACGTGGATCGCGCAGATAGCGTTCCAGCAGTACGGCGTCGTCGCCGAACGCCGCCAGCGCCTCGCGCTTCGCCGCTTCGAGCGATTCGTCGAAACGCTCGATCGACTCGACGACGCGCATCCCGCGGCCCCCGCCGCCGGCGCTCGCCTTGATGAGCAGCGGGAAGCCGATTCGCTCCGCTTCGTCGCGCAACCGCCGCAGCGACCGATCGTCGCCGCCGTAGCCGGGAACGGTCGGCACGAACGCGGCGCGAACGCGGCGCTTCGCTTCGATCTTGCTTCCCATCGCCGCCATCGCTTCGGGCGACGGTCCGACAAAGATGAGCCCGGCATTTTGCACGGCGCTCGCAAACGCTGCCCGTTCGGAGAGAAATCCGTATCCCGGGTGAACCGCGTCGGCTTTCATATCGACCGCCGCTGCGATCACGGATTCGACGTTAAGGTACGACTGCGCCGCCGGCGCCGGCCCGACGCAGCGCGCCTCGTCGACGAACTGCAAGTGATACGCGCCGGCGTCGGCTTCCGAGTAGATGCCGAGTGGCGCGATGCCCATTTCGCGCGCCGCGCGCGCCACGCGTACGGCGATTTCACCGCGATTGGCGATGAGGAGGCGTGATATCTTAGTCATCCTTCGACTGCGCTCAGGATGACACTGGGAGCGCTCACGGTGACAATGGTGCTGACGGGTCCTCGCGCTCGAGGTCTTCTACGAACGAAGCCTGGCGGCGTTCGAGGAAGGCGCGCAAGCCTTCTTGACCTTCCGCGCTGGTGCGTTGCTGCGCGATCGCTCGCGTGGTGATTGCGCGCGAGTCGTCGTAGGTATTGTCGACGATGCGCCGGATCAGAAGCTTTGCGGCGCGCACGGCCGCGGGGCCCGCCGTGAAGATCTCTTCAAGGCAATGTTCGACCGCGGCGCCGAGTTCGACCGCCGGCACAATTTCGTGCACGAGACCGATATGTTTGGCTCGCCGCGCGCTAAAGCGCTCTCCCGTCAGAAAGAGCGCCCGCGCGTGCGATACGCCGATTTTTGCCAGAACGAAGGGCGAGATTACCGCCGGAATGATGCCGAGCTTGACCTCGGTGAATCCAAACATGGCATCGTCGGCGGCGATTACGATGTCGCAGACGGCCGCGAGGCCGGCGCCTCCGCCGAGCGCGGCGCCGTGAATTTGCCCGATGACCGGCTTGGGCGAGTTGTCGATCGCTCGGAACATGTCGCTCATGCGTTCGGCGTCGGCGACGTTCGCGTCGAAGCTTAGCTCGAGCGACGCATGCATCCAGTTGATGTCGGCGCCGCCGCAGAAGACCTTGCCCTCGCCGGCGAGGACGACCGCGCGAATGTCGTCGGCGCCCGCGATTCGGGTAAAAACATCGTGCAGTTGTTCGATGATCTCGGCGTTGAAGGCGTTTCGCACCTCCGGCCGTGCCAGGGTGATGTGGGCGATGCCTCCGGAGACGACGAGGCGAATGCTCTCGGCCATGGGCGCCGGGGTTCGAGGCGTCATCCGAACGGGCCTCGCACGCGTTATACTTCAAGCATGAAGGTCGCTGGGCGCCGGGCCATCTATCGCTATCCGCTGCTGACGCGCGCCAGCCACTGGCTTTGGGTGCTCGCGTTCTTCGTCCTAATCGGAAGCGGCCTCCAGATCTTCAACGCCTCGCCAAACCTGGATGCCTCCGATAAAAGCGACCCGGCGCGCCGGGTGCTCGCCATCGGCTCGCCGGCCGACGGCGTCGGGACGACGACGATCTTCGGTCATTCCTTCGTTACCACGGGTTGGCTCGGCTGGACCGATGACGGCATGGGGGAGAAGAGCGGCCGCGCATTTCCGGCAGGGATCATTATCCCGGGCTACCAAGACCTCGCCGCCGGCCGCCGCTGGCACTTATTTTTTGCCTGGATCGCGGCGCTCTGCTGGCTGGCGTGGCTGATCTCCAGCGCAATCAAAGGGAACTTGCGCGAGATGGTGCTGCGGCCGAGCGACCTGCCGAAGCTTTGGCCGATGCAAGCCTACTACTTAAAGTTGCGCAAGGAGCCGCCGCCACACGGTACTTATAATCCACTGCAGAAGGCCGCCTACACATCGGTGCTCTTCGTCCTCGCGCCGCTGGTCGTGCTGACCGGACTGGCGCTCTCGCCGGGAATTGACGCGATCGCGAATCCGCTGACCGTTGCGTTCGGCGGCCGTCAGTTCGCGCGCCTCTGGCACTTCGCCGGAATGGCGCTGCTCGTCGGCTTCTTCGCGATCCATACGTTTCAGGTCGCGACGCAAGGGATCGTCAATCAGATGCGATCTATGATCACCGGGTGGTATCAACCCGAATGAAGCGACGGATTTTTCTCGCTTCGGCTGCGTCGGCGCTGGCGGGTTGCGGGCCGATCGGTACGGCGCTCAACGGCAACGACAACGTGCGGCGCATCCTCGCCTCGGTTGAGGGAGTCAACCACCTTTTGATTGGAACGCGCGGCTTGGCTCGCGAGTACCGCGATAACGACGTCGACCGCCACTTTCGTGTCAATGGATTTGCCGCCCCGTCGGATTCGCATTACACCGACCTGGTTGCCCGTAACTTCGTTCCGTACCGTTTGATCGTTGACGGCGCCGTCGAGCGCCCCCAAGCCTTTTCGCTCGCCCAACTGCAGCGCATGCCACAACAGACGCAAATCACGCGCCACGATTGCGTCGAAGGCTGGAGCGCGATTGGAAAGTGGAGCGGTGTGCCGCTGCGAGGGCTGCTTGACGCGGTTGGCTTGCGCAGCGACGCGCGTTATGTCGTCTTTCGTTGCATGGACAACGACGGGTCGGGCAACCTCTACTACGAGAGCCTCGATCTCCATCAAGCCCGCCATCCCCAGGCGCTGCTCGCCTTGCGGCTTAACGATGCGGCGCTCGACCCCGACCACGGCGCGCCGGTGCGGCTGCGGGTGCCGACGCAGCTGGGCTACAAGAGCGCAAAGTGGATCGCGCGCATCGAAGTCGTCGGGAGTTTTGCCACCATCGCGGGTGGACACGGCGGCTATTGGGAAGACCAGGGCTACGAATGGTACGCGGGCATTTAAGGCGAGCCTGCATCGCGGCATGCGCAATTGTGTTGGCGTTTACCGCCGTGAGCCCGGCTGAAGCGGTGGCCTACCCGGCGACAAGCAAAGCTTCACTGGACAAACTGCTGCGCGATGTCGTGACCTGGAAGCTCACGCCGAGCATCTCGTTGGCGATCGTCGAAAACGGCAAGGTCGTGTACGCCGGAGCGCGAGGGAGCGCCGATCTCGAAAAAAACGTGGCGGCAACGGTGGAGACTCGGTATCCGATCGGCTCGATCGGCTCGCTCTTCTTGGCCGTCGCCGTGATGCAGCTCGTCGCGAAAGGCAAACTCCATCTCGACGATCCGGTAATTCGTTATTTTCCAGCTATGCCGGACTCGATCGTGACGGTGCGCCAACTGCTCCCGCCGGGAGAGGGCGATGCCAACTACGACGTGCTCGGCGCCGTCATCGAACGCGTCACGCAAGTGCCGCTCGTCAGCTATCTGTACGACCACGTCTTTGCGCCGGCCCGGATGGACGACACGTGGTCCGGGGAACCGCCGGATTGGGCAGCGCTCGCATTGGGCTACTATGAATTTCGGGACGTCTTCGGGCTAACTGCGCCGCAGACCGACGCCTGGAACCGCAAGTGCTGCAGCTTCATCTCGACTGCCACCGACCTCGCACGGTTCGACAGCGCGCTTTTCCAAAACAAGCTGCTTCCGGCCGCGTCGCTGCGCGCGATGGAGCCGGCCTTTCAGTCGACCCGGCAAGCCGGCATGGCGATGATCGTCCGCGCGGGAACGCCCTCGGGCTACGTTGAGGGAAACGCACTCTTCATGCACGACCAGTTTGCGATCGTCGCCCTGACGAACTGCGACGGCTTTCCGGCCCCGGCGGTGCTCGATCCTATTCTGGCGCTCTTTTACCCCAAGGCCGTAGCGGCGAATGCGCCGCCAAGTAGTGAGGGCGCCGTCGATCCGGCGATCGCCGGTCTCTTGCGCCCATACTTGGCGGCAAAGCCCGAATCGCTTGGAAGCGTTCGGGCGATGACGCTACTGAGTTCTTCCGTATCGGAAGGGTTTACGGAGTACCGATATTTGGTCGACTTTAGCGGCGGAACGAAGTCCGCGTTTATTCTCGTGGGTTCCGACGGAAAGGCCGATGGGTTCTGGTTACACTGATTAACGTTCGAGGACTTGGACGTTGGTGGCGTTGTCGTCGTTGAAGTAAATCTTGGTGTTAGAGTCGTTCGTTCCGGTCGCAACGATTCCGAACAGCGCTCCCGCAGCACCTTTATCAACGTTGCGCACGTCGAGAAGCTTGCCCGAGGCTGACAGCTCGATCATCAAGTTCTTGCCGTTGGGATCGAGGGTGTTTCCGACGACCAGATTGCCGTTGGGCAGGAGGGCCGTGCTAATCGGTCCGTTGAGAGGTGTACCCGAGAAGACGATGCGGGCGTCGCCTGCCGACGGTCCTGAGAACGTCATTCCGTTGTTCTTCGCTTTGATGCCGCCATTGGGAATCTTCGTGACGTCCTTGAAGGCGATGACCGTGTTGTTTTCACCATCGGCGAAATAGAGCGTGTCGTTGCTCACGTTGTATGCGAGGCCCGAGGGCGCCAGCGCGGTTCCGGGCACGCCGTGATTGACGGGGAAGCCGCTTCCGATGACGTCGTAAGTAAACTTCGAGCCGAGATTGATTCGAACGATGCTGCCCGTTCCGGCATTCGTCGCGTAGAACGCGGGCGATCCGGTTTTGGTTTGGGCGTAGATCTGTCCCCATGGCTGATCGAACGGCTTGCCCGAGATGTTCGTGACCAGCTTGCCGCTGGACGAGAGCACGGGGTTGTCGTTGGCGACCATGGCGGCAGCCCAGATGCCGTCGCCGCCATCGAGCGCTAAAGCGTCGCACCCGAGCAGCGCTTTATCCGAGGAGACGTGGATTGGAGTCGAGCCCGGGGCGGGGTGGAGCGCGACGATCGATCTACCCGTACCCTGTTTGTTCGATTTCGCGTTGAAGTTGCAGACGACCAAATCCCCTTGGGTGAGCGTCCCCGAAGTGATCGGTGCAATCGTTAGGCCGTAAGGATTCCCCGAGCCGTTCACCGGGTCGACGACAGAGCCGATGACGACTTGCTTTGTCAACTGCTTGAGCAGCGAGGTATCCGGCGAAACGTCGCCCGTCGCGACATCCGTGCTCGAAAGCATCGATTGCGAAGCGGCCGGCGTAACGCTGCCACCGCTGCCCCCGTTGCAACCCGCTGCCATAAGGATTGCAGCCAGCGCGGAAGCGACGTTGCGCAGGGACTCCCAATGTGAGATAGACATAGAATTCCTCCGAGAGTTCGAGAAGTGGCTTTTCGCCACAATAGACGTTAGGCGTGAAGGAACTCTGAAGTAAGCGAACTTACATGCGGAAGACGCCGAACTGCGTACGGGGTTGCGGCGCGTGCGCGGCCGCATCGAGACCGATCGCAATCGCGCGACGCGTATCGAGAGGATCGATGATTCCGTCATCCCAAAGACGCGCGGTCGAGTAGTACGGGCTCCCTTCGCGCTCGTATTTTTCGAGAATCGGCGCCTCAAAAGCGGTTCGTTCTTCCAGCGTCATGTCGCCCTTGACCGTTGAGAGCACGCTCGCAGCTTGCGGACCGCCCATCACGCTAATGCGCGCGTTCGGCCACATCCAGAGCTGGCGCGGCGCGTACGCGCGCCCGCACATGCCGTAGTTGCCCGCGCCGAAGCTTCCCCCGATTACGACGGTAAACTTCGGTACTTCGGCGCACGCGACGGCCATCACAAGTTTTGCGCCGTCTTTCGCGATCCCGCGGTTTTCGTACTCGCGGCCAACCATAAAGCCCGTGATGTTCTGCAAGAAGAGCAGCGGCGTGCCGCGCTGCGTGCAGAGCTCGATGAAGTGCGCGCCCTTGAGCGCGCTCTCGCTAAAGAGAATGCCGTTGTTGGCAAGGATGCCGATGGGATGTCCTTCGATGCGTGCGAAACCGCAGACCAGCGTCGCGCCGTAGCGCGATTTAAACTCGTGGAACTCCGAGCCGTCGACCAACCGTACGATGATTTCGCGGACGTCGTAACCCGTGCGGCTGTCGGCCGGAATAATGCCGTAAATTTCGCGAGGGTCGTGCTTGGGCGGCACGGGTTCGACGCGATCCCATTGCCGTGGCCGTTCAAGATGAAGGTTGCGCACGATTTCGCGGACGAGCGCGAGCGCGTGCGCGTCGTCCTCGGCAAAGTGATCGGCAACGCCCGAGATGCGCGTATGAACGTCGGCGCCTCCCAAATCTTCGGCCGTCACGACCTCGCCTGTGGCAGCCTTCACCAGCGGTGGCCCCCCGAGAAAGATCGTTCCTTGGCCTTTCACGATGACCGTCTCGTCGCTCATTGCCGGGACGTACGCCCCGCCGGCGGTGCAAGAGCCCATCACCGCCGCGATTTGCGGGATGCGCAGGCTCGACATCCGCGCTTGATTGTAGAAGATGCGCCCGAAGTGATCGCGATCGGGAAAGACGTCGGCCTGCAACGGCAAGAACGCGCCGCCCGAATCGACGAGATAGATGCACGGGAGATGATTTTGCTGGGCGATCTCCTGCGCGCGCAAATGCTTCTTGACCGTGATCGGATAGTACGTACCGCCTTTGACGGTCGCATCGTTTGCGACGATCGCGCAGTGCTGTCCCTCCACGATACCGATCCCGGTGACGATGCCCGCGCTCGGCGAACCGTCGTCGTACATTCCGAACGCCGCAAGCCCGGAGAACTCGAGAAAATCGGAGCCGGGATCGAGCAGGCGTTCGACCCGCTCCCGGGCGGGGAGCTTATTGCGCCGGCGATGCTTTTCGACCGCTTCCGCGCCGCCGCCGGATCGCACCGTAACGAGACGCTCGCGCAACTCTGCGACTAACCGCTCCATCCGTTCGGCGTTTGCCTCAAAATCTGCCATCGCGCCGCCATTCGGCGTTCGTCCGCTTAGAGCCCGGTTAGACGTCGGCGCGCGCCGAGGGCGGCGTCGCCGGCGATGCGGAACTACAGGGTAATGGCGGCACAACAGACTCCGGTCGACGTCGGCGGCATCGTGCGCCCGGTGGGCCGGCTCGATCTCGTAACGGCGCTCCAGCCTCACGTTGGACGGCTGGGCGACCGCGCTGCCGCGCATTTACTGCGTCGCGCCGGGTTCGGCGGCACGCCCGATCAGGTTCGGCGCTACAGTGCGATGACGGCCCGCGAAGCGGTGGCGTCGCTGCTGGCGGCTCCGCCGGTCTCTTCGATTACGCCGCCGCAAGAGTTCGAGGACGTGGGCGGCCCGGTCTCGATGCATCGAGAGAAGGGGCGCGAGGGCCGCGAGGCGATTGTGACGTTGCAGCTTTGGTGGCTAAACCGAATGCTGACGTCGCCGGCGCGTCTTCAAGAGAAGATGACGCTCTACTTCCACAGCCATTTCACATCGCGAGCGACGCCGATGTTTCCGTGGATCACCTACGGTCAGAACACGCTCTTCCGGCGCTACGCGCTGGGGAATCTTCGCGAGTTGACGCTCGAAGTCTCCAAGGACGCCGCGATGCTGCTCTATCTCAATGGTGCGCAGAACGTCGCCGCCCACCCTAACGAAAACTACGCGCGAGAGCTTATGGAGCTCTTCACGCTGGGCGTCGACAACTACAGCGAACAGGACGTACGCGAATCGGCGCGTGCATTGACGGGATGGAGCGTGAACCGGCGCACCGATACGGTCACCTTCGATGCCGCGCTGCACGACTCGGGGGACAAGACCTTTCTCGGCCAGACCGGCAACTTCACCGGCGACGACATCATCGGCATCATCTTCGCCCAGCCGCAGTGCGCGAGATTTTTTGCGGTCAGCCTGCTGAACTGGTTCGTGTACAACGATCCCGAGCCGCAGCTGGTCGACCACGTCGCCGGACTCTTGCGGCGTTATGATTTCGAGCTGACGCCGGTCCTGGGGACGATCCTAGCCAGCAATCTCTTTTATAGCCCGCGAGCCTATCGCGCACTGGTGAAGAGTCCCATCGAGTTCGTCGTCGGAACCTATAGCGCGCTGGGGTTAGCGGCGATCGACGAGTTCGCGCTGGCGGCGCTCGGACAGATGGGCCAGCGGCTCTTCTTTCCTCCCAACGTCGCGGGTTGGCCCGGTGGAAAAAACTGGCTTACGAGCGGCACGATGATCGCGCGGCAAAACTTCCTTACGCGATTACTCGACTCGCAAACGCTGGCGGGGTCGTCTTGGCTGCAAGGGCTGCCGGTCAGTTCGAGCACGGCGGCTCGGCGGCTGGCGCAGACACTTTTGCAAGGCGATGCCGCGCCGGAGGCGCTCTTCGAACTCGAAGGCTACTTGAGCGGAGCCGGCACCGCCGCACTGGCGCCGCTGTCGGTGGAGAACTACGACCAGCGCGTGCGTGGCGCCGCCTATCTCGCAATGGCGACGCCGGCGTACCAGTTGAACTAAGGCCCCTAAATATGAAACGACGCAACTTTCTGCTCGCAGCAACCTCCGGACTCGCAGTCGTCGCGAACACCGACCACGTCTTTGCGCGCGCCCTCGCGCAGGCACCGCTTCCGGGACTGCCCGGAGGCGCCGACCGGTGCCTCGTTTTGCTCAATCTCGCCGGCGGCAACGACGGGCTCAACTGTGTCGTTCCGCACGGAAACGAGCGGTACTATCAGCTGCGCCCGGTACTCGCCATCGATCGGCACGAAGTGCTGGCGATCGACCGGAACGTTGGCCTCAATCCTGGAATGCAATCCATCAAGGCGCTCTACGATAAAGGCATGGTGGCGATCGTTCAAGGCGTCGGATATCCCGATCCGGATCACTCGCACTTTCGCTCGACCGAGATTTGGCAAACCGCCGCGCCCGATCGTTACGAGCACACCGGCTGGCTGGGGCGATACTTCGACCAAGCCCCGCCCGCGCGCGGAAATCTGTTCGAAGGCGTGGCCGTGTCGAAAGTGCTTCCCGAGGTGCTGGTGTCGGAGCGCACCGACATTCCAGCCGTTCCGGGCCTGGGCGAATACGTGATGGCCGCCGACCGTAACGTCGCCGCGCGCAGCGTTTTCTCGCGTGAAGCGACCGACGCCCATCTGCCGTTTGCATCGCCGTACCTCGCCCACGTCATGGAGATCGAGGCAAACGCGCAACGCAGCTCCGAGGAGCTGCCGAAGCTGGTGGCGGGATATAAGACGCAGGCTTCGTATCCGGCGACGGGTCTAGGTCGCAGTCTGGCGCTGGCAGCGCAAATCGTCGGCAGCAATCTTGGAACGAAGGTGATCTACGTCGAACACGGCTCGTTCGACACGCACGTCAACCAAAAAGCGACGCAGAACCAGCTTCTGATGCAGTTCTCAAATGCCATCGGGGCTTTCTACGACGACCTGAGCGCGCACGGAAACGAGCGGCGCGTGCTCACCCTTACGTTCAGCGAGTTCGGGCGGCGCATCGAAGAGAACGGCAGCCATGGAACTGATCACGGGGAAGCCTCGCCGCTCTTTCTGATCGGTGGCGGCGTCAAGGGCGGGATGTACGGAACGTTGCCGGATTTGAGCGCGACGAACATGGGCAACGTGCGGTATACCACCGACTTCCGCAGCGTCTACGCTACCGTGCTCGAGCGCTGGCTCGGCCGTCCCTCTGCTCCGGTGCTGAGCGGCTCGTTTGCACCGCTTCCAGTTTTAGCTTAGTGGCTTCCTCGGTTCTCTTTCTCGGCAGCGGCGGAGCGCGCTTCGTCGTCGCTCGCCAGTTGCGCGCATCGGGCGGGATGTGGTTTCGTTTTGGGTCGACTCAGATTCACGTGGATCCGGGGCCTGGTGCGCTGGTTCGAGCGCTCTCGCACGTGCCGCCGTGCAATCCGCGGGAGCTCGACGCCATCGTACTCTCGCACAAGCATCTCGACCACTCGGGCGACGTTAACGCAATGATCGAGGCGATGACCTCCGGAGGATTCCGCCGGCGCGGCGCGCTGCTGGCGCCGGCCGATGCGTTCGACGACGAGCACGTCGTCTTACCCTACGCGCAGCATTTCGTCGAGCGCGTCGAGCGCTTGACCGCAAGCAGCGGTCCCTATCGTGTTGCCGGCGTCGACGTCTTCACATCGCTGCAGCATGCGCACGCGGTACAAACCTACGGACTGCACTTTGTGTATGAGGGGTTGCGCGTCGCCTATCTGCCGTGTGGGCGCTATTTTGACGGTCTAGCCGCCGACTACGCCGCCCATCGCCCCGACGTACTCATCGTCAACGTGCTGCGTTTTGCGGATCAGATGAACGCCGATCACTTGACGTGGCAGGACGCGCGCCGAATCGTCGCCGAGGTGCGTCCGAAGGTCGCAGTCTTCGCGCACTTTGGAACGAAGATGCTCGAGGCCGATCCGCCGCGGCTAGCCGAAGCGCTGGAAGACGAGCTCGGCCTGCGAGTCATCGCCGCGTATGACGACTATGTTTTAGATATCGAGACCGAAGTCGCGGCGGCGGTGGCCTAGGCCCACCTGGAACCGGCAACTGCGTGCTGCCGCTAAGCTCTTGGCGCACGCTGGGATGCTCGTTCATCGATCCGCTATACAAATAGACGGAGCCGTTCTTTGAGGTCGCCGTGACGACGGGTCCGCCGCCGTTAACCGTCGCTTGTTGCGTGTTAGGGTTTCCGCGAATCTGCGTGTCGTTGGGAAAACTCGAGACGACGTGGCCGGTACCGCTGTACGCGCCGATCTGCGCGCCCCCACGCACGCCGAGCGCCACATCTCCGTGTTCCGAATCGAAGCGGGCCAGACCGGGTTGAAACTGTCCGTTGTCGTAGACGATCGACCCGTAGATGCTGCTCGCCTGAATCTGGTGCGCGGTGCAGCCCCCGAAGAACATGTCTCCGGTTGCCGTACGCACGCGCAGCCGATCGAATGTCGAGTTCGTCGCTGTGATGCGCCCGCGCATCGATTCCACGAACCCGGTGCCGCCCACGTGGTCGAGTGAGATGCCGCCCGCTCGAACGTGAGCGACGAAAACGCCGTGGTAGTTATCGAGCGTCAGGTGGCCTGCGCGGACGTGCGCGATCACCATGGCGGTGCCGCGCGGGATCATAATCGTCACCGTGCCGCTGCCCTGCGCTACGACGGCCTCGTGCTCTCCGGGCAGGTCGGGCAGTACGAACGACTCGGCCGGCAGCACGACCGGCCCATGCTCGGTCTGGATGCGTTGCGACGATATCTGCAGCTGTTTGGGAATCCCGGCGTCGACTTCCGAGGGAGCGATATGGCGCACGTTCACGGGTTTATCGGACGAGATTTGGACTTGCGGCCGGTCCCAAGTCAAAATCGTCAGCTTCCCGTGGGCGAGGCGGACGTTGAGAATCGGCGACGGGCCGGCGTCGACCTGTTCGTCGGCGCACCCGGGCGCCGCGAAGGCCAGACAACACAATGAGGCGAGAAGCGCCGCCAGCGCTCCCCGCCGAGATCCTCCGTGCACGGCTCCATTGTAGCGAGGGCGACGGTCGTCCATCATGAATTCCCGGTGAACGGAAGCTCCATAAGCGGCAGATCCACGCGGAAAATTGCGCCCCCTCCGGGGGCTCTCGTCGCGATTGCCTCGCCTCCGTGCACTCTGGCGATCGAGCGAACGATGGCTAGACCGAGGCCGGTTCCCGGGACCTCTCGGGAACGCGCTTTGTCGGCACGGTAGAAGCGCTGGAACAGGTTTGAAAGCTCCTCTTGCTGGATGCCGGTCCCCGAATCGGCGACTTCGACCCAAGCCAACGCTCCGGCGCTTCCAACGCGCACCTCCACACGCCCCCGTTCGGTGAACTTGATCGCGTTGTCAACGAGGTTGGCGATCATCTGACGGATGAGATTCGGGTCGCCCCGGACGGTCGGAGTGCCCGAGTGGCTGAAGCGCAGCTCGATCTCTTTCTCAGCCGCTCGGGGGGCGGCGTTCTGCGTGACTTCGGTTGCGATTTGCGCGAGGGAGACCGGTTCTTTTGGAATCTCGTCGCCACGATCGGCTTTTGCCAGCGTGAGCATGCCGTTGACCATCGCCGCGAGATCGGCACTCTCGCGCACGATCGTTTCCAAGCTCTCGCGGCGGATCGTCTCATCTCGATCGCCCCAGCGCAACAACATCTGCGCGTTGGAGTTGATCGAAGTCAGCGGCGTCTTGAGTTCGTGGGAAGCGTCGGAGATAAACTGGCGTTCTCGCGCGAAGGCTTCGCCCAGACGGGACAGCAGATCGTTGAAGCTCTGCGCGAGCCGGCCTATTTCGTCGCGGCGGCGTTGCATCTGCAGGGGAGGCGCGCCGTCGAGGGTGCCCGGTCCCGCGGCGACCGCGAGCCGGTCGGAGCTGATCTCACCCATCTCGCGCGAGAGTTCGTTGATCGGCGTCGTGGCTTGCGATGCGAGAACGATCGAAAGAACGATGACGGCCCCGGCCGTCGTTCCCAAGACGATCGCGATAGCTTCGCGAGCGCGCGCGAACGTGCGCTGGAGCGTATCCAGCGGTTCGGCCACGTGAATGATCGCGGCGTTTGCCCCTTCGAGCAAATAACGATCTTCGACTAAGAACGAGCGGCCGCCCAGCGTAAGGTGCCGAAAAAGAACGTCGCGACCGGGCGAAAGACTCGGGTTCGGCGGTATCGTGAGCGCGCCGAGATTCTCCGTTTTTGCTAGCGGATAGCCATCGCTCGAATCCACCTGCACGAAACTATTGGCCGAGTTCCACGTCGCCAAATTGCTGCTGTTGAAGAGGAATTGGAGCGTTCCGAGCGACGAATCCTCAAGCGAGAACGGCGTCGCGGACTGCTGCGCAAACTGCACGATCGTCCGCATCGTCGCGTTCACGCTCGTCTCCGCCTGGTCGTTGAGGATCTGCTGGAAGCGCCAGACGATCAGGCCGCTCATCGCCGTCAAGGCGACGATCAGCAGTACCGAGTACCCCAGCGCAATGCGCCATTTTAGCGACATGCCCCTCAATCTTTGATCGTATAGCCGACGCCCCGTACGGTCGTAATGAGTTTGTCGTCGAAGCCGTCATCGATCTTGCCGCGCAAATAGCGGATGTAAACGTCGATGAGGTTTGAGTCGCCCAGAAAATCGCTTCCCCATACGCCGTTGAAAAGCTCGTCGCGCGTATGCACCTTGTTGCGGTGCAAAAGCAAGTACTCCAGCAGGGCGTACTCCTTGGCCGTAAGCGAGATCGCTTTTCCGGCCCGGTGCACCTCGTGGCGGTCGCGATCCATCACGACGTCGCGGTATTCGATGACATTGCCCTGCGGAGAACGCTCGCGCAAGCGGGCGCGCACGCGCGCCAGCAGCTCGTCGGTGGAAAACGGTTTGGTGACATAGTCGTCGGCTCCAACGTCGAGCCCGGCGATGCGGTCGGGTACGCGATCGCGTGCGGTAAGCATGATGATCGGCACGCGGCTTTTGGCGCGAATTCGTTTGCAGACTTCGATGCCGTCCATGCGGGGAAGCATTAAGTCGAGGACGACGAGATCGGGTTCTTTGAGCGCCTTTTCCAGGCCGGCCAAACCGTCGCGCGCGACGTCTACCTCATATCCTTCGTGTTCCAGCTCGAGCTGTAAGACGCGGCTAATCGCCGCATCGTCCTCGATGATGAGGATTCTATATTGGCGCCGCTGCGGCGCTGAGCGATTCTCCATAAAGGTAGATTATGGGACGTTCCTCGGCCCGGACCTGTGAGAAGCGTGCGCGACGGGTTGGGAAACGGTGAAAAGTGACAGCCAAACGGCCGTCGCGCCCCCCGCGGCCAGCCATGCCAGCGTCGCACCGTTCGAGAGTGCCGAGGTCGCCACCGACGCGATCGTCGTGACGGTATGGACGAAGAGCGCGCCGCCGCCAAGGATCAGCAACGCGGCGAACCAGACGGCGACCGCGCCCAGAGCCCCAAGCAGCGACAGCTCCCAGAACGAGAACAGAGGCGCCGGACGGTAGGCGGTCGCGAGCAGAATCGAGGCACGCAGGCCGGAGGGCGGCTCTTCCAGCGCAAGGCCGAGAATGGCGCGATCCAGGGCGTCCAGTGGTCGATCCGCGTCGTGCATAGTCATGATTCCGTTACCTCCATCCCGTCCAGAAGCCTGCGCAACTGCTCCTTCGCGCGAAACAAGTGTGTTTTCACCGTACCCATCGGCAGGCCGAGAACGGTGGCGATCTCCTCGTATTGCCGGCCTTGGAGATGAAAGAGTGTGACGACTGCGCGGTACTTTTCCGGAAGCGAGTCGATCGCGCGGCGCAAGCGCGAGGCTTCGTCGAGGGCTATCGCCTCCTGCTCCGGCCCTCGGGCCGGATCGGCGCGATCGGGGAGCTCGTCGCTGGCGTCGTGCTTGCGCCGCGCCAGGCGGTCGCAGCAAGCGTGGTAGGCGATCGCGAAGATCCAGGTCGAGAACTTGGCGCCCGCTCGAAACGTTCGCAAACTCCGAAACGCCTTAAAGAAGGCCTCTTGCGTCGCGTCCCGGGCATCCTCGACGTTGTGGAGCATGCGGTACGAAAGGTGATAGACGGCTCGGTCGTATCGCTCCACGAGCGTTGCGAAGGCTTCGGAGTGGCCTTGCAACGTCATTGCGACCAACTCGCCGTCTTCCGGCCCAGCTTTCATCCGGATTCGCGGGGCCTCCGCCAAGAGTGCCGACACGCCAGTCGTACGCGCGTGAGGCGGCGATTGTTTCGCAGCGGCGGCCGCCGCCCACGGGTCGTCCCGCGAAACATGCGGCTTACCCGGCCGTAAGTAAAGCAGCAACAATCACGGAGGTTCCCACTGAAAATGACCACAATCCCGAACACGACCCTTCCCGGCGGCTCTTTGACCGGCCGGAGGCACCCCGCGCTACCGACCGACGAGCGGAACTCCGCCCAGTCGCTCCGTCCCACCTTTGACGGTTGGGGCCCGCGGATCTAAATGTCTCGCCTCTCGGTCGTGGCGATGCTCCTCGCCGCCGAGGTCTTGATCGTCGGCATAGCCGTCTACGCCCTCGGCGGCGGCAGACCGATGTTCGCCCCTACCATGCATCACGCGGACTTTGCGGCCGCGGCGGTCGCACCGGTTGCAGCTGGTGAAACCCCGCTGGTCGTCATCGACGATGCCTCCTCGCGCGTCAAGGTTGGCGTCTCGAGCGACGGGCTCGTCCACGTGCGCGATCTGACGCAGATGCGCGGCGCGATCTTCTCGTCTTCGAGCTATCCGCAGTTGCGCGTCAGGCGAACCGCCGACGGCGTGCGGATCGACCGTTCCGCGGCGCAAAATTTTTCCGTCGAGCTTTTCGGCTTTAGCACGGAAGCCATTCAGGTAGACGTTCCAAGCGGATCCCACGTCCAGATCGCCCGTTGCTCGGGCGCGGACGTCAACGGCATCACCGGCGGCGTCAACGTGCAGTCGCAAGACGGGCACGTGACGTTGAGCGATCTGCGAGGCAACGTGGATGCCAGCAGCGACGACGGGTACGTTACGGCAACCAACGTCCGGGGAGATCGCCTCGCGCTGGAGTCGAGTGACGGGCATCTCGAGCTCGCGGACATCACCGTCGGCTCGCTGGTTGCCCGCACTCACGAAGGGCGCATCGAAGCCAGTAACTTGACGATCGCCGGCGCGCGCCCCGACGCGACGCTTCACAGCGACGACGGCCCCTTGCGCGTTGCGGGTACTTTTGGACCAAACGGATCTTACGAACTATCGACCGACGAAGGTTGGGTCAATCTGCGCGTTCCGCAGAGTTCCGACCTAGCCATCGAGGCCTCGACCAGCGACGGACGAATCGACGTCGATGGATCTTCGCTTGCGCGTGACGACTCCGCGCCGCACACAATACGTCTTGGCGCAGGCTCGGGGACGATGAAGCTGGCGACCTCCGATGGATCGATTCACATTTACACGAACGGAGACTTCCTACAGTGACGGATTCTGACACTATCATACCGGTAATCGCGATCGTCTGCATCTTCGGAGCACCCGTCGCGGCCTGGATCATCTCGCGCGTCCTCGCGCATAAAGAGCGAATGGAGATGCTGCGGCACGGCATCGTTCCGCCGGCGAGCGAGCGCGACATGCGACGCGCGATGAAGCAGGGCTGGTCGCCGAACCAATCGGCAGGCCCCGCAGCCAACCAATTCGCGTACCAAGCCGATTACTACGCGCAGCACCAGCTCCGCAGAGGCATTCAAGTTGCGTGCATCGGCTTCGCGCTGCTCATTGGACTTGGCTTCATCGGATACCGAGGGGACGGCACATACGTCTACGGTCCGTGGCTGCTCGGCGGTTTGATCCCGCTGTTCGTGGGCGTCGCGCAGATCATCAACGCAGTACTGACCGGCGCGACGTTCGGCGCTCCCGGCGCGCAACGGCGATTCGGCCCAACCTTCGAGGCCGGCGCCCCGCCGGACAACTCGGCTGGCACGACGGTGCCGCCAGGCCCGACGTACGGCGGCTGGCGCCCGGGCTCCATCCCTGAGATTGAGAAACCCGCATCGCCGCCGGATTATCGCAGCTGAGTTTCCGGTTCTTGAAAAAAAAATGCCGCCGGGCGGTTGCCGGCGGCATTTACGTTAGAATAATAACGGAATACTACTTGCAGGTTACCAAGGCCATGGCCCAACCAGCGGTCGTTCGAGTCCTGACCAGATATCCATCTGCAGTCCGATCGTATACTTGATAGCCCGCTCTGAGTGCGTCGGCTAACGATTTGAAGACGATAAGACCTGCCATCTGGAACCTCCTTTCTCGATACTTACGTTCTCTATACAGTATAACGGCCGGAGTAGCAAGGGCGTTCACCCATTCCCATGATTTTTCTGAGAATTAGCAGAAAATACGATTGGCATGGCGACGCTTGACTTGCATCCCCGCGTTCACACGACGACGATACTGGAGCGCCGCGAGCTTGCGACTGGCGTGATCCTCTTGACGCTGCACGCGCCGGAGCTCGCTAATGCAACGCAACCGGGCCAATATGTGATGGCGATTCCGCCGAGCGGTGAAGCAGCCGCAACCGCGCTGGCCGTCTATGAAGCGGAGGGCAAGCGCGCGAGTATTCTCTTCTTCGTAACAGGCAAGCGCACGCGCGAACTGGCGACCTTGGGGCGCGAAGACCTGCTCGACGTGGTCGGACCACTCGGCAACGGCTTCGACTGCACGGGCGACGCGCGTGACGTCGCGATCGTCGCCGGCGGCGTGGGCATCGCGTCGGTCTGGCTGTGCGCGCGCGCACTCTTGCGTCGAGGGGTCCACGTGCGCCTGTTCTATGGAGCGCGAACTGCGGAGCTGCTGCTAGATGCCCAACGATTCGCCGATGCGGGCTGCGAGCTGGTCCTAACCACCGACGACGGCACGCGCGGCGAACGAGGATTTGTGACCGACGCATTAGCGCGCTCGCGCGAGCCCGAGATGATTTATGCCTGCGGCCCTTCGCTGATGCTGCGACGCATTGGAGAGATCGCAAACCGCCTCGGCGTGCGCGCGCAGCTCTCGCTGGAAGAGACGTTCGGCTGCGGCGTCGGCGGGTGTTGGGGCTGCGTTGTTCCCTTGACCGGCGCAAGTGCGCAAGCCCCCAGTTTCCCCCCGGCGCAGCGCGGCGGCAGTGACGTCGTCTTCGCGCGTATCTGCAAAGAAGGCCCGGTCTTTTGGGCGCACGAGTTGCGGTGGTGAATCGCCGGCCATCCCTCGCGACCAAGCTCGGAAAACTCGAGCTGGCCTACCCGACCTTGATGGGCAGCGGGTGCTACGGATCGGGCGAAGAGTTTGCGCCGTTTGCCGACCTTTCGAAGATTGGCGCGATCGTGCTCAAGAGCGTCACGCGATTGCCACGCCTCGGCAATCCGACGCCGCGGCTCGTTCATACACCCGCAGGCATGCTCAATGCGATCGGCTTGCAGAATCCGGGCATCGATTGGTATCTCGAACGCGAGCTTCACAAGTACGCCGGCCGGCCGTGTAAGATCATCGGAAGCGTCGCGGGCTTTCAGATCGACGATTATCCCTATGTCTGCGAGCGTCTGGCGGCGCGTGACGAGATCGATGCCGTCGAGCTGAACGTTTCATGCCCCAACGTAGCGCGCGAGGGAGAAACGTTCGGCTGCGATCCGGATTTAACGGCCCGAGTCGTCGAAGCGGCGCGGGCCACGACGAACAAGACGCTGATCGTCAAACTCTCGCCGAACGTGACCGATATCGTTGCGGTCGCTCGTCAAGCAGAGAATAGCGGCGCGGACGCGTTGGCGGTCATCAACACCGTGCGCGGCATGGCCATCGACGTGGAAACGTGGCGGCCACGTTTGGGCAACATCACCGGCGGCCTTTCCGGCCCCGCGATTCGTCCGATTGCGGTGCTTGCCGTGTACGAAATCGCGCGAGCCGTGAGCATTCCGATCGTCGGTCAAGGAGGCATCGAGAATCTCACGGACGCACTCGAGTTTTTCCTCGCCGGCTCGACGGCAATCTCGATTGGAACGGCGAACTTTACCGACCCGCGGATTCCCGAGCGTCTCGTCGAGGAACTGCAAGCCTACCTGACGCGACGCAACCTCGGTTCGATTCAAGAAATCGTTGGGAGGGCGAACGTGGAAATCGCGACCGCCCATCAATATGAAGGAGATGAAGGTTGATTCAATGGCGCAACTGATCGTTGCCCTGGACGTGCCCAGCGCGCAGGATGCCGAACGGCTCGTCGACCAGCTCTACGAACTCGACGTTATTCTAAAGATCGGACTCGAGGCGCTCTGCGCCTATCCCGAGCGGATCTTTTCGTACTGCGAAGCGCGCGACGTACGAACGTTCGTCGACGCAAAGCTGCACGACATCCCGCGAACCGTCGGCGCGGCCGTCTCGGCGCTGGTGCGCCCAAACGTGCAGATGATCAACGTCCACGCCCTCGGCGGCCACGAGATGATGCGAGCCGCCGTCGACGCCGCTTCCGAACGGGCCGCGCAGCTCGAGATTCCCGCACCCCTTATCTTCGCGGTCACGCTGCTGACCAGCATTGCCGCAGAGGATCTCAACGAGCTGGGGCTTCAAGGAGGTCCCGGTGAAAACGCGATTCGCCTGGCAGCATTGGCGCGCGATGCCGGCTGTGCCGGCGTCGTCTGCAGCGCGCACGAAGTGCGCGATCTCAAACGCTTCTTCGGCGACGACTTTCTCACGCTGACGCCCGGCATTCGGCCAACGGGGAGCGCGCATGGCGATCAAAAACGCGTGACCACTCCCGCGGAAGCCGTCGCCGCGGGCTCGGATTATATCGTGGTCGGACGCCCGATCGTCGAAAGCTCCGATCCGGTGGCTGCCGCGAAAGCGATCTTGGAGGAGATGAGCGTACGAGTGTGAGCGAGACGCACCTCGACCTGCAGTCGGCGCTAACGCAGCGCGGAGCGCTTCTCGAGGGGCACTTCCGTTTGAGCTCCGGCCGTCACAGCGATCGTTTCGTGCAGAAATTTCGGATTCTCGAGGATCCGGCGCTGCTCGAACCCGTCTCGCAGACGATCGCATCCCAGTTTCGCGACCCCAAGCCGACGGTTGTCGTCGGCGCCGCGGTCGGCGGCATCCTCCTGGCGTACGAAGTTGCCAGGCAGCTTGGAACCAAAGCGATCTTCGTCGAGAAAGAGAACGGCGTCCCGGTGTTGCGCCGGGGGTTTGCGCTCTCGGCCGCCGATCGCGTGCTCGTGGTCGAGGACGTTGTCACGACGGGTCTCTCCGTTCGCGAAGTGCTCGGCGTGGTGCGGCACTCCGGCGCAGACGTGATCGGCGTCGGCATCGTCGTTGCTCGAGCCGAACAAGATTTTGGGGTACCTGCGTACGCGTTGCTGAACCTGCCGATCATCTCGTACGATTTAGCCGAGTGCCCGCAGTGCCGGGCCGGAGAAGCGGTGACCGATCCGGGCTCGCGCCGCGCATGAGCGTGCAGGTTCGGCGTAAGGCCCTTGCGGGACCCGATGAGGCGGCCGACCGCGATTTCGTGCAATCGCTTGGGCGTCGTACCGTGATGTCCAGCGTCGGCAGCTTGCGTCGCGCGACCCAACCGGCGGCGGGCGTTGCCTTCGAGCGCCTCTGCGAGATCGTCGCAGGCCAATCGCACGTCACGTTTATCGCTCATCAAAACGGCGAGCGCCTCGGCTTTGCGCTGTTGCTCGACCAGCTTCCCGACGAAGTCACGCTGATGGATCAGGGTTTTATTGCCTACATGGCCGTCGAGCCAACGTGGCAAGGAACCGGCGTGGGAACGCTGCTCTTAGCGGCCGCCGAGGATGAGGCGAGGCGGCGCGGTCTCCCGTTTATGGCGCTCATGGTTACCGAAGAGAACGAGCCCGGTCGCCGCCTGTACGAGCGCGCCGGGTATCGCACCGAACGGCGGTTGTTATGCAAACCGCTGTAAGCAGCCGCGTCTGGCGGCGCGCCGCCTGGATCACCGCGGGCGTCGTGGCGATCGTTGTGGCGCTCTGGTTTGCCGCCCACATCCCTCGAACGATCTCGATCTTCGTCATCGCGGCGTTCATTGCGTTCGGAGTTCAGCCGATCGTCGGCCGCTTGGAACGGCGCATGCCCAAGGCCTTGGCGGTCACAATAGTCTTCGTCGGATTGCTCGCGTTGATCGCGATCTTCTTGGTGATCGTCGTGCCGCTAGCGATCAGTCAGACGCAGCTCTTGGCTGCCAACATCCCGGCGTACGCCGGAACCGCTCAAGACTGGATGACGCAAGCTCAGAACTCGCTCCAACGGTTTTTGCCAACGCTCAAGCTGCCCACCTATGGCGTTAGCAGCGGCCACATCGGTGCGACGCAGACGTCGAGCTTTATCAACGGCGCGGTCGCTTCGCTCGGCGCCATCGCGCTCAATACCGCGACTGGCTTTTTCATCGCGTTCTCGTCGATCGTTCTCTCGGTTTTCTTTCTGCTCAACGACACGCAGATTGCCGAGGGTTTTACCTCGATGTTTCCGTCACGCAAACGCCAAACCGCGCGCAAGCTCGCGGCCGAGGTGACCCAAGTCTTCGGAAGCTACATCTCCGGACAGGTCATCGTGAGCCTCTTGACCGGCGCCGTCATCGCGACGGCAACCGCCATCATCGGCTTCAAGTTCTCGCTGATCCTCGGGATCATCTCGGCCGTCGCGTACGCCATTCCGATCATTGGAATGTTGATCGCGCAACTCGTCGCGATTCCGCTCTGCGCGCCTCAGGGAATTTGGATGATCGTCTGGGTGCAAGTCGTGATGTTCGCGATGGCGCGGATTAGCGACAACGTGCTGGTCCCCAAGATCATGGGCCAGTCGGTGGGCGTCTCGCCGATCGGCGCCATGTTCGCCGTCTTCGCGGGCGGCGAGCTGTTCGGCGTTCCCGGCTTAATTCTCGGGATTCCCGCGGCAGCGCTGATCAAGATACTTTGGCGCTATTTCATGGAACCTTGGATTTCTGCTCAGTTGGAAAAAAGCTGACCTGGAAGCTCCTACCCGGCTACGGTTGCGCAACGACACCGATTGCGTCTTCGTAGAGGATGCTGCCGCACGCGCGCGCCGAGCGGAGTCGTCGTGCGTTGGCCTCCGCGGGCAGATCGTTTTGCGCTACAGCGACCAGCAAAACGCCTTGCGCATGCGCCTGCGTGCAGGGGTCCATATCCGCGAGGTCGAGCGTCTGCGTGTTTGGAGAGAGCACGTTGATCACGCCGGCGCGCAGGCCCCAGCCGCCGACTGCAAGGGGTTGTGCTCTTTCGATCCAGCGATAGACGCCGGGCGACGTGCCGCCTACGCTGAGTGAGTCGTTGTAATAATCGAGTGGATGGCGCGCGGCAAGATGCGTCGCAAGCACGACGGCAGCCAAGAACGCCACGGCACCGGCGAATCGTAATCGTGGGAGATTCACGATCGCGGCGATTCCTACACCCAGCGCGGCGACCGCGAGCGCGATGTGTGTCGAGCCGTCGTTCCAGAAAATCGCGAGCACGAACCAGCAGCCGTAGAGCGTTGAAACCCACAGCAATACCGTGGCGACGACGCCAAAGCGGCGCACCAAGGGCGCGAGAAGCAACGCGCCTGCGGCAATCGCGGGTGCGGCGAAGCGCAGCGATGCTCCGTTAGCGAGTTGCGCGACGCTGGTTTCGTAGCCGAACGGCAGCACGAAGAAGAGCAGCACCGCGGCGAACGCGGCCCATCCTAGCGCGCGATCGCGAATCGCGATCAACGGGCCAACTAACGCTGCAATGAGCGCGACCAGCGCGAAGGGAGCGAGACGAATCGCGACGGTTGCTAGCAGCGCGAACGCTCCGAGGCCGTGCGCGAGAATCGTCGATCCGTAGAAACCGCCGCCGGCCACGCCCGTTGCCGGCGACGCAACGGCGCTCTTCCACAGTGCCGCGTCGTGAATCACCCACAGGCCGAGCGCGGCAAAGGTTCCAAACCATAGGACCGGGCGCGCTCGCGACGCCAGCAAGGCGATCGCTGCAAAGATCCAACCTTGTGGCTTGATCAAGGCCGTCACCGCCGCGCTGACCACGAAACGCTGGGGCGGCAACGCGCGCAACGACCACAGGGCCTCGAGCCAAAAGGCCGCAAGCCACACGTCGTTCTGCAGCGTTCCGCCTTGGATGGCGAGCGGATAGGCACTCACCATCGCAGCGGCAAGCGCGTCAGCTAACAGCGGCGGCGCCCCCAGCCCTTCACGCGACCACGCAGCGATTCGAAAACCCAGGAGCGCCAGCGCGCAGAAGCCGCACCACGGCAACGCAAAGGGACTGCCGACGGCATACAGCGCGCTTGCAAAAAGCTCCGACGCGGGCGGATACCACCAATAGCGCGTCGTTGCGGTCCAGAGCGAGTGCGCGTGAACCCACGCCGCGGCGTTGGGCAGATGGTATGAAAGCGAATCGCCGTCGAGTAGCGGGCGCATCAACTGCGGCCAGGCGACGAGCAGCAGCGTCGCGATCAACAGATACGGTGTGGCGGGCGCCCCCTTTTCTTCGGCCGCGCTGCGCTCGTTCAGGCTTCTCCAAGCCGCGAGTGCGATGCAAAGGAGCAGCGCAGCCCAACATGCGCCCCAGTACAGCGCGTGAACGAAGCCCAGGGCAAATGGGATCGCAACTCCGAGTACGAGCGCATCTCGCAGCCGATCGGGAAAGCGGTAGTTGGGCCCGGCGCGCAGTGCCGGCGCGGCCGCGTAAAGGCCGAGCAGCCAGAGCGCGGCCGGCAATCCCGACACGACCTACATCGAGTCCGGTGCGCTGACGCCCGCTAGCGACAGGGTGCGCGCGAGAACGCCTTTCGCTGCCAAGCAAAGCGCCAGACGCGCCAGCCGTACCTCACGTTCGTCGGTGAGTATTTTGCACTCCGTGTAAAACTGATGGAATTCCGACGCGACGTCGCGGGCGTAGCGAGCCAGCCGGTGAGGCGCCAGGCGTTCGACGACGCCCCGAACGACGCTCGGAAACTCGGCGAGACGGCGCACCAGCGAGAGTTCGGAGGGATGCGCCAACGGCTCCAAGGAGGCGCTACGCGCGGCGGCAACGTCGCCGGCAAGCGCGTTGCGTAAAACCGAGGCAATCCGCGCGTGGCTGTACTGAACGTAGTAAACGGGGTTCTCACTATCTTTTTCGACGGCTAGCTGCAAATCGAACGTAAGCGGCGACTCTACTGCGAGCATGATGAAGAAAAAGCGCGCGGCATCCACGCCGACTTCGTCAAGGATCTCGTCCAGCGTTACAATTTCGCCGGCGCGTTTGCTCATCGCGATCTGCTCGTTCCCGCGCATGAGCGCCACCTGTTGCGCGATGATTACGTCCAGCCGTCCCGGATATCCCAGCGCCGCCGAGATGCCCTTGATGCGTTCGATGTAGCCGTGGTGATCGGGTCCGAGAATATCGACGACGCGGTCGTTCGCTTTGAGCTTCTGATAATGGTAGGCCACGTCCATGCAGAAATAGGTCGGGCGCCCGTCGCTGCGCAGGAGCACGCGATCCTTGTCGTCGCCAAACTGCATTGCGCGAAAGAACAGCGCGCCGTCGGCTTCGTACGTTAGACCAAGCTTTCGAAGGTGCTCGATGCCCTCGGAGACTTGGCCGGACTCGTGCAGTTCGCGCTCGCTTTGCCAGTGGTCGTACTCCACGCCGAAGCGGCTTGCCGTCTGCCGTTGCTCGGCGACGAGTGCGTCGCGGCCGGCGGTCGAGAAATACGGCAGCCAATCCGCTTCCGGCGCCGAGATCCAGCGTTCCCCATCGCTTTCGCGGATGCGCAGCGCAATCGGGATCAGATACTCGCCCGGATAGCCGTTCTCGGGGAGGGAGAATTCGGGATCGAAGGATTGACGGTAACGCGAATAGACCGAACGGCCCAGCGCGTCGAGTTGGCCGCCGGCGTCGTTGATGATCCATTCGACGAAAACTTCGTAGCCGCAAAAGCGCATCGCATTGGCGAGCGTCGCGCCGATCGACATCGAGCGTCCCTGAACGACGACGAGGGGTCCGGTTGGATTGGCGCTCCCGAACTCGAGCGAGACGCGCGCGCCGTGCGGCGGCGTCCTTCCAAAGCTCTCATTCTCGCTCAAAATTAGCGAGAGCTCGGCGTGCCAGACTTGTGGAGCGAGGCGCAGGTTGATGAATCCGGCGACGGGCACGATCTCCTGGAAGATTTCGGCCAGCTGCGGCGCGTTCTGTAGAACCTCTGCAGCGAGGAGTTTTGCGACCTCCTGCGGCGGCCGCCTGGCAACTTTGGCGAGCGAAAAGGCGACGTTGGAGGCAAAGTCACCAAACTCGGGGCGACGAGGCGCCTCGAAAATAACCTGCGAGGTGACCTCGGGGTACTGCTGCGTTACGGCGGCGGCCGTCGCATCGGCGAAGGAGCGCAGCGCGTCGTCGACTCTCATCGCGCCTGCTCTTCGCCGCCCGGTAGAACTCCGACCCGCGCGTAACTCGTGGCGCCCCGCGATTCGATTGCGCCTTCGAGTTCCAGGCATAAGAGCACGGCGAGTGCCGCTGATGCGGAGATGCCGCTCTCGGCGACGATTCGATCGAAGTCCAGGGGGCCGTTCTCGAGCGCCTGCAATACCGCCGTGCCCGCCGCATCGCGCGGAGGCCGAGCGACGCGCAGCGCAGGGAGGACGTTGAGGCGCCCGAGCGCCTCCAAAACGTCTCCCGGGCTCCGGGCGAGCGTCGCGCCATCTCGAATCAGCGCCAGGCACCCCGCAACGTGCTTGCGGTCGACGTCGCCCGGCACCGCGAGCACCGGGATGCGACCTGCCGCCCAGCCGGCCGTGTTGAGGGCACCGCTACGTGCCGGCGCCTCCACGACGAGGACGGCGTCCGAGAGGGCGGCCACCACCCCGTTACGCTGCAGGAACTGCGATGGCCATGCCTTCTGATCGGGTGGATAGGGTGAAAGAACGGCACCCCCGGCGGTGAGAATTTGCTCGGCGAGGCCGCGATTGCGCGGCGGAAAGAAGCAGCGATGCCCGCCTCCCAGGACGCCGACGGTGGGCGCCCCGGCCTCCAGCGCTCCCTCGTGCGCCGCGGCGTCAATCCCCAGTGCGAGCCCGGAGACAATGCAGCAGCCGGCCCGCCCCAGCTCGGCGGCAAACCGGTGAGCGAGCCGCCGCCCGTATGGCGTAGCCGCTCGGGTCCCGACGATCGCGACGCATGGGAGGGCCAAACCCTCCAAATTGCCGACGCTCCAGAGACCGGGCGCGACCGCCTCGAAGGCTCGGCCGGCGCGAGCGGCTTCGATCCGTTCGCGGGCTTCGAAGGTCGGTTCTTGCATATCGCTCTCCATCACGCGGGGATGTGGACCGGCAAAGAGCGGGGGGAATGTGGGGCGCCCAACGGAATAGGCGGCCCCACGGAGGTAGCTCAGTTGGCAGCAGAAGCGTATTGCGTCAAGTGCAAAGCTAAGCGCGAGATCAAAGACGCGGTCCAGATCACAATGAAAAACGGACGACCCGCGACCGAAGGCAAGTGCCCGGTTTGCGGTACCAAGATGTTTAAGATCGGCTCGGCAGGCTGATTTTCGTCCCGGTCGACGTTGCCGGGCGGCCGATGTATTTCGAATACTTCGCCGCCCGTCGACTAGATCGGAAGCACGTCAACGTCATGGCCGGCACGGACTAGGGGACCGCTTACCAGCGGCCTTTTTTGCGTTACCCACCACTAGTGACGTATAATACGTGCGCCCACAACATATGCCGTGGGGGAGACTTACCACTGACTTGCCCAACCTGTCGCAAGAGTGAAACGCGCGTCGTCGACTCTCGCGACGACGAGACCGTCGTGCGTCGCCGCCGCGAGTGCTTGGACCCGCGGTGCAAGCACCGCTTTACGACGTACGAGCGCATGGAAGTCCCCAGGCTCTTCGTCGTAAAGAAGGACGGCCGGCGAGAACAGTACAGCCGGGACAAGATTTTGACCGGCTTGCGCAAGGCGTGCGAAAAGCGTCCGATTTCCGAGGGGCAGATGGAGGCGGTTGCGGCCGACCTCGAGCGCGAGCTGTTCGCCCGCGGCGAAAGCGAGGTGCCTGCGGCGACGGTCGGCGAGAGGCTGATGGAAGCGCTGCGAAAGCTCGATCCCGTCGCCTACATCCGCTTTGCGAGCGTCTACCGGTCCTTTCGCGATATCGAAAGCTTCCGCGAAGAGCTCGCGCAGCTCTGATGGCGATCGGCCGCTAAATGGAGCGGGTACGCGTCAGCCTCCAACGCCTTCCGCAAGGCGAGGGACTTCCGCTGCCGGCCTATATGAGCGAACACGCAGCGGGCGCCGACCTGTGCGCCGCGATTCGAGAGCAGCTTACGCTACTGCCGGGATCGCGGGCGCTCGTTCCAACCGGCTTTTCAATCGCAATTCCGCCAGGCTATGAGGCACAAGTGCGCCCTCGCAGCGGCCTGGCAATTCGCGAAGGCGTCACGTGCCTCAACTCGCCGGGGACGATCGATGCCGACTATCGCGGTGAAGTGCACGTCGTTTTAGCGAATCTCGGAACGGCGCCGGTGATGATCCATCGTGGCGACCGCATCGCGCAAATCGTGGTGGCACCGGTTTCGCGCGCCGCCTTCGAAGTCGTCGAGGAACTGCCGCCGACGGTTCGCGGCGATGGAGGTTTCGGTTCTACGGGCGTCGTTTCGTGAGGGTCTACATCGTCGGCAAAGGCGCGGTCGGCACATATCTCGGCGACCTGCTGCGCGCGGTTTCGGTCGATGTTTGCTACGCGCCGCGCACGCTGGATCGTGTCGAGCCGTACGATGCCGACGTTGCGATCGTCGCGACCAAGGCGTACGACACGGACGGTGCAATCGAAACGCTGCGCAAGGCGATTGCCTATCCGGAAAAGTGCGTCTTCGTGTCGCCGCAAAATGGCGTCGGCAACGAGGAGAAGTTGGCGGCGGCCTTCGGCGCCGACAACGTCGTGGCCGCCGCGCTGACGACGCCGGTCGGCCGGGATCGCGACGGTAACGCGCGTGCAACGAAGGAAGGAGGGCTGGGCCTCGCGCCGCTCGGCTCAAACGCCTACAACTGGCTCTCAGCGACGTTTGCCAGCACCGGATTGACCGTCAAGGTCGTCGAGGACTGGCGCTCGCTCAAATGGAGCAAGCTCGCGCTCAACGTCGTTGCCAATGCCAGCTGTGCGATCCTCAACGTCTTGCCGAACCGGTTCGTCCATTTCGACAAAATCTTTACGCTGGAAATTCGAATGATTCGAGAGGTCCGCTCCGTGATGGCGGCGCTGAAGATCGAGCCGATCGATTTACCCCGCTATCCGGTCCGCGCGCTCTTTGGCGTCGCGAACCTCCCCAGCCCCGTCGCGCGGACCCTCTTGGCGCACAACATCGCGGGCGCGCGCGGAACCAAGCCGCCCTCGTTGCTGATCGATCTGCGGCGCGCCAAGCCGCGGACGGAGGTGGACGTGCTCAACGGAGCCGTCGCGGTCGCGGGCCTTGAGCTTCGCGTGCCGGTGCCCGTCAATGCCGTCTACGCGCGGGTCCTCAACGACATCGCGCACACCCCGCCCCTCTGGGCGAAATATCGCGAGCATCCGGACCGGCTCGAGGCAGAAGTCGAAGCCGAGGTAAAGCGCGCGAAAGTATTAGCCCGTAGCTAGGGGCCTACAGGCTCCTAAGACGAACCGGCAGAGGACATGCGCGACCCGAACGTTCCAGAATCGCTCGAAGGCTGGTGGATTCTCCATCGCATGTTTGCTTTCGACCGGCGCGCCTGGGATTCGCTGCCGGAGAAGCGGCGAAATAAATACGCGGGTCACGCCGCCGACCTGGTCGTTCACCTCAAGGGCAGCGATGACGGCGACGTAGGGCTGGCGCAGATCGTCGGCCATAAGGGCGATCTCATGCTCACCCATTACGCCCGCACGTTCGATGGGCTCGCGTACGCTCAGACGCTGGTGGACAAGCTCGAGCTGCGCGAGTTTCTCGCGCCGCGCGGATCGTACGTATCGGTGCTGGAGATCGGGCTGTACGATGCGACCGGGAAGATTCACGCCGAGCTAAACCAGCGTGGGCTCGCGCCGCAATCGCCGGAATGGATCGCCGGCTTCGACGAGCTCATCCGCAAGCAGGCCGAGAGCCCGTATATCGAGCCGCGCTTGTGGGCCAGAATTCCGTCGCGGCGCTATCACTGCTTTTATCCGATGAGCAAGCGTCGAGGCGAGGTGCAAAACTGGTACATCCTCGGCTTCGAGGCACGCGCCAAGATGATGAGCGAACACGGCGTCGTCGGACGCACGTATCACGGGCGCGTCACGCAAGTGATTTCGGGGTCGGTCGGCTTCGACGATTTCGAATGGGGCGTCGATCTCTATGCCGACGACCCGCTGGTCTTCAAAAAACTCGTCTACGAGATGCGCTTTGACGAAGCCAGTGCGCGGTACGGCGAGTTCGGCCCGTTTTGGGCCGGCCTGCAGTTCTCACCTAGCGAGCTATCGGCGTTCCTCGACGGCGACGCGATCCCGCAGTTCGACGAACCCGAGAGTTAGCGGTCCGCCGGCGGCCCGGCGACGCCGTACGGTCCGTTACCGAGCGGAATCGGCTGGCTAGCGCGGCGCGCGGCGACGTCAACAAACACGGCGGCGTTGTCGCGCGAGAGCAGCACGAGCGCCCGTTTACCGCCGGCGGTGAAGATGATGCCGAGGGGCGCGCCTCCGACTTCGATCGGCGCGGCGGCTTCGTTCGTCTGCGGATCGATCGGCGTGATCGTGGAGTTCGCGTGGTTGCTGACGTACGCGACGTGGCCATCGGGCGAGATCGCGATCGCGAGCGGATCCACGCCAACGGGGACGCGTGCGACCGTCCGGCGCGTGTCGAGGTCGATCACCGTGACGTCGTTCGATGCGCTCTCGACAACGTAGAGGCGTTTGCCGTCGGGGCTGATTGCGATGCCCGCGGGGCGCAGCCCAACGGGGATATCTTCCTCGGCGGCGTTCGTGCGCAGGTCGATCGGCGTCACGCTGTTCGACCACGAGTTGCTGACGTAAAGCGTCGATCCGCCGGCGTCGATCGCGAGCGCACGCGGATGAAAGCCAACGTGAACCGTTGCGCCCGCGTGAAGCGTGGCGGTGTCGATCGCTTGGACCGTGCCGTCGTCGTTGCTGGCGACCCAGAGCGTTTTGCCGTCGGGTGTCAGCGCGGCATCCATCGGCGTTCCGCCGGTCTTGACGGTCGCGATGCGCTTTCCGGCGTGGGTATCGACGATGCTGACGTCGCCGGCACCGGAATCGACGACGTACAGGCGATTTCCGTCGGCGCTCAACACCGCGATGCGCGGCTCTTCGCCCACGGCGATTTCGTTCGCCGCAACGCCGGTTGTAAGATCGATCGGCGTCACGCTGTTGCCGAAGCGATTGGTCGCATACGCCATCGTCGGCCAATCGTCTCTGCGCGCGACCCGCACGGGCAGATCGAGGTGCTCGAGGCGCGCGCCGCTCTGCGCGCTGCCGTCGAAGCGAACGTCGTAGTAGCCGGGGCCCAGCGCTCCGTCCGCGGTGAAGCGAAGGTCGACCGCGCGTTCGGCGTGTGGTTCGACCGAGATTCTTCCGCCGGCGTCGTCGACGGTCAAACCGTGCGGCAGCGTTGCGCGCCAGGTGAGATCGGCCGCCGTTTCGCCGAGGCGATTCGAAACGTCAAGTGTGACCGGCGTTCCGAGCCCGTCGCCGGCGCGAACGACGATGGCACTGGTGGGCTCGACGAACGCCGCAGCCGTCGATGCCGGAATCGCCGGCGCGCGTAGCGCGTACGATGGCGGTGCATCCGCACCGTCGGTGGCCCAGCGTTCTGCGGTCGTGGCGCCGAGCGTGACGTCCAGCCGCAGGTTTCCGCGGTCGGGAAGCGCGATCCAGCTCTTGTTGCTCGCGCGTCCGTCGACGCGTAACGCCTCGACATATTGTGCGTTGCTTGCCGCGTTCGATGCCGAGATTTCGAGCGTGAAGCCGCTCGGAGACTCGACGCGAACCGAGCGGAAGAGCGGTGCGCCAATATCGAGGTAGCGCATTGCGGGATTCTGCGGGTACAGGCCCATCGCGCACCAGACATACCACGCGCTCATCGTGCCGAGATCGTCGTTGCCGGGCAGGCCATCGGGTGTGTCGTTGTAGAGCGTCGTCATCGCTTGGCGCAGGATCGCTTGCGCGCGCCACGGCTCGCCGGCGGAGAGATAGACCCACGGCGTGCCGATGCTGGGCTCGTTTCCGAGCCAGGCGTACGGCTTATCTTCCCCAGCGTTCAGTTGGGTGAAGAAGGCGTCGAGTTTTGCAACGGCGGCACGCGCGCCGCCCATTGCGTTGACGAGATCGCGGAGATCTTGCGGCACCATCCAGGTGTACTGCGCCGCGTTACCCTCTTGAAAGCCGCTCTGCCCATTTTCGGTAAGCGGCGTTTGCATGAAGGCACCGTCCGGATCGCGCGGCGCAATCCAGCCGGTCGCCGCGTCAAAGAGCGTCGCCCAGTTCGACGATCGCGCGAAGAAATCGCGATAGGCCGAACGGTCGCCGATCGCCAGCGCGAGCCGTGAGATTGCGAAGTCGTCCAGCGCGTATTCGAGCGTTTCGGAAGCGCCGTTGGGGACCGGAGCGACCGACGTCGTGTGCGTGTTGACCACGTATCCGCGCTGCAAGTACTGGTCGTGCAGCTCCCAGCGCTCGAAGTACCAGCCTTGCGCGGGCGGTGGTTGCGTACTCGTCGCGCCCTTGATCATCGCCGCGAGCGCGCCGCGCGCATCGAAAGCGCGCGCGCCGAACGCGTAGGCGCCCCCGATAACCGCGTCGACGGAATCGCCGCCCATCACGCTGGTCGTGCCGGCGACCAGCGGCCAGCGCGGCAGCCAGCCCTCATGACGATACGCGTCGACCAGCGACTGCATCATGTCGCTGGTTTCACCCGGCGCAATTAACGCCAGCAGCGGCACTTCGGTGCGGTAGATATCCCAGTCGGAGTAGTTCGCGTACTCGGCGTGGCCCGCGGCGACGTGATGCACGCGGCCGTCGAAGCCGCGGTACGCTCCCGTGACGTCGCTGATGACGTTGGGATGCAGCAGCGTGTGATAGAAGGCCGTGTAAAATATCTTTTGCTGCACCGTCGTGCCGCCGTCGATGGCGATGCGACGCAGCATCGCGCTCCACTTTTCCGTCGCGCGATCGCGCACGCCGATCAGGTTCCAGCCGGAGTTCTCCGCCGCAAGGTTTGCGCGCGCGCCGGCCGCGCTGACGAAGGAGAGGCCGACCTTCATTTGGACCTGGCGGTTCTGGGTCGCATCGAAGGTCAGCCAGGTTCCCGCGGCGGGGCCTTGTGCTGACGATGCATCCGGGAAGAGGCGGCCGGCCTGCCACGTTCCGTGCGCGCGAAACGGCCGGTCGAACTGCGCGACGAAATAGACGGTATATTGATCGGGCATCCCGCAGAAGAAACCGCTCGTCGCCGAACCGGAGATTTCGTTGGAGCCGTCGATGCGCACCTCGGAGCCGAGAACGCCCGCCTGATTCGACGCGACGTTGACGAGCAGATTTGCCTGCGACGTCGCGGGAAAGGTGAAGCGGCCGATTCCGGTACGCATCGTCACCGTAAGCTCGGCGCGAACGGCAGGCTCACCGAGCGAGACCACATACCATCCGGGCGCGCTCTCTTCGCTTGCGTGCGAGAACGGCGCAGATGCCGTTGCCGGCGACGACGGTAGCGCTCCGGCTATCGGCAAGATGCCGAAATCGCCGAAGACGTTACAACCCGGCCCGCTCAGATGCGTTAGGCTCAGGCCCGTGATCTGCTCGTCGTTGTACTCGTAGCCGCCGCCGGCATTTTGCGACGGCGTGTCCGGGCTCCACTGCACCATGCCGAAAGGCAGGTCGGCGCCCGGGAACGTGTCGATTGGGCCGCCCACCGGCGTTCCCGACGTGCCGACGAACGTATCGACCAGTGTGGTTGGCGCGGCCAACGCAAGGAGCATCGCAAAGAAAAACGGCACGCGCGCTTGTTCGCCCGCGCGATAGGCGCGCCTCCCGCAGGGGTCCCTTAGGCCGCGAAGCCGAGCCGCTCCAAACTGCGGTACTGAATCGCTTCGGCGACGTGCTCCGATTGGATCGCGTCGACGTCCGCGAGATCGGCGATCGTACGCGCAACGCGCGCGATGCGATCGAGAGCGCGGGCGGAGAACTGGCGCTTTGCGCTCGCGAGCGAGAGCACGTGCATCGCCGCGGCGTGCAGCGCGCAGTAGCGCTGCATCGCGTTTCCGGGAACTTCCGCATTGCAGCTAAACAACGTTCCCCTAAAGCGCAAGCGCTGACGTTCGCGGGCGGCGACGACGCGCGCTCGAATCGTTGGCGAGCGTTCACCGCCATCGTAACGGACCATGTCGTCGAACGGCACGCGACTCATCTCGATCTGTAAGTCGATGCGGTCGAGGAGCGGGCCGGATAGCTTGCTGACGTATTTGGCGACCATCGCATCGTCGCAGCGGCACTCCGCGTTGCGCGTGCCGCGATAACCGCAAGGACAGGGATTCATCGATGCAACGAGTTGAAAGCGGGCCGGATACGTAAAGGTTCCGGCAGCTCGCGCAATGGTTACGGTGCCCTCTTCCAATGGCTGCCGCATCACTTCGATCGCGCTTCGCGTGAACTCCGGCAACTCGTCGAGAAAGAGCACGCCATGATGCGCCAGGGAAATCTCTCCGGGTTTTACGAGCGCGCCGCCGCCGACCAACGCGGTTTGGCTGATCGTATGGTGCGGAAAGCGAAACGGCCGCGCTCGAACGATGCCGGGCCGCCCCACGAGCAATCCGGCGACGCTATAGATTTTGGTGACCTCGAGTGCTTCGTGCAGAGACATCGGCGGAAGAATGCATGGCAGCCTCCGGGCCAGCATCGTCTTTCCGCATCCCGGCGGCCCGACGAGCAGGAGATTGTGTCCCCCGGCCGCCGCGATTTCCAGCGCGCGTTTAGCGGCCAGTTGTCCGCGCACGTCGACGAGGTCGCCGTGAACCGCTTCGTCGTTTGCGTCGAGGAGCACAGGGGCGGTGCGCCGGCGCCATTTCGCACCGTTACCCATCAACACCGCGACGGCCGAACGCAGCGAGTCGATGGCGTAGAGTTCGATCCCGGAGACGAGCGCAGCTTCGTCGGCATTGCAAGCGGGAACGATCAACTTTGAAAACCCGGCATTGTGCGCGCCGAGCACCATTGGGAGAATGCCGCTAATGGGTTGCAGCCGGCCATCGAGCGCGAGCTCGCCCAGCGCGATAAACTCTTGCAATGCGGTCCGGCCGACTTGTTCGTCCATCCCCAGCAGCGCCAGCGCGATTGCAAGATCGAAGGACGGCCCGGCCTTGCGAACGTCGGCCGGCGAGAGATTGACCAGCAACCGGCCCGCCGGATAGGAAAACCCTGAGTTAAAAATTGCGGCCCGCACGCGTTCTCGCGCCTCGCCCAACGCGCGGTCGGGCAGGCCGATGATGGCAAAGCCCGGCGTCCCGGGCGCACTGTCGGCTTCGACGCGCACGACGTAGCCCTCGATGCCGAGCATCGCGGCTGAATAGGCGAGCGAGAGCATATGCAGCATCTGCGCACGGCGGCCCCGGCGTCTAGGGGTCGCGCCACGCGGTCAAGAATGCGCCAAGCCGTGAATGCCGAGACGGTAAACGCCTGGGCGTCAGTGGCGAGCGCGCTGGGTCAGGTCGGGACGTTCGTGGTGGTCGGCGGCAGCGTCATCGCCGCGCTCATTCAACTGCGGCACATGCGTGGCGGCAATCAGTTGCAAGCGTTGCTCTCACTCGAGCACGATTTTCGCGGTCCCGAAATGCAGGCGGCGCTTAGCTACGTCCAAGAGCATCTGCCCCACCGATTGGAGGATCCGGCCTACCGCCGGGACCTCGACCAGCTCGGATTCATTGATCCAAAAGTGCATCCGGAGATGGTCGCCTGCAACTGGCTCAATGAAATGGGCACCTTGGTCAAGCGCGATCTCGTTTCAGAAGATACGTTTATGGATCTTTTTGGTCGGTTAATCGTCCATTGCTGGAAGCACCTATCGCCGGCCATCGCCATCATGCGGCGTAAACGCGGGCAAGCCCAATACCACGATTTCGAGTACCTGGCGGTTCTAGCGGCGGCGTGGCTCAAACAAAATCCTGAGGGCACGGCGCCCCGGCCCTTTGCTCGCGCGGAGATAGCGGATCCTTGGCTGGCGGCAGATACGGCGCTGGCCGCCGAAAGCAAGGAAAACTAAGCCGGCGTTAAGCCGATGCGGGAATCGGGCCATAAAATACGAGAGAATCGGCGCAAAAAGCAGCCTTTTCCACAGTTTGCACAAGACCAATGTCACAGGCTGTGGACAATATCCAAGAGGCCGGATATAGCGGGGCGTTCAAAGGACCGCCGTTAGCCGTCCGTTACTGCAAGGGAGAAATCGATTGAAAAGAGCGCTCGCTCGGGTTGCGGCAACGCTCGCCGCGCTTGCTTCGCTCGGGGCCTGTTCCCATGGCACTTCCCAGACGGCGGCCTCGGCGCAGCCCGGTTCCGCCACGGCGGCGCATAAGACGATCGGGGTTTCCATCCAAAACCGTGAGGCGCAGTTTTACCAGGACATGGAATCTGGTATGCGTGCTGAAGCCGCGAAATACGGCTACTCGCTGATCGTCGTAGATGCCAACCGCGACAACGCTCGGCAGCAGAGTCAAGTCGAGGATTTTATCTCCAAGCGCGTCGATGCCGTCGTCCTGACGCCGTACGACTCGGCGGCGATCGGCAGCGCGATCGCCGAGGCGAACTCCGCGAACATTCCCGTCTTCACGGCGGACATTGCGAGTCAGAGCAATCAAGGACACGTCGTGGCGCACATTGCCAGCGACAACGTGCAGGGTGGATTTGAGGCGGGCAAACTGATCTGCGCGGCCGTCGGAAAGAGCGGCACGGTTGCAATCGTCGACGAGCCCGAAGTCTCCAGCGTTCAGCAGCGGGTCGAAGGTTTCAAGAAAGCGATCGCGCAGCTCTGCCCGGGTGTTACCATTGTCGCCGACGTCGACTCGGGTGGAACGCGCGACAAGGCGAACAGCGACACCGGCGACATTCTGCAAGCGCATCGCGATCTCAAAGGCATCTTTGGAATCAACGACGATTCCGCGCTCGGCGCGCTCGCCGCGGTTCGCGCCGCGGGATTAACCGGAAAGGTTGCAATCGTCGGTTACGATGCAACGCCGGAAGCGCGCCGCGCAATCGCGGCCGGCGAAATGTACGGTGACGCCGTTCAGTATCCGGTTAAGATCGGTTCGACGACGATCGACGTCATCCACGATTACTTCGCCGGGAAGAAGCCGCCGGCGTTCGTCAAGATTCCCGTCGGCGCGTTTACGAAGTCCTCATAGCGTGCCGGCGCCGCTGCTCGAGATGCGCGGCATCGGGAAAAGCTTTCCCGGAGTTCGAGCGCTCTCCGACGTCTCCCTGACGCTCGCGGCCGGTGAAGTGCTGGTCTTGGTTGGCGAAAACGGAGCCGGAAAATCCACGCTGATGAAGATTCTGGCCGGCGCGCTTCGTGCCGACAGCGGGCAGATCTCGATCGACGGCGCACCGGTGGAAATCGACTCGCCCCAGCGCGCGCAGCATTTGGGCATCGGCATGATCTACCAAGAGTTTACCCTCGTGCCGCAGTTGACTGCGGTTGCGAACGTCACGCTTGGAGCCGAGCCGACTCGTGGAGGCTTGATCGATACGAGAGCGGCCGTGCAACGCGCGATGCAAGTATTCGACGAGCTGGGCCTGCGCGTGCCGCTCGACGTGCCGGTCGCCAAACTCTCGGTTGGACAGCAGCAGCTCGTCGAGATCGCCAAGGTCTTAGCGAGATCCGCCCGTATCATCGTCATGGACGAACCGACGGCCGCGCTGGCCGATCGGGAGATCGAAGGGCTTTTTGCCGTCGTTGCGAGGCTGCGGAGCGCCGGGGCCGGCATTATCTATATCTCGCATCGGATGGAAGAGCTCTCACGAATCGCCGACCGCATCGCGGTGATGCGCGATGGAAGCATCGTGGAGACGCGTCCGGGCAAGGATTTCTCCGGCGAAGATATTATTCGCGCGATGGTCGGGCGCAAGCTCGACTCGCACTTTCCAAGGCTGCCCGCATACGCAGAAGACGCAGCCGTACGATTGCAAGTGGAAGGGCTGACGCGAACGCCCGCCTTTGAGGACGTTACCTTTGGCGTGCGCGCCGGCGAAGTCGTCGGTTTGGCTGGGCTTATCGGCGCCGGGAGGACGGAAATTCTGCGAACCATCGCCGGCGCCGACGAGCCGGATCGTGGCGAAGTGCGCGTCGACGACCGGCGCTTACGGCCGGGCGACATCGCCGGCGCGATTGCGGCGGGCGTCGCGTTCATCACCGAGGACCGCAAGGCGCAGGGTTTGGTGCTCGGGATGAGCGTCCGCGAGAACGTCTCGCTCGCGCATCTAGCCGACTTTGTCGACCGGGATCTCCTGGTCAACACCGCTCGCGAGCGCGATGCCGCGACGCGGATGATCGGCGAGTTGCAGATTCGGACGCCGAGTACCGAGCAGCTGGTACGAAATCTCTCGGGCGGAACGCAGCAGAAGGTCGTGCTCGCAAAGTGGCTGCTGGGTAGGGCCGGGGTCTTTCTCTTCGACGAGCCCACGCGCGGAATCGACATTGGGGCGAAGACCGAAATCTATAAACTGATGGTCGAGCTCCTTACCCGCGGCGCGGCAATCGTCATCGTGTCGAGCGATCTTCCGGAAGTCTTGGGCATGGCCCATCGCGTTCTGGTCGTTCGCGAAGGCCGAATTCGAGCGGAGTTCGTGCGCGACGACGCGACCCCCGAGAAGGTCATCGCCGTGGCCACGGGGGCGGCGGCATGACGCAGCGCGACCGGCTGTGGTACTGGCTGCGGATCGCGGCGGCGCTGGGATTCTTGATCGCGATGATTGCGATCGTGGATGTCGCATCGCACGGCTCGTTCCTCGAGCCGAGCAACATCGTTCGCGTACTTCGTCAGATCACGTACAACTGCGTGCTGGGCATCGGCCAAACGTTCGTCATCATTACCTCCGGCATCGATCTTTCGGTGGGGTCGCTGGTGGCGTTGACGGGCGTCGTCGCGGCCATCTTCGCCAACTCGGTGCATTTAAGCGGCTTTCCGCTAATCGCCGCGACGTTGATCGTGGCCATCGCGGTTGGCTGCGCGGCCGGCTGGGTCAACGCGTTGCCGGTCGTCAAGCTCAACCTGCCACCGTTCATAACGACGCTTGCGATGCTCGAGATGGCGCTCGGAGCCTCGTTCATTCTCTCGCACGGCCGCCCGGTCGCACTCCAGAGCTCGGACTTCGAGAACACCGGAATCGGCTCGTTTATGGGCGGCGTCACGAGCGCCTTGCATCTGCCGAGCATTCCCATTCCGGTCGTTTGGATGCTCGTCGTCATCGTCGCGGCATCGGTGCTCTTGAATCGGACGCGCTTTGGGCGCTACGTCTTCGCTATCGGCGGCAACGAAGAGGCGGCGCGCCTCGCCGGGATCAACGTCGCCCGCGTCAAGACGATCGTGTACATGATCAGCGGCGGTTGCGCCGCGATCGTGGGCTTCTTATACATGGCGCTCTTCTCGTCGGGTTCGCCGCAGACGGGAACCGGCGACGAACTCCTGGAGTCGATTGCCGCCGTCGTCGTGGGCGGCACGAGCCTCATGGGAGGGCGCGGCAGCATAATCGGCACGTTCTTTGGGGCGCTCCTCATCGGCGTGCTCTACAACGCGATGAACCTGCTCAACGTCGATTCGTATTTGCAGAAGGTGCTGCTGGGCGCGGTCATCCTGCTCGCCGTCGTCCTAGACGAGCTAAGAAAGCGCTACATAGCCCGGTAGCCCGGTGTCATCCTGAGCGCAGTCGAAGGACGACACCGGGAGGGCTAGTGTGACGCTGGGAGCCGCCTTAGAACGGGAAGTCGGATTGGGTTAGGCCGACGTTGGTTTTTAGATCGGTGATGTTTTCGTCGAGAACGATCTGCGACCCGGAGTACATGATCTGTCGGACCGGCCAGTGCGTTTCCTTCGATAGGTAGAGAATCTGATCGGAGACGCCGTAGTTTGAGGCCGGGTCGGCGGCCTTCAGCTCGAGGCGGTCGGTGTCGACGCCTTGCACTTTCCCACCGTCGACTTGCGTGAGTTTGCCGGGAATGGTTGCGTAGTTATCGACGATGCGCTGCATCAGGCCGTCGGGGATCGTGACGCCGCGCAGCGAGACCGCGCGCGGATCGTGCACGCTGATCTTCAGGTGGATTCCCGAAAGGAAGCCGCCCTGATGGCCGCTGACCTGATCGCCGCCCGTCCAAACGCCGCCGGAACCTTTCCCGTCGCCGTCGAGGATCAGCGTCTTGACGAAATGCGGTTTCATGAACTCGTATTGGTAGACGCGGTCTTGCGTCGCCGTGCCTTTCGCCTCGTGAACGTGCAAGACGCACGTGTAGTCGTTGATGCCGGCGAACGTCTTGTCGAATGCGTTGATCGCGGGCGCTTCGTCGGCGGCGCTTGCCGCGATGCAGCTCGCGCCGGCTAATGCAGCGAAAAACGCCAACAAACGTTTTATATTCACGGTTCTCTCCTCGAACTCTAAGCTTCTTGCGACGTCGATTGAACGCTCTCGTCCACCAGCAGTGTGCCGTGCTTGCCTTCGACGCCGATCAGCACATCGCATTTTGCGTCCGCTGCGATCTCTTCGATCACGCGACCGAGCGGCGCGCCGCTATATTTGCCTTCTCGATACGAGCCCAAGATGATCAAATTCGCCTTTTCGCGTTTGGCGACGTCGAGAACCGCTTGTTTGGTCGAACGCGCCTTGATGGTTTCGGTGCGGATCGCGACGTTGTTCTTGTTCGCGATCGTCTCGGCCGCGCCGAGCGCGTCGAGGGCCGCTCGCTCTTCCACCGTCATCTCGGCATCGGGCGGCAGCGTGTACGGCACCTCGATAACGTAGAGCGCGAGCAATTCGGACCGCTCTCCCCGCGCCAGCTTCGCAGCAAGCGCCATCACGTGAGCCGAATCGATCTCGGGCGAAAAGGCCACGATCAAGCTGCCGACGATTCGTTCCAGGTTGCGTTCGGCAGCGGCGGCAATGCGCATGACGTACGACTCCGGCGGATGGAGCATCCACCAGAGCGTCGCGCCCACGAGGCCGGCGATCAGCAATGCGACGAGCGCTCCGGCGACGGTGACGTGGACGTCGTTGGAGAACGAGATCACAGCATTCCACGCACGCGCGCAATGAGCGAGAGCCGGTGAACACCTAGCGCAATCATCGCCGCGCCCAGGACGACGCCCGGAAGAATGGCAAACCCGCCGGCGGGCAGCGCCAGGGCCATGCGCGCGAGAATCACGAGTCCGCAGACCACCATCGCTACGGCTAGCAGGGCGCGAAAAAAGAGCATCGCTTAAGTGCCTTGCCCCGCTCGCCGCGCGTCGCTCGCCTTGACGTTGGCGAGGTACTCATCCATCAACTCGAGCTCCCCGGCACGACGCAGAATCTCCGTTTGGGCGTTGCGCCAGTCGCGGGGTTGCGAGCGCAGCACCGGCAGACGCCGGTATCGACGATAGACGAGATAGAAGAGCAGCCCCAACACCAGCCAGCTCGGCCCGAAGATGCGCCCGAGCGGGTGAGTGAAGAGAGTAAACATCAAGATCGCAAAAATGCCCATGAAGCCGATGACGGCGACGAGTGGAAACTCGACGCGTTCACCGCGAAAGCGCATCGGGACGTTCAGCGGAATCTTGAACTTACGAGGACTCAGCGGGTCGGTTAGGCGCAATCCGATTAAGCCCAGAAAGACGAACGAATAGCTCGTAGCCGCACCGAACGCGTAGAGGTCTGCCAGGAAGTCGAGGCCGCTCTCGCCGCGAAAGAAGCGCGTGTAGAGTGAAGAAACCGCCGGAAAGAGCGCAGGGGCGGCGGCAAAGATCAACTCCACGACGGCGATAGCCGAGAAGAAGACGATCGAGATGACCGGCGTGCGATACTTCCGATCGACGCGCGCAAAAAGCGAGGGCAACAGATTGCTGGCGCTCATTGCGTAGGCGATCCGAGAACTCCCGAAAACGCCCGAGTTAGAGGATATCAGCAACAAGACGGCACCCAGCACCGGAACGTAAAGTGCGGCAAAGGCGCCGTAGTACGGAACCTGAGCTGCCAGCAGCGCGACCGCCTTTCCTTGGTTGTCGGGGTTGTTCGGAAAAATCTGCCAAAACTGCTGCGGGTGCCCGGCGGCATCGGTGATCGGGTGCCACGGATGCAGACCCAAGGCGAGGTTCGAGTACGCCAGCGCAAAGATCAAAATCGTGAGAATCAAAGAGACCGACGTGCGCGGAATAATCGAAGCGGGCCGCTGCGTCTCTTGAGCTGCCTGCGAGATCGATTCGAGGCCGACAAACGATATGATCGCAAGCGAGGTTCCCAGCATCAGATCGTACGAAGACGGCCAATGTATCTGCATCGTGTGAACGAGCAGCTGCGGACGAAACGCGAAGAGGAAGCCAAAGCACAGGATGCAGGTTTCGCTAATCACGTCGAGTGCCGATACCACGCCGTTGAACGTCGTGCTCTCGCGCACGCCGATCACGTTCAATAGGCAGAGACCGACGACGAGTCCGAGCACCACGCCAAAGTGCAGCCAGGGGTGAACGGAGTTTGTGAGTGCGGGCACGAGCTGGCTGGAATAGTCGACGGAGGTCCAGGCAAAGAGCGTTACGTCAATGGTGAAGTCGAGCAGCACCGCCCATCCGGCGATAAAGCCGAAGATGTCCCCGAGCCCGCGCATAACGAAATACTGACCGCCGCCGGCCACCGGATAGGTTGCCGCCAGCTCCGTATAGGCCAATCCGATGCAGACGTAGACGACGCCGGCGAACAGGAAGGCGACGTTCGAAGCTCCGGCGGCATAGGCGAGCACCAAACCCAACCCGACGAAGATGTCGGCGCCGACGTCGGAGTAGCCCCAAGAAAAGGAGCCCCAGGGCGTAACGCTGCGCCGCAGCTCCGGTTCGGCGTTCTTGGTACCGGCAGGCACTAAAATGCGTTTCGGTGCAGGCTCAAGAGTTTTCCGTCCAGCGTCACGACGTCGAACCGGATCTTTGCCGTCGGCGCGACGATTTGCGCGTAATCCGCGGCGATGCGCCGAAGGGTCGCGCGTTTTCGCGCGTCCACGGCGTGCAACGCCGGACCGAACTTTCTGGAGTCACGGCGCTTTACTTCGACGATCACGAGCGTCGGCCCGTCGAGGCAAACCGCATCGATTTCGCCGCCGGGAACGCGCACGTTGCGGGCCAGCACGCGGTAACCGCAAGCCATAAGATAGCGGCTGGCCCGGTCCTCTCCTTGCCGCCCTTTTTGGCCGTTATTATTCAATCCAGCTCGGGTCCAGAGCGAGCTGCGCGTCGCGAACGCGCGCCCAATTTGCGCGATGGTGAATGCTGGGGCCATGCACTCGCAGCGCCTCCAAATGATAGGGCGTGGCGTACCCCTTATGAAGCGCGTATCCGTAGCGGGAATCCACCAGGTCGAGCTCGACCATCAAGGCGTCGCGATGCACTTTGGCGATAATCGAGGCTGCCGCCACGAGCGCACAGCGGGCGTCGCCGTGAATCAGCGGTTCTTGCGGCCCGGCAAACGATCGGATCCGGACGGCATCGGTAATCAGGTACTCGGGCGCGGCCCCCAGCGACGCGATGGCGCGTTCCATCGCCAGCACGCTGGCCCAATAGATGTTGAGCCGGTCGATTTCGGCCACGCAGGCGCTCCCAACGGCCCAGGCCACGGCTCGCAGCTTAATGATCTCCGCGATCTCCGCTCGCAACTCCGGCCGCACTTGCTTGGAGTCGTTGAGGCCTCGGATGAACAACGGTTGCGTCGCGACCACGCAGGCCGCAATGACCGGCCCGGCCAGGGGGCCGCGTCCCACTTCGTCGATGCCGCCGACGAGCCGAAAACCCTTCGCGCGGGCTGCCTCCTCGAATCGGTGTAAACGATGCAGGCGCCGGCGCTCGCGTTCGTACGCGGTTTTGGATTTACGCTGCTTCGGTGTCATCGGGAGCCTCCAATGATATGCGCCCGAAGGCGCCTTCGTTGAACGCGCGGATATACGAACGCGCCGCGTTGTGATAATCGAGTTCGCCGCCGCGCCGCACGAAACCGCGCGCCACCGCAAACGCGTGCAGGTCCGGTACCGCGCTTCGGGGCGTGCGAGCGAGCAGCCAGCGATGAAACGCCGCCGCGACCTCTTGCGCGTCGTAGCGCTCGTACGGGACCGCGCCGCAGATCGCCAGTTTCCACTGCGCGACGGGGTTGGGAATTCGTGTCGGCAAGATGCCGGGCGTATCCATCAGCTCGACGTTTGCTTCGAGGCGAAACCAGGAGACGTGTTTGGTGACGCCCGCACGGGCTTCCGTTTTTGCCGCGGCTCGTCGCAGGAGCGCGTTGACGATGGAGGATTTGCCGGAGTTGGGAATGCCGACGATCATCGCGCGCGCGATCCCGGCGGCCTTCTCTCCCCGTGAGCTGCGGATGGCGGCGGCAATCCGGGCGACGCTGCGCGCATTTCGCCCGTCCACTGCAACGGCCGTCCAACCGCGCTGCGACAAGTGCCGCACCCAGCGCTGCGTCGTTGCCGGATCGGCGAGATCGTTGCGGTCGAGCGCGACCAGGCGCGTGCGGGTGCCGGCAAGGTCGTCAAGCAGCGGATTGCGCCCGCTTTGCGCGATGCGCGCGTCGACCACCTCGACGACGATATCGATCGAGCGCAAGTACTCGCGAATTCGGCGCATGGCCTTGGCCATGTGCCCGGGGTACCATTGAACCGGACGCTCCAACTTCGAATTCACAGTTCCCCGCACGCTCTCAATCGAGTCACAGTGCGCCCAGCAGGCTCGGAGGCCAAATGCCGGCGACGGCCCGGCCGATCAAACGGTCGTCGCTCACCGGGCCGAAGGCGCGAGAATCTTCGCTGTTGGCGCGATTGTCTCCCAAAACGTAGACCGAAGACGGGGGCACGAGTATTCCGGGAACGCTGCGATCGTCGGGGTCTTGCACGTAGGGCTCGTCTTGTTTGGTGCCGTTGACGTAGACCCGCCCACGATCGATCTGAATGCGGTCGCCCGGCAGCCCAACCACGCGTTTGATGAAGACTTCGCGCGCATCGCCTTCGTGGCGAAAGGCCACGACCTCGCCGCGCCGCGGCGTGCCGAAGCGAAACGCGAACGTGTTGATCAGCACGTATTCGCCGGAGTGGATCAGCGGCTCCATCGAGCGGCCCGAGACCTGCGGCAAGCGCATAAAGAACGCCGCGATGAGAAGGGAGAGCACGGCGAGCTGCAATGCCAGGCTCGCGACCGAGCGCCATCGCAAGAAGCGGGCCACGCGCTCGACTTCGCGCCGCGCGCTAGAGAATCTTGGCTTGCGAGGGCGGCCAGAAGATCAGAAACGCCCGCCCGGTAAAGCCGGCCGGCGTGCCGCTGCGTAGCCCCGTTGCAAAACGTCCGCCGTCCTGCGCGAAGCCCCAAATGTGCGAATCCTCGGAATCGTTGCGGTTATCGCCGAGCATGATGTAGCAATGCGGCGGAATTCGATCGGGTGCGCTCCACGACGATTTCGGGGGCACGTTCCCCGAGTTTGGATCGATTCGTTCCCAGCCGGTGCCGTAGTTGACGGAGACTCCGTAATCCCGGATCTCGAGATTGTAGGACGGCTTCTCGGCCACGTACGGCTCGTGCAGCGCGACGCCATTGATGTAGACCGTGCCGTCAGAGACGCGCATCCGGTCGCCGGGACGCCCGATCACGCGCTTGATGAAGTCGTCGGGAGTCGGGACGGGTGGCGGAAAGACGACGACGTCGCCTTCGTTGGGGCGATGGAAGCGGTATTCGAACTTGTCGACGAGCAGGACGTCGTGAATCTGCAAGGTCGGCAGCATCGACCCGGATGGAATGTAGTAGGTGCGCGCGACGAACGTAATGAGAACCCACGCGGCAAGGCCCGCAATGATGAACGGATCGAGGAACTCGCGCGCGATCGCGGTGCTGCGCCCGGAAGATCCGGCGACGACGGGCCGCAGCGAAAGGACCGCGCGGGCGGCCGCGATGACCGCGACGATTAGCAGGAGCTCGTACGGCGTCATGTCGTCTCTACTTCTCCAAAATTTGCAGCCGGTTCAAGGGCCAGATAATCGCGAAGGCACGTCCCGTGAAGCTGGCGCGCGCCTTGCGTCCCCTCAGCGGTCCGGCGGCAAAATCGCCGTGCGTTTGGGCGAATCCCCAAACGTGCGAGTCGTCGGAATAGTTCCGATTGTCGCCAAGGACGAAATAAAAGCCGGTTGGAATTCGGTCGGGCGCCTGCCACGACGCGCGCGGTGGGACGTTTGCCGTTCGCGGATCGAGCGGACGGCCGTTGACGTAGATGCCGTAGTCCCGAATTGTGAGGTCGTAGTTGGGCGCTTGATTTTCGTACGGCTCGCGCAGGGCGGCGCCGTTTCGGTAGACCTCGCCGTCGCGGATCGTAATCGTCTCTCCGGGCACGCCGATCACGCGCTTGACAAAATCGCTGCCGCCTGAATCCACCGGCGGTTCGAAGACGGCGATGTCACCATCGGCCGGCCGGTAGAGGCGATAGGCGATTTCGTTGACGAGGAGCACGTCCCGGACTTGCAGCGTCGGCACCATCGACACCGACGGAATGTAGAACGTGCGGATGACGAATGTAATCAAGAAGAGCGCGACGAGGCCCGCGACAATGAGCGCGTCCAGTACTTCTCGCGCGATCGCTTTTGCCGATAGCGCAACCCGAGCAATCGTTAAGAGGCCGAGAAGCCCTACGAGCTGCAGCGGTGTCAGAGCGGCGGGTCAGGTTCCTTTGGCTTTCTTTTCCTTGATTCGAGCCGCTTTGCCGACCTTTTCGCTCAGGTAGTAGAGCCGGCTGCGCGAAACGATGCCGCGCTTTCCGACCTCGATCCGCTCGACGCGCGGGCTGTGGAGCAGAAAAGTTTTCTCCACGCCGACGCCGTGAGCGATGCGGCGGACGGTGATGGACTCGGCCGAGCTGCCGCCCTTGCGCACGATCACCACGCCCTCGAACATTTGCGTCCGTTCCTTGCCGCCTTCGGTAACCTTGGAAAAGACCTTTACGGTATCGCCCGGCCGGAACTGCGGGACACCATCCTTGAGCTGATCTCGTTTCAGCGCGTCAATTACGTTCATTATCTGTCATCCTGATATTTCGACTTCGCCCAGCGCGGAAGCTGGCCGGAGGATTGGGCGGCGCAAGGAATAGCCGGGCGCGTAGCCCGGCAGAACCACCGTATCCTATCACGGGCTTTCCCGCGGAGGCAAGGCATCATCGAGCAGGTCGCGGCGGCGGCCGGCCGTGCGCAGGCGGGACTGCTCGCGGCGCCACTGCGCGATCTTGGCATGATCGCCCGAAAGCAGGACCGCCGGGACGTCCACACCCCGAAAGGTTGCCGGGCGCGTGAAGCTGGGACAATCGAGCATTCCCGCCGAGAACGACTCCTGCTCCAGCGACCCCGAGGCGATCGTGCCATCGAGCAGGCGAATCGTTGCGTCCATGAAGGCCAGGGCCGGGATCTCGCCTCCCGTCAGCACGAAGTCGCCGAGCGAGTACTCCTGGACGGGATAGATCGCGGCCAGCCGGTCGTCGATCCCCTCGTAATGGCCGCAGACGAGGACCAGTCGATCGAGCCGTGCTAAGCGCTCGGCTGCGCGCTGGTCGAACCGCTCGCCACTCGGGCTTGGGACGACGATGAGCCGTCGCTCGCCCGGCGCTCCGGCCACCGCGATGGTATCGAGAACTCGGGCGATCGGCTCGATGCGCAGCACCATGCCGGCTCCGCCGCCGAACGGCGCATCGTCGGCGCGCTCGCCATCCTGGAGGTGGTCGAGAAGGTGGTGGTAGCGGACGGTCACGATTCCCGCTTCGACGGCGCGTCCGACGATCGACAAGCCCACAAATGGCGCAAAGACTTCGGGAAAGAGCGTGATGACGTCGATCTCGAACATGAAGCGACAGTGTTCCGTGACCGAGATGAATTTGCTTGCGCGCTCGAGGCGCTCGATCGCCGCGATTTTGCGCGCGCGCAGAGCGAGCTCGACTCGCTACTCGAGCGCCCTTCGTCCCGCGGAGCGGAACGCGCCTTTCTTCTCAATAAGCGAGGCGTGGCTCGCATCGGGCTCGAGCTGCGCGAACTCGCGTGGGCCGACTTCGATGCGGCCCTCGAGGCGCAGAGTCAGTACGCGCCGGCGCTGACAAACCTCGGCAATCTGTTGCTCGAAAGCGGCCGGTTACAAGACGCGATCGATCATTACGAGCGCGCGATCGCCAGCGACGGCGAGTACGCAATTGCCTACCTCAATTTGGGAGTCGCGTATAAGCGGGCCGGGCGCATCGCCGAAGGCGTTCGCGCGCTGCGTCAGGCGCAAAGGTTAGAGCAGCGCTCGCGGACTATCGGTCGACGTTATTCCCGGCCGTTTCGGCTGCGGTGATCCCTTCGAGGTATTGGAAGAGCTGCGGCAGCGTGATCTTCTCGAGCGCGGTCCGTTCGTGGATCGTTTCGGCGTCGGCTCCCTCGTCGCGAAGATAACACCGCGTCTCGACGCCCTCGCGGCTGCTGACAAAGGAAACGGCGAAGCCGCGGCCGGGAATCTCGTCATAGATCCGCATCGTCTCGGGATCGAGAATCTCGATCGAGTGCGCCGAGTTATGCGCGTCGAAGATCAGGATTTTCAAGTGCTCGAAGTGCGTGACTTCGATCAGCCCGACGACGAAAACGTTCTTTGTCGAAAAGAACTCGTGGCCGTGTTTGTTGCGGCTGGAGACTTCGTAAAAGACCCGGTGCGCAACGAACCGGTTTAGGATCTTTCGCAAGGTCGCCAGTGAGGCCAGCGTTTCGGTGCGATTGCCGCGAGTGTAGACGATCTTCACTAGGGGCACTCATGCTTGCACGGCCCTGCAGGCCAGCCCTTCTGGGCCGCGGCGGAAGTCCGAGGCCGTTGCTGAAGTTATTGGTCGCCGATGCTATCCGTACCCGACGTCGCGGTGGTTTCCGTCCTGGCGCTCCTGCTCTTTGGGCCCGACCGGCTTCCAAAGGTCATGCGCCAAGCCGGCCGCTTGATGCGGGACCTGCAAAACACGTCGCACTCGTTCATAGCCGAAATGGAACGGGCCGCCGACACGACGCCGGCGCCGCCCCTGCCGCCCCCGCCGGCGCCAGAGCCGGAAAGGGAAGCCGGGGAGAGGCTCTAGACGTTGAAGTTGCGGCGCAGGTCGGTTATTCGCTCCTGGACCATCGTGCGCACCTGGGAGTGAAGCCGCTCCCGCTGTTCGTCGGGCAGGCGCCGATAGATCAGATAGCCGACGGCTGAGAGCAGGCCGCCCAATATGCCGGCGAGCACCACCTTACCGGCTTCGCCGGCTTCCTCGTCGTTCGAAGGTTTCTCGCCGAAAGCGCTTTGATAGCCGTTCCCGGGAGTCGATGAACTCGACCACGGCTGGTCGGACGGGGTGGTTCGAAAACTTTCAGACATCCTGCGGCCTCCTTTGACCTGTCGAGCTAGTTACCCGTGACCCGTCGAGTTTGTTCCCTGTTTTCAGACTCTCTCGCGTGCCACGCTGACGTGCTCCGGGAAACGACGGGCGACCTGCGTAACCGCCAGCTCCGCGGTCAGGACGATCGCTTGAATGCTCTCGACGTCGCGACGGCCGTCGTCCAGCATCACGTCGAACTCGCCTTCCTGCTGGAATGCGGTGAGGTCCCCGCCGGCGTAGTGCTCGAGCCCCAGTCGCGCCGCCTGAAGAATGCCCGAGACCGCCGCGCACACGATGTCCTGGCCGTGTTCGGCAAAATCGACGTGACCGTAGGCAGAAATCCCGGCGAGGCGATTGCGTTCGTCGCGATAGAAAGTGACCTCGAGCACGGGGGTGTGGCGACGCGCCCGCTAGGGAAGCGTGATCTTGGTAATTTTGACTTCGGCGAAGGGCTGACGGTGGCCGTTGAGCTTACGGACGCGCTTCTTGGGCTTATAGCGGAAGACCAAGATCTTCTTGTCCTTCGCTTGGCGCAGCACGGTTCCGGTAACCGAGGCGCCGCTCAGCGTTGGGTTGCCGATGGCGATGTTATCGTCGTTTGCGGCGAGTACGACACGATCGAAGGTAACGTCGGAACCGACCTCGCTGGAAACTAGATCGCAGCGGATGACGTCGCCCTCGGCGACCCGATATTGCTTGCCGTCGGCCTCAATGATCGCGTACATAACCTCGGTACGATACCAGCCGCGAGCCTCGTCGTCAACGAAGTCGCACGCTTCGAAGGCTTGACGATGGGTATCTGGGCGTGGTAAATGTAGAGTAATCTATTAAATAGACTAATCTGGAGGCCAAAATGTACTCGGTATTTCAAAAGGATGCGCACTGCGCCGGCAAGCTGTTCCTGGTCTGGGGAGTCTTCGGGTTGGGGATGGCGGCGGTCTGGGGAGCGGCCCACGGCAACCCCGTCGCCAACGCGGCCGTATGGGCGCTCGGCCTGGTCGCCGGGCTCGGCTTGCTCCTCGGGATGCGGGAGCTATGAGCATGGAACCGCTCGACGCCGCTGCAGCCCAAGATCACCTCGAGATGGTGAATCGCATCCTAGCCGAGTCGCACCAGCGCCTTTGCAACGGCGGCGAGTACTTCGTCGTTTGGGGCATCGGGTCGGCCTATATCACGGTGCTCGCCCAGCTCGTGCACGGCGGATTGGTCCCGTTCGCAGCGACGTGGTCGCTTCCGATCGTTATCGCCGTATGCGCGGCGTTTTCGATCGTTCGCAGCAGGCAAACCCGCCTCGTGCTACAGCGCAGTTCGCTGTTGCAGCGCGAATTTTTTAACGTGCTCTGGCTAACGCTCGGCTTGGCCTTCGTCGTCGACATCGCCGGTTTCAATATCTTCACGGGTTTGGCGGGCGCGGCGATCTGGAGCGTCGCGGAGGCGATCGTGCTGCTCTATATCGGTATGCATGGCAACCGGCGCGCGCAGATCGCCGGCGTGCTCGTCGTTGTTTCGCTAGTCGCCGCGAACTTCGCGTTGCCCGGGATTGCGGGATATGTCTTGGGCGCCGGCATGCTGCTCGGGTATGCCGGTTTCGGCGCGAGCGAGTTGCTCGCGCGCGAGTAGCCGGAATCAATGGACGAGCTGTTGCTCTCGAAAGTGCGTCTCGGCGTCGTTGCCGAGCTTCTCAACTACGACTGGGTCGCTTTTTCCGAGCTCGTACGGTCGCTGGACACCACTAACGGCAATCTCGGCGCGCACCTGAGCAAGCTCGTCGATGCCGGCTACGTCGAGGAAGAGAAGAGCTTCGCCAATCGCCGTCCGCTCAGCCGGTACCGGCTGACAAAACGCGGGCGTGAAGCGTTCGCAAACCATGTGGCGCAGTTGCAATCGCTCTTGAAGGCGGCGACGTGATCCTCGCGTTTGAAGACGTCGTCAAATCGTACGGCGAGGTTCGTGCGCTCGACGGGCTTTCGTTTGCGGTGGGGGCGGACGAGATCGTTGCGCTTCTCGGTCCCAACGGCGCGGGAAAGACCACGGCGCTCGAGATTGCGCTGGGCCTGCGTAGTTGCGATTCCGGGACCGTGCGTCTCTTCGGCGTGTCGCCGCGCAGCATCGCGGTGCGCCGCCGGCTCGGCGTGACACCGCAGGAGAGCGGTTTTCCCGATATGCTTACCGTCGATGAGATAGTCGAGTTCGTGGCGCAACATTATCCTACGCCGGCGCCGGTCGCGCAGACGCTGAGCACCTTTGGATTGGAAGCGATGAAAAAACGCCGGGCCGGAACGCTCTCCGGCGGCGAATCGCGACGGCTGGCGCTGGCCCTAGCCTTCATCGCGAATCCGGAGTTTTTCGTGCTCGACGAGCCGACGACCGGCTTGGACGTGCAATCGAGGCGGCGTTTGTGGGATGCCGTGCGCGAGGCCAGCGGCAACCGTTCGATTCTCTTCACCACACACTATCTCGAGGAAGCGCAGGCGATGGCGTCGCGCATCCTCGTCGTCGATCACGGTCGGCTGCTCTTCGACGGCGACGCGCAGACGCTGCGCGGGCGCGTGGGCAATCGCCGCGTGACGTACGTTGGACAGGACGGTCCCGTCGTCGCGATGCCCGGCGACACCGACGCCTACGTTCGCGCGCTGGTCAACTCGGGCGCGCCCTTTTCCAACTTGGAGATCGCGAAGCCATCGCTTGAAGAAGCGTTTCTTCTACTTACGAAAGGCCCGGCATGAACGCGTTGTTGCTCGTGCGCGCCCATACGAAAGTCCAGTTTCTCGACCTGATACGTTGGCCGGGCTACGTCGTTCCAACGGTAGTCTTCCCGGCAATGTTCTATTCGATCTTCGATCTGCCGGTCGCAAGAATGCATCCGCAGGATGCCGATCTCTTGGCCCTCGCCTTTATCGCTTGGGCGGTCATCGGCGTCACGCTCTACCAGTTCGGCGTCGGCATCGCGCAAGAACGCGGCCGCCCGTGGGAGCGCTACGTGCGCACGCTGCCGGCCTCGGTGTTCGTGCGCTTCGGCGGGCGAATTGCGACGGCACTGCTCTTCGGCGTGATTACCGCGGCGTTCGTCGCGCTGGTTGCGCGCGTCTTTACGCCGATCGATCTCACGCTCGTGCAATGGCTGCGCGTGCTGGTTTATGCGATCGCCGGCGGCATTCCGTTCGTGTTGATCGGAATAACGATCGGCTACTGGGTCTCGGCGCGCGCCTCCGTCCCGACGGCGACGGCCGTCAATCTTTTGCTGGCCTATGCGGGCGGCTTATGGATGCCCCCGCAATATCTTCCGAGCTTCGTCGCGTCGATCTCGCCCTATCTCCCCACGCGACAGTTCGGCGACCTCTTGTGGAGCGTCGTGGGGCAGGGCGACGCGACGCGCGCAGTCGTGGGACTGGCGTCGTATACGCTGATTTTCGGCTTCATCGCCGCGATCGGCTATCACCGCGACGAGCGCAAGCGTTATGCTTGATCCTTCGACTGCGCTCAGGATGACAAGGAGTGGGCGGCGCGCAGGCCTTCGTCGAAGGCGCGAACGGCATTAAGCTCGGCGGCATCTTTGGCGCCCCCGACGACGCGATAGGGAATGCCGAGCGCGCGAATCGGTTCGACGAGCGCGTCGTTGCGCTCTTGACCCGCGGCGATCACGACCGTATCCGCTTCGATCAGGTGCGTGCCGCCGGCGTCGCGAATGCGAATGCCGCCCGGCACGATGGCTTCGTAGTCAACGTTCGGGAGCGTGGTAACGCCGGCCGCACGTAATGCGGCAATCACGGTCCAGCGCGTCGTTTTGCCGATGCCCTTGCCGATCGTCGCACCGCGGCGCATGAGTGCGACCTGTTTTCGTCCGGTTACCAGCAGCGCGCCGTTGCCGGGCGCCGCAAGTCCCTGCTCGTAGAGAAACCGCGTCGTTTCGTCGGCGTTCGCTTCGCCGTGGCTTAGGTAATGAGCGACGTCGACGCCGATTCCGCCGGCACCCACGATGGCAACGCGCTCGCCTACCTCCGGATCGCCGAGCAGAAGTTCGGCGTAGGTGAGCACGTGCGGAAGGTCGCTTCCGCTCAACGGCGGCAGCCGCGGCAGCACGCCGCTCGCGAGCACGATGCCGTCGAATCCGCGCAAGCCGGCAACATCGCCGATGCGCCGGCGCAGATGCACTACTACGCCGAGCCGAGCCAGCTCGTTGGTGTAGTAGCGGATCGTTTCGTTGAAATCGCCTTTGCCGGGAATGCGGCGAGCCATGCGAAACTGGCCGCCCAACTCGCCGTCGGCTTCGAACACCTCGACCGCATGTCCGAGCGCGGCCAACGCGCGCGCGCTCTCCATGCCGGCGGGCCCGCCGCCGACCACGGCAAAGCGGCGACGCATCGCTTTGGGTTGCGGCTCCTCGGGAAACTCCAGCTCGCGCGCCGCGCGCGGGTTGACCATGCACGAGACCGGCGCGTCCAATAACGACCGGTCGATGCAGGCCTGATTGCACGCAATGCACGTGTTGACCAGCGAAGCCTCGTTGCGCGCCGCTTTGGCGACGATGTGCGCGTCGGAGAGAAAGGGACGCGCCATCGAAATAAAATCGACGCTTCCGGCTGCGAGGACGGACTCGGCACCGGCGAGCGAGTTGATGCGATTGCTTGCGATGACCGGCAGCTCGCCGACGGCGGCTTTCACCGCGGCGGCAAACGGAACCCAAACGCCGCTGGGAACGACTTGCTGCACCGTCGGAATCGACGATTCATGCCAGCCGATGCCGACGTTGAGCGCGTCGACGCCGTCGCCGGCCAGCGCCCGTGCGAACGCGAGGGCCTCATCGGCCGTCGTCGAGTCCTTCATCAGGTCGGCGCCGGAGATGCGGAAGATCACGGGAAACTCGGCGCCGGCAAGCGCGCGGATCTCGCGGAACACCGCACGGGGGAGCCGCATGCGCCGTTCGAGATCGCCGCCCCAAGCGTCGTCGCGCCGGTTCGTCAGCGGCGAAAGAAACTGGTTGAGGAGATAACCCTCCGACGCCATCACCTCCACCGCGTCGAATCCGAGATCGCGCGCACGCACAGCGCCTCGCGCAAAATCGCCGATCGTTTCGAGGATCTCGTCTTCGGGTAGCGCGCGCGGCGGATCCGGTGAGAAGCGCGACGCGATTGCGGACGGAGCAACCGGTTGAATTCCAAACGAAGCAAAATACGCGTACCGCCCTGCGTGGAAAAGCTGCAGCGCAATCCGCCCGCCTACGGCGTGTACGGCCTCCACGGCTGCCCGCAGCGGCGCGTTCGACTCCGGTTCGTTGATAAAGCTATAGTTGCGGCCGCCGGCGCCGGCCCGATTGACGCACGACCCACCGGTGACGATCAATCCCGCGCCGCCGCGCGCGCGCTCGGCATAAAACGCGGCCAACGCGGCGCCATCGGATTCAATTCCGAGATGCATCGAACCCATGACGATGCGATTGGCAAGGCGCAGCGTGCCGATGACTCCGGCTTGCAGGGTGCGTTCGAACAACGGAGCTACAGCGAGAGCGGCGGCGTGGTGTCTGAGTAGAACGGCGGCGCGATGACGCTCAAGCCACCGTCGACGCAAATCGTTTGACCGGTGATGTACTCCGATTCCGGCGAGAGCAGGAAGGCGATCGTGTCAGCCATTTCTTGGACGGTCCCCATGCGCGCTTTTGGAAGCTTGGAGAGGACGCTTTCGATCGGCGCCATTCCCGGGACGTTTTGATAGAAATAAGCGCACGATTCCGTGTCGATCAAGCCGCCGTTGACCGCGTTGACGTTGATCCCGCGTGGCCCGAACTCGACGGCCATGTACCGCACCCACGCTTCGATCGCCGCTTTATTCGAGCCGAGGTTCGCGTAGGTCGGGTACGCACGAATGCTGCCGTAGCTCGAGAGCACGGCGATCCGGCCGCCTTGGGTCATCAGCTTCACCGCGCGCTGCGCCCCGAGAACGAAGGCGCGGACGTTGAGCGCGTAGGAGCGGTCGAGGTTGTGCGCCTTTAAGTCCAAGACTTTCTTGAACGAGCTGGCTGCGGCATTGGAGACGAAGTGATCGAGGCGTCCAAACTCGCTCGCGACGCGATCGAAGAGCCGGTCGATCTGTTCGGGCTCTTCCATGTTCGCCTGGACGGAGATCGCGCGCGTGCCCAACGATTCGATCTCACGCACGACCTCATCGGCAAGATCGGCGTTGCGATTGAAGTTGACGACGATCGAGGCGCCTTCGCGCGCCAGCGTCAGCGCGAGCGCGCGCCCGATCCCGCGCGAGCTGCCGGTGATGAGCGCGACCTTGTCTTCGAAGCGGCGCCTCACGCGGCTCCTCCGCCGAGCAGCGCGCGAGCGATGACGGTCTTTTGAATTTCGTTGGTCCCCTCTTCAAATCGTTGAGCCCGCGCGTCCCGATAGACTCGTTCGATGGCATTCGGCTGCCAATATCCCGTACCGCCATGAATCTGCAGAGCCTTATCGGTGACGCGCGTCAGCATCTCGACGGCCTGCAGCTTTGACATCGAGGAGAGCATCGCTGCCTCGGGGCTGCCGGCTTCCCATTGCGCTGCTGCATGAAGGACCAGCTGGCGCGCCGCCTCGATATCGGTTGCGTTCTCCGCGATCATGAAGCGAATAGCCTGGCGTTGCACGAGCCGCTTGCCGAACGTCTCACGCTTGCCGGCGTACTCGATCGCCAACTCCTGCGCTCGTCGCGCGAGGCCGACGCACGTCATCGCAACCGAGATCCGGCTTGGCGTCAAGAATCCGCCGAGCGCGATCTCGAGCCCCTGCCCCTCGTCGCCAAGTCGATTTCCCACGGGAACCGGAGTGCGCTCGAAGAGCAAACGTCCGTGGTCGGTTCCGCGCACGCCCATCGACTCGTCCATCTCGGTCACGGTCGCTCCGGGCGCGTGGCGATCGACGAGCAGTGCGACCGTTCCGTCGGCGCCGCGCGTTCCGGCGAGCCGCGCGAAGAGCAGCCAGTAATCGCAAATCGTTCCAAAGGTGATGAGGTGCTTCTCGCCGCTCAAGTAGTAGGTGTCGCCTTCGCGAACGACGCTGCAGCGAAGATCGGCACCCGTGCCGGCGGTCGCCTCCGTGAGCGTAAAGGCAATCTTCAGTTCGCCTTTGATCGACGGAATGACGAAGTCGCGGCGCTGTTGAGCCGTCGCAAAGCGATCCATGGCTCGCCACGTGCCGTTGACGACGTGCACGATCATGCGAATCGACGCATGCGACATCGAGAAAAGCTCGATCAAGCGCAGGTACTGGGCGAACGGAATGCCGCGGCCCCCATACTCCACCGGGGCGGCAAGCGAGAGATAGCCGCGGTTGCGAAGCTCGCCCCAAAGCTCGTGTGGAACTCGGCGCTCGCGCTCGATTCGCCGCGCCCACTCTTCGGCGGGCCCGGCAACGTATGCCGCGATCTCGCTTTCGAGCTCCGTAGAAGTCAAGAGACGCTCGCCTTGCGGCGCTCGTCCGGCCGCAACTCTCGCGCGCGCTCGCGCAGCAGATACTTCTGAACCTTCCCCGACGGCGTGCGCGGAAGTTCGCTGACGATCTCCAGCCGCTCGGGCCAATAGTGTTTGGCAGCCTGGCACGCGTAAAGATAGTGCTGCATCCGGTCGAAGTCGAGCTGAGCGCCGGCGCGCAGCACGACGAAGGCGCAGGCACGTTCGCCCAAACGCGGATCCGGCATGGCAACGATCGCGATCTGGGCGATGGCCGGGTGATCGCTCAGCAGTTGCTCCATCTCGGCGACCGGAATTTTCTCACCGCCGCGATTGATGACGTCGCGCACTCGCCCGGTGATGCGAACGTATCCCGACTCGTCAATGACGGCCAAATCGCCGGTGCGAAACCAGCCGTCGGCCGTAAAGGCGGCCGCCGTCCAGTTGGGATGATCGGCGTAGCCCACGAACATCGTCGGAGACTGGACTTCGAAGTTCCCTTCTTGTCCAGCGGGCAGCGTGCGGCCCTCGGCGTCGGTGACGCGCAGATGAATGCCGCGCAGCGCGCGGCCGTCGGTTCCCCAAACCTTCGCCGGTTCGTCCGTCGGTGCGGCGAGCGATCCCAAGCACGACTCGGTGGTGCCCCACCCGCCGCAGACCGCCGTGCCGAGGATGCGCGTCGCCCGTTCGGCTAAACCGCGCGGTACGGCAGCCCCCGTTGCAACGAAGATGCGCAGCGCGGCGGGCGCGCGTTCACCGGCTTCGACGGCGGCGACGAGGTCCGCGAGGAAGGGCGTTGCGGCTTGCACGAACGTGCCGTCCCAGTCGTTGAGCGCGCGCAGCGCGCGCGACGCGTTCCAGACCGGCTGCACGATTTGAGGAACTCCCATCAGCAGCGCCAGCCACATTCCGTAGAGGAATCCAGTTTGATGGGCAAGCGGAGACGGCACGAAGATCCGGTCCTCGGCGCCCAGCTCGAGATGCTCGATCTCCATTGCGGCGGCGCGCATCAGCACGTCGTTTCGATGCAGTACGCCCTTTGGCTCGCCCGACGTTCCCGAGGTGAAGAGCAGCTGCGCGATCGCCTCGGGATCGCTCGGCAGCGCGTCGAGCACCTTGCGGTCGACCGCGATCGTTCGCAGCGCGTCTTGGTAGCGCAGCCAGCGTACGGTGTCGTCGTATCCAGGCGCCGGAAGAGCATAGGTGTTGCGAGCGCCCGCGCATACGACCACGTGCTCCAGCTTCAGCGGAAGATCGCCGCTAAAAACGGACGCCTCTTCGAGAATTGACGCGATCTCGGCAGCGTGATTGCGGCCGCGCGCTTCGTCGGGGACGAAGAGAACGCGCGCTCGGGAACGCCGCAGGCAGAAGGCGACTTCCCTTTCGCGGAAGATCGGCATCAACGGGCAGCACACGGCGCCGACGCGCAACGTCGCCAGCGTGATGACGACGAACTCCACGGTGTTGGGCAGCTGGTAGGCGACTCGTTCGCCGGGTTGCACCCCTAGGCTCAAGAGAAGCGTCGCCGTGCGTTCCACGCGTTCGAGCAACTCTTGCCACGTGAGCGCAACGTCGCTTCCGTCGCGCGTTTCGACGACGGCCAGCCCGAGCGGCGTTTCGCGTGCGTGGTGTGCGAGAAGCCGGTCCGTCGTCATGAGTGCGGCGCGATCGGGCTTTGGCATCGCAGCCGCTCGCGTGCTGGAATGCTGGCCGTTGTGCGGCCCGTCGGAGATCGACATCGGGACGCCGATGCTTCGCATCGCGTCGAGAAAGCGAGGGTACGAGATTCGGTAGGCGTTCGGATAGGTTAGCGTGCTCTGTCCCTGCGCGCGGGATGCGGCCACCGCCAGCGACATCAGGATGCGGTGATCGTTAAAGGACGAGAGATGCGCGCCGTGAAGCTGCGACACGCCGTGCGCGATCAGTCGATCGTCGTGCAGTTCCAAGTGTCCGCCCATGCGATTGAGCTGCAGCATCGCCGCGACGCGATCGGATTCTTTAAGACGCACGTGGGCGATATTTTCCAATATGGTTTCACCTTTTGCGAACGTGCCCAGCGTCGACAAGATGGGCAGCATGTCGGGAATGTCGCGGCAGTCGACTCGAACTCCGCGCAGCTCGATGCCGGCGTGCCGTACGCGGACGGCATGCGCCTGCGCATCATACGCCATCGGGAGTCCCATCTCCCGAAGGATCTCCATAAATACGCCCTCGGGGTGGTCCGGAAGTTCTCCCGGGAGCGCTTGCAGACCGCGAAAGAGCACGTCGGAGGGATGAAGGGCCGTCGCGGCAAGCCCGAACGCGGCCGAGCCGATGTCGGGCGGAAGCTCTACCGTTGCCGGGCGCGGCGTCTGCCCGGGTTCGACTTCGAAGCGCCGCCAATCCGGCGCGATCTTTACGTGCAGATCGAAGGCGCGCATCATCTCGGCCGTCAGCGCGATGTATGGGCGTTCGTTCAGTTCGCCTTCGACCTCGATGATCGTCGGTTCTTTGGCGAAGGGAGCCAGCAAAAGAAGCCCTGAAATCCATTGCGACAAGGTGCCGGGAATGACGATCTTCCCGCCTCGCGGCTTACCGGGAAAGACGCAAATCGGCGGACAGCCGTCGTTCGATTCGAAGCGAACGCCCATCTCAGCCAGCGCTTCGAGCAGCGGTCCGACGGGACGGCGCTGGAAATACTTTTGGGCGGTGAGCGTGACCGGCGAATCGGCGAGCGACGCCAAGCCGATCATGAAATAGAGCGTCGATCCCGAACTGCCGACCGAGACGACCTTGCGCTTGACGTGATAGGGACCGCCGGCGACGAGCAGCGTCTGGCCTTCGACCTCGATCTTCGTGCCGAGCGCGCGCAAAACGTCCATCGTAAACTGCACGTGGCGAGCATCGGAGAGTCCGAGGATTCGGCTCGTTCCCGGCGCCAACGACGCCAGAATGAGCGCTCGATGCGCGTGATACTTCGAGTTGGGAACCTCGACCTCGCCGGTCAATGGCCCGCTCGTTCCTTTAACGAGAAGATTCATCGGCGTCCTACCTCAGGCGGCAAAGTTTCCGAGTTAGAATCGGAGCGCCCTGCTCGCGCGTCATCGCGAGATAACGAGCGACGCGTTTTGTCCGCCGAAGCCAAAAGCGTTCACCTGAAAAGCGGCGTAGCGATGCGAGCGCGGGCGTTCCATCACGAGGTCGAAACGCGTTGCCGGATCGAGTCGCTGCGTTCCGATCGTGGGCGGAATGCACTCTTCGTGCATCCCGGCGATGCCGGCGATCGCGCACATCGCGCCGGCGCTGGCCATACTGTGCCCAACGTGTCCTTTGATCGAGGTGACGATTGCCGGGCGATCGGCGTAGACGGCGTCGATTGCCTTGGCCTCCGCGGCGTCGCCGACGATCGTACTGGTCGCGTGCGCGTAGACGACCGCGCATTGCGCGCCGGCCTCGCCCGCGCGTTCGATCGCCTCTTGCATCGCGCGCACTTCGTAACGTGCCGACGGGTCGGGAGACGTAATGTGATACGCGTCGGAAAGCGAACCATAACCGCGAATGCGCGCCAGCACGCGCGCTCCGCGTTCCCAAGCGCGCTCGATGCGCTCCAAGACGAGTATCGCGGCACCGTCGCCCATCACGAATCCGTCCCGGTCAACGTCGAACGGTCGCGACGCGCGCGTCGCATCGGTGTTGCGCGAGAGGGCGCCGGCGCGAACGAGGCTTTCGTACACCAGCGGACTCAAGAGCGTTTCGCTGCCTCCTACGATCGCGGCGTCGATCTCGCCTCGCTCGATCATGCCCGATGCCAAGCCGATCGCGTCCAGCGATGAAGCGCAGGCCGTGCTGATCGCCAGTTGCGGTCCGTGCAGTTTCCAGTGCATGGCGATCAGTGCGCTCGGCATGTTCGGAATGACCAGCGCCATGAGTTTGGGCGATACGGTGCGGCCGCCGGATTCGAGGAGGCCCGTCTGTGCTTGGGCGACGAGGGGAACGCCACCCATCGTGTTGCCCACGATGACCGCAGTGCGCTCTTCCGGTGGATCGAGCTGGGCTTGGGCGAGCGCCTGAGCCGTGGCCACCATCGCGAACTGAGTGAAGCGGTCGGTGTTGCGCAGGGCCGCCGGTGGAACCGGGCTGCGATCCAAAAAGTCGTCCGCGACCGCTGCCCAAAGGCCGTTTCCGGAAACCTGCGGCCCAGACTCTTTCATGGGAGCAATTCCGCGCTTGCCCTCGAGTAAGTGTTGCCAGAACACGTCAATCGCCTCACCAATCGGCGATACGATCCCCATTCCGGTAACGGCGACGCGCTCCACGGCGGTCTGATTGCGGGAGCGATACGGTAGGCGCCTGCCGGGCGCGGCATGAGGGGCGGACCATGCGTCGAAGCCGAGAGTCGTGGAGCGAGGGGTTAACGTACCGCAGTCGTACCGGCTGGTCCGCCGCGATGCGCGGGCCGAACGTACGATCGTGCGCCTTAGTAGCGGTGCGACTTTTGGAGGCGACGAGATCGCCATTTGCGCCGGGCCGTGCGGTGTCGAATCGAGCGAACAGCTCGACCAGGCCGCCGCCGCCGTGGCCGCCGCGGGAGCGAACGTCCTTCGCGGCGGCGCGTATAAACCGCGCAGCTCGCCGTACTCGTTTCAAGGCCTCGGTGAAGAGGGCCTCAAGATGCTGCGCGATTCCGGCGACCGGTACGGCCTGGGCGTCGTCACCGAAGTACTCGATCCACGCGACGTCGAGAAGGTCGCGCGGTATGCCGACATGTTGCAAATCGGTACCCGTAACATGCAGAACTTTCCGTTGCTGCGGGAAGTCGGTGCCGCGCGAGTGCCCGTGCTCCTAAAGCGTGGTCTTTCCGCGACGGTGCAAGAGTGGCTGCTCGCCGCCGAATACGTCATGCTCGGCGGCAACGAGAACGTCGTTTTGTGCGAACGCGGCGTTCGCTCGTTCGATCCCGCAACTCGCAATCTGCTCGACATTGCCGTCGTGCCGTTGCTCGAAGGGATGACGCATCTTCCGGTGATCGTCGATCCGTCGCATGCCATGGGGATTGCGCGGCTCGTTCCACCGACTGCCGTCGCTAGTATCGCCGCCGGCGCCCACGGACTGTTGATCGAAGTCCATCCCGATCCGGCCAACGCGCTCTCGGACGGCGCTCAATCGTTGGATTGCGAACAGTTCGCGCTGCTGATGCAGCGACTTGCGCTGGTTGCCGAGTTCGTCGGACGCCGTCTGCCGCAGCGCGTAAAGCCCTCAGTGGCGGCGCCTAACGGTCAGCGCAATGCCGACGGGGCCGTACGATCGAGCAAGAGCGGCGTAAGGCTGGCGTAGTCGGCGTGCACGGCGCCGATATCGGTGCCCAGCGTGTCGCGGTCGGTTTCAAAGGGTGACTCCCAGGCGCGGTAGTAGCGCGTCGCTCCGCCGCGCTCTTCGCCGATCATTCGTCCGCAAATGCGCTTGCGTCCCAAACGGGTGAGTGAGATTCCGCGAATCGATTGCAGCGGGAGGTTGGGCACGTTTAAGTTCCAGTAGCACGCGGCGTCTGCCAGTCGCTCGAACTCGTCCCGAACGCAGCGATCGACGATCGCGGCCGCGCTCTCCCAGTATCGCCGGTGCAGCGGCTCTTCATGGTCGGATGCAAGCGATACCGCGAGTGCGGGAATCCCTAAGAGGCAGGCTTCAACCGCACCCGCGACGGTCCCCGAGTAGTTGACGTCGTCGGCCAGGTTCGGACCGTGATTTATGCCGCTGACGACCAGTTCCGGACGCGGTCCCAGCTCCGTGGATCCGAGGAAGACGCAATCGGCCGGAGTTCCGGAACACGCGTACGCGAGAACCTTGGAAGCGTGACGGCGCTCGATGGTAATTGCTTCGTCGGCGGTGATTGCGTGCGAGACGCCGCTTCGGTCGCCGGACGGTGCGACGACGACGACATCGTGCTCACCGGCCAGCACGTCCACAAGTGCTTCAATGCCGGGCGAGTCGATGCCGTCGTCGTTAGTGATCAGGATCCGCAGGCTATTATGCCGGCACGAAACGAAGCGCGAGACCGTCGATGCAATAGCGCAGATGCGTGGGTGGAGGTCCGTCGTCAAAGATGTGGCCGAGATGGCCGCCGCAGCGCCGGCAGTGCACCTCGGTGCGCATCTCCATAAGCGCGTAATCGTTCTGGGTTTTTATAGTGTTGGGCAGCACATCCCAAAACGACGGCCAACCATCACCGCTGTCGTATTTTTTCTTCGACGAAAAGATCACCAGCTCGCAACCGGCGCACGCATACGTGCCTGGCCGTTTTTCGCCGATCAACGGGCTCGAAAAGGCGGGCTCCGTTCCGCCCCGCCGCAGAATTTCAAAACGATCGTCGCCGAGCATCGCGCGCCACTGTGTTTCGGTGTGGGTAACTTCATACTGCTCTTCCGCGGCCGTCCCGCGAATCGCCAAACCGAAAAGGGCGAGCGTCGCCGCGGTCGTCAAGAACTCGCCGCGCTTCACCGAACGCCTCCCGGAATAACGTGGCACGCCGCGCCGCCGTTTTTCTCAAAGTACCGCTGATGGTACTCTTCGGCCGGCCAAAAACGTGGTGCCGGAACGATCTGCGTCACGATCGGCCGAGAGTATTTCTTTTGCTCCCGGTCGCGCGATGCAATCGCCTCATGTTCTTGTTCGGGTCCGTGCGTGAAGATTGCGGAGCGGTACTGATCGCCGACGTCGGGCCCCTGGCGATTGAGCTGCGTGGGATCGTGCATCTGCCAGAATAGGTCGAGCAGTTGGTCGTACGTCACGCGCTGCGGGTCGTAGGTTACTTCGACCGCCTCCGCGTGGCCCGTTCCGTGACCGCAGACCTGGCGGTACGTGGGGTTGTCGGCGTGGCCGCCCGTGTAGCCCGAAACGGCCTCTACGACCCCTGGAATCTGCCGGAACGCCGCTTCGACCCCCCAAAAGCAACCGGCGGCAAAGGTAGCAATTTTCGTTTCCATACATTCTTTAGAACGCCGCAGCCCGCCGGGCGGATGCGTCGGCCCCACCGGCTCCTAAACGTCGTTGCGAAGGACGTCGTCGATGGTTTCGCGGCGCGCCAGCAACCGGTGGGTACCCTCCGTGATGCCCACGACGGCCGGCTTAGGAAAGCGGTTATAGTTGCCGGCCATGCTGTAGGTGTACGCGCCCGTCGACCGCATCGCGAGGAGATCGCCCGGCGCGACGTCACGCGGAAGCCGCATCGTTCCAAGCTCGTCGTTTTCGCACGAGCGGCCGCAAAGGGTGATCTCTTGTTCTTCCTCGTGCCGCGGCGTGACGGCGGTAACCTGGTAGCGTGCACCGTAGAGCGCCGGCCGCGGGTTTTCCGCAATGCCCCCGTCCACGACGATGAAGGTGCGCCGCGACTGCCGCTTGATTGCCAGAACGCGATAGAGCGTCGTGCCGGCATCGGCAACAATTGCACGCCCCGGTTCGATTCCCAACCGGACCGCGCCGAGTCCGCGTTTCTGCGCCGCGTCGCGAACGCAGGCGGCGGCCGCTGCGACCGTCGCGGCAACGTCGAGCCTTTCGTGGTCGCCGTCGGGATCGGACGGCACGCCGAAACCGCCGCCGATCACGATCCGTTCGCTTTGCAGCCCGAAGCTTGCAAACCGCTGCGCCGCCGCGACGAGGGCCGACGCGTTTTCCAAATAGGCCGATTCGTCGTAGATCTGCGAGCCGATATGCGCATGCACGCCGGCAAAGCGCAACTGCGGATTGGCCAGGAGCAGCGCCGCCGCCGCAGCTTCGTCGCGCGGATGAATTCCGAACTTGCTGTCTTTTCCGCCGGTGCGCACGAACGCATGAGTGCTCGCATCGACGCCGACGTTTAACCGGAGGATCACGGTCGCCGTATTTCCGTCGCGTGAAATGTCCGCCAGCCGCCCGAGTTCCGCGACGCCGTCGACGGCGATAAGGCCGATCCGTCCCGTGCAGGCGGCAAGCAGCTCCTCGTCCGACTTTCCCGCGCCATGCAGCGTGATGCGCTCGGCTTTGAATCCGGCTCGCTCGGCGGTCACGAGCTCGCCCAGCGAACAGACGTCGACGCCGATCGGATACAACGCTAAAAAGCGGAGGAATTCAACGGTCGCGAAGGCCTTGGCGGCGTACGAAACTTCGACCCCAAGATCCTCCGAGCACCGTACCAGTTCGCTGACGGCCGCATCGACATCGTCGAGATCGATGACGAGCAGTGGCGTGCCGTAGACCGATGCGAGCGCCTCGGGGGGCGGGTTCAGAACTGCTCCATGAACCGATCGACCGAGTCTTGCGGGATGCCCGCGGCGACGAGCCGGACGGCCAGACCCTGACGGTCGTGAGGCGGCGTCACGAACATAAACGATGACGTGTCGCTTCCCGAGGCGCTGACCGTGCACCACTCCGCCGAGGCTGGAATCAGCGCCGTTTGATAGCGCGACAGCGTAACACTGGAGGCGTCGCTCGCCACTTCGAGCGGCTCGCTGAGGGACATGAGGATCAGCGGGCGCCCGTTGGTTCGCAGCGACGCAGGCTCACCCGTCGCCACGATCCGCTCGACGACGAAATGTTCGTCGGCGATGAGCGCCGTACGGTCGAGACCCTCGAAATGATAGGGAATCTGCAAGAGCGTTCCGGTCGCCGTGGCCTCGTAGTTCAAGACGTCGGCGGCTTTTTGCACGTGAAGCTCGCGCGGCTTACCGTCGAGGCCGACGCGGTTATAATCGAACATCCGATACGTGAGATCGGAGGCCTGCTGAGTTTCGAAGATCGTCACGCCGGGGCCGATCGCGTGGACGACTCCATGCGGGATGTAGACGGTATCGCCGGTTTTGAGGTCTATCTTGCGCAGAATGTCGCCAAGGGTTCCGTCGGCGACGCGCTGCAAGTATTCCTCGCGTGACGTATCGCGAGTCCAACCGTAGATAATTTGTGCTTGCGGTTGCGCATCGAGAACGTACCAGCACTCGGTCTTTCCAAACGGCTGATGCTCGACGCGCTGGGCATAGGCGTCGTCGGGATGAACCTGCACCGAGAGCCAGTCGTGCGCCGTGATAATTTTCGTCAGTACCGGAAAGATGCGCTTCGGATTGATGTCTCCCATGAGCTTGGGACCCAAGCGCATTCGTAGATAGGCGACGCTGTTGCCCGCTAGCGAGCCGTTGAGGATGCGATCGGTATCCCAGCATTCCCACGATTCGCCCAAGCGAGCTTGCGGATCGCCGTGCTTGCCGTAGACTCGCACCAGCTCGTCGCCGCCCCAGACCTGCGTCGTGAGCTTTGGATCGAGGACGTAGGGATAGAGGACGTCGCTTTGCACGGTTCGGCTACGATACGATGGGTTTGGTGGGAATTCCGCCAGCGAATATGAAGAGAGGCCGCTGTGCACGACCTTTACGTCGGAATCGGCTCGAACCTCGGCGATCGGCAGGCGAACATCTTGGCAGCGTTGCAGCGCTTGCGGGCGCGCGCAGAAATCCTAACGGTTTCGGCGTTTTACGAATCGGAGGCCGCCGAAGGAGCGCAAGGGCCGGCTTACTTGAACGTTGCGGCGGCGCTGCGCTCGCAACTCGATGCGGAAGCCTTCGCGAGCTTTGCGCGCGATGTCGAGCTTGCCGTCGGGCGAGCCCGGGGAACGCGCCGGCTCGAGGCGCGCCCGATCGATATCGATCTTCTCGTTTTCGACGGAGAGACGGTGCAAGCGCAGCTCGAGGCTCGTCCGTATAATGCCGTTCCGCTCGCGGAAATAGCGCCCCAACTCGTCCGCGCGTCCGCCAACGGCCGGGTTCGGCGGCGGGAACGCGGACTTCGGTTCGATACCGACCGTCAATCCGAGGCTCCCGAGGTCCGGCTTTCGTTGAGCCGCGCCGGCGTTTCGCGCGTGCGGCGCGTCGTTCATCTGGAAATCGACGGCCGGCCGGCGGTCTATAACGGCGAGTTCTCGATGGTCGCCGATCTTGCTGCAGACCGAGCCGGCGTTCATATGTCCCGCTTTGCAGAAATTCTCGAAGAAGCGACGCTCGACGTGCTGGCCGACGCGACGAAGCCCGCGCGCATCGAACGGCTCGCCGAAGCGATCGCGCGCGAGATCGTGCGCAGCCAGCGCGCCGTGCGTGCCGAGGTGCGCCTACGAGCCAGGTTCGGTTTGGAGCGTTGGACGCCGGTAAGCGGAAAGCGCGGTGAAGAGACGTACACGCTCGTGGGCATCGCGCATGCCGACGAAAGCGGGACGCGCCGGGTCGTCGGCGTTGAGGCCGAAGGTATGACCGCCTGCCCCTGCGCCCAGGCGATGGTGCGCGAACATTCCATGCATCAGCTCGTCGAAGCCGGCTTTAACGAGACTGACGCGCGACGGGCCCTCGACGTCCTTCCCGTGGCGACGCACAACCAACGCGGGCGCGGCAGCATTCTGATCGGCGTCCCCGATGCGCAGAGCGACGTCATCCGCGCCGAGGACCTCGTCGAAATCGTTGAAAACTCGATGTCGAGCGAAACCTACGATCTGCTCAAACGCCCCGACGAGTTCTTCGTCGTCAACAAGGCGCATCACAATCCGAAGTTCGTCGAAGACGTCGTGCGCGGAATTCTCTGGCGGACGCTCGAGATGTATGCCGATCTTGGCGAGGAGACGTTCGTATTCGCAAGCCAAGTCAACGAGGAGTCAATTCACAAGCACGACGCCTTTGCCGAAGGCTTTGGGCTCTTCGGCGAGCTGCGCACCGAGCTTCGAACCGGACTGCCGGTGGAGAAAACCGATTTAGGAGCCTTCCTCCAGCGTCGCGATGCGCGCGCGAAGTGAGGGATGCGACGAGAAGAAGAGTTCGTACCAGGGTGGCGGATCTTCGTCGGCGAGATTCTGATCTCGTAGGCGCCGAAAGGCGGCGGCTCCGCCCGCCGCGTCGCCGGTAGCAGCGATGGCAAAACGGTCCGCAGCCCACTCGCGCGAGCGCGAAAACGCAAAGAGCAGCGGGCGAAGGACCTGCGTCGCGACGACCATCGCCGCGTTGAGCCGCACGATGAGGAGCGGCCGGTCGCGCAGCTCCTCGTGTTCCTTCTTCGAGACCGCAGCGTTCGAGACGAGGAAGAGTACGAGGGCCATCACCTCGCCCAGCCCGATCAGCCGCCAGGTATCTTTGTTAACGTAGTGCCCCAGCTCGTGCGCCACTACGAACTCCGTCTCGTTCTCCGGGAAGGCCTCGATCAACGTATCGCCGAGCACGATGCGGTGCGTCTTTCCGATGCCGGTGACGAAGGCGTTGGCCTTGCGCGTCTGCCGGCTCATGTCCATGCGAAGAATCGCGGCGTCGCCGACTCCGTACCGTGAGGCGAGTGCGCGTAGGCGCTCCTCCAGCGAGCCCGTTACCGGCTCGAACTTGTTGAAGAGCGGCATCACATAGATCGGCACGATGAGGTTGCCGATGATAAAGAGCGGGAAGACGCCGATGGATGCCAGGATCGGCCATCGCCGTGGCGCGCACTTTAACGCAAAACCGACGAGCGTTGCGAGCAGCGCCGTCACACTGGCCGAAATCGCCGCGCCCTTCGCGTAGTCGCTCAACCAATCGCTCCGCGATTGATCGCTCAGCCCAAAGCGCCGTTCGAGCGAGTACTCTTCGACGAACGAGACCGGCAGCTCCACGAATGCCGTCGCAAGCGAGTATGCGGCGTAGTACGCCGCGGGACGGGCCCAAACCGGAAGGCGCGACGTGGCACCGTCGACGCGATCCGCGATCGGGCCGTAGGCAAACGCCAGGAATCCGGCCGTTCCTCTAACGGTACCGGCTACTTCGAGTGCTCGTCGAATTCGGGCGTATGCTGCCGCATCCTTGGCGACGGGCGGGGCCGGATCGCGCCACTCAAAAAACGCTTCGAACGCTCTCGCCGCGATATAACCGGCGCCTAACCCCATTCCGACGCCCAACAGCATCTTTCGACCGCTCATCAGCGCCGCGCTTCGCCGAAAACCGGTTCCCTCCGCTGGAGAACCGTTAGACGATCGAAATCGTCTCTTTGGGTTTGGGATGCGCGGCGATCGCGGCGAGCAAGCTATCGGCTAAAACGTCGCAGACCGGATCGTCCAGCTCCTCGATCCTTCCCTCGTCGGCAAGGAGGAGTTTGACCGGATCGATCGGGATGCGCGCGAAGACTGGGGCCTGCGCCAGCTCGGCAACGCGCTGGGCGTACGACGGCCCGAAGATCTCGTACTGCTTTCCCGTATCGGGCGCCACGAAGTACGACATGTTTTCGACGACGCCGAGAACCGGCTTTTTCAGTTGGTGGATCAAGTTGGCGGCCTTGCGCACGATCATCGTCGCCAGCGCTTGCGGCATCGTAACGAGCACCACTCCGTCGATGTTTAGCGACTGCAGTACGGTCAGCGGTGCGTCGGACGTACCCGGCGGAAGATCGACGAGCATAAAATCCAGCTCGCTCCAGAGCACTTGCTCGTAAAACTGACGGATCACGCTCGCCACGATCGGCCCTCGCCAGATCATCGCTTTGTCTTCCTGGTCGGTAAAGAGATTCGAGCTGACGACTTCGATCGCGCTTCGCGTAATGGCCGGATGCATGAGCGGCTGCGGTTGGCCTTGCGGCGTCGTCTTGACCGGGTCGGCCTCGATCTGCAGGGGCTGGCGCAGACCAAAAAGTCTCGGGATCGAAGGCCCGGTGATATCGGCGTCGATGATGCCGACGCGATAGTGTTTGCGCCGCAGCCCGACGGCGAGCAGCGCGGTAACCAGCGACTTCCCGACGCCGCCTTTGCCCGACATGATTGGAATCGTGTGCGCGAACTTCGTGCGGCCGCTAAAGGCTCCGGGTGCTCGCGCGGCGGGCCGGCGCGCTTCCTCGGCAATCTTGGGAACGCTTCCCGACCGCCGCGCCTCTTTGAGTGCAGCGAGGATCGGCTCGACGAGCAGGCCGTGCGCCCGCGCGCCCTGCTCGACATTCTCGTATTTGCTCACGCCGCAGCCGCTGCAGCCCAGCCCAAACGCCGTCAAGACCTCAGCGGCAATCGGCAGCTGCGCGACGAGCGCCTTGATGTTGGTCTGAGGGGCGATTTCAATTTCGGGCATGGCTTCTTGCTTGAACCTTCGAACCGCGCGGGGGATGCAAGGGTCGATCGAGCGCGCGCTCGAGGTGCTCGCCGGGGGTTGCGATTCGCCGGTCCGATCGGGCTGGAGCGCGGGCTTGCCGATGTTCGTGCAAGCGTCGGCCGGCGGCGCGCACGCGTACGACGAATCGGGCCAGCGCTACATCGACTATGTCATGGCCTACGGGCCATTGCTCTTCGGGCACACGCATCCCGAACTGGTCACGGGGCTCGACGCGTTGGCCGAGCATGGCTTCGTTTGGGGAACGACGCACGCGGAAGAGGTTCGGCTCGCGGAGCGCATTCGAGCGAATCTGCCGTCAATGCAGCGCATGCGCTTCGTCACGACCGGAACCGAAGCGATGATGAGCGCGGTCCGCGTGGCGCGCGCGTTTACAGGACGCTCGCGTATCCTGAAGTTTGCCGGCAACTATCACGGCCATTTCGATATCGCGCTGATCGATGCCGGCGCCTCGGCCGGCGCCGGAGCCGGCGGAATTCCGCAAGGCGTGCGAGCCGACGTGCTCGTCGCGCGCTACAACGATCTCGCCTCGGTTGACGAACGGCTCGAAGGAAATGAAACCGATTTAGCGGCGATCATCGTCGAGCCCGTCGGGGCCAACATGGGTCTGGTGCTGCCGGCCGATGGATTCTTGGAGGGCTTACTGCAACGCGCTCGGCGCGCCGGCGCGCTCTTGATCTTCGACGAAGTCATCACGTGGCTGCGTTTCGGATTGCACGGCGCGCAAGGCCGCACGAGCGTCGTTCCGGATTTGACGGCGCTGGGAAAGATCATGGGCGGCGGCCTGCCGATTGCCGCTTTCGGCGGACGGCGTGACGTGATGGCGGTCCTGGCACCGGACGGCACGACGTTCACCGGCGGTACGCACGGCGGAAATCCGTTCTGCGTCGCGATGGCGCATCGCGTTCTCGACTTGCTCGAAGCGCATCCGGAGTATTATTCGCAGATGGACGGGCTCGCGCAGCGTCTTGCCGCCGGTCTTCGCGAAATCTTTACGCAGCAGGGCCTGCCCTACACGGTCGTCCAGCACGAGTCGGTCGTCGATTTCAAGTTTCGTGCCGGCCCGGCTGCGCAAGACTACGACGAAGCGTGCAGCGCCGATCGCACGGCGTACGCGCGCTACTGCACGGCGATGCTCGAGCGGGGCGTGCTGCTCGCGCCCTCGCAGAATGAGGTGATGTTTCTCTCCACCGCTCACACCGCGCAGGATGTGGACGAAACGCTCGCCGCGGCGCGAGAGTCGCTGTAGTTAACACAGCGGCCTCCGTTTGACGGAGGCCGCCGCGCTTTTTCGCAGAGGTCGTTGCGCGAGGAGCCTGTCTCCTAGATCTTTACCTGTGCGTTTAAGTAGAGGTTGATCGGAGGCGCTATCCCGCCGATCGATCCGTTGTTTCCGCCGCCGGACGGGATGTAGCTCTGCGTCCATGGCGTGCTCGCCTTGTTGGCCGCCCGGTCGCCGATGCTGGTGCCGTTGTAGAAGTTGCCGGGATAGAGCGTACTGTTGAGCGCGCCACCGTCAGGTGCGTAGGCGCACGCCACGTTACTCGGTGGATTGGCGATCGTCCACGGCTCTTGCGTTCCCCCGAAGCAGACGTGGAAGAGACCGGCGCCGAGCAGCGTTAGCCGAATGCGAGGGCTCACGTCGTAGGCCACCTGAAGGTTCCCGACCACTGAGTTGGGCTGCTCGATGTTACCGAACGCGAACGTCCCGGTCTGGAAGTTGGGCGTGTACAAGTAGCCGTACGGACCCAAACCCGGGGAGGCCGCGTAGAGATAGTTGCACTGTAGCGGGTTGGTCTTCGGCGAGAGCTTGGTGATTCCGGTCTTGGCCGAGTTTAGGACGCAGGAGCGGGGATCGACACCGTTATTGTCCAGCGGGGTGCCGTAGAAGCCGCCGCTCTGGAACGAGAAGGTTGGCGTGATCGCCAGCTTATCGCGGCGCCAATTGAGGATCAACGACGAGACGTACGGCGAGATGTAGCTTACGAACGAACCGTTGAGACTCGGCGCGATCGCGGTTGAGTAGGGATTGTACCAGCCGCCGAGGTTCAACAGTCCCTGCACCGGCAGATTGTAGTACGGGTTGAAGATCGTATCGTAACCCGCCGCGATCTTGCCGTTGCGAGTGCTGCACGGAACGCCCTTTCCTTCCTGGTAGCAGGGAAATCCGCCGCCCGCTTTGGTCAGCGCGTTGTACTGCGAAATGACCCCGTTGAGCGTCGTGAGCGGATTGGGGATGATGCCGCCGGTCGAGAGGGGCACGTTCTGGAACATGACCTTTGAATTGGTGTACGTGAAGGCCAACTGTCCCGAGAATCCGTTGCGGGTGAAGTCGCCCTTACTGAACTGAAACTCCACCCCCTGGTCGCGATTGACGCCGACCGGAATCTGCGTCGCGAAGTTTGAGCCGATGAACGTTTGCTGCTGCCAGTTCGAGACCCAGGTGTAGAACGGCGTGATCTTCAGGCTCATATCGGTGCCGCGGAAGTGCCGCTCGTACGAGAGATCGTACTGCCCCGACGAGATGCCCGGGATCGGATGGAAGGGTGAGTAGAAGCCCAGGTTCATCGTGTTGTTCCACACCGACCTCTCGTCGCCCGAGAGGCTCAAGTACTGGACCGATGCGGAGATCGGCGGCTGCGTGTAGCGGCCGGCCGAGAGGCGCCAGACGACGTCGGGCGATTCTGAATAGGTCGCCGAAAAGCGCGGCTCCCAGTAGTTGAGCGTGTACGAGCCGGGCGAGGTCGCTGTGAAGTTCGGCGCTGCGACGCCGTTCTGCGTCGTGCCGTTGGGGTGGACCCAGCCGGTATGGGGACCCGCCGGATGAAGGAGCGTGGCCGCGGTGTCGCAGTTTCCGTTTACGTACTGAGCGTTTGCCGGCGGCGGTTGACCCGGCGCCAGCAGTTGCGTCAGTACTTGGTTCGTCGCCACGTAGACGCAGGTATAGTTCGCCGTCATGTTCGCGTAGAAGTCGGAAGCCGCGGTTGCCGAGTCTGGAAGTTTGTACGTGAAGTTATCGTAGCGGATCGCCGCATTGATCAGGATCTTATCGTTGGGGCGGAACTGATCGGCAAGCGAGAAGTTCTCGAACTCTGGTTTGACCGTGTTGTACGAACCGCTCGCGTTGCCACTCCAGAGACTATCCCATTGTGCTCCGGCCCTGGCGGCCGGAGTGCCCGCGGCGCCGTAGCCCGAAGGACCGCCGGATGCTGCGCCCGTCCACGTGGGATTCACGATGCACTGGGTGCTGTACGTCTTGGCGCAGTTGATGGTGCCCGACGAAGACGTCTTGATGCTCAGCGTTGTGTCGTAGTAGCTGCTGCTCAGGCACGGTACGGAGTATCCGAAGGCGCCGGTCGGGAGATTGTTCTGATTGCCGTAACAGCTAAAGCCGGCGCCGGTCTTCGCCATGTAGCCGATCGGCGAATTGTCTCCGGCGGCCGAGGCGTTGTTCCAGCGGATGACGCCGGCGGTCGTATAGTTGCCGTCAAGCGTTACGAGGTTCTGGTCGTTGAGCTGGTCTTGGAAGTCCAGCGCGCCGCCTGAGGTATGCGTAACGAGCTGGTACTGCGGGGAGGCCGGCAACGACGGGACGCCGTCTCCCGTTGCGCCGGCGATCGGGTTGTTCTGCAGCCAATCCGTGTAGAAGCTGTAGCCGTATGCGCGCAGATAGGCCGATTGGCTCAGCGCGTAGGTGTACTGCACCTTCGCGATGCCGGCGTCGTTCCGAATGGTCGCTTGCGAGTTGTCGTTGGCCGGGATCGGGCCGTTAAACGCGTGGGCCGGCGTGTCGGGAACCATATAAACGCCGGGCGACCGGACGGTACCCGTACCCGTCTTATAATCGTACGCGCCGATCGCGGTGCCGAACGGAACGTTGTAGGCGACGCCGTCGGCGTATCCCAAATAGGTCGGTCCACAGGCGGTCGTGCCAAGGATGCTCGAGGGACACTGATAGGGACCGGGTGGCAATCCCACCCGCTGCAGATAGAACTGATTCGGCTGCAGGAAGGAGACGATCTGACCAGTTCCCGAGCATCCGTTGACGGTTAGGCCGGGGGCGATCGTCTCGGGACCGCAAGTCGGAGCCGCAGCCCGCGTGCCGTACGCCGCCCAGATGAACTGGTTATTGCCGGGACCTTCATCGTCTGGACTGTTATAGCTGTAGTTGTCGAGCGCCGATCCGCTCCATAGCACCTGCACGTCGTCGCGCAAACCATTGGCCTTAGGAATACCCATGTGCAGGTTGATAATGCTCTCGCGATCGGTGACGGTCGATGGGTCGCCGGCGATACCGCTATAGTATTGCCAGCATCCCTGGTCCGGGAAGCTGAACTTCGGCCCGTACAACTGGCAGATCGGCTTCACGCCCTGACCGGTGCCGAAGACAGCGGTTGGCGATGTATCGAGCACTTGATTGCTCAGAAAACCGTAGCCGAGCGCCGTACCGGTGGTATCGCCCGATAAGAAACCGCCCGGGGTCATATACCCCGCGCCATTGGTGTTGTCGAAGAAACGGAAATTTTGGTTGTAGCCTAAAAGGCCGATGTAATAGCTGAAGTTCCGATCGGGGGTCGAGCCGCCGATTTCGACACTCGCCTGGTGATAGAACTGCGGCGTCGCGATCCCCAGGTTTGCCGTCGCGTAGCCCGGGAAGGTGCCAGTCTTGATGACCTGGTTGATGAAACCGGCCGTGCCGGCGGAGGCAACCGAGGACGGACCGCCGCCGGTGTAGACCTGCAGCTCGGAGAGACCGAGGCTCGATTCCGTTCCGGAGTTGTAGTTGTCGAAGGAGCGGTTGATCGGGATGCCGTCATACTCGAAGCCCGTGTAGTACGAGTTTTGGCCGCGAATGTAAGCCGCATTGAAATCCCAACCCATGCCACCCTGCGACGTTTGGATGCCGGGGACCGACGCCATTGCCGAGTAGGCGCTGTTGAGGTTTCCGCCGCCACCAAGCGCTGCCGCAGCGGCGGCTTGCGCGGAGTTGACGCTGTAGAGATCGCCGCCGACGCCGGCCTTTACCAGCGACGAGCCCGCTTGCGACGTTACGGACGCGATGATTTTGAGCGTCTTGGTAAGCGTATAGCTGACCGTCTGCGTTTGATCGGCAAAGACGACGGTGCCGGCAACCGATATGCCTTGATAGCCGAACTTGTTCAGACTGAGCGTATAGGTATCGGGAGTGAGCGCGAGCAGGACGAATCGACCTCCGGCATCGGTCGTCGCAGTTGCGCTCTGCGACGGCGATACCGCCTTCACGCTTACTCCGGCCAAAGGCACTCCGGTGTTATCGCGGACGATGCCGGTCACGTTTCCGGTGACTCCTGCCAGTGCCCATGTTTCCTGGAACAGGAAGGCGACCAGAAGCAGAACGGCGACGCTCGTAAACCGGAGCGTTCGTTGCTGTTTCATTTTTTGCGTACTTCCCTCTTTGTCGTAGCTCGAAGTTGCGCGCGTGAGTTCGCGCGCTATATCCGACCTTGGGACATCCTGGGAGTGCGACCTTTTGATGATCGTTGAGCAACGCGCGCATCGCGATACTTTCGCTTCAACGATCATCAAGAAGTTCAAGCAATCTCAAATCGGAGCGCCGTCAAAAGCTCGACGCGTTTTGGAGTTTCCTGAAGACGGCACGATAAAAGCTGCGTATTCTGTTAACCATGGCGGTATCGCCGATGGAACGACAAGTGCTGCGGCTATTGCACCGGGCTCGGAATCCCGGCGCGCTGGCGGCAATGTCGATTCCGGCCGGCGCGCTCGAGCAAATCGTCAAGGACGCGCTCGCCGGCGATGACGCCAGAACCGAAAGGCTACGCCGGGCAATCCTCGAGGCAGATTTCAAGCGCACCGCGACCAACGCCGAGCTGGCGCGACAAAACGGTGTCTCCCTGCGCCATTTTCAGCGCTGGAGGGCCGAGGCGGTTGCCTCGATCGCCCGGCACGCCGCCGGCCCGTTAGGATCGATTCAAGCGCCCCGCGCGCCGCGAAGTGGTGCGTGCTGGCGCTTCCGTCGTGAGGTTGCCGCATTTCTGGCCGCGCGCGACCGCGGGAATGCCTTGGAAATGCGCTGCATTGCAACCAACCTGATTCGGTTGGCCCGGGATACCGAGACGCAAACGCTTGCCGAGGCGTATCTCGGCGATGCAAACCAGCGTCTTGGCATAACCGAAGACAGGCTCGCGCCCGATCTTGCGGTTCGGGGGGTGCGCGGATCTCGTTGCTGGAGACGGATCGCTCGGGAAGTCGAGCGCGCGCGCCGGCTCGTGCTGCAAGGTGGGATTGCGCCGGCGCAAGCCCTGGCTTCGCCGGCCTGGCAACGTTGCGAACTGCGCGGCTTCCAAGGTCTGGCGGCGGGTTGCGCTGCCGTGCTTTGTGCGACGGCCGAGGCTCGCGCTGCCTTTACCGAGGCGCGATTGTGGCGGGCACGAGCGATCGAGCGTCTTCTGCCGACTCAAGACCGTCTTTTGGCAGCCGGCCTCTTCTTTCACCCGGCCTACGGCGCGGGGAGCCGTATGGATCGCGCACTCTCCGAGGTGGTGTACGAGCGGTTGTGCGTGATCGTGCCGCAAATGCTCGGCGACGGCGAACCGCAGCGCGCCGCCGTCATGGAGCTGCTGATCGAGTTGCTCGACGCGCGGGTCTCACCGGGTGCGATTGCGTCCGTCGCGCGATGCGACTCGGCTTTCGCGCATTATATCGAAAAAAACGTGGAGCCCGTCGCCGAGATGCTCGCGCTCGCGCTGACGGCGTTGACGGTTACCACGTTCGATGCCGCCTTCGACGCCTTGCGTCGCGCGCTGGCAAATTGTGCCTCCAAACTGCGCCCGGCGGTGCCGCGAACGATCGCAATTGCGGTTCCCAAGTCACATTCGGCCTCCATCGATCATTTGAAGTTTGATGATCAACGGTCAGGCAGGGTCGAATATCCCGCCGGTCTACACGTTCGGTTCCTTCCGTTTCGATCCGACACGGGGGCTGCTCACCCACGGCGCCGCAGTGACCCCGCTGCCGGACCGCCTGGCGCAGTTGCTGGTCCTGCTCATTCACGCTAACGGCGACGTCATCGACAAGGAGACGATCGCGACGCGAATTTGGCCGGATACCGCCGTCAGCGACGGAAATCTCTCGCAACATATGTACATGCTGCGGCAGCTGCTCGACGAACGCGCGACCGACCGCACCTATCTCATGACCGTGCGCGGAAAAGGGTATCGTTTCGTCGCCCCAGTCAGCATCGTTGCTCCCATCCTGGCCGAGACGGCGCTGCATGCGGCTGAGGATTCCGCAGATCGTCTCTTCAACGGCGCTCCCGAAGCATTCCACCACTACTGCCGCGGCTCGTACCTCCTGGAAAAGCGAACGGCAAGCGCGTTGACGGGGGCCGCCGAGCAGTTCGAAGCGGTCCTGCGCGTTCACCGGGATCACGTTCCGGCGCTCATTGGGCTTTCGCGCGCGCACGCGCTCCTGGCCCAGTATTGGTATGCTAGCGGCTCGTATACGTTTCCGAAAGCCAAAGCCGCAATCGTTCGGGCGCTCGAGCTCGATCCGTCTTCGGCGGAAGCCCGGGCTACGCTCGCGCTCATTTTGCTCTTTTGCGATTGGAACTGGGTCGAGGCCGAGCGCGAGATCGAGACGGCCGTTCGCCTGAACCCGACGTCTACGTTGGTCTTCATGAACGCTGCATGGCTTTATATGTGCAAAGGTTCCGGCGACAAACCCGTGCGCGAGATGCAGCGCGCCCTGCTCGGCGAGCCGTCGTCGCCCGCCTTGCAGCTCTTTCTCGCCCGAATATTCCTTCACACCGGCCAGTACCGGCGCGCAATCGGCGCGTTCTCCAATTTGATCGAAAGCGGCGCGGACTTCGCGATCGCGCGACGTCACCGGGCTCAAGCCTTCATTCTCAACGGACAGCCGGCCGAGGCGATCGCCGACTTGGCCCTCCTGCCGCACGATCGCGCCGAAGACGTCGCGCTGCGCCTGCCGCTGCTCGGCCGCGCGTACGCGGACTGCGGGGACACCGAGCGCGCCGAAAGCATCTACCAAACGCTGTTGGAGATGGCGCGCACCGAGTTCGTCGTGGGCTTCAATCTCGCGACCGTCGCCGTTGGGCTCGGACGGCTCGAAGAGGCATTGGACCAGCTCGAGCGCGCTCTGAAGGTGCGCGAGCCTGCGCTCATCATGCTGCGCAGCCTGCCGTGGTTTGAACCGATCGCCCAGCGCTCGCGGTTCAAAGCGATGCTGCGCTCGATTTGGCCGGACTACTCTCGAACCGGAACCGGATAGACGGCGGGGCTGCGAAGCCCGTTCGCATCGACGCTGCGAACCCCGAGAATATAATCGTCTTTGGATATCGGAACGGTCGCTTCGACGACGTCGCCGGCGTTGCGCGCCCCCCGCCATTGCGGCGCATCGGTGGTTCGCCAGACGACCTCGTAGGAGACGGCATCTGCGGCGCGCGTCCAACGCAGCGTCGAGTCGTATCCGAGCTTTGCGGTCACCAGACGAACGCCGCCCGGCGGTGCGGGGCCCAGCGCCAGCGTTGCCAGCGCGGCAACGTTGCCTTGCGTCGCGCGTTTCAAATACTCCGGATCGATGTATTGCGGAAGGTCGCCGTACTGCACTCCGTCCTTCATGCGAACGTCTTGGTGCTGATGGGTGAAGTTCTCGTGCGGTTCGACAAAACGTACGGCGGCGGAGTATCCCACCGATTGGAACGACTCCTGATCGCCGCCGCGCAGAAACCGGTCGGAGCGAAAAATTTGCCGCACGGTAAAGTTTGGAACGTAGACCGGCACGATCTCCGCGACGAAGCGCGAGAGTTCGCGCGACGGAGAGTCGTTTTCACTGCCGACGAGGTTGACTCGTTCGATGTCGGTTCCGGCCGGCAGACCTTCGCTGAAGACGCGAATCACGCCGGGCTCGGAGCTTCCATCGCCGCCGACGGAGTTTCCGATGATGTCGTTATTGAGCACCGCCAGCACCGGCGCGTGCATGGCCGCCAGCTCGTGCGCGTAGTGGTTGCTGCCCCATAAGCCCAGCTCTTCCCCGTCGAAACACGCAAACACGATCGTGCCGCGAAAGTGCGTCCCGGCCATCACGCGCGCCGCTTCCAAGACGGCCGCGACGCTGGAGCCGTTGTCGTCGGCGCCCGGCGCGATGCCTACGCCGTCGGTGCAATGGCCGTCGCAGTCGTCGTAGTGGCTCGACATGATATAGATTCGCCCCGGCTCGTCGCCCTTCAGGGTCGCAATGACGCTCGATTCGGTGACGGTGCGCGGCGTTTTCGGCGTTTTCGGTTGGAGATACGTGTCGAGCTCGACGCTCATGCGTCCGGGCGCCGTCGCGGCGATGGCCGCGAATCGCCCGGCGATCCAGTCCCGCGCGCCGAAGACTCCGCGCTGCGGGGTCGAGGCCGTTTCGGAGAAATCGTTGCGTGTTTTGAACGCGACGAGGCGTTCGACCGTACTCTTGAGCCGATCCGCTCGTACCGCGTCGACCATCGTTGCGACCGGTGCGTAGGCCGGCGGCTGCGGCATGGGCTCGTTGCCGGCCGCTGCGAGAAGCAGCAGCGCGCCAAGGATCGAGGCTCGCCGGCGGAAATTAGCTGCGTGTGACGGACTCATCGCGCAACCTTCCGGCCGTCTACGTCCTTGCCTGCAGCGATGGCTCGCTCTATACCGGAGCCACGGTCGACCTTGCGCGCCGGCTCGGCGCGCACCGCCGGGGCGCCGCCGCCAAATACACGCGCGGCCGTCTGCCGGTCGCGCTCATCGGATGGTGGTACCCCTCCACGTTCGGGCTTGCGAAATCGCACGAGGCTCGCTTCAAGCGCTTGCGGCGCGCGGCCAAGCTGGCCGCGCTAAGCAGCGGCCTCGTCTATGGCTGCGTCGTTCACACGGAGGCGTAGACGGCACGCGTCACCGCGCGGATCGCGGCGTACGAAGCAGCGTAGTCGTACGCGTCCTTCGTCATCACCGTGAGAATGAACGGCGAGTCGCCGAACGGGGAGACGACGGCGATGTCGTTGCGCGTTCCCTCGATCTCGCCGGTCTTATTGGCCACCGCGAGGTGCGGCGGCAACGCCGCCGGGATGGCGTCGCGGTCGGTCTGGCGCAGCATGATGTGGAGCATCGCGACGCAGTGTTGGGACGAAACGATCGTGGGAACCCCTTCGCGCGCACCGTGTTCGATGAGATAGAGCAGCCGGCCCATGTCGGCGGGCGTCGAGAGGTTATCGTTGTGGTGCGCGATCGCCGTGTAGTCGAGAAACCGGCGCGCCAGGTGTGTCCGAGTCATGCCGGCGCGGGCGCCGATTTCGTTGATCGTTGCGACGCCGAAGTGCCCGATCAAGAGATTGGCCGCCGTGTTGTCGCTCACGGTAATCATCGGAACGATCAGCTCCCGCACGGTGAAGCTCTGGCCGTCTCGAGCGCCCACCATAAAATCCGAACCGCCGATCAGGTCGTCGCTGTGGAAGGTAATTTCATCATCGAGCGCACCGGGGTGGGCTTCGTCGAGCGCGTAGGCCGTCGTCATGATCAGCACTTTGATGATCGATGCCGTGGGGAACCGCTCGGAGGCGTTGTAGGCTACCAGCGCCCGACCCTCGGCCAAGGTGCGAGCGTACACGCCGAGCACTCCCGGCAACGATCGCGCAATCAAGCCGATGCGCCCGCTCAGCGATGCCGCGGCCGCGGGCAACGCGATCAGCGCCGCGCCGGCGCAGCTCAGGAACGCAGCACGCTTCACGAGCCGGTTCCCTGATAATGCCGCAGGCCGAAGATCCAAAACGCGTACGCGGCGCCGAGCCATGCCAGCCCGATTGCCGGGGTGAGCAGGCCAACTGCCGGGTTGAGGTGCAGACCCGTTTCGGCCTTTTGCAAAAAGTACGTCGCCGGAAAGTAGTTCATGAAGGCAAACGGCAGCACGAAGGCCAGCACGACCTGGACGCCCCGCCCGTAGATGCTGATCGGATATCGCGTGAAGTCTTGTTCGAGCGACATCACGACCCAGCGCAGCGTGTCCACGCGAATGAACCAGAACGAGCAGGTCGCGATCGCCAAAGAGATGCCCAGGTCGATGAGCGCTCCACCGAAGACGATTAGCGGAACGAAGAGCGCGAAGACCCAGTCCACGCGCACGCCCGCAGTATGCGTGGCGACCGCGAGCGTGGCGATTCCCAGAATCAATCCATCGGGCACGATTTGCTGCGGGACGGTCAGCACTTGGAACAGCGTGTCGAGCGGCCGCACCAGGAAGCGGTCGAAACGCCCCTCGCGCACGTACTCCGGAACGCTGACGACCGTGAAGAAGAGCGTGTTGTGCAGCTCGTGGCCGCACATCCAGAGGGCGTACAGAAAGAAGACGTCCCGGAAGTTCCAGCCGTTCATCGACGGAAAGCGTTCCATCGTTACGAAGAGCGCTCCGAGCGCAACCCCGTGATAGACGATCGTAAAGACGAACCACATGATGAAGTTGGCACGGTATTCGAGCATCGTGAGGAGGTTGATCCGCCAGTACTGCGCATAGGCGCCGAGCATGGCTGGGCGCTTCGGTGCAACCCTCCCCCGCCCCGCCCCGGTCAGAGATGAGGCTATGACTATCGCGACCTCACGCTCGCCCGTTTTCGCCGTCGTGCCCGCCTCCGCGCGCGCGCACGCCGATCACGGCTGGCTGGATACCTATTATTCATTTAGCTTTGCCGACTATTACGATCCGGCAAACGAGAACTGGGGCGCTTTACGCGTCTTTAACGACGACACGATCGCCGGCGGCACCGGCTTCCCGACGCATCCGCATCGCGATATGGAGATCGTGACGTACGTGCTCTCCGGCGAGCTGGCCCATCGCGACAGCATGGGCAATCACGGCGTGGTCGGGTCCGGCGGCGTGCAGTTCATGAGCGCGGGTACCGGCGTCCGCCACAGCGAGTACAACAATAAAGCCGACGAACCGCTGCACCTCGTCCAAATGTGGGTGTTGCCCGGGCGCTTGGGAACGCCGCCCTCGTACGGAGAGATGGCGTTCGACGTTGGCGACCGCCGCAATCGCTGGCTCGACGTCGTCAGCGGAGACCCCGCCGTCAACGCGCCGATTCGCATCACGCAGAATGCGACCTTTCGCGTCGCGCGCCTCGAGAGTGCGACGATCGAGATGGAGTTCGCACCGGAGAGGTATGGGTTTCTTTTCGTCGCTTCGGGCACGGCCACCGCCAACGAAACGGCGCTGCACGCGGGCGATGCGGTCAAACTTTACGACGTTCCGTCCCTGCGTGTGAGCGGCGATGCCGAGCTCGTTCTCTGGGATTTACCGGGGGTGACGCCATGAACGACGACCTTTGCGAGCACATCGAAGACGCGGGCCATCCGGACCCGCGAACGCCGCAAGGCTGCGAGGAGTGCTTGAAGATCGGTGGCACGTGGGTGCATTTGCGGCTCTGCTTGACCTGCGGTCACGTCGGCTGCTGCGACTCGTCGCCCAATACACACGCCACAAAGCATTATCACGCGACGCGCCATCCCGTGATCCGCTCGTTTCAGCCCGGCGAACATTGGCGCTGGTGCTACGTTGACGAGGTCCTAGCCCAATAGATGGATGGCTAAGCCATTCGTTCGCGCGGGCCGGCCCCTATGGCTGATCCCGCTGCCGTACCTGTTGTTCGGTATGATCGCCGGTTCCGCGTTTCCCCGCCTCGAGTACGCTTACTTTCCAGGCTTTGGCCACGTAATATCGGTCGGATCGGCTCAAGCATACCTCTCGGCCGTAGCATCCGGCATGATAACGCTGACTGCGCTAGTTTTTTCGGTCATGTTCGTGATGATGCAAACGACAATGAGTGCATACTCGAAGCGTCTCATCATGCTCTTTTCCGGCAATCCCCTCGGTTTGCATGCTCTCGGCGTGTTTAGCGCAACGTTTATGTGCGCACTCTGGACGATACAGTTTGTAGATCGAAACCACAACGGCAAAGTGCCGATGCTCTCGATGGAATTCGTTATTCTTCTCCTCGTGCTAAGCATGGTGTTACTCGCTCTTCTCGTCCAGCGCATCGCCCTGCTCCGAATCACGTACGTGCTACAGTTCATCGGCGACAAGGGACGTGCCGTCATCGCAAAGATGCTCCCACGATTCGAGGACGATGCCGCTGAAGAACTCGTCGCGTTGCGAAGCCAGGCGGACGCACTGCGAACGCAAGCCTCCCGGCAAAGAGTTACCTACGATGGCGTGCCGCTCGCGATTGCGAACTTTCGAATCGATGATTTCGTGCAACAGGCTAAAGAATCTGGAGGCACGATCGTTATGAAATGCGCCGTCGGTGATACGGTGTCGCAAGGAATGGTTTTGCTCGAAGTGTTCGGGGCGAGGGCTCCTATTCCCGAGCCATCGCTCTTACGGGGCATCGTTTTAGCATCGGAACGCACGTTTGAGCAAGACCCGAAATACCCATTACGTCTTCTCGTGGACACGGCGATCCTGGCGTTGTCGCCGGCGGTAAACGATCCGACGACGGCCGTTCAGGCGATCGACCAAATCCAAGACTTGCTCTACCGGCTCGGTGGTCGCGTCTTGGAGGCCGGATTCGTCAAAGACGCGCAAGGAGATCTGCGGCTGATCTTTCCGATGCCGACGTGGGAAGAGTATCTTTCGCTGGCGTTCGACGAGATTCGCCTCTACGGCGCCAACACGTTACAAGTGCTGCGCCGCATGCGAGCCGCACTGAACGATCTCGTAGATTCTCTCACAGACGCGACGCGAGTCGCCGCAGTGCGAAAATACTTGGATCATCTCAACGCTGTGATCGAGCGATCCGACTTGGACGCGTTCGACCAGGCACTTGCCCTACAGGCCGACCCGCAAGGGCTGGGACACACGCGGCCGCCTTAGCCCAATAGACGAATCTCGCAGACCGACATGCTCCCGGGCACCGTGGTCCGCCACTGGCCGTTCCAGGTGCCGCCGTTCTTTTTGGCGACCTCAAGGCATTTCTTCTCTGCGTCCCACTGGCTCCAAATGGGGCCCGCTTCGATCGGCTCGACGACCTTTATTTCCTTCGATGGCGACAGGCGAAGCTCGCAGACCGACATTCTGCCCGGCACGGTGGTCCGCCACTGGCCGTTCCAGGTGCCTCGGTTTTCCTTGGCGACTTCGGGGCATTTCTTCACCGCGTCTGACTGACTCCAGATCGGTCCCGCTTCGACGGAGATCGTCTTGGTCTGCGCCCATGCAGCGGACGGCAGCGCGAGAAAAATCAGCGCCGCGCCGGCGGCGAGATTGCGGGTAATAAAGCGATGCATATGCGTTAGATATGCCGTGTCAATGTGTTATCCACCTTGAATTACGACGCGGTTCGAAGCAGCTCGCCAAACCACCGACGCAATCCCGGCGAAGAGGACGAGCCACAGCATCTGCATGGCGATGGCGATCGCCCATCCCGATGGAGGAATGACGCCGACAAAAATCAGCAGCGGCGTGGAATAGATCGCAGCGAACGGCAACGCAAAGACGAGCCGGCCAAATATCCCGGGAAAGAACATCAGCGGGATGACTTGGCCGGAGAGCAGATCGGAGGACCAGCGCACGATCAGTTGCGCGGCGAACGTCTCCAGCGTCCAGAACGCAATGCAGTTCATCAAAAAGTTCAGGAAGAAGTTGACTCCGTAGCCAATTACGAACGCCAGCAGAAATACCGCGAAGGTCGCGGGCGGCGGCACGTCGATGCGCACGAGCAACAGCGCGCAGAGCAGCGACGGGATCACGAGAAGTGCGTGGAGCGCCGTCTGGCCGAGTCCGTCGCTGAAAAAGTAGAACGGGACGCTGATCGGCTTCATCAAGTCGGTCGCAATCGTCCCTTCCCGGAGCTTTTCGCGAATCAGCCGCGTCGCATCCACCTCGAGAATCAGCGACATTAGCATCGCCACGGTGGCGTAGGTGATCATGCTGTGCAGCGGAAGACCGACCGGCGCAACGTTCTGCGCGTAGAGCGCGGTCCAGAGCGAGCGCAGAATATAGACTCGCAAGACCAGCGAGCCGATCTCGGTGAGAACCTCGATCCGGTACGTGGCCTCTCGCGCGAACGCTTTTTTCGCGAACTCGACGTAGGGAAGGAACGCAGCTTCCAGGGCTAACCGCCTTTTTGCCGTTTGATCGCCGCTTGGCGGCGGTGCTCCATCTCTTCCAGCTCGAGCATCATGACGTCGACGACCTTATCCACCTCCGCGACCTGCGTCGGGGGAGGCTCCTCGCCCGATCGGCGCGGAGGCGGCTTGATGTTGCGGTGTTCCTCGATCACAGCGTCCTGGGCGTGAGTTTTGCGTAGGAACTTGGAATACGTTTGGGCAGCCCGGCCGCGCGCATCGTCGGTTCCCTCGACGTTGAAGACGTCGGCAAAGAACTGCATCTTCGCATGAATCTCGGGCGCCTTTTCCGGCGAATAGACCCGGGCCGGGTCGCCGAAAGCGATGTGCTGCATCGGCACGCTCTCGCCTTTGCGCAGGCGAGCATTCACGTGCACGATCCCGCCCAGCGCGACGCCGCTGCCGTCTTCGAGCGTCGCTCCGTTGAAGATTTTCGCACCGCTGGCCACGAAGCAGCCGTCGCCGATCGTCGCCCCGACGACGTAGGCCTGTGGTCCGACGATGCAGCGGCTGCCGATGGTGAGCGGGAACTGCAAGACGCTGCCGCCGCTGGCTTTCAAAACGGCGTTCTCCATCACGACGGTGTCGGCGCCGATCGTTACCGGCGCACCCTCCGCGACGATGACGGCGCCGTGCAGTACGGCGCAGCCGGCGCCAATCGTCACCTCTCCGGCGATCGTCGCCGTCGGCGCGACGTACGCGCCGGAATGAACCTTCGGTCTTTTCGTTCCGCTGGACAGCATCATGACGCACCCTCCTCCGGCCGGCGTTCGTATCCTTCGAGGTAGATGCGTCGAATAATCGATTCCAAGTCCGCCTCCTCCAGGCTCACGTCTTCGACGCTATAGCGCTCACTCGCTTGCCGCACCAGCCGGTCGGCCCGCTGCAGATTGCGATCGAAGCGAAAGCGCGCGCTCGAATCCTCGATTCCGGTCAGCTGCGCGCCGTCCAGCTCGGGATGAGCGACCGGTTCGCTAAAGCGCACGACGAGCGTGCGGAAACGCCCGTATTCGCCCTTGATCCGATCGATGTCGCCATCGTAAATGAGCGTGCCCCGGTCGATGAGGACGATCCGGCGGCAGAGCCGCTCGACGTCGGCGAGGTCGTGCGTCGTCAAAACGATCGTCGCTCCGCGCTCGGCGTTGATTCTGGCGATGAACTCCCGGATCGCCTCCTTCGCAACGACGTCGAGTCCGATTGTCGGTTCGTCCAGATAGACGACCTTTGGGCCGTGCAGCAGCGCCGCCGCGAAATCGCCGCGCATGCGCTGCCCCAGTGAGAGCTGGCGCACCGGCGTACGCAGAAAGCCGTTCATTTCGAGGATGTCGACGAACTCTTTGAGGTTTTTCCGATAGCGATCGGGCGGAATGGCGTAGATCGCGCGAAGCAGCTCGAACGAGTCGATCAGCGGTAGGTCCCAATAGAGCTGGCTTCGCTGGCCGAAGACCACGCCGATATTGCGAGCGTTCTCCTTACGGTTCTTCCACGGCACCAGCCCAGCGACGCGCACTTGGCCCGACGTGGGGACGAGAATTCCGGTGAGCATCTTGATCGTGGTGGACTTGCCGGCGCCGTTGGGACCGATGTACCCGACCAACTCCCCGGGCTCCAGTGCAAAGGTAACGCCGCCGACCGCTACGCGATCCTCGTATTGGGGCGAAAAGAGGGAGCGCAACGCGCCGAGGGCTCCCGGCGTGCGCTTTGCGGTGCGGAAGACCTTGCGCAGGTCGCGCGCTTCAACGATCGGCAGGACACGGCGATTCGTCACTCCATATTCCTTTTCCGGTGATCGTCACTATCTCGAATGAGTATGGATCCGGCGCGCTCGCCGTTGCGGAGCGGGCGGCCCGAGCATTGGGTTACCGCTACGTCGACCGGCAGTTGCCGGTCGTGGTTGCCAAACGGCTGCGCATCACGCCCGAGGAGGTCGAAGCCAGCGAAGATTCGCGACGCACGCTGGGCGAACGGCTGGTCGACAGCCTCGAACGGGCGACGCCCGAAACGGCGCAAGCGTCGGCGGCCGAACCGTTGGACGAAGAGCTGGTCGCAGCCGTCGCGGCTGCGGTGCGAGAGTACGCCGCCAAAGGGAACTGCGTTATCGTGGGCCGCGGCGCGTTTGCGATCCTCGGCGCCCGTCCAGACGTTCTGCGCGTCTTCATGCACGCCCCGCGCGAGTGGCGCGTCGCGCACGTGATGGAAAGCACGCACGAGCGCCGGGATCTCGCGGAGGGAGAAATCGATCGTGTGGATCGCGCCCGCGTCGCCTACGTCCGCCAATGGTACGGCCTAACCTTTGGAGATGCGCGAAACTACGACCTTTGCATCGATACGTCCAGGCTCGATGCGGCGCAAAGCGCGGCATCGATCGTCGCCGCGGTGCAAGCTCGCGCGTGAGCATTCTTGCCGCACTGCGCTATCGCGACTATCGATTACTATGGATCGGACTGCTCGTTTCAAATCTCGGAACCTGGATGCAGTTCACCGCCATGGGATTCTTCGTCGCGCGGATGGCGGGCTCGGCACATCAGGCGGCACTCGATCTCGGTATTTTGGGAGCCTCGCGCGCCATTCCGGTACTGCTGTTGTCGCCGATTGCCGGGGTCGTTGCCGACCGGCTCCCGCGCCGTCGCGTCTTGTTCGTGACGAATACGACGATGGCGCTCGCGGCGCTCATTCTCGCGCTGCTTGCATCGGCGCACGCGCTAAATCTGCTCGGCTTGGCCTTGATCTCGGCGCTGAACTCGGGCGCGAACGGGTTTGACGCGCCGACTCGTCAGAGCTGGGTTCCCTTGCTGGTGGATCGGCGGTACATCGGAAACGCCGTCGGACTCAACTCGATCGCGTTTAACGCGCCGGCCGTCATAGGGCCGGCATTTGCGGGCTTGCTCATCGTCTGGATCGGCGTCGCGGGCGCCTTCTACTTCAACGCGGGCGCGACGCTTGCAGTCGTCGTCGCGGTGATCCTCATGAAGCCGTCGCCGCCATCGGCTCATCGGGCCGAACCCACGTGGCACGCGATGAAGCAAGGAGTTTCGTTCATCGTTGCGCACCCGGTGCTGCGGTGGATCGTGTTGGCGCAGTTCGTCACGGCGATCCTGACGCGACCGTACTCGCAGCTCATCGCCGCTTTTACGGTCAACGTTTTGCACGCGGGCCCGCGCGGCTTGGGCTGGGCCGTCTCGGCGATCGGCATCGGCGGATTCGGCGGCGCGCTCGCCACCGCGTATTTCGCGCAACGAGAACGCCGCTCTCGGCTTTGGCTGCAAGCCGGGTTGCTGATGTCGGCGGGCGTCCTCGTTTTAGCTTTCGTTCCGTCGCTGAGGCTGGCGGTTTGCGTGCTCTTTGCGATCGGCGTCGGAACCATGGCGATGATGGGTGCGACGAGCACGTTGATCCAGATCCTCTCACCCGACGACGTGCGCGGCCGCGCGCTTTCGATTTATACGATGATCGCAATCGGCGTGATGCCGCTGGGGTCGTTGGTGGACGGCGCGATCGGCTCGATCATCGGCCTTCGCGAGACCTTCGCACTGGCCGGCGCCCTCTGCGTCGCGCTCTTCCTTGCGATCTGGCTCTTCGCCCCCATCGTAAGAACCGTGTGAAAAAAAAAGCGAGTCGCGTTTTGCGACTCGCTTTTGCTAACTCCGCAGAGCGGAATTAAGAAAGACCGGAGCTAGGCTCCAGCCTTCTTGCGTCTTACCTTCTTACGGGCTACCTTGCGCGCTACTTTCTTGCGAACTGCCTTGCGGGCAACCTTTCTGCGGACTGCCTTACGGGCTACTTTCCGGCGCGCTTTCTTTCGCACCGCTTTGCGCGCTACCTTACGACGCACGGCCTTGCGAGCGACTTTACGACGCACGGCCTTGCGCGCTACTTTCTTGCGAACCGCCTTGCGGACGGCTCGGCGAACCAACGCTCCGACGACCGCTTTCTTTGCGGCCTTCTTGCGAGCGGCTTTCTTTCGAACTGCCATCGTTGGTAAGAATCATCCTTTCTCTGGTCACCAAGCGACCAGGGGTATTGTCCTCCTTATACAGTATTACGGGTTTCAATGCAAGTTTTCGCCGAGGACGGCACACGCATCGACGCGCGCGTAAACGAACGACAACACGTCACCGCCGTCGTCTTGATCCACGGTTTTCCGTTCTCCGCAAGCATCTGGGATGCGCAAGCGGATGCGCTCGCGCAAGACGCGTGCGTCGTCTGTCCGGACCTTCGCGGCGCGGGAAAATCGAGCGAATCGGAAGGCCCGTACCTAATGGAAACGCTCGCCGCCGACGTCGCGTTGCTGCTCGATGCGCTCGGCATCGAGCGCGCATCAATCGCCGGTCATTCGATGGGCGGCTACGTCGCGTTGGCCTTCGCGCGCATGTTTACCGAGCGAGTGGCTCGGCTTGCGCTGGTCCCTAGCCGCTTGCGGGCGGACACGCCGAAAGAGGCGCAGGCGCGGTGGGAGCTAGCCGATCGCGTCGAGCGAGAGAAGAGTATCGGGCCGGTCGTCGAGTCGATGTTGCCTCGGCTTTTTGCGCCGAGTACGCCGGCGGAACGTCCCGGCGTCGTCGAGCGCGCGTACGAGATCGTTACGCGGAATGCTCCGGGAGGGGCGGCCGCCGCGCTGCGCGGGATGGCGCTTCGATCGTCCGCGGAAGACATTGCCGAAGATCTCGACGTGCCGATGGTGATGATTGCCGGCGCGCAAGACGCGACGCTGACGCAAGAAGAAGCGGAGGCAGTCGTGGAGCGCTTTCCGCGGGGGCGCCTCGTCCTATGCGCAGAGAGCGGTCACATGCCGATGATGGAAGAGCCGGAGCTTGTCAGCGCCGCCCTTCGCGAATGGCTTAAGGAAGCTTTGATTTAGCCCAGCTCTTCGTCGGCTCGGGGTTCATTTACCAAAGTAAACTTCACCCCTCGCCTCCTCGATCTGGACTAAATCAAAGCTTCCTCAGCGAATAACCGGATACTTGGAACGGCGGAAAAGATTGTAGACGAAGAGACCGCCAAGGATGATCGCGGCGATGACCGCCGCGACGACGAGCGCCTTGAGCGCAATCACGAGAAGGTGGGCGACGACCACCAGCAGGATGATGCCGACGGCAATGACCGCGGTGAGTTTCAGGAAGAGCGTGAGTGTGGGATTCACGTCCTTATCTACCCCCTGGCCGAGGCACAGGTTTCACTCTTTTACAGCAGCTTGAGATAGTCGAGCGCCCGGTACCCGGCGGCGATCGAGGCGCCTGCGTCGATCGTTCCGTCGGCTAGCATCTCTCGAAAGCGGGGCAGCGACGCAAGCTCGACTTGAAGGTGCTCGGTGACGTCGAGCTGCGGCTCGCGCGTCCGGCGCGCGTCGAAGCCGACGTAAACGTACGCGCGCGCCGTCGAGCGTACCGGCTCGGGCAGATAGACCGCAGCCGGCTCGCAGCGCGCCACCTCATAGCCGGTCTCCTCGGCCAGCTCCCGCAACGCGCACTCCTGCGGCACCTCGTCCTCGATCAGCATTCCCGCCGGGAGCTCGAGATGAATGGAATCGGCCCCATAGCGATACTGCCGGACGAGTATCACCTGCCGGTCCGGCGTCAGGGCGAGAATCGTGACGAAGCCAAACGACTCGCGCACGTAGTAGTTCGGGACGATGGTCCCGTCGGGAAGCTCCAACTCGTCCGCGCGTAAGCGCATGTACGGCGAATCTACGACGTAACTGGAGCTCCGCACGCGCCACCGCGGCTTATCCATACCGCACCACGGTAGTGAATAGAGGGAGAGCGGCGCAGAGATCATCGCCGACGGTCATTGACAAAATGTGAGTGCCAAGCATATGGCAGTCTCGCGCGATAGCGTGTATTTGTCGACGGGAAAGCGAACACTCGCGCCCGGACGACAGCCGCGCTCGAAGGCGCAAGCCAGGGTGGGCGCGGTGAGCAGAGTCGCTGCTCATGAGTGAGCTGCATGCCGGTGAGGAGCCGGTTTCTGCGCAGGATGCGCGGTAAGGCACACACGACGAATATCGACGAAGCGTTTGCGCCTCCTTTCGCGAAGTCGGTTTTATGACGGAACGGATCGTGATTGCCGGCGGTGGAACCATGGGTGCCGGCATCGCGTTCGTCGCCGCCAAAGCAGGCTACGACGTGGAGATCGTCGAGCCGCAGGCGGCGGCGCGCGAGCGAGCATCGCTCGAGATTGCGCGCCAGGCGGAGCGATTGGGCGATCCCTCGATCGGGCGACGCGTTGCGTGCACGGGCGCCATCCCTGCTCGCAGCGACGCGGTGCTTGCCATCGAAGCCGTCTCCGAGCGCTTCGAAATTAAGCGCGACGTCTTTGCGGCTCTGGCGGCTGCGCTCCCGCCGGACGCACTGCTCGCGACAAACACGTCGTCGCTGTCCGTCGGCGAGCTCGCCGATGCCGTCGAGCATCCGCAGCGGGTGCTCGGGCTGCACTTCTTCAATCCTCCGGCCCGAATGCAGCTCGTCGAAATCGTACGCGCGCCGCAGACCGGGAGCGATGTGCTCGACCGCGCGTTTGAGATCGTCGAGCGTCTGGGGAAGACGCCGGTTCTCACGGCCGACACGCCCGGATTCATCGTCAATCGCGTGGCTCGGCCGTACTATCTGCAGGCGCTGCGCGCGCTCGAGCGCGGCGTGGCCTCCGTCGGAGAGCTCGATGCACTTGCGCGCGCGGCCGGTTTTCGCATGGGGCCGTTCGAGCTGATGGATCTCATCGGACTCGACGTGAATCTTGCGACGAGCGAGTCGATCTATGCGCGCACCGAGGCGCGACGTTTTGAGCCGGTGGAGCTTCAGCGGCGCATGGTCGCCGAAGGTTTGCTTGGCCGAAAGACCGGCGCCGGATTCTATACGTATCGCGACGGGAAGGCCGAGACGTTCGAACTCGACGTGCCGGCACCGGCGGAGGAACCAAACGATGAAGAGATCGTTGCCGTCGTCGGCTTCGGTAATCGCGCCGACGAGCTGGCGGAGATGCTCGAGCAAAGTTACCGAAACGTGCTGCGCATCGACAACGACGAGCTGTTCGACGAGCTTGGGGCCCAGCCGACGATGCTGATCGACAGCGGCGATGGAACGTCCGATCGCGGCGACGCCATCGCTCGGCTCGAAGCCTGGCTCGAACCGGAGTGCGTCATCTTGACCGACGCGTACGCGACAAACGTCGCTGCGTGTGCGGCTCGCTTACGTCATCCGGAGCGGTTGGTCGGCTTCGGTGTGCTTGGGTCGTTGTCGGCCGTGGCCGCCGTCGAGATCGTCAACTCGGAGCATGCGTCGGACGACGCGCTCGAGCTGGCGCAAGAGCTCTTCGCAAACGTCGGCAAGGCCTCCGTGCTCGTTGAAGACGTTCCGGGACTCTTTCTCGGACGGACCATCGGCTCGATTGTCAACGAAGCGATGATTGCCGTTGCGGAGGAGGTGGCCACGCCCGAAGATATTGACGAAGCAATGCAGCTGGGAACCAACTACCCCGCCGGTCCGATCGCGTGGGGGCGTGAAATCGGCGGTACGCGCCTGCGCCGCATCCTCAAACGTCTGGCCGACGCCGAGGGCGATGAGTTCGCGGCGCACCGTTCCATCTGGCTTCTCGACATGGAAGAGTCGCCCGCGCCCGAGGAGAGCCTGCCGCAATGAGCCGCGAGGTTTGGGTCGTCGATGCCGTGCGCACGCCGATCGGCCGCCTTGGCGGCGCGCTGGCAACCGTTCGTCCCGACGACCTTGCCGCGATCGCGGTGCAGGCGGTGGTCGAGCGCACCGGCATCGCTCCTTCGATCGTTGAGGACGTGTACTTCGGCGCTGCCAATCAGAGCGGCGAAGATAACCGAAACGTCGCGCGCATGGCCGTGCTCTTGGCAAATCTGCCGCTTAGCGTCCCCGGCGCTACCGTCAACCGCCTGTGCGGCTCAAGCCTTCAAGCAATTAACTCGGCCGCGCAGGCGATTGCGTTTGGAGAAGGCGACGTGATGATCGCCGGAGGCGTCGAGTCCATGACGCGCGCGCCATACGTTTTGCCGAAGAGCGTCGCGCCGTACGCTCGAGACCAGCGACTCTTCGATACGGTTCTCGGCTGGCGCATGGTCAATCCGAAGATGCCGGCCGAGCATACCGTTTCGCTCGGCGAGACGGCGGAGAACGTCGCGCGAGAATACGGCATCACGCGCGAAGAGCAAGACCGTTTCGCATTTGAATCTCAGATGAAGTGCAAGGCGGCAACGCAACGCAACGCATTTGCAGACGAACTGGTTGCCGTGCCGATTGAGGGCACATCACCCGCAACCTCCGTGACGAGCGACGAACATCCGCGGCCGGAGACGACGATGGAGCGGCTGGCGAAACTACAACCGGCTTTTAAGAGCGACGGCACGGTGACGGCCGGTAACTCGTCGGGCATCAACGACGGCGCGGCGGCGCTCCTGCTTTGCGAGGCGCAGACGGCGCGCCGCTTGGGTCTGCGGCCGATGGCGCGGATCGTCGCGTGCGCTGCCGTTGGCGTCGCTCCCAACGTGATGGGTATGGGACCGATTCCGGCCGCGCGCAAGGCGCTCGCGCGCGCTCACTTGGCTGTCGAGCAACTCGATCTGATCGAAATTAATGAAGCCTTCGCATCGCAAGCCGTCGCGTGCATGCGCGAGCTGGGGCTCGACCCCACCAAGACGAACGTCAACGGCGGCGCGATCGCGCTGGGACACCCGCTGGGAGCAAGCGGCGCGCGCATCGCGACGACGCTCCTGCACGAAATGGCTCGGCGAAAGGCGCGCTTCGGCCTGGCGACGATGTGCATCGGCGTCGGTCAGGGCATCGCAACGGTATTCGAGCGGGTGGAGTAGAAGGCGTTTGCCATGACGACTGCGCCAACCATGACCAAGACGCAACTGCTCATCGGCGGAGCCTGGCGAGATGCTTCCGATGGCGGCACGTATGAAGTTCTCAATCCCGCCACGGGGGCGAAGCTCGCCGACGTCGCGGAAGCGACGCGCGAGGATCTCAACGATGCGGTGAACGCGGCGCGCCGCGCGTTCGATACCGGCAAGTGGGCGTCGATGGCGGCCTCGCGACGCGCAAAGATTATTTATAAACTCGCGCAACTCATCGGCGAGCGTGCGGCCGACTTGGCGTTATGCGAGGTTCGCAACAACGGCAAGACCGTCGGGACCGCCAAAGGCGAGCTGAGCGCAATCGTGGATACGTTTGAGTTTTATGCCGGCGCGGCCACGAAGAACTACGGCGACACGTTGCCGCCGCCGTTGCCGACGTATCTCGCCAATACGGTGCGCGAGCCGGTCGGCGTCGTCGGCGCGATCGTTCCGTGGAACTTTCCGCTGCTGCTGGCTTCGTGGAAGGTTGCACCGGCGCTCGCCGCAGGCTGCACCATCGTGCTCAAGCCGGCGCACGTGACGCCGCTGACGGCGATCGAGTTGGGCAAGATCGCGCTCGAAGCGGGCGTACCCGAAGGCGTTCTCAATGTCGTCACCGGTTCGAAAGGGCTTGGAAGTTGGCTGGTCGATCATCCGGCCGTCGATAAGATCGCGTTTACCGGCTCGACCGACACGGGACGCATCGTCGCTGCGGCCGCGGCGCGCACGCTCAAGCGCGTGACGTTGGAACTCGGCGGGAAATCGCCGTCCGTCGTTTTTGACGACGCCGATATCGACGCGGCCGTCGCCGGTGCGCTGTACGGTGTCTACTACAACGCGGGCCAATGCTGCGAGGCGCGCTCGCGCATTCTGCTGCAATCCGGAGTCTACGACCGTTTCGTCGAACGGTTCGCAGAGAAGGCGCAGCTTCTGCGCGTCGGCGACCCCGAAGATCCGCAGACGCAGATCGGAGCCATCACGACGTCCGAGCAGTTCGAGAAGATTCGCTCGTATTGCGAGATCGGCGCGGCCGAAGGCGCCCAGGCGCTTTTCGGCGGCGCGGCACCCGACCTCGGCCAGAGCTTTGCGTCGGGAATGTTCTGGAGTCCGACCGCCTACGAAGCCAAAAGCGATCACCGGATCGTTCGCGAGGAGATCTTCGGCCCGGTCGCCGTGTTGGTACGCTTCGAGGACGAAGCTGAGGCGATCGCGTTGGCAAACGACAGCGAGTATGGTCTAGCCGCCAGCGTCTGGACCTCGAACGTCGGGCGCGCGAATCGCGTCGCTCGGGCAATCCGCGCCGGATCGGTTGCCATCAACACGCCGTACGCGGTCTTTCCCGGCGTTCCGTTTGGCGGCTATAAGGCGTCCGGGTACGGACGCGAGCTGGGGATGGAGACGATGTGGCTCTACAGCGAGACCAAGAGCGTGCTCACCTATATCGGTGAGAAACCGATGGACCCGTTTCGGGTATAGCCTAGCGTATGGTGGAAGCGCTCAAGATCGGCCAGCACTATAGCACGAGCTACGGCACGCTCTGGAAGGATGGAACCTATTTTCCGCGCGGGACAGAGGTCACCGTCGTGGGCCTGCACCTCGACCAAGGATTCTGCGTCCGCTTTCCGGCGATGCAGGACGGCGAGCCGTTGGAGACCTGGGAAGATTGGAGCGAAGTGGATTTCCTGGCCGAGCCGGGCTCCGTCGAGCCGCCGCCCCGCCCCCTTTCACGCGCGGTGCTAGCCGAAGCGCGCGACGTGCTCTCCGAGGCGGAAGACGGATGTCACCTTCATCTAGATGAAGACGAAGCTTAGGTTCCTAAATTGATTAGGCTGGTTTGCCAAACTTGCCAGGGGGCGCATTCAAACGACTTGCCCTTGGGCATGAGGGCTACCCAGCAGTAGGTCTTCGCCGGTTTGAGGCCGGTGAACTTGATCTTGCCGTGCTTGTTGGTAGCGAGCGTTTGAAACGGTGTCCCTGGGCGCGGACTCGCCGTCGATTTTGGTGTCGACTCCTCGACCGGAATATGCGGCTTGGGTGAGCCATTGATCGTGACCAAGACGTGCACATACGTAATCTTTGGGTTCGGCGAGGACGAGCCGGGCGAATATGATGGTATTGGACTCGTGGAGCTATTGCTGTGACACGCGGCAACGGCCAGTGCGGCGACGCAAAGAGCGATCATCAGGCGTTTGGGCATGGGCGGCTCGCTTCGACGCTCTTTCGCTCGGCCCCGTTCGTAAGACGCGTGCAAAGATGAAAGTAGCGTTGTGATTTCTTTTCGAGCGTCGCGTAGTATTCGCGGAAGAGCGCCGCTGCGGCGGTACCGGGCCAATGAGCCGGCAGCAGCTCGCTTGGCAGTCCGGGGTCGAGATAGGCAAACTTCCGGTAGTCGTGGACCAGCCACAGCCGCGCGACGAACGCTCCCTCGTCGCTGAGCTCGCCATGGTCGGTTTCGAGATGGAAACGCGGCCGGTACCGGGCGATGAACTCCCGATACGCCGAGGCGATCGAATCCACGTTCCAGCATCGCTCGAGCAGCGCGCGGTCGCTCAGCGGCCCACGGTACTCAGCCTCGAACAGGTGGATCGCCTCTAGGGCCACCGTCGAATCGGCCGCTTCACGAGCAGCTGCGAGCGCATCCGAGGGCGAGATCCAGGTCGAGGAGGAGAGTTGCGCCCAGCCGAGGGCGGCCAGTTCCTTCCGAAGGCGCTCGCGCGCTTGGCGCTGCGTCTCCCCGGCGGCACAACTGAGCAGTCGCCAGCGACCGTCCCACTCGATAACCGGTCCGTAGATGCGGGGACTGAGCTCCTCGATTCGGCGGCGTCCGCGAGCGGTTACCAAATAGAAGGCCAGATTACCCTCGCGGCGCGCGACGAGCCATCCCTGGCGGGTCATGCGCGAAACGGCTTGGCGGACGGCCTGCGGCGAGACCCCGAAGGAGGCCATCAGGCGGATGAGGCCGCCGATCCAGAGCGCCCCGTCGCCGGCGAGGCGGTGGACCATGTCGCCGTAGAGCGTGAAAATGAATGAGTTTGGCCGGGTAACCGGCCGCTGGACAAGGATTGACACCTCCTGCCGTGGCACCTTAGTATAACGGTATTCTCGCCGTTTGATAAATTTCCGTTATACGTTTTGAAGGGCCACCAAATGAACCGAATCGCGACCTTTGACGACTGGATCGTTATGCTGGATGAATGGAGGCGCGACATCGGGCTCGATCGCGAGTTGGTCGACCGCTTCATGCCCGGCTACACCTTTGAGGCAAAGTACGGCGAGCTTCCGACGCCCGAAATCTACTTCGGAGACTTCAAGGGCGAGCGCCGATGGGAGCGCGTTCGCGAGATCCCCGATCAACGCATGAGAGACGCGGTCCTCAACATGGTCGTGTATCAAGGCGACACGGAGTTTGCCTCAAACGAGCAGCAGCGATTCTTGGTCAACAACGCGCCCAGCGAATACGATCTGGCATCGCTGGTTCGGATCATGGTGGAAGAGACGCGTCACGGCTATCAGATGTGTCATCTGATGGTCGAACACTTCGGTAGCGAAGGGAAGATCGAAGCGCAGAAGATGCTCGAGCGCCGCGCCTTTGGCAAGAAAAATCGCTTGCTCAACGCATTCAACGACGACGTGACGCATTGGCTCGATTTCTTCGCCTACACGAACTTTATGGATCGCGACGGCAAGTTTCAGTTGTCCATGCTGTCGCACTCGAGTTTCGCTCCGCTCGCGGCCTCGATGGGCCCGATGCTTCGCGAGGAGTCCTTTCACATGGGAACCGGCATCACCGGGCTGCGCCGGATCGCGAAGGCGGGCGTCATTCCCGTCGAGATTCAACAAAAATACTACAACAAATGGATCTCGGGGTCGCTGGATCTCTTTGGTACCGATCACTCGGGCTCGGCGCAATGGGCCTACACCTGGGGAATCAAAGGGCGCGTCGACGAGGATAAGGCCGAGGGCGGCGTCGACAAGGAGCACCTCAACGAGCGCGCTCGCCGGCAGTTCCACGAGGAAGTCTCGGGCACCGTCGCCCGCGTCAACGAGGTCAACGCAAGCGAGACGAAGTTCTGCGTTCCCGACATGCGCTTCAACCGCAAGATCGGCGACTATGGCGGAGAACGCTACACCGTCGACGGCCGTAAGCTCACCGAGGAAGAATGGGCAGCCTACGCTCCGACGGTGCTTCCGTCTACAGCCGACGAAACCATACTCAAAGAATATTTCAAAGACCCCAATTGGATTGCGCCGAAGGGAAACCTCGCTTGAGGCCCCCCATCGCGCAGTCCAATTGGGTCCCCACAACTCTTAAAGGCGCTACGTCCTCCGGACTGCGCGCCCCCCGTGCGCACGGCGCGCGGGGCCCCCTCTGGAACGCACCCAAAGGAAACCCTTCATGAGCACCACCCTCGACGGCACCGCAAAACAGACTCCGTTCGGTCGCGAGCAACGCGCGCTTGAGGGCAAGCGCGTCATTAACTACTGGAAAGACGGCCACGTCGGGTTCGTCGAGATGGACGATCCGCCGGCCAACACTTATACGCACGAGATGATGCGCCAGCTCGACGAAGCGATTCTCGATGCGCGGTTCGACTCGGACGTGGAGGTCATCGTGCTTACCGGCAAGGGTGAAAAGTTCTTTTCGGCCGGCGCCAATATCGGGATGCTCAACCAAGTTACACCCGAGTTCAAGTACATGTTTTGCCTGCACGCAAACGAGACGCTGTCGCGGCTCGAACAGACGCCGAAGCTGGTGATCGCTGCGCTCAACGGGCACTGCGTCGGCGGCGGACTGGAGATCGCAATGGCGGCGGATCTTCGCATCGCTCGAAAGGACGCCGGAAAGATCGGCCTTCCCGAAGTTGCGCTCGGCGTTCTGCCGGGAACCGGCGGAACGCAGCGCCTAGCGCGTCTGGTCGGCAAATCGCGCTCCATCGAGATGATGGTGACCGGAAAAACCGTCAGCTTCGAGCAAGCGCTGGAATGGGGAATGCTCACCGACCTCTTCGAAGGCAGCGCGGCTGAGTTCCGGGAGCAAATCACGGAATACGCTAAGCAGTTCTGCTCGCCGAACAAGGCGCCGATGGCCGTCGGGCACATCAAGCGCAGCGTTCAGACCGGTGCCGAGCTTCCGCTGCAAGACGCGCTCGCACTGGAACGCGAGCTGCAGTCGCTGCTCTTCAAGAGTGAGGATGCAAAAGAAGGGCTCGCGGCCTATAACGAAAAGCGCGTCGCCCGCTTCAAGAACAAATAAAACCGTTACGTATGAAAAGCTCGTGTCAGAAATGTGGCCGGAACTTTGAAACTCGTGCCGAGGCGCGGGCGTGTTCGTATGGCTGCACGTTTTGCGCGGCTTGCGCGGCCGCAATGAACGACCGCTGTTTGAACTGCAGCGGCGCGCTCGAGATCGTAAGCGAGGTTGCATGAAATGGTAGCTGCACTGATTCTGATGAACGTCGAGCGCCCGCGGCTACGCTCGATCGCCGACGACCTGCTGGCGATCGACGGCGTCGCGGAAGTCTATTCGGTTGCGGGCCCCTACGATTTGGTCGCGATCGTACGCGTAAAGCACCACGAGCAGCTGAGCGATCTTGTGACCGAGCAGATCGCCGCGCTGGACGGCATTCTCAGCACCGAGACGCTCATTGCCTTTCGAGCGTTTTCAAAAAAAGATTTGGGATTGCTCTGGGATATCGGTGAGTAGGCCTGGATTACGGGAGTTCGACGCGGTATAGGCGGGTGTCGTCGATGGTCAGCCGCTGCGGTTGATTTCCGGCATCCGCATCGAAGCGCACGACCGAATCTCCTAGAGCAAAAGTTCCGTCGGCGAGCGGCTCGAGCGCGTCGGTGCCGTCGAGCGTCAGACGGTTCTTGACGATCACCACGCGCGTGACGGCGGACTCTCCTAAGAACGTGTTTTCGTAGCGCCCGGCCAAAGCGTTCCAGCGCGGCGGGTAGACGAACGTGCGCGCTCCGCGATAGCGCTCGTTGGCGTACCAGTGCGAGCCATAGTTGAGCTCCACCACCTTGTCGTCGCGATCGCGCCCAAAGGCCAGCAGAAAGATTGCGAAACGAGGATCGTCGGCCCAGAAGAGATCGTGGCCGCGCCGGTAGAGCGCGATGCGCCTTGCGGCATCCACGAGGTAGAGGCGATCCCCGGCGGCCACGACGCCCAGCGAGGAGCCCTTTGCCCCCGTGTACGTGCCTGCGTAATCGCTCGCTCGAGCGACCTTCGCCGGGTCGGGTGCCGGCGGCGGCGATGGCAGCGGTTCGCCCACGCTTTGCGCTCGCAGCACCCGCATCGCGTAGAGCACGATCGCGCACGGATGCAAGGGCGCCTCAACCAGATTGGCAAACGCGATTGCGCCGAATCCGCGGGTCAGGTTCATCTGCATGCAGGCGGTGTAGCCGGAGATGCCGCCCGTGTGACCGACGAGATGCTCGCCGTTCTCATCGAAGATCGAGAGCCCGTAGCCATACTGCCGGTAGAACGACGGCGCTTCCGCGAGCTCGGGGGTTGCGGCGCCGGCTGGTTTTCCGTTCGCCAGCCGATCGGGGTGAGTCATTGCCCCAAAGGTTGATGCCGTTACTAGGCGCCGTCCGTCTGCCGTTACTCCGCCGTTCAAATAGAACCGCATGTATCGCGCCATGTCCTCGGGAGTCGAGAGCACCGAGCCGGCGGGATCGACAAAGTCCATCGGCGGCGACGCGACGAGCGGCGGATTCTGCGACGCGGGCCGGTCACTGTCGCGAAACTGATAACCGACGGCTGCGCCGGCCATTACTTCGGGCGTAAAGACGGCGGAGCTGGCCGTCATGCCGATCGGCTGAAAGACGCGCGCCGTAAGCGACTGCTCCCAGAATCGTCCGTCGAGTTTCGCCAATATCGCTCCGGCCGTTGCGTAACCGTCGTTAGAGTACGACCAGAAGGTTCCCGGTCGAAAGAGCGTTTTGGCCTTGCGCAGCGCGACGATTTGGTAGAGATAGCCGGGCTCCGACGTGAAGTCGCCCGGCAGTCCGGCGGTGTGCGAGAGAAGTTCGTGAACGAGAATCGGTCCGCCGAGCGATTCGATCGCAAACCACGGAAGGTAGCGGCGAACCGGCGAGTCGAGATCGAGCTGCCCCGCATCGTGCAGCTGGAGCAAAGCCAGCGCCGTCATCGATTTCGTAATCGAACCGATGGCGAAGAGCGTCCGTGGGGTTACCGGAGTTTGGGAGTCCTGGTTTGCGTATCCCAGCGTGATAATTCGCAGCGTCCCGTTGCGATCGGTGACTGCAACCGAGAGCCCCGGCGTGCCTTGCTCGCGCATTGCCCGCGGCGCGTAGGCGGCGATTGCGTCGAGCGCCTGTGAAAGGGTCGGCGCCTCCTGCGAAGCACCCCGGGGGCTCGGGAGGACGACGAGCGCAACGAGAACCAGCGTGTACAGCCTTCGAGCGATCGTCCAGTGGCGGCGCATGGTTGGGTGAAATCGGCGCCCGAAGCGCCCGCTTCCTTCTGGCGTTCGAGGAGCCAAGCCTGTCCTGAGCGCTTCGGCTACGCTCAGCACAGGCTCCGTCGAAGGACCTTGGGCGTGCAACGCTCGAACGAGAAGCGAGGGTTAGACGGGATATTATGGCACGCATCTACGACAACTTAGCCGACACGTTCGGCAATACGCCGTTGGTCAGGATTCCGCGGCTGGGCTCAGGGATACCGGCGACGGTTCTGGTGAAGATGGAGTCGTTCAACCCCGGCGGCTCGGTGAAGGACCGGATCGGTCTCGCGATGATCGAGGCCGGTGAACGCGACGGCCGTCTCTTGCCGGGAATGACCATTCTTGAGCCGACGAGCGGAAATACCGGTATCGCGCTGGCGTTTGTCGCGGCGGCGAAAGGCTATCCAATCATCTTGGTTATGCCCGATACGATGACGGTCGAGCGCCGGAACCTCCTCAAGGCGTACGGTGCGCAGGTCGTGCTGACGCCCGGCTCGGAAGGCATGCCCGGCGCGATTCGGCGCGCAAACGAGATCGTCGCGAGCGCGCCGAGTAAGTACTTCGTGCCGCAGCAGTTCGAGAATCCGGCCAATCCGGAGATCCATCGCCGGACCACCGCCGAAGAGATTTGGCGCGATACCGACGGCGCCGTCGACGTCGTGGTCTCCGCGATCGGCACCGGCGGCACGATCACCGGCGTCGGTGAGGTGCTGCGAGCCCGTAAGCCCAGCGTACGGATGATTGCGGTCGAACCCGACGGATCGCCGGTGCTTTCGGGCGGAAAGCCGGGGCCGCATAAAATTCAAGGTACCGGCGCCGGCTTCGTGCCCAAGGTGCTCAACACAGAAGTTTATGAAGAAGTCGTGCGCGTTACCGATGCCGACGCCATCGCAACGGCACGCCGGCTTGCGCGCGAAGAGGGAATGCTCGTCGGTATCTCGTCGGGTGCCAACGTTTGGGCGGCGCTAAGCGTCGCGGCGCGTCCGGAGATGCGAGGCAAGACGATCGTAACGTTCGGATGCGACACCGGCGAGCGCTATTTGAGCAATCCGGTCTTTGCCGAGCAGGAAGCCACGATCGTCGAACCCGCGCTCGTTTGACCGCGGGCGACGAAGCCTTCGTCGACGTAACCCGCGGCGGGTACGTCGAATCGGTTCATCGCGTCGCCGCCTGTGCGGTAGATGCGCGAGGAACGGTGCTCGTTCGGGCCGGCGATATCGAGTCGCCGGTCTTCCTGCGTTCGGCGGCAAAGCCGTTGATTGCGGCAGCGGCTATTGAAGCCGGCGTGCGCGAACGATTCAACTTGGAGCCGCGCGAAATCGCGGTGATGACCGCCTCCCATTCCGGCCAGCCGTTTCACGTTGAAGCCGTCGCTTCGATCTTGGATAAGATCGGCATGGACGAATCGGCATTGCAGTGCGGTACGCATCCACCGTACGACCAGACGGCGGCAGAGGGGCTTGCTGAAGCGGGATTGGAACCGACCGCCCTCCATAACAACTGCTCCGGAAAGCATGCCGGCATTTTGGCGCTCTGCTTGGCGATCGGCGCCGATCCAACGACCTACTTGAGCGCCGAGAACCCCGCTCAGCAGCGGATTCTCGCGTTTTGCGCGCGGCTCTCCGACGACGATGCTTCAACCTGGCCGGTCGCGATCGACGGCTGCGGAATTCCCGTCTATGCGACGGGTCTGCGAAAGGCTGCGATCTCGTTTGCGCGGCTAGCGACGCTTTCCGGCATCGATTCCGCCGACGCGCGGGCGCTTGCGATCGTACGCGACGCGATGCTCGCCCATCCGGAGTACGTGGCCGGAACCGGCCAGTTCGATACCGAGCTCATGATCGCCGGCGCGAGAAACGTCGTGTCGAAAGCAGGCGCCGAAGGCGTTCATGCCGCGGCGGCCATCTCGCAAGGCTTCGGGTACGCATCCAAAGTGATTGACGGAACCACCCGGGCGCGCGGACCTTCTTCGATTTCGGCGTTGCGGCGGTTGGGCGTGCTCGACGAGCGCCAAGCCGGTACACTCGCGAGGTTCGCGCGACCGCCGGTGTATAATCGGGCTGGAAACAAGGTGGGAGAGATCGTGAGCCGGGACCGTGTCTGAGTACTTGCGCCTGCTCGAAGAGCGGGTTGCGATCTTCGACGGCGCCATGGGCACGCAGCTCATGGCGCTCGACCTTTCCCCACAGGACTTTGGCGGCACCGCTCTTGCGGGCTGCAACGAAGCGATCGTACTCGCGCGGCCCGACATCGTTCGTTCGATTCACGAGGCGTATCTGGTTGCCGGCGCGGACGTGGTCGAGACGGACTCCTTTACCGCGTCGAGGCTAAAGCTCGACGAGTATGGTCTCGGCGACCAAACTCGTGAGGTCAACCTTCGCGCCGCCGCGATCGCGCGAGAGGCATGCGACGCGATCTCGACGCCGCAGCATCCTCGCTTCGTCGCCGGTTCCATGGGGCCGACCGGCATGCTGGTCTCGTCGTCGGATCCGGCGCTCTCCAATATCACCTACGAGCAGTTGCGCGACGTCTACGGCGAGCAGGCGAGAGCGCTCGTCGAAGGCGGCGCCGATCTGCTCTTGCTCGAGACGATGCAAGATCTGCTCGAGCTCAAGGCTGCCGTCGCAGGAATAGTCCGCGAGTTCGAACGTGGATTGCGCCGCGTGCCGATTCAAGCGCAGCCGACGCTGATTACCGACGGCCGCATGCTGCTGGGCACGGACATTCGCGCGATTCGCGCGACGCTCGACGCGCTGCCCGTCGACGTCGTCGGCCTCAACTGCTCGACCGGCCCGGCGCAGATGCGCGATTCGATTCGCTATCTCTGCGAGACGTCGCGCTGCTTCGTCAGCGTCATACCAAATGCGGGCCTTCCGCTTATGGGGCCAAACGGTGAGACGATCTATCCCGAAGGTCCGCAGGAGCTGGCCGCCGAGCTTGCGGCCTTCGTGCGCGAATTCGGCGTCGACGCTGTCGGCGGCTGCTGCGGTTCGACGCCCGCGCACATCAGCGCGCTTCGCGAAGCCGTCTTGTCGGTGCGGCGCGCAAAGCGACCGCGCGCGCAACGTTCGCAAGAGGTCGCCTCGGCGATGACGGCCATCTCCCTGGAACAGCAGCCGCGGCCGCTCATCGTCGGCGAGCGCATCAACGCCCAAGGTTCCCGCAAGGTGAAGCGCTTGCTCCTCGACGACCGGTACGACGACGTCGTGCTGATCGCGCGAGAGCAGGTCGAGGGCGGCGCGCACGTGCTCGACGTCTGCTGCGCGGTAACGGAACGGCCCGACGAAGACGAACAGATGCGCGAGCTCGTACGCCGGCTCGCGCAATCCATCGAGGCGCCGCTCGCAATCGATTCGACCGAGCCGAAAGTGCTCGAAGCCGCGCTGCAAAACTATCCCGGCCGGGCGATTCTCAACTCCGTGCACCTGGAGTCGGGCCGCGCTAAGCTCGATGCCGTTCTACCGCTCGCGCGCGAGCACGGCGCGGCGGTCGTCGCGTTGACGATCGATGAAAGCGGGATGGCAAAGACGGCTGAACGCAAGCTCGAAGTCGCGCGCCGCATCTATGAGATTGCGGTCGGCGAGTACGGTCTTCCGCCGGGCGCGTTGATCTTCGACGATCTCACCTTCACGCTGGCGACCGGTGAGCCCGAGTTCTTGAACTCCGCCGTCGAAACGATCGAGGGAATTCGCCTCATCAAGCGCGAGTTGCAGGGCCCGCTCACCTCGCTCGGCGTCTCCAACGTTTCCTTCGGCCTGCGGCCCAACGCACGCGCCGCGCTGAACTCGGTCTTCCTCTATCATTGCGTCGAGGCAGGCTTGGATTGCGCGCTCGTCCATCCCAAGGAGATCGTTCCGTACTTCGAGATCGATTCGACGGTTCGCGAGCTTTGCGACGACCTCGTGTTTAACCGGCGACCGGATGCGCTGCCGCGCCTCATCGAACATTTCGAGCGCGAAGCGCCGGGCGGCCGATCCGAGACGGACGGCACTGAGGAACAGGCGGCGGAAGAGACGACGATCGAAGAGCGAATTCACCAGGCGATTCTGCGGCGCCGAAAAGACGGCATCGAGGCGAAAATCGATGAAGCCTTGCTGGAGAGAACGGCCGTAGCGGTGCTCAATGAAATTCTTTTGCCCGCCATGAAAGACGTCGGGGATCGATTCGGTCGCGGCGAGTTGATTCTACCGTTCGTCTTGCAATCGGCCGAGGTGATGAAGAAGGCCGTTGCCCATCTCGAGCAGTTCCTCGAGCGCTCCGAAGGCGCAACGAAAGGGACCGTCGTTCTGGCCACGGTCTTCGGCGACGTGCACGACATCGGAAAGAACCTGGTGCACACGATCCTTGCCAACAACGGCTACACGGTCCACGATCTCGGCAAACAGGTACCCATGAATACGATTCTCGAGAAGGCCGTGGAGGTGCGGGCCGATGCCATCGGTCTCTCCGCGCTCTTGGTTTCGACCAGCAAACAGATGCCGGTCTGCCTCGAAGAGCAGGACGCGCGTGGTTTAACCTTCCCCGTCATCATCGGGGGCGCGGCCATAAATCGCGACTTTGGCCGCCGCATCGCGCTGTTGGAGGGCGGCACGCGCTTTTTCGAGCCGGGCGTCTTTTACGCGCGCGATGCCTTCGAAGGGCTCGAGCTCGTCGATGCGCTCACGAGCGATCCGCAACGACGACAGGATCTCGTCGAGCGGGCGAAGGGTGAAGCATTTGCGCAAACCCAGCGCCGCTCCGCGCCCGTACCGCCGCGGGCACCGGCGATCTCTGCGGTCAAGGCCGACCACGCGCAAGTTCCGCAACCGCCGTTTTGGGGCGTTGGCGTATTGGATCGAATCGATCTGCGCGAACTCTGGACCTGCTTCGATCTGCGCAGTCTCTATCGGCTTTCGTGGGGCGCTGCAAACACTAAAGGCGATGCGTTCGAACGGCTCGTCTCCGAAGAGTTCGATCCTCGACTTCGCCGCTACCATGCCGAAGCGCTTAATGGCGGCCTTCTCGAGCCGAAGGTCGTGTACGGATATTTCCCCGCCGCCGGTTTGGGTAACGACGTCATCCTGTACGATCCGGCCCAGCCGGCCAAAGAGATCGCTCGTATGGAGTTTCCGCGCCAAATCGGCGGAGAGCATTTGAGCCTTGCGGATTATTTGCTCGAGCCGCGTGAGGGTGGGCCCAGCGACGTGGTGGCGCTGCAGATCGTGACGGTCGGACCCAACGCTGCGCAACGGACCGAAGCGTTACAGGCGGCTGGGGATTACAGCGAGTCGTACTTTGTTCATGGTTTTTCGGTGCAGGCCGCCGAGGCGCTCGCCGAGTACGCCCACCGTCACATTCGCCGCGAGCTGGGTCTGGAAAACGGGCGCGGGAAACGGTATTCCTGGGGCTACGGAGCCTGCCCGGATCTGGGACAGCACGAGCTGGTCTTCCGGCTGCTCGACGCGACCGCGAAGATCGGCGTGATTCTAACGCCGGCGTTCCAAATCGTCCCCGAACAGTCGACGGCTGCCATCGTGATGCATCACCCGAAGGCCGCCTACTTTAACGCCGCGGCAACCAGGGAGATCGCCGCCGCGACCGGCTAAGCAGGCCGCGGCGCCTTGTAGGCGTACCGTCTTCGATCATGACGCACACGCTGCTCGTCGTCGCGCTGATCCTCGTCGCGCTCGTGCTGATCGTAGCCCTGGTCCGGGCGCTGCCGCGGCACAAGAATCCCGCACCGACGCCGTTGCTCACTGCGATCGGCTTCGTTACCGATTTTTTGGACACGCTCGGTATCGGGTCGTTCGCGGTGACGACCTCGCTCTTTAAGTTCTTCCGAGCCGTGCCCGACGAGCGCATTCCCGGTACGCTCAACGTGGGGCATGCCCTCCCCACGGTCGTCGAGGCGCTCATCTACATCGTCATCGTGGCGGTCGAGCCGAAGACGTTGCTGCTGTTGATTCTTGCCGCAGTTGCCGGCGCGTGGTTGGGGGCCGGTTTCGTCGCGCGCTGGCCGCGGCGCTACGTGCAGATCGGCATGGGGACGGCCCTGCTGGCCGCGGCCGTGCTCTTCATTCTTACAGGCATAAAAGGGAGCCACTTCGGATTGAGTGGGACGGCGCTCGGCCTCGACAGCCCGCGCCTCTGGATCGCCGTTGCGATCAACTTCTGCCTCGGCGCGCTGATGACCGTTGGAATCGGACTCTACGCGCCGTGCATGATCATGGTAAGCCTGTTGGGGATGAATCCGGTCGCGGCTTTTCCGATCATGATGGGGTCGTGCGCGTTTCTGATGCCGATCGCGAGCCTACGCTTTATCCGCTTCGATGCGATTTCGATGCGTGCCGTCTTGGGCCTGACGCTTGGAGGAATTCCCGGCGTGCTCATCGCCGCATATATCGTGAAGTCGCTGCCGCTGGCCGCGGTGCGCTGGCTCGTCGTCGTGGTCGTTCTTTACGCTGCGGTCGTCATGTTGCGCTCGGCGTTCGCTCCGCGTCCGGAGACCACCGATTACGCTTACGAGGCCTGAGTCATACTGACAGAGTGTGCCCTTCTGTCATCCTGAGCGCAGTCGAAGGATGATTGTAGACGAAGCGCCCGCCGACCATCGTTGCAATGACGTGATACTCCTTATTCCAGAAGGAGAGATCGGCGCGCGCGCCGCGCGCGATACGGCCTAGTTCGGCGTCGTGCCGAATCAATCGCGCCGGCGCGTACGTTGCTGCAACGATTGCCGCTGCGAATGGAATCTGCGCGTAGGACATATAGTTGCGCAGCGCTTCGTCCATGCGCAGCGCGCTGCCGGCAATAGTTCCGTCGGCCGCGCGCATAACGCCGCCTTCGATGTGATAACCCGGATCGGCTGCGGGCATTGCATCGGTCGCCAGCACGAGCCGGTCGCCCAGCGTTCGGTGCAGGATGTCGATCATGACCGGCGAGACGTGAAAGCCGTCGCAGATGACTTGCACGAGCGTGCGCCGGTCTTGGATGAACGAGGCCAGGATCGAAGGATCGCGGTGGTCGAGCGGCGGCATCCCGTTGAAGGCGTGCGTCAAAGACCGGAAGCCCAACCCGATCGCCAGCATTCCTTCACGATAGCGCGCGCTGGTGTGACCGGCCGAGCAGACGACGCCGTTCTCTAAGAAAACGCGTAGCGCATCGCTCGCGCCGTCGATCTCCGGGGCCATCGTTACCAACAGACAAGCACCTTTGCACGAATCGACCATTTCTTGCGCGCGGGCGGCGCCGGCAGCAAGGAGCCACTCGTTGCGATGAATGCGCCGGAATTTGGGGTTGAGGAATGGGCCTTCGAAATGCACGCCGAGACAGCGAGCGCCGTTTGGCCAATCCTCCTCCAACTGGTTTGCCGCTTCGACGATCTCCGAGGCGGCGTGGAGCATGGATTCCCACGGAGCGGTCATAACGCTCGCCACGAAGCCCGTCGTGCCGGTCTGCGCATATGCGGTGCCGGCAACTGCGACGGCGTTACCTTGATCTCGATTGAAGAGAAATTCGCCGGCGCCGTTCGTGTGCACGTCGATCATGCCTGGAGCGATCGTGCTGCCGGGCGGCAGCGGATAATCGGAAGGGCCGTCGGCTGCGAGAACGCCAACGATCCGGGCGTCTTCGATTGCCAAACGCCCGAACGTCGACGTTCCATCGCCGACCGCAATAAAGGCGGGTCCAAGCAGGCGTTTGGACATTAACCTTAGGTTCGGCGGATTAGCGCCAGCGCCTCGTCCTCAGCGAGTTCAGACGGATAAATTCCTCGAACGTCGTAGGACTTAAGACCGTGGTTCCCACCCGGCTGTACACAGCCCGCCGCTCTTCAACTTTCTCCGTGAGGCCTTTGTGAGGGGCGTCTCGTTCGCGAGTGTCACGGGAACGATTTTATTGACGGCCTTCTTGCTGCTGTCGCTCGGTTTTGCCGTTGAGGGCTCATTCGAAACGCGCGCGGAGATCGCGAATACATTCGCGCGCCAGGCGCAGATCCAGCAGGCCCAGATCGATCTCGAGGAGTTGCTGCGCCTCCAAATCGATGAAGAGAACTCGTTGCGTGGCTACCTCTTGACGCGCGACCCGTTTTACACCGCCGAATATCGTTCGGCCGCCGCCGGCTACGACGAAAAAGAGAGTGCGATTCGCAAGACGCTGGGCGAAGAGGAGCTGCCCGGCGCCGACAAGCTGCTCATCGATTACGCGCACCTTCAGCTCGAGTGGCGGAATACCGTTGCCGCTCCGCTGCTCGCGCATCCGCGCCTTCGTTTGCAAGAACTCGATAAGCGAAACAAACTCTTCTCCGACTACGAGACGTTGACGGCCGGGGCGATCCGCCGCGAGCTCGCCGGAACCGACGACGAGCTCGAGCTCAGCACACAGATGCAGCTCGATCGCTCGTCTTATCTGCGCGCCGCTTGGGTGCTGGCGTTCGGTCTCCTTGCAATCGTCTTGAACGCCTACCGCACGCGGTTGAACCGCGAGCTCGAAGAAGAACGCGCCGTGACGCGGATTCTTCAGCGAGTCTTTCGGAGCGAGGCGACCCCGCTGCCGCATTGCGACGTCGGCAGTGCGTACCTGTCCGCGAGCAGTGACCGCGCAATCGGCGGGGACGTGTTCGACGTCTATCGCCTTTCAGAAAACCGGGCGCTGATCTTGATTGCCGACATCAGCGGAAAGGGCGTCGACGCAGCGGTGCTGACGGCGTTCGTCAAGTTTATGGTGCGCGCGATTGCGTTGCGCAACAGCGATCCCATGGCAATTCTTACGGAGTTTAACGTCGTTCTCTCCAAGGCGGTCGGAGATCCGTACATTTTCGTTTCGATGTTCGTAGGTCTGCTCGATACCGACACGTTCGGTTTAACGTATGCGAGCGGCGGACACGATGCCGCTTTCGTGCGCCGTCGCAACGACGTCGCCCAGCTTTCGATAACCGGACCGGTCCTGGGCGTCATGGAAGAGCCGTTCGGGGCCGAAACGATTTACTTGCAGCCCGGCGATACGCTCGTGTTGGCGACCGACGGCTTAACGGAGGTTCGCAACAGGGCCGGAGAGCAGCTCTCCGGACAGGGCGCGATGGAACTGATCGAACGCGCAAGCCCAGGCGCGCAGCAGCTCGCAGACGAGCTTGCCGCGGCCGTACGAGCGCGCGGCGGGAATCGCATAAGAGACGACTTGGCGATTCTTGCGATTCGCGTGCTCGACGGGGAGGCGGCTCGTGCGTAAGGCGTGCGCTTTCCTCATCGTCTGCTTGATCTCGGCTTCCGGAACTGCGTGGGCCGACTGTCACGTCCACAGGGGCGAGCACGTCGTGCTCTATAGTACGACCGACGATCCCTCCGTGCTGATGTGGGATTCGCGCGCGCGCCTGCGCGAGTATCACGCCGCATCGTTCGACGAAGCGCAAGCGATGTTGCCGCACGCCCTGCTCGTTTCGCCCGGCACGCACGGCGACGTCGTCAGCTGCATCTCCGGCTACGTCCTCTCGCCGCTCTTTACGACGCCGGACGATGCAGTCGGCGTCTCGATCACGAGCGGGTCGATGAAGGGCGTCGTTCGATGGGTACTAGGCTCCGACGTGCGGCCGTTCCACAAGAACTGACGCCGGCAAAAGCGCCCGTCGCTGCGCGAAAGCGATTCCGTACGCCCGGTGCAGCAGAGGTTCCGTGAGGACCGCATCTGGTGAATCCAGCGCGAGCAGCGCTCCGTCGCCCAACAGGGCGATGCGGTCGGCATAGCTCGCAGCTTCGTTGATATCGTGAAGCGCGCAGACGACGATCTTTCCCGCTCGCGTTAGTCGCCAGAGCAGCGCGAGAATCTCGTGGGCTACCCCGACGTCGAGATGACTGGTCGGTTCGTCGAGCAGCAGGATCGGAGTCTCTTGGGCAAGACCCAGTGCAATCCAAACGCGTTGCCTTTCGCCCGCACTCAGCGTTGAGAAGAGGCGCCCGGCAAAGGCTTCGAGGTGCACCGCGGCGAGAGCGCCTTCGACCGCATCCTCGTCGTGAGGCGCGGCGTTCCACTGCCACCAGCGATGATGCGCGAACCGTCCGATCGAAACGACGTCGCGAACGAGCAGCGACTCGAGAAAGACTTCGTCGCCGGTTACGAACGCGATCTGCTTTGCACGGTCCAGCGTTCGCAGTTGCGCGGTGGGCGTGCCGTCAATCGAGATCGCACCGCAGCGTACGCGATGCAGTCCGGCGATCGCGCGCAGGAGCGTCGTTTTGCCGGCGCCGTTGCGCCCCAACAGCGCGACGAACTCTCCGGTCGCCACGCGCGCCTCGATGTCGCGCAGAAACGGGCGTCCGCCGACGTCGAGCGTGACGTCGCGCAGCTCGATCACGGGAGCCTCAAGTAGAGATAGAGGAACGCCGGGACGCCGATAAAGGCCAACAAGACTCCGATCGGGAGCTCCCCGGGCGCGACGATCCGGCGGCAAACGGCATCGGCGATCATGCACAGCGCGGCGCCGATCGACGCGCAGGCCGGTAACAGCACTCGAGCGTCCGAACCGACGATCCGTCGCCCGATGTGCGGCACGATCAATCCAATGAACCCGACGAGCCCGGCAAGGACGACGCTGCTCGCCGCCAAGAGCGACGACGCGGCCAGCATGATCCATTGTGCTCGATCGACGTTGAGGCCCACGGCGCGCGCGCGAAGCTCGCCGATCCGCAACGCGTTGAGCGGCGCAGCGGCCGCAAACGCGAGCACGGCTCCGAGTGCTGCGTACGGGCCTGCCATTGCCAGTTCGGGCCAGCCGCGCCCGGCCATCGAACCCGCCAACCACGCGACGACCGTACTGGCGTACTGGTTCGATTGCGCGCGGACCAGCGCCAGCGTGACGATCGCCGCAAAGAGCGTCGAGAGCGAGACGCCGGCCAGGATCAGACGATTGGAATCGATTCCACCACCGCGGCGCGCGAGCGCTGCCACGAGAATCGCCGCACCAAGGCCGGCGACGAAGCCGATCCCGGGAGTTGCGGCGGCCGAGACTCCCGCCACGATCGCGATCGCGATGGCGGCAGCGGCCGCGGCGCTGACGCCGGTGAGATAAGGATCGACGAGCGGGTTACGCAGCATCCCTTGAAGGACGGCGCCGCAGAGCGCGAGCGACGCGCCAACCGTTGCGGCGATGCAAACGCGCGGCAATCGAAGTTGCCAAACGATCGTGTGCAGCACGCCGGTCTCGTGCGGATGAAGCAGCGCCGAAGCGACCGCCGCCGGCGAGAGCGAGGTTGCGCCAACGAGCAGGCTCAAAGCGGCGGCCACGAGCGGCAAGATCGCGAGCGCTAACGCTCTCATCGGCTTTGCAGCTCGACCTGTACCGAACGTCCGGGCATCGGATATCCCGCGTAAAGGGCGTAGCGATCGTTGCCGAGATTGTAGCCGCGCACTTCGAGCAGCAGCGACGTGGCCAGCCGGTAACCGGCGTAGGCGTCGATCTGCGTGAAGTCGGCCGGCTGATAGACCGAGTAGGCCGGCGAGAGATACGGATCCGGCGCTTCCTGCGGCCCTTGCGCTCGAGCCTCGATCGTGAATCCGTCGAAACGGCTCGCTGGCGGAGCATGGTAACGCAGCGCGGTCGTCACGGCGAAGACCGGTCCGCGCCCCGAGATTCGTTCGCCGGTGTCGAGGTCTTGCGCTCGATAGAGGTTGACGATGCCGACGCTTGCCGTCAACCCGTGCTCCGAAGGCGTTTGCACGGAAAACGCGAGGCCTTGAATCGACGCGCGTCCGATATTCTCGGGAATGTAGAGCGGCGGCGGCGAGACGATCAAGTTCGAGCCACTGGTCGTGAACCATCCGAGGCTAACGCCTCCCCAGAGCGTGGGCTCGTTGAGCGTTGCATCGCCGACGCGCGTTCGCTCCGCAACCAGATTGGGATTGGAGTAGCCCGGATAGTAGAGCTCTTCGGCGATCGGTGCGCGAAACGCCGTAGCTGCGTTGAGCCGCAGCTGGAGCGTGCCGGTGAGCTGCGCTATGCCGCCAAGCGACGGAGAGTACGCGCCTCCCAAGCCGCCGTCGCGCTCCGCGCGCAACCCGGCGTAGATCTGATCGCCGTTGCTGCCGAACCACTGCGACTGCACGTAGGCCGCAGTCTGCGCGTATGCGTCGAAAATCGGTGAGTTATCGGCAGCGAAGGGCGAGCCGCCGCCGGTCCCTTCGTCGACGCGCGCGATGCCGCGCATGAGATCGATGCCGTAGACCAGCCGCTCGCGAGCGTCGCCGACGACGTTACGGAGGCTCGCCATCCAATGCTGGTCGTCGAGCACCTGGGCGTAGGGTGGGTTCGACGTTTGGCCCGGCGCCGGCGTCGGATAGTATGAGTTCGGACAGTTCGAGTCGACCGGCGTGTTGCACGTATAGGAAAGATCTTGCGACGAGTCGCCGAGCTCGAACGTGGCCGTCGAACGCGGGCCGTGCGTTTGCGCCACGAGCCGCACGTTATGGGCGACATTGCCTTGTTCGCTCGTGGGCGAGAAGTAGCCCAACTCGCCGGGTGCGCCGGCGAGCGCCTCGGTAAGGTCGCATAGGTGCGTTGGAACGAAAGATACGGAGTTTGAAAGTTATACGTTTGCTCTGCGAACGATCCCGTTGAGATCGTCGCCGTGCTGCGAGCGCTCGCGGGCGCCGTGATGATATTGATCACGCCTCCGATGGAACCGGAGCCGTACAGCGTCGAGCCGCCGCCTTCGACGACTTCGATGCGGTCGATCCCGCTCACAGGGACCTGCTCGAGGTCGACGTCGTCGATCTGGCCGCCGGCTACCGGCAAACCGTCGATCAGGACGAGAACTTGTTGCGACGAGCTGCCGCGAATGCCGACGCTCGTGGCGGCGCCAAAGGCACCATAACGCACGACGTCGACGCCGGGGACCGCTTCGAGGGCATCGGCCACCGTGCGATTACCGTTTTGCGCGATCTGCGCGGCGGTTACGACGTAGGTTGTGCGCGCGGTGCGTTGCGCGGATTCGACGCCCCGATCGCTGGTGACGACGTGGGCGATTTCCGGGACGACCGTTGGGGTGGGGGAAGGCAACGGCAAAGCCGCGGCGAGCGCGGCGAGCAGCGGGAACATGGCAATCCTTTCCTTGGCGCGAGGTGGACCTGCTCGAGCGTTTTGCGCGTATCCTGACTCGCGTGCTGAGACAAGCTCAGCACCCATACAGTGGCGCGACCGTGCCGGCCTCACACCGGCTTCCCGCGCAAAACGTAGAATGGCCACTTGTGCAAATCCGAGCGGCGACCCTTTTCATTGCCCTGCTGGCCGGCGCGTGCGCGTCCCGCTCCGGTGCGGGCGCAGGCGGCGGCATCGTCACCTTGGTGCCGTCCTTCGCCGACGACGTCTACGTGCTCGGTGCCGGGCGGCAGCTCGCCGCCGTCTCCGCCTTTACCGACGATCCGCGGGCGGCGGCGCTGCCGCGCGTTGCCGATTCGTCCAGCGTCGATGCCGAAGAGATCGTTGCGTTGCGTCCCAGCCTGGTGATCGGCATTCCCTCGCAGGCGCGATTGGTGGAACCGTTGCGTCGCGCGCACCTGCACGTCGTGCTGCTCTCCGATGACGGCTACGATCGTATTTTTGCGAACCTGCAGACGATCGGCGGGCTCGCCGGACGCGGCCCCGAAGCCGCTGCGCTCGTCGCGCGCCTGAACCAAGAGACCGCGAAACTGCACGCGCGCACGCTCCGGTTCGCCTGGCATCCGCGCGTGTTTGTCGTGCTGGACAGCGCGCCGGTCTGGACGGCCGGTGCCGGTTCGTATATTTCCAAGCTCGTGACGATTGCGGGCGGCCGCAATGCTGCTGAGGATCTCGACGCCGCCTACGCACCGTATAGTAGCGAGGCTCTGCTGGAGGACCGGCCCGACGTGCTGATCGCGGATCGTGCAACGCATCTGCAGGCGGCGCTCGATCGCGAGCCGTGGCGCAGTCTGCAAGCGGTTCGCCTGCATCGCGTCTATTCGATCGACTCCGATCTCTTGGAGCGGCCCGGTCCGCACTATAACGATGCGATCCGCTGGCTTCTGGATCGTTTGAGTCCCATCGCGTCGCGCCAGCCGAGGCGTTCATAGTGCAGCGCGCAATCGTCGTCGCGGTCGAGACGCGCGCGCGCCACGCGCCCATCGACGCGGAGCTCGACGAGTTCGAGGCGCTTGCGCGGGCGGCCGGCGCGCAGGTCCTCGATCGCATCGTGCAGCGGCGCGATGCCGTGGATGCCGCGACGCTGGTCGGCAGCGGAAAGGCGAGCGAGATCGCGCAGCGGGCGCACGACGAACGAGCCGACCTGCTTCTGGTTCTCAACGATCTGCGCCCACGGCAACGAAAGAATCTCGAAAAGATCATTCCGCTGCCGATCGTCGATCGCACGATGCTGATTCTGGACGTTTTTGCGCGACACGCTCGCAGCCGCGAAGGGAAGGTGCAAGTCGAGCTCGCGCAGCTGCGCTACCGTCAGTCGAATCTGATCGGGGCCGGCGCCGAACTCTCGCGCCTCGGCGGCGGAATCGGAACGCGCGGACCCGGTGAGACCAAACTCGAAGTCGACCGGCGCCGGATCGCACAACGCATCGCCACATTGAACGTCTCCTTGCGCAACATTCAGCGCCAGCGCGCGCTGCGAAGGAGCGGAGCGCAACGGGAACCGCTGGTGGCGTTGGTCGGATATACCAACGTCGGAAAATCGTCGCTGCTCAACGCGCTGACCCACAGCAACGCGCTCGTCGCCGACCGTCCCTTTGCGACGCTCGATCCGACGATCCGGCGCGCCTACCTCGCCCCGGGCTCGTATGTCCGGCTGGCCGATACCGTCGGGTTCATTACGGACCTTCCCAAAGAGCTCGTCACGGCATTTCGCGCCACGCTCGAAGAGCTGCGAGAGGCGGATCTGCTGGTGCACGTGCTCGACGCAAGCAACGCGCAGTGGCCCGCGCAGCGGCGCGCGGTCGAAGCAATTTTAGCGCAGTTGGAGCTGGACGGCGTGCCGGTGCTCGCGGTCTTCAACAAGTGCGATCGCGCCGTGCCGGAGGCCTCGGGCCAAGCCGGAGTACTCTACGTCAGCGCCAAGAATGCGGAGGGTCTCGATTCGCTGCGCGCCGCAATCCAAACGCGGGTCGCAGCGATCAAAGATGCGGAGACAGAGTAATCGACGAGCGGTCGCCGATCCACGAAAGCGGCGGAATCTCAAAGAATCGCGCCAGTTCGTTCAAGTGTGAGGCATACGCGGCGCGCAGTTCGCTGAAGCGCACCCAGGCTTCGTCGCGGTCCTGCAACTCGTAACCGGCGGCGACGAGCCGCTCGCAGGCGTGATCGAACTCCGATCGTTCGATGCCGACCGAGTTGTCGTTCATTCCGGCGTGGAAGTATACTGCCAGATCGCGTGTTGCGTGGCGGCCGACGTTGTACATAATGCGAGCCTGCCCGTCTCGCATGCCCTCGACCGTCGTCATCAGGAGCGTGGCGGCGTCGAGCAGCGTCCCCAGCGTACCGATCCAGGACTGATCGTCGTGGCTCGAGCGGAAAAAGGCTAAGACCGGATACGCCAAGTGGCTCTCCATCACTTGTGCGGCCCAGTGCTGCGCGTCGATCATCAGCCGCGGCAGGTCGTCGCGTGTTATCGAGTACCCCGCAATGGCCAGCAGGTTGACGCCGCTTGGCGGCGCACCGGCACGAGCGGCGACCGTTACGACGAACGTCTCGCGTTGCTGAAACGATCCGAAGATTGCAAACAGATACGCGGTCGTCATCGAAAGCAGCGAGAGCCCGGCAAGGGCCGCCAGGATCGATACCAGCCGCGGCCCGGCGGTTCGTCCGACGACGTCGCCAAATCCGATCGTGAGCAGCGACGTTCCGGCGAAGTAGAGCGCTTCACCGAATGTTGCGTGCGCCGGCGTCAGCCCTCCGCGCAGACCCCAGACCATCAATGCGAAGCCGGCGATCAACAAGGCGACCCAGACGCCGAGCAGCGCGACCAGCATGAACGGCGCGAAGACTGCCATAAACTCTTCGCGGCGATCCGAGTCCGTGGAGTAGACACGCCATCCCAGCGCGGGCCAGATTCGCCACATCCAGCGCCACACGTAGAAACTGATGCGATAGCGCCGTCCCGTAGCGCGCGGCACGACGACGACCTGGAAGATGTCGCCGAGCGTTAGCACGACGAGACCGATGCCCGCCGCTATGCTGAGGATGTTCAGTATCATGTCGTGGAATCACGGTTCGTCGCAGCGGGGCGGCAAGCCGCCCAAAGTCGAATGGCGTTCGAGATGGCGCTGATCTTCATCACAGGTCCGGTCAGCTCGGGGAAGAGCGCCTTTGCCGTCCGTCTCGCGCTCGAGAGCGGCCGCGAGGTGACCTATATTGCGACCGCTGCGGGCGAACCCGAGGACGTTGAATGGCGGGCGCGCTTGACGCGGCACGTGCGCGATCGTCCGGCGTCGTGGCGCACGGTCGAAACCGCCGCAATGACGCACGAGGCGCAGCTCGCGCTCTTTCGCGAGGCGCCGGAGACGGCATGCCTCCTCGTCGATGCGCTCGGCACCTGGTTGGCTGCGCGGATTGCGAGCCGCATCGATCTCTTGGAGATCGACTATAACGTCTACGCCTCGCAGCTCGACGACGAGGCGGCTGAGTTCGTCGACGCAATGCTCGCGTCGCGCTCGTCGGTCATTGCGGTCAGCGAACAGTTCGGGTGGGACGTCGTCCCGGTCGCGGCCTCGGCCCGCCTTTACCGCGATGCGATGGGACGGATGGTTCAGCGACTGGCAAAGCAGGCCGACAACGCGTACCTCGTCGTTGCCGGATACGCGCTCGATTTACGACGCATCGGGCAGCCGATCGACTGCGAGCCGGCCGATTAAGCCGATTAAGATGGAGTCGGCGACGGCGCCGGTGACGCCGCTGCCGGAGGGCTAGCCGGGGCACTCGGCGCCGTTGTCCGGGCCGGGCTTGGGGAGGCCGAAGGGGTCGGGATCGTCGGAGGCTGCAAGGTCGGCTCCCCCTGAGGGGTGATCAGCGGCACGAGGCGGATGTAGCCGATCGAAACGGTCGTGTCTTTGGTGATCGTCGTGTCGGCTGTGGCCGTCGCGTAACCGGCGGCTCGGGCCGTGACGGTCTGGTCGCCCGCTACGGTGCGGAGCGTGAAGGCTCCGTTGACGTCCGCTCGCGTGGTGTAGAGCGAACCGACGGAAACCAGCGCATTGGGAACCGGGTGATTGGTCATCGCGTCCAATACGCGCCCGGTAACGTGCCCGAAGTCTTGTACGCCTACGACATTTGGCGGCGGCGAGCATCCGTCGCCCAGAGCGAAGAGCAGGAGCATCCCCAAAACCGCATAGCGCATGAGAGCGAATGTACGTTTAAACGTCGCCGCGTCCCCCTGCGACCGGCTCTTAGCAAGCGGCCGACGGACGCGAAGGACAGGTATGGCCCGCGATTTGCAAAAACGTTCGTGAGCCATGAATCCGTACGGACCAGTCGCGATCTTCCTCTGCGTTGCGCTCGGCGCGGCCTTGTTCTTTAGCGTGTTGCCCGGTCTTCTGGGGCGCGCCAAGCCGAACGCGCACAAACGCGAAGCCTACGAATGCGGAGTCGAACCGACATCGGCGGTCGTGGGCCGGTTCCCGGTGCGCTTTTATCTGATCGCGATGCTGTTCGTCGTCTTCGACGTCGAGGCGGCATCGTTCTATCCCTGGGCCGTGCAAATGCACGCGCTGCGTGTCTTCGGCCTGCTCGAGATGGTCGTGTTCATCGTGGTGCTCGCAATCGGCTACGCCTACGTGTGGAAGAAAGGCGGCTTCGTATGGCGGTAGCTTCATGACGGTCAGTCCCGGACAGTTCATGCTCGCGCGGCTCGACGACGTCGCGCGCTGGGCGCAAAGCTCGTCGGTGTGGCCGTTGACGATGGGACTCGCGTGCTGCGCCATTGAGATGATGACGGTAACGTCCTCGGAGTACGACATCGCGCGCCTCGGATCCGAAGTCTTTCGAAGCTCGCCTCGTCAAGCCGATCTCATGATCGTTTCTGGGCGCGTCGCGCAGAAGATGGGGCCCGTCGTCAAGCGCCTCTACGATCAAATGGCCGATCCCAAGTGGGTCATCTCGATGGGCGCGTGCGCGAGCTCGGGCGGGATCTTCGATAATTATGCGGTCATTCAAGGCGTCGACACGATCATTCCGGTCGACGTCTACGTTCCCGGCTGTCCGCCCACACCCGACGGACTTCTCTATGCGGTCAACCTGATTCAACAACAGATCCGCGAAGGTGGCCGTGGCGGCATCCTGGCTCGAGCTTAAAGTCTAGAACCTCTACACCGATCATGCCAAGCACGCAAGTTCCGCCGATCGCCGGTGCCGCGATCGACCCGCCTAGCCTACGCCCACCGATCGACGATGCCGTCATCGAGCGCGTCGCTCCATCCGATTTGCGCTCGCGTCTCGAAACGCTCAAAGCCGACGGCTATGCGATGTTGCTCGACCTCGGCGCGGTCGATTATTTGGGTCGCTCGCCGCGCTTTGACGTCGTGTACCACCTGCTTCGGCTCGCGCCGAAGCCGGCGACGGTCGCAGAGGTCGGCACTCCGGTGCGCGTTCGCATTCTCTGCGGGGTCGAGGAAGACCAGTCGCTGCCGACGGTCTGCGATCTTTGGAAGTCGGCGGACTGGGCCGAACGCGAGGTCTACGACCTCTTTGGAATTCGCTTCGACGGACATCCCGATCTTCGCCGCATACAAATGCCGAACGACTGGGTCGGTCATCCGCTGCGCAAAGATTACCCGATGCGCGGGCCCGCACTCGAGCGTGCGCCGCGCCCCGCGTTCGCCAACAAGACCAACGTCGTAGCGGGCAGCCCTCCTTCAGGGCGTACCCTTGAAGCGTTGCAGGAACAAGTAAAACGGGTCCGCGAGGGACGGCCATGACCCTGTCCGCCACGCCGCCGCCCGAGGTCGTCAGCCGGACCGATACGACGATGGTCCTCTCGATGGGACCGCAGCACCCATCGACGCACGGCGTCCTGCAGATCGTGCTCGAGATCGACAGCGAGAACGTCGTTAAAGCCGACCCCGAGATCGGATACCTGCACACCGGCATCGAAAAAAGCGCCGAGGGCCTCTTCTGGACGCAGGCGCAGACCGTCATCGAGCGCATGGACTACCTGGCGCCCTCGTCAAACGCACTGTGCTACGCGTTGGCAGTCGAGAGACTGCTCGGCATCACCGATCGGATTCCGCAACGCGCGCAGACGATTCGCGTGCTAATTGGAGAGCTGACGCGCATCGCATCGCATTGCGTCTGGCTGGGGACGCACGGCATCGACCTCGGCGCGATCTCCGTCTTCTTTTATTGCTTCGATCTGCGCGAGAATATTCTCGATCTGCAAGAAGCGACGGGTGGCGCGCGCATGCATCCCAACTACGTGCGAGTCGGCGGGCTGAACGGCGATTTGCCGGACGGTCTTCTGCCGAGGCTCGACGCGCTTATCGAAAAGTTTCCCCGCCGCATGCGCGAGCTGCGCGGCCTCTTGCAGGCCAACCCGATCTTTCAGGACCGCACGATCGACATCGGCACGCTCTCGCCGGAAGAAGCGGTGCAATGGAACGTGACGGGTCCGAGCCTGCGCGCCAGTGGCATCGCCTACGACGTCCGCAAAGCCTTTCCGTACTGCGGATACGAAACGTACGACTTCGACGTTCCGACGCGCAGCGAAGGCGACGCATACGCGCGCTTCTTGGTGCGGCTCGACGAGATGGACCAGTCGATCCGCCTCATCGAACAGGCGCGCCGCCGGCTCGACACGCCCGGTCCGGTCATGATCGATGATCCAAAAGTCGCGCTTCCGCCCAAAGAGACGATCGCGCTCTCGATGGAGGCGCTGATCCATCACTTCAAGCTGATCAGCGAGGGCTTTCGCGTCCCGCCGGGCGACGTCTATCACTCCGTCGAGTCACCGCGCGGCGAACTGGGGTACTACATCGTCAGCAACGGCGAGAACAAGCCCTACCGCATCCGCACCCGTCCGCCGAGCTTGTACAATTTACAAGCGCTCAAAGGCATCGCCCCAGGAAACCTGATCGCCGACCTCGTCGTCATGATAGGCTCCCTCGACCCAGTGTTCGGGGAAGTGGATCGCTGATGCCAGGCCTCGAAGTGACGCAGCGTCAACACGACTTTCCGGCGTTGCTGGAGCGGCTCATTCCGGAGTGCGTGCACATTATTGCGCAGTACGAGCAGAAGCGGTCGGCGTTGCTGCCGATGATGCATTTGTTTCAAGAGCACGAAGGATATGTCAGTGCCGACGCGATGAAGGCAGCGGCGCAGATGCTGGATTTGACGCCGGCCGAAGTCGAATCGACCGTTTCGTTCTATACGTTGCTCTACCGGCGGCCGGTCGGAAGGTATATGTTGCAGATCTGCCGCGGGTTGGCGTGTTCGATCAATGGGGCCGAAGATATAATGGCGTATTTGCGGGAGAAACTCGGAATCGGCCAGCTCCAGACGACGGACGACGGAGTCTTTTCATACGAAGAGGTTGAGTGTCTCGCGGCGTGCGACCGAGCCAGCTGCATGCAAGTGAATCTCGATTTCGTCTACAGCCTGACGCCGCAAATGGTCGACGAAATGCTTGCCGCGATGCGTTCCGGAGCGTATTCAACGCCGGCGATGGCGCAGACCGAAGCTCCCGGGCGCACGTGGACGATCTCGCAAGAGAGCGATATTTCGCGCGGCAAGAAGTCGCCGGGCGCGGTGGGCGTTCCGCTGCCGAACAACGCCGGCGGCGTCGGCGACCGCAGCGGCATCATCATGCTCGATCGCATCGTCAACCGCGACGTCGCATTCTTCACCCAGACGTCGGAGCGCGCCGTCGTCGACGCTCGCCAAGTCGTCGAGGTCCGTGAAGAGGAAGGCAGCCATGCCGGTCACTAAGGTTTTGACGGCCGGCATCGGAGAGGTCGACCTGCGCGGCATCGATGCCTATCGCCAGCGTGGCGGCTACAAGCAATGGGAGCGCGCCGTGCGCGAGATGCGGCCGGTCGACGTGCTCAACTTGGCTGATAAATCGGGGCTGCGCGGCCGCGGCGGCGCCGGCTTCCCGACCGGGCGCAAGTGGTCGTTTCTGCCGAAAGACAAGCACCTGCGTTATCTGGTCTGCAACTGCGACGAGGCGGAGCCCGGAACGTTCAAGGACCACATGCTCCTCGAGGAGACGCCGCATCAAATCATCGAGGGGATGCTCATTGGCGCCTATGCAATCGCGTCCCACCATGCATTCATGTATATTCGCGGCGAGTTCCGCCGCGGGTATGAGATATTTTGCGCGGCTTTGGAAGAGGCCAAGCGCGCCGGTTACGTCGGCAAGAACATCTTCGGCAGTGGCTTCGATTTGGAGCTGACCGTCCATCGCGGGGCCGGCGCCTACATCTGCGGCGAAGAGACGGCGCTGCTCAACTCGTTGGAGGGCAAGCGGGGAGAGCCGCGGCTCAAGCCGCCGTTTCCCGCCGTCGAAGGTTTGTACGGCATGCCGACGGTCGTCAACAACGTCGAAACCCTCGCCTATCTCGTTCCGATTCTCGAGCGCGGCCCGGAGTGGTTTTCCGCGGCCGGCACGGAGCGGAGTAAGGGTTATAAGATCGTTTCGGTCTCCGGCCACGTTCGCAATCCGGGCAACTATGAGATTGCCTTGGGAACGACGATCCGCGAGCTGATCGAGATCGCGGGCGGTCTCCGGCCGGGGCGAACGCTCATGGCCGTTCAGCCCGGCGGCGGTTCGTCGGCGTGCGTTTTTGAAGAGCACTTGGATTGGCCGTACGACTACGAAAGCTTGGCCAAAGCCGGCTCGATGCTGGGCTCCGGCGCGATGGTCGTCTTCGACGACACGACCGATTTTGTGAAGGCGGCCTACAACCTCTCGCGTTTCTTCGCGCACGAGTCGTGCGGCCAGTGCACGCCCTGCCGCGAGGGCGGCACCTGGATGACGCGCGTGCTCGATCGCCTCGTCGACCACCGCGGTGTTGCAGGCGACTTCGAGATGCTGTTGCGGGTCTCAAGCGGCATCACCGGGTTGAATCTTTGTCCGCTGGGCGACTCGATCGAACCGTTCTTGAAATCGGTGATGGTCCGCTTTCCGGATCAGTTCAAGTCGCGCATCGTCGCGCCGGAGGCGCAGCCGGCATGAGCACGACGGCCGCACCGCAGACCGAACTGGTCAGCTTGACGATCGACGGCGTGCCGTTGAGCGTTCCGAAGGGAACGCTCCTGGTAGAAGCTGCCAAAACGGTGAAGCAAGAGATTCCGGTCTACTGCTATCACACGAAGTTGGGGCCGGCGGGACTCTGTCGCATCTGCCTCGTCGATGTCGAAGGTATCCCCAAGTTGCAAATTGCGTGCAATACCGTAGCGACCGATGGCATGGTGGTTCGGACGCGTGGCGAGCGCGTCGAAGCGGCTCGCGCGATGGTGCTGGAGCTGTTTCTCGTCAACCACCCGTTGGACTGCCCGATCTGCGACAAGGGCGGCGAATGCGATCTGCAAGATTACGCGATGGCCTATGCGCGCGGCAACTCCGACGTTGCCGATCCGAAGCTTGCAAAGCCGAAAGCCGTCGATCTCGGGCCGACAATCGTCCTCGACGAGGAGCGTTGCATCGTCTGTCAGCGGTGCGTCCGCTTCGACGACATCATCGCCGAGCAACGCCAACTCGTCGTCAAGGATCGCGGAGCGCGCGACATTATCGCAACTGCGAGCGGTCAGCCCTATCGCCACAACTTCACGGGAAATGTGACGGAGCTTTGTCCGGTCGGCGCCTTGACGTCGAAGACCTATCGCTTTAAGTCGCGTCCGTGGGATTTGGAGCGCACGCAAACGAGCTGCACGCAGTGCGCCGTCGGCTGTCGCCAGTACGCCGACGTGCGCTATGGCACGCTCTTACGAACGATGCTCGTCGAGGAAGATCGCATCTCGGATGGTTGGCTTTGCGACCGTGGCCGGTATAACATCGGCTTCTACGACTCGCCGGACCGTCTGACGCAGCCGCTCTATCGCAAGCACGGAAGTTGGACGCAGATCGGCTGGGACGACGCGTTCCTTCTGTGGTCCAAGGCGATGAGCGATGCGATCGCGCAACGCGGCCCCGAAAGCGTCGGCGCAATCGGCGGCGGCCGGCTTACCAACGAGGAAGCCTTTGCGCTCGGCCACGTTTTTCGCAGCCTCGGCGTGCGGAATCTCGATTGGCGCGCTGGACGGCAGCGCCAGGCAACGCCCGGTGGGCGTAGCGGTTCGCTCGAAGATCTCGACCGCGCGCAGGCGATCGTGATCGTGGGGGAGTCGCCGGAGCAACGCGCTCCCGTGCTGTGGTTGCGCGTCCAGAAGGCCGCGCGTAACGGAACGAAGGTCCTGTCGCCGCAATCCGCAGCGGAAGCGCGCGCGGCCGTCGCGGATGCGACGCGCGTCGCGCTGATTTGGGACGGCGTCGATCCGAAGGAAGGCAGCAGCTACGCGCAGGCCTTCGCCAATCTCTCGGGACTGACAACGTACATCACGAGTGAGCAAGCCAACGCGCGCGGCGCGGAAGCGATGGGCATGCTCACGGGCCTCGGTGCCGGGTATTCGCCAGTCGAGCGGGGATACGACGCATCGGAGATGCTCGACGCAGCGCGCAGCGGCCGGTTCGCCGTACTCTCGATTTTTGGGGCGAACCCCGCGCGCAATGCAGCGGATCCGGACGCCGTTAACCGGGCGCTCGATGCGATACCCTTCGTGGTCGTCAGCGAGTTGTTCATGACGGAGACGGCGCAACGTGCCACCCTCGTTCTGCCCGCGGCCGGCGCCTTTGAGAAGAGCGGTACCATCATAAATCTCACCGGCGACCTGCTTCCGGTTAGCGCCTCGCTGCAGGCGCCCGAGTTCGTGCGCTCGGATTTTGAGATTCTGGCCGACCTTGCCGCGCAACTCGGCGTCCCGCTCCCGCCGACACCGGAGCTCGAACGCAACGTGATCCTCGCGGCCACCAGCGAGCCCCGCGATTTTACCCTCGGCGACGAGCGGTTCGTCCTTCGACAAGCTCAGGATGACAGCGCTCAGGATGACAAAGCGAACGCCGGGATTATGTCGGGGGGCGGGACGTGGCTGCACGATCCGACGCTCGCAGGGATGAGGGCTTTATAAATGCCGGTGTGGCTTGAGGTCCTGATTAAATCGGTGATTCTGCTCTTCGTCGTCGTGACGTCGTTTGCGTATGCGATGCTGGTCGAACGCAAGGTGTTGGGATGGATGCAGCTACGCCCCGGGCCCAATCGCGTCGGTCCTTGGGGCCTGCTGCAGCCCGCCGCCGATGCCGCCAAGCTGATACTGAAGGAAGATCTGACGCCAGAGACCGCCGATCCGTTGCTCTATAAGCTGGCGCCCTTCATTTCGCTGCTGACGGCATTTGCAGTCTACGCGATCATTCCATTCGGCGCATCGGCCTCGGGGCAAACCTGGGCGATCGGCAACGTCAATGCCGGAATTCTGCTGATTCTCGCAATCGGTTCGCTGGGCGTGTACGGAATTTGCTTGGGCGGCTGGGCATCGGGATCGAAGTATCCGCTGTTGGGAAGCGTGCGTTCGACCGCGCAGATGATCAGCTACGAGCTGGCCATGTCGCTCTCGCTGGTGGGCGTCCTCGTGCTGGCCGGCACGACGTCGCTCGACGGCATCGTCAACGCGCAGGCGCGTTGGTGGTTCGTGCTCCCGCAGTTCGTCGGTTGCGTGATCTACGTGATCACCGCCGTCGCGGAGACGAATCGGGCGCCGTTCGATCTGGTCGAGGCCGAAACGGAGCTGGTCGCCGGCTTCCACACCGAGTACTCAGGGCTGCGCTTCGGTCTGTTCTTTATCGCCGAGTACGTCAATATGTTGACGGTCTCGTGCATCGCGACGCTGCTGTTCTTCGGTGGCTGGAATGCGCCGTTGCACCTCACGTTTGTTCCCGGCGTCGCCTGGTTCATTATCAAGGTTGCGTGCTTCATGTTCTTTTATATGTGGCTGCGCGCGACGCTGCCGCGGCTTCGGTACGATCGCCTGATGGCCTTCGGCTGGAAGGTTCTCTTACCGGTGGCAACTCTCAATCTCGTCGTTACGGCAGTCGTCGTGGCGTACACGGGTTAGGCAATCCATGGCCTCGCGCAAGCGGCTCTACAACCCCGGCGCAATCCTGAAGGGATTATCGATCACGTTTGGCTTCATGTTCCGGAAGCGCCCGACGATCGAGTATCCGTCGAAGAAGAAGCAGCACGCGCCGCGGTTTCACGGTCTCCACGAGTTGCGCCGCTACGACGGCGGCAAAGAGCGGTGCATCGGTTGCGAGCTTTGCTCGAGCGTTTGCCCCGCCAATGCGATCACCGTGATCGGTGCGGAAAACTCGCCGGACGAACGGCGCTCGCCGGGCGAGCGGTACGCGGCGCGGTACGAGATCGACGAGCTTCGCTGCATCTTTTGCGGAATGTGTGAAGAGGCGTGTCCGACCGATGCCATCGTGCTTACGCCTCGCTTTGAAATGGCCGATTATCGCCGCGGCTCGTTTATTTACGATAAGGACCGGCTGCTGGTGCCGCCCGATGCCGGTACCGGCACGCCTCCCGACGACCGTCCTGGCGGAATCCCGGGCGATCTTGGTCGCGTTGCCGAGATCAAATCCACCACCGACGTGGAGACCGGTTACGACGCAACCTGGCGCGGCGAGATTCTCAAGACCCAGCACCAGGGGCTCGCCATCATTAAGCAGCCCAAGGGCGGCAAATGATCGCATTTTGGGTGCTCGCGGCGATTCTCATCGCCAGCGCGGTATGGACGATCGCGGCGAAGAAGGCGGTCTATAGCGTCGTCGCGCTGCTGCTCAACTTTGCGACGCTGGCGGTGCTCTACGTCACGCTCTCGGCCGAGTTCTTGGCGGTCATCCAAATCATCGTCTACTCGGGCGCGATCCTCGTGCTCTTCGTCTTCGTCATCGCGCTTTTGGGGAGTGGGGTCGCACCCTTTGCAACGGGCCCGAATCGCTTGCCGAAGATCTGGCTTCCCGCTGGAATCTTCACGCTGGCGGCGTTTGGATTCCTCATCTATGCCCTCTCCAACGTTAAAATGGCCGTGCCGGCGGCGACCGGTGCAGTCGGAACGGCCGATGTTTTCGGCAGCGTCGCCGATTTCGGCAAGGCGCTCTTCACGGTGGAGCTCCTTCCGTTTGAGGTGACCGCGCTCGTGCTTATGGTCGCGGTTATCGGCGTCATTACGCTGGGCGGCGAGCAAATGAGCGACGCCGAAGCGCCGCGCAGCCAAGTGCGAGCCGATCGCGCGGTGCGCGAAGCGATCCTGCGCGAGGGCAAGGGCTGATGAACGTTCCGATCGCCGACTACGTCACGCTGGCTTCCGTCATGTTCTTCATTGGCGTGATCGGCGTGATCGTCCGGCGCAACCCGCTGATCATGCTGATGAGCGTCGAACTAATGTTCAACGCCGCGAACCTGCTCCTGATCGCCTACGCCCGGCTCTGGCTCCAAAACGTGGGGCACATTTTTGCGTTCATCGTGATCACGGTCGCCGCCGCCGAGGCGGCCATCGGCCTCGCGATCGTGGTGACGACCTTTCGTCCCGAAAAGTACGTCGACGTCGACGACATACGGGCGCTACATGGTTAATCCGGCATGACGCATCAGGCACTTGGCGTCGTGGGCTCGTATCCGCTGCTGGTCGCGTTGTGGCTTTTGCCGCTGATGGGGGCCGTGATCTGTTGGACGTTTGGACCGCAGTTGCGCGCGACGGCGGGTTGGCTGGTGTCGGGTTTGGTCGGCGCTTCGTTTCTTCTGGCCGTGCTCTGCTGGCACGACGGCACGCAGAGTGCCGCCGGCTTGGTCGGAGCAAATCAGCCGCTCTTTTCGTGGATGACTGGATTCGACTTCGGGCTGTTGCTCGATCCGCTCTCGCTGTTGTGGACCTTTATCATCACCGGCGTCGGATTTTTGATCGTCTTCTATTCGATCGGCTATATGCGGGGCGATCCTGCGTTCGCGCGATTCTTCGCCTACATGAGTTTTTTCGTCTTTGCGATGCTGACGCTGGTGCTCTCCGACAACTTCGTCGGGCTGCTCGTCGGATGGGGCTTGGTCGGCCTGGCCTCGTACTTTCTCATAGGGTTCTGGTTCCAGCGACCCACCGCCGTGGCCGCGGCGCGCAAAGCGTTCGTCATCAATGTCGTCGGCGACGTCGGCGTAATGTTCGCAATCTTCGTCATCATCGCCAACGTGCACTCGATCGGGTTCGGCGCCGCGTTTGGCGCTGCCGGCACGCTTGGGCCGGGCATCGTTCTCACCATTTGCATCGCGCTCTTCATCGGCGCAGCCGCCAAGTCGGCACAGGTGCCGTTGCACACGTGGCTGCCCGATGCTATGGAGGGCCCGACGCCCGTTTCGGCCTTGATTCACGCGGCCACGATGGTGACGGCGGGCGTCTATCTCATCGCGCGCTGCGCGCCGTTGTGGAACGTCAGTCACGAGGCACAGCTGGTGGTTGGCACGATCGGCGGGCTCACGGCGCTGCTCGGAGCGATTCTCGGGACCGCGCAATGGGATATCAAGCGGATCCTCGCCTATTCTACGATGTCGCAGATCGGCTACATGATCATGGGCGTCGGGACCGGTGCCTACGAGGCCGGCATCGCACAGTTCTTTACCCACGCGTTCTTTAAGGCCCAGCTTTTTCTAGGCGCCGGTTTGATGATCCACGCGCTCTCCGACGAACAAGACATTCGCCGCATGGGCGGCCTCCGCAAGAAGTTGCCGTTTGCTTTTTGGGTGATGCTTCTGGGCGTGCTCTCCATCTGCGGCGTCCCCGGTTTCTCGGGGTTCTTCTCGAAGGATGAGGTCATCTACGGCGCGCTGCAGCACGGGCATCCGTGGCTTGACGGCATCGGCATCGTGACCGCCGGCATCACGGCGTATTATATGTTCCGCCTGTTCTTCGTCGCGTTCTTGGGTGAGTATCGCGGCGAGGCGCCGGTGCACGCCGGCGGCCCAGGGTCCTGGATCATGAACGTGCCGGTGGCGATCTTGGTCGTTCCGAGCGTCGCGATCGGCGGCGCACTGCTGTTCGGTGGCGACGCTTCGCCGTGGGCGCACTTCTTTGCGCCGCTCTTCGCCGCGCAGGGACGGCCGATGACGCCGGTCGCGCCGGTTACGCCGGCGATCTCCGAGAACCTCACCTCGGCGATCGTGGTGATCGTCGTGGCGATTGGTTTTCTCATCGCGTGGCAGCGCTATGCCACGACGGCGGCAAAACGCGATGCGGTCGAGCGCTTGCGCCGTGAGGCGGAAAAGATGCCGGCCGTGCTGACGAATCTCTTTTACTTCGATGCCGCGATCGATGCGATCTTCGTGCGTCCGGCGCAAGCCTTGGGGCGTTTCTGCGCCGGTGTCTTCGATCCACACGTGGTCGACGGTGCGGTTCGGGAGATCGTTGCGATCGCCCGCGGGCTCGGTGCGCTCGTGCGCTCGTTCCAGACCGGTCTCTTGCGAGCATACGCCTTGATTCTCGTCTTCGGGGCCGCGTGTTTCATCGCGTATTACGCCCTGGCCGGAGCGCCGCACTGATGCCGCTGGTTCTCGTCAGCATTCTGCTTCCGTTGGCTGCCGGCGCCCTTCTCCTGATGCTGCCGCGCAGCGATCGCGCACTCTCGCGGTTGCTTGGGACGGTGGTGGCGGCGATTACGTTTGGAACGGTTTGGCTGGCCGGCACTCGCGATTGGAGCTTCCACTGGCTTTCACGGCCCTTCGTCTCCGCCTTCCACTTCGGTGCGACGCCGGTTTCGTTCTGGATCGCGTTGCTGCTGGCGCTGTGCACGGCTTGCGCGATCGCGGCGTGCCGCGTCGAACGGACGCGCGACTTCGTTGCGCTCTTGCTTGCGCTCGAAGGAACGATGCTCGGACTCTTCCTGTCGCGGGATCTCTTGGTCTTTGCACTTTTTTGGGATCTGATGCTCGTCCCCGTGTTCTTCGCCTTGGTCGGCTGGGGCGAGCATCCGGCGACTGCGTGGCGCTATTTTATCTATAACTTTGCCGGCGGTTTGACGCTCCTGTTGGCGACCGCGGCGTTCGGCGTCATCTACGGAACGACCGACGTGATCGGCCTTCCCGGCGTCTCGCTCATCGGCGGCTGGGCCCCTTGGATTTTCGCCGGCTTCGCCTTCGCTTTTCTGGTGAAGACGCCGGTCTGGCCGCTCCATACGTGGATGCCGCCGACCTATGCCGGCCTTCCGTCGGCGATGACGTCGGTGGTCTCCGGGGTACAATCAAAGGCCGGGCTCTACGGTTTTCTGGCAATCGCCACCGCGATGATGCCTGCTGCCCTCTATCGGTATGCTACGCCGTTGATCGTACTGGCGCTCATATCGCTGGTCTACGGCGCCCTCATCGCACTCGTGCAGAACGACGTGAAGCGCGTCGTTGCGTACTCGTCGCTCTCGCACCTCGGATTGATTATTCTCGCGATCGCGTCGGGGAATCGCCTGGCGTTGGATGGCGCGCTGGTCTATATCGTCGCTCACGGCCTCTTTTCAGCGGTGTTGTTTCTCGTGCTCGGTTACGTCGAGGAGCGCGAAGAGACGCGATCGCTACCCCAACTCGGCGGTTTGGGGTGGAGCAATCCGCGCTTGAGCGGCGCGCTCTGCATTGCCGCGCTCGCGGCCCTAGGTCTACCGGGCCTGGCCGGCTTTGCGGGCGAGCTCCTGATCTTGATCGGCGTCTATCAGAACGGTTACGTCTGGCCCGCGATCGTCGCGCTGGTCGCGATCGTGCTGGCATCGGCGTACATGCTGCGCTTGTACCAGGGCATCATGAACGGTCCTCAGCGTAAAGACTTGCCCGTGCGAGCCGATCTCACGTGGATCGAAGGCCTCGCCGTCGCGCCGTTGCTGGCCGCGCTGGTGTTGGTCGGAGTCTATCCCAAACCGCTCTTGGACAACGCGGTTACCACCGTGCAAAGCGGACCGATCCCATGACGCTTTCGTTCACCGGCGCCGATTGGAACGCGATTGCTCCCATCGACGTCCTCGCGGCAACCGGTCTTGCGGTGCTGCTGGCCGATCTCGTTGCCGGGCGCAAGCAGTCTCGCTACGTTTCAATCATCATCGGGCTGGTCGGAGTTTTGGTCGCGGCCGTCGTTGCTGGAAGGCAGTTCGGCCACGAGTACGATGCATTCTTCGGCGGTTTCATGACCGGCGGATTCGCTACCGTCTTCGAAGAGATCGTGTTGATCGGGACGGCGGGCTCGTTGCTGCTCTATAGCACGATGGGTGCGGCGTCGCGCGTGCCCGGCACGGTTGCAATCATGCTGTGGAGCGCCTGCGGCGCGATGCTGATGGCGGGCGCCGCGAACTTAATCGCAATCTTTCTCGGGCTCGAACTGCTCTCGCTGGGCCTGTATGCACTTTGTGCTGCCGTAGATCGAAAGACCGCGCGAGAGTCGGCGCTGAAGTATTTGATCCTGAGCTCCACCGCGACGGCCTTTTTGCTTTTCGGCGCAGCATTGCTCTTCGGCGCAACGGGAAGCGTGATGCTGGCCGATCTGCTCAATCCGTCGCTCGCGTCGAACCCAGTCTTTTGGATGGGCGCCGGCATGTTTTTGATCGGCCTAGTTTTTAAACTGAGCCTCGTGCCGTTCCACACCTGGACGCCCGACGTCTTCGAGGGGGCGCCGTTGCCGGTCACCGCTTTCATGAGCGTCGTAACCAAGGCCGGAGCGCTCGCCGTCTTCGCGCGATTCACTTATGCCGCGCTGCCGGCGGGAGTCGCCTCAAAACTCTTGTTGCCCGTATGGATCGTAGCGGGCATCTCGATGATCGTTGGTAACGTCGGTATGCTCGCGCAACGCGATCTCAAGCGGCTGCTGGCCTATTCGGGCATCGCGCAGATCGGATATATCGTCGTCGCGCTGGCGGGCGGAACACCGCTCGGCTTGCGTTACGCGATCTATTACTTGATGGCGTATGCATTCATGAACTTGGGCGCGTTTGCGGTCGCCGCCTCGATCTCGGGCCCCAACGAAGAGGGGTCGGAGTTGAGCAGTTATAACGGCCTGGCGCGCCGGCGGCCGTGGCTTGCTGCGGCGATGACCGTCTTTCTGCTGGCCCTGTCAGGCTTGCCGCCGACCGCGGGTTTCCTTGGAAAGATCTTGATCCTCGCGGTGACGGTAGCAAACGGCTATATCTGGCTCGCCGCCGCACTGATCGCCGGCACGGCGATCTCGCTCTACGCCTACGCCAAGGTGATCCGTGCGATGTACGCACCGGAGGACGGCCGGCATGAGGGCGACCTGCGCCCCTTCGTTCCCCTGGCCTGGGCCAGCGCGGCGGTCTGCGCCATAGCCGTCATCGCGATGACGTTCTATCCGCTCACCCCCAGCAACGTACTGCCCCTCGTCCGCTAGCGCTGCGTCACGCCGCCCGGCGCCCGTGCGCTATAGTCGTCGAAGAGGTGTCTACAATGATTCGACGCGCATTCGCCGCCCTGGTTTTGGCGGTTCTGCCATTGACCGCGACGTTCGCGGGGTCGGTAAGGGCACAGGACGCGGATATCATTCCGATCGACGCCCACGCCAGAGTGGACCAACAGGCCGCGATCATTTATTCGCGTCAGTTGATCGCCGCCGGTCAGCTCGATCGAGCGGTCGAATCACTCGAGAGTTTTGTCGCGACGCATCCGAAAGGCACCGAGGCCGCGCGATTTCTCGGCGATCTCTATTACCGCCAGGGGCGCTTCGATAAGGCCGAAGCGATCTACCTGGGGCTTCTCGCGGGCAATTCGCACGATAAAGAGACGCACAATCGGCTCGGCGTCGTCTATGCCAGCGAGGGTCACGTGGACGACGCGATCTTCCAGTTCCAGAGCGCGTTGCCGGGTACCGATTCGATTCGAGACTTAGTGTTGCTGCATCTGCGCAAGGGCGATCTGCCGCAATATCAGGCAGAGATGCAACGCGTCGCAAACGCCAACCCGACCGACTCGGTTCTGCAGGAGGAGCTCGGCGAAGTCTATGAAGCGCTTCATCGCCCCGCTCAGGCGATCGTCTATTTTCGGCGTGCGCTCGATAGCGACCCGACTTCGATTGCCGCGCTCAACGGCGCCGGCATGGCGTACCTCGACATCCACGATCACACAACGGCGCTTGGTTATCTGAACAACTGCCTCAACGCCGATCCCACGAACTATGCCTGCCTCGACAACGTCGGCGTGGCAAAAATACAGGCCGGCCTGTATGGCGACGCAATCGGAGTCTTTACACGCGCGCGCCGCCTGGAACCCGAACGCCCTGAAGCGCTCGTCAACTTTGGTTACCTCGCCGACCTTCGCGGCGACTGGAAGCGGGCCGTTGCGTACTACGTAGAAGCGATCTCCGTCGATCCGTACGTTCCCGAGTCGTACGTCAACTTGGGCATCGATTACGAAAAGAACGATCTCTATCCGTTGGCTCAAGCGGCGCTGCTCAAAGGCGTCGCGGCCGCGCCCTACGATGGGCGCGTGCATTACCTGCTCGCGCGAGCCTATGCGGCTCAGGGGAAGAAAGAGCTTGCTTTAGAGCAACTCAAAGCGGCAGCGGATTCGCTCGATCCCGACGTCGCGCAGATCGCCAAAGAAGAGACGGCGCGTCTTACCGCCTCGGCCGACTCGACGCCACTGTAACGACGACTCTTTGTTTACTTCGCTTTTAGGTCGATTTCGCCGACCGCGGCGTTGTATTCAACCGTAGACGCTGTCGCGCGTGGACTGACGTGGAACCGGGTTCGGCCCGAACTGCCGATCGTCATCGTCGTTGGAATCGGTTTGGCGTCGTCTTTCGTAAAGACGCTGGCGATGAACGTGGTCAGCCGATCGAAGCGCCCGCGTGGAACGTAGAACTCGACGTTGTACTGAGTCGTTTCTCCGGGCTCGACGAACAGATCGACGCCGGTGCTCGGGTCGCCCAGCTGCGTGACGAACGCTTTGCGGAAGACCGGTTGTTCTTTCGAATACGCATAATAGGCAAACAGGACGTTCGAGTAGCTATTAGCGGTCGCGGGGGCGGGCGACTTGAGCGCGATCACGCGGCTGCCGCAGACCGTCAGCGAATGTCCTAGAAAGTGGGCGCGAACCGTTCCGTCGTTGCGAATCGTCTCGTCAACGCGAATGACCGCCAGGTTGCCGTCATCACCGACGTGGCGCATCGCGACCGAAAAGGAGAGGGTTGGCGGAGCCAAACCGGGCTTGATGCCATTTTGATACACGAAGACATACAGAGCCCATGCACCGGCCAGGACGATTGCGGCGACCTCCACGGTGTCGCGCAGCATGCGGACGCGATGGCGCTTGGGCGGCGTCTGGAAGCCGGTTGTCTCTTGACTCAACTAAATCAGCTGCTCGCTACGTTCTAGCGATGCATTCGATCTCGACGCGGGCGCCGCGCGGCAGGGCCGCGACGGCGACCGTCGAGCGCGCCGGTTTGGTCGCGCCGAAGACCCTTTCGTAAACGGCGTTGACGGCGGCGAAGTCGTTCATGTCGATCAAGAAGATCGTCGTCTTGACGACGTCGGCGTAGAGGTGGCCGGCAGCGCAGAGGATAGCACCGATATTCTCGATGACACGCTCGGCCTGCGAGCCCGCATCGTTGCCGACCAGCTCTCCCGTCACCGGATCCAGCGGAATCTGACCGCTGCAGTAGAGCTCGTTCCCGGCTTGGATCGCTTGGCTATAGGGTCCGATCGGCGCGGGTGCGTGTTGCGTGAAAATTTGCTCAGGTTTCATCGTTCGTCCTTCGTCCTTCGACTGCGCTCAGGATGACATAGCTCAGGATGACACTAGCGGGGTCATCGTACCTTTGAAGGCCATCGGCGCTTCCACGATGCCGAAGTTTTTCTTGTAGAGCGCGTCGATTGCGTCGATCTCGGCCGCCGTTAGGGCCGGCGTTTCGGGTGCGGCGGCAAACTCGCGCAGCTGTTCGCGATCGTAGATGTTCGGCAGGACCGTCATGACGCGCGGCTCGGCGAGAAGCCATTGGATCGCCGCTTGACCGAGCGTGCGGTTCGGAAGCTCGAGGAAGCGAAGCTGCGCGACCTTTTCGACTCCGTTGAGCAGCCATTCGCGCGGGCGGTGACGGCGGTGATCGTTCTTCGGAAACGTCGTCTCGGCGGTGTAGTGTCCCTCGAGCATTCCGCTGGAGTGCGGCACGCGGATCATATAACCGGTCGGCGCGCCGGCATCGGCGGCCGCGCGGATTTGTTCGTCGCCGGGAAACTGCTCGAGCATGTTCCAGATGATCTGCATCGTCGCGACCTGGCGGCAGCGAACCGCTTCGACACCCTCGCCCAGCCAACCGATGGCAGGCCCGAGCGCAACGCCGTACATGCGAATCTTGCCCTCTTGTTTGAACGATTCGAGCAGATCCCATAAGGCGTCGTCGTCGATCTGGGCCATTCGCGCGTTGTGCATCTGATAGATGTCGATATAGTCGGTTTGCAAGCGCCGCAGCGACGCCTCGAGCGCGTTGCGTACGAAGGCAGGAGAAAAATCTTGCGGCAGCTCGGACTGTCCGCGCCGCGCTTGTCCGGCGTCAGAAAAATCGTACCCAAACTTGGTCGCATAGACGACGCGCTCGCGGCGGTCGCCGAAGGCCTTGGCGAGCTGGTCTTCGCTGCGGCCGTTGCCGTACGTGTCGGCGGCGTCGAAGAGGGTGATTCCGAGATCGCAGGCTTCACGGAGCATCGCAACGGCCTCATCGTCGCTCTTTTCGCCCCACCATCCGGTCGAGGTCGTCCAGAGGCCGAAGCCAACCTCGCTGACGGTTACGTCGCTGCTCGGGTAGGTCCGGTATTTCATTCCAGGGCCTTCTCCGTCTAATGCGCCAACACTCCATCGGATGGATGACGACGCTCTTGCGGGAAGGACTCGACCGCGCCGCCGCCTGGATCCGGGAATACTTCGCGCATCCGGAGGCCTATCGCGTAATGCCCGCGATCGCTCCGGGGCAGATCGCCGCCGCGCTGCCCGAAGCGGCCCCCGAGGAAGGCGTACCCTTCGAGGAGATCTTCGCCGATTTCGAGCGCATCGTTGTGCCCGGCACGACGCACTGGAATCATCCGCGTTTCTTTGCCTATTTCGCGACCAGCTCGGCGCCCGTCGCGATCGCCGCCGAGGCCCTGGCGGCGGCGCTCGACGTGAAGGCGATGCTCTGGCGCACGTCGCCGGCGGCAACCGAGTTGGAAGAGGTAATGATGCGGTGGCTCGGGCGCCTGCTCGATCTAGCGCCGCAATGGACGGGCGTGATCTACGATACCGCATCGATCGCGGGCTTTACGGCGTTGGCAGCGGCTCGCGAAGCGCTGGGCCTGCAAATCCGCGAGCGCGGCATGAGCGGCCGCGATCTGCCGGCTTTGCGGATATATATTACCGGTGAAACTCATTCGCACGTGGAGAAGGCGGCGATCGCGCTTGGCATCGGACAGCAAAACGTCGTGCGGGTTGCGTGCGACGACGCCTACCGCATGCGCCCGGACTTGCTTCGCGAGGCCATCGAAGCCGACGAACGCGCGGGAATGCGTCCGCTCGCCGTCGTCGCGACGGTCGGGACGACGTCCACCACGTCGGTCGACCCGGTCGAGGCGATTGCCGAAGTCACTCGCGAGAAGGGCGTGTGGCTGCACGTGGATGCCGCCTATGCCGGCACGGCCGCGCTGATTCCGGAGTTCCGCTGGATGCTCGACGGCGTCGAGAACGCCGATTCGCTGGTCGTGAACCCGCACAAATGGATGTTCGTTCCGATGGACCTCTCGGTGCTCTTCCTGCGAGACGAATCCATCGTTCGCCGCGCGTTTAGCCTAGTGCCGGAGTACCTGACGACGCCTGAGACCGGCGCGGTGAACTATATGGACTACGGGTTGCAGCTTGGGCGGCGTTTTCGCGCGCTCAAACTGTGGTTCGTGCTGCGGCACTTCGGCGCGGAAGGTATCCGCACCAAGCTGCGCAATCACATTGCGCTTGCGCAAGAGTTTGCTTCCTGGGTTGAGGCAGGGCCGGATTGGGAGGTGATGGCGCCGCATCCGCTTTCCGTCGTCTGTTTCCGCTACGCGCCGCCCGGCAGCGACGAAGCGCAAAGCGACGCGCTCAACGCCGAAATCCTGCGCGCCGTCAATGCAACGGGCGAAGTCTTTCTCTCGCATACGAAGATCGACGGACGCTACGCAATTCGCTTAGCGATCGGTAACCTGCGAACGCAGCGCGAGGACGTCGAGCACGCCTGGAGCCTACTGCGAAGATCAGTACAGCCGTAAGTAGCGTTCGCGCTCCCAGGGATGAACGGCGCGGCGATAGCGTTCGTACTCTTCCAGTTTCGCATCGCGGAAGGCGTGGTAGAGATGATCGCCGAGCGAGCCGCGTACCACCGGGTCGGCATCGAGCTCGGCGATAGCTTGGCGCAGCGATTTGGGCAGCGTGCCGATGCCGCGTTCGCGGCGTTCGCCTTCGCTCAAATCGTACGTCGAGCCGGCAAAGGCGGCCCCCGGCAACGTTCCCGAAGAGATTCCGTCCGCTGCCGCCCCGATCAATACCGCGAGCGCGAGATAGGGATTGCACGCGGGATCGGGGCTGCGCATCTCGATTCGCGCGGGTTTCTGCCCCGGCGGCACGCGGACGAGAGCGTTTGCGCTTCGCTCGGACCAGACGGCGTAGATCGGCGCGTCCCAGGCCGCGACCAAACGTTTGTACGAGTTGACGGTCGGGTTGCAGATCGCGGTGAGGCCGGGTGCATGCGCTAGCAATCCACCGACGACATAGAGCGCCGTCTCGGCGTCGCTATCGTCGGCCAGGCGAAAATCCGCATGAAGCCCGCTGCCGGCGCGCTCTTCGAGCGGTTTGGGCATGAAGGTTGCATCCAAATCGAAATCCGCGGCAACGTGCTTGACGATCGTGCGCAACGTCAGCGCGTGATCGGCGGCTGCGAGCGGGTCGTCGTGCGCCACGTCGATCTCGTGCTGGCCAGCTCCATGCTCGTGATGCGCCGACGCAATCGGAACGCCCATCGAGCCCAGCGCCGAGACCATTGCGTTGCGCGCCTCCTCGCCGCGGTCGTTGGCCGAAAAATCAAAATACGAGCCGACGTCGGCCGTCGTGGTTGAAGGGTCGCCCGCGGCCGTGCGTTCGAAGAGATAAAACTCGACCTCCAATCCAACGCGCGTGCCGCTCAGCGACGAAGCGCTTTCAATGGCACGGCGAAGCGTCGTTCGGGGGCAGCCTTCGAACGGGGTGCCGTCAGGCATGGCGATGTCGCAAATCAAGCGCCCCTCGCGGCCTTCCGGGGCGGCGCGCCACGGATAGATCGCAAACGTCGAGTGGTCGGGCCGCAGCACCATGTCAAGCTCTTCGCCGCGAACGAAACCGTCAATCGAGCCACCGTCGAACGTAATGCGGCCGTCGAGCGCGTCGTCGAGCTGCTCGACCGGAATCGAGACGTTCTTGCTGACGCCGAAAAGGTCGGCAAAGACGAGGCGGACGAAGCGCACGTCTTCTTCCCGCGCAAGCTTCACGACGTCGCGTTTGTTGGCGGGGCGCCGCCACGGCGGCTTAGGTGTGGAGTTCATCGATCGCAATGGCCATTCGTAACGTCAGTTGATCGTGCGGGCTTTCAAGCGTTCGCGACGTGATTTCGCCGATCTGCCGCAGGCGATAGAATACGGTATGCCGGTGAACGTTCAAGGACTGCGATGTCGTCTTGACGTTCTGTCCGGCGTTAAAATACAGCTTGAGGGTTCGCTCCAGCTCCGTCTGATGCTTCTCGTCGTACGAACGCAAAGGAGCGAGAACCTCGGAGGCGAAGGCGCGCAAGCGTTGCGAGTCGGCACCTTCGTACAGCAGCGCATAGGCGCCGAGATCTTCGTATGCCGCGACGTGCGGGGATCCAAAAAGCCGTCGCCCAATCGCTAGCGCCGCCGCCGCCGTCGCCCCGCTGCGGGCGAGCGCCGCTGCCGGCTCGACCGTCCCGACGCCGCCGGAGATTCGCAACTCCGACTTTCGCCGCGCGGCCGTGCGTGGCAAGAGTCCGGCCGCCGTTTTGGCGTTGGCCGCATCGACGGCGCGGGCGGCCGGCACGAAGACGAAGAGCGACTGCTCGCGCTCCAAAAATCCAAGCTCGGCATCGACCGGGTGAAAGACATCGCCCGCGAGCGCTCGCAGCTCGGTCATTACCGCCGGCAGCGCGCCGGTGGCATCGCATTCGAGGACGACGATGCAATATTGCTGGGCAAGCGCGATGCCGTGCGCTTCGGCCTCCTCGCGCGCCGCTGCGATGTCGGAAAAACCTTCCGATAGCAGCGAACTCCAAAGCGTTCCCTTCTTGGCGCGAGAGCCGACGGCGTCGCGCGCGAGCTCGACGCCGATCGCCGCTGCGGTGAGCCGCAGCATCAGCTCGGCGTCGGGCTTCGAGTTGGTGCCGAAGAGCGCGAGCCAGCCAACGTGAAGCTCGCCCGAGTGGACGCGCTGCACTTTTCCCGGAGCCCCGGATTCGACGACGCCGCGCGCGCTGGCTGGAATGCGCTGCGACCCAGCTGCGGCAAGATGACGCCACTGCGCGTCTTCGAGAAGCACGCCCCCGCCGGCGGCTAGGGCCAAGTGCGCGGCCAGCGCTTTCGGGCCGCCTCCCGATGCAGTGATGCGGGCGAGCGCCTCGGCGAAATCAACGATCTCCTCCGGCCTCACGGCGCGGTCGCATGCGAATGATGGTGGCTCCGAAAGTGCGGCAGCTTCTTCGCAAGGTCGGCAGGCATTATCGCATCGATGGCGTCGTCAACCGTGACGATTCCAAGGATCTTGCCGGCGTCGTCGACGACCGGCACCGCCAAAAGATCGTACTTCGCGATCGTCGACGCGACGTCCACGGCGGGCGTGTCGGCAGCCACCGTGACGAGATCCGTATCCATGATGCGTTCGATGAATGCCGTCGGTAAGGCTAGCAGCAGCGTGCGCAAGGAGAGCACGCCTAAGACGTGGTCGCTCTTGTCCAGCACGTAGAGATAGTAGATGAACTCCGAAACCGGTGCGATCTCGCGGATCTTGCGGATGGTGGCTTCCGTCGTGCGGTGCGGATAGATCCAGACGTAATCGGTCGTCATCATACCGCCGGCGGTATCCTCGGGATACTTCACCAGCTCGCGCAGCTCGCCGGCCGTGTACGCGTTCATCTCGGCGAGCAGCTCCGATTGCCGTTCTTCCGGAAGCTCGGCTAACAGGTCGGCGGCATCGTCGGCATCCATCTCTTCGATGATGTCGGCGGCGCGTTCCGTGCCGATATCCTCGATCAGGCTCTTGCGCGTATCCGCGTCGAGATGTTCGAACGCGTCGGCGGCGGTCTCATCGTCGAGCTGTCCGACGACGGCGGCCGCCTCGCGCGCGGAAAGGTCGCCGATGATCTCGGCGAGCTCGGAGGGATGCATTCGCGCAAGACGGTTTTCTTTTACCGAGAGGCGCACTTGCGACGGGTTGACTTCGCGGATCGGCGCGACCGAATCCCAAGCAATCATCGAGCGTGGAACGTTGCCGATACGCGAGCCCCAGCGCTTGCCGAACGACCGCAGTCCGAGCCGGCGCAGAAGCCCGGCGATTCCCACATCCGCGGCAACCACATGAAGCCGGCCGTTGGCGTTGGCGACCTCGATGTCGTTGATGCGGACGACCTTGCGGCCGTCGACGTCGACGATCTGCTTATCGAGCAAATCGGCGACGAGATAGAGCTCCTCTTGTTCCGGCGGGGCGGGCTCTTTCGGAGCCATCGTCAGTGCGACGGTCCCGTTGCGGTCGACGTCGGCGACGGTCTCGATTGGGGCAAAGCGCAGGCCTTGCGCGGTTTTGATCACCAGGCCGTCGACTTGCGGAAAGACGGCGTCCGGCTTGCCGACGACAAAGTCGGTAACCTTTCCGATCGGAAGGTCGTCGATGGTCGCCCGGCGGCCGACTAGTTCCGAGATGAAACCCTCGGTGAACGCCATACTGCGCGCTTTGGACCAAGTCTCGCGGAAAACCCGCCGCTAGGAGCCTACGCTGCCAGTGGGGCTCGCCGCATCCAAGCGCCGTCGCGCAGCTTCCACTGCGTCAGCAGCGCGCGTATCGCCCACGCCGCTATCCAGCCGATCGGAACGCTATAGAGGCCGAGGTGCAGCCGTTCGATGCCGATCCACGCTAGCGGAATGACGAGGGCGCTGCAGACGAGCCCGACCGTCATCGAGAAGCGCGTGTCGCCCGATGCGCGGATCGGCGCCAACGAGACCATCGCCCAGCCTTTGAGGGGCAACGTGATCATGTGCAGGGCCAGCGGGAGTGCCGCTATCGTTGCGACCGCGGCATTGAGCGTAAAGACGAAGGCCAAGGGCCACGCCAGCGCCGCCATGAGGACCGCGGTCAACGTGGTCACGAGAAGCGATACGCGCGTGGCTCGTTCCAGAAACCAGCGAGCTCCTTGCGGGTCTCCGGCCCCCAGACGCTGCCCGATCACGATCTGGGCCGCGCTTTGCAAGGGACTAGGTACGACGAAGGTGAGGTCTGAGACGACGTTGAGCGCCCGAAACGCCGCGACGAAGATGGCACCGAGCGGCGCCAGCATCGCGACGATCACGACGTCGGGCGCGGTGACGCCCATCAAGAAGACCGTCTCGGGTAATCCAAGCCGCGCGCACCGGACCGCCAGCGGCCACGAGAAAGAGCGCTCCCGCAAGACGTGATACTGCGGCCGTCGCGCGATGAAGGCGATCGCGAAGAGCGCTCCAATCGTCTCTGAGAGTAGCGAGGATACGCCGGCCCCGACGATGCCAAAGGGATGGTGCGTCAACCAGCCCAGCCCAAGCACGAGCAGCAGCGGAATATGGATGGCGTTCACGACGATCAGCACCAGCACGCCGAGGCGCTGGTTTCCGGCCGCACCGATTCCGACGATCAGCGTCGCCGAGAGCGCAATCGGCATGATCGCGGCGCAGCGCAAGATGAGATAGATCGCGCTTGCGTGCGCGCTAGCCAAGTCGCCGATTAGTCCGTGCATCGCCGCCGTGGCGCCGAATAGGCTGAGCAGGAGGCAGAGCAGGCCGACGGCAAACGGCGCGGCGACGCCGGCTCGCAGCGTGCGGCCGAAGCCGTCAATGTCGTGCGCGCCGATGCGCTGCGCCGCAACGATCCCCGTACCGCTGACCAAGCCGAAGGCGGCGAAGGTCACGACGAGGGAGATCGTATTGGCCGCCGTCGCGCCCGCAAGCGCGACGGTACCCAGGCTGCCGATCGCGATGGTGTCGGCCGTTCCGAGCAGTTGATCGCCCAGCATCTGCATCGCAACAGGAAGCGAAAGGCGCCGGAACGCGGCGCCAATCTGGGTGTGGTCGACGACCATCGACCCGATCAAGTCAGTCCGTCTAAAGCCGCGAAGAATGCCTCGATTTCATCGTCCCCGGTGTAAAAGTGGGGACTAACGCGAATGCCGCAAGTCGGGCGATAATCCACAAAGACGCGTTGCGCCACCAACTGACGGCAGGCGTTTTCGGAGCCGTCGAAGTCGATGCCGATCCAGCCGGTTCGCCGCTCCGGCTCGAGCGGCGTCTTCACGACGAGTCCTCGCTGCAGCGACAGCGCGATGATCTTCTCGGTAAGGCGTATATTGTGCTCGCGAATCTGCGGCACGCCGATCGTGCGAATCATTTCGTGGCCTGGCGCCGCGACCACGTATCCCGGGATCGTCGGCGTTCCGTGGCCGAAGCGATACATCGATTCGGCGTAAACGATCGGCGAAGGTTCGAACGCGAACGGCCGTTCGTGCGCCATCCATCCGGTCAGGGCCGGACGCAGCTCGCGCGCCAACGAAGGCTTAACATAAATCCAAGCGCAGCCCGGCCCGCCGCAGAGCCACTTGTGCGAGCCGCCGGTTACGATGTCTAAGTCCCACTGCGTCACGTCGTATGGATAGATTCCCGTCGTCTGGTAGGCGTCGACGCAAAGCAGCGCGCCAACCTGGCGGCAGTGGGCTTGAATCGCTCGAACGTCGGCGATCGCACCGGAGACGTAGTACGCATGAGAGAGTACGGCCAGCGCCGTCTTTTCCGTGATCGCTTCGACGATTCGCTCGGTTGGAATCGTGCGGCCATCGTCGGAGTCGACGATACGATTGACGGCCCCATAGCGCTCCCATTCGCGCCAGACGTAGGTGAGCGACGGGAACTGCAACGCTTCATAGACGACTTCGTTGCGATCGCCGCTAAAGTCAATGCAGCTTCCGATTGCGGCTTGTAGAATGGAAACGTTGGGTCCGAGAAAGACGGAGCCGGGCGCAGCGCCGACGATCGCTCCGATGCCGTCGGCGATTTCACCAATTCGCGGCAGCCAACGTTCCCAAGCCTCCGGACCGTCGCTCGCCCACTCGTCCCAAAATGCTTCGAGCGCCTCTCGGGCCCGAAGCGGCGCCGCTCCCATCGAGTGACTGACGAGATAGGTTGAGTCGGCGAGAATTGGAAACTGTTCGCGCAACTGCGTCATCCGTAGCTTCCCTCTCCAAGATAGGTTCGGACTTCCCAGAGTTCGGGGAAGAAGCGACGCTCGAGCGTGCCCCGGAGATATTGAGCGCCCGACGACCCGCCGGTGCCGGGACGCTGACCGATCATGCGTTCGACCATCAGCACGTGACGTGAGCGCCAGAGCGCGAACCGTTCGTCGAATTCGATGAGATCCTCGAGCAGGCGATACAGGTCGTAATGCGCCGCTTCGTTCGAGTAAATTTGCCGGAAGCTTTCGACAAGCTCCGGTCCGGTTGCGACGGCGAAGCCGCGGCGCGCGAGCAAGGCTTTGACGCGGTCGTACAGCGAAGGCGAAGCCGCCCGAAGCTCGAGGCGAGCGCGTTGCGCGTCGTCGAGCTCGAGAAACTTCAGAACCTCAGTGTGGCGCAGACCGCAACCGAACTCAAGCTCGCGAAACTGAACCGATTGAAAGCCGCTGGCCGGATTGAGGTGGTCTCGAAACTCGTTGAACTCTTGAGGCGCCATCGTCTCCAAGATGTCCACTTGCTGTTCGAGCAGCCGCTGGATCGCGTGTATCCGGCGAAAGTGCTTGCCGACGGCGGGCAGGTCGTCGCGGTCGAGCGCCGGCAGGGCGGCGTCCACCTCGTGCAAGACCTGTTTGAACCACAGCTCGTAGACTTGATGGATGATGATGAAGAGCATCTCGTCGTGATGCGCGGGACGCGAAAGCGGCCGCTGCAAGGCGAGAAGCTCGTCAACTTTGAGATAGGATCCATATGATAGCGCCACGCTTGGTGGGCTTACGGGGGGCGGCGGCCTTCTCCTCGAATCGCCTTCCTCGATGAAACGCTGGTGTTTCGCCGTGCTCGCGGCCGTGCTAAGCGCATGCTCGAGCGGCAGTCACGGCTCGGCAGGGGGCCCTGCCGGCGATCCGATCGCGTTCCCGCTCTTCGACGGTGCAAACGTGCTTTCGGCGCACCATTGGCATCGCACGATAACCGCCCAGCCGGGGGCCGGCGATCACACCGTCTTCGCGCAAGGAGCGGGCACCTACGACGGTCACGACGTCGTTGCGGGAACCCAGGCGTTCATGCCCGCGCTCGAGGCGTGGCTCGGAGAACTGAGCGCGCATCCGCCGGAAGGCTACGCGGTCGCGGTCACGGGAAACGGGATCGACTCGGTACGCACGCACACGCGCGAGCTCGGCTTGGACTTTCAAGCCTTCTCAAATATGGAGAGCGGCAAACGCCACGGCGTCGTCGTGATGGTAGTCGATCCTGCGGTACTCAACGATAAAGCGGGGTCGATGCTCCAGCTGATCGGCCGGCTCAAATACGCACCGAAAATTATCCGCGATCCGCTCGACGCGCAAATCCGGAGGCAGACCGGTTTCTCGCTTAACGACGCCACCAATCCGGATACGCCCGTCGGCGCCGCACTCGCCGCCATCAACGAGTTGCAGGACTTTGGCGGCCGCGGAATCGTGCTGATCGACGCCGTTAAACAGTAGCGCTCAAGGACCGCCTCATTAACCGCATTACGAGGACCAATCTGCGCGAGATCGGCGGCTGGGTCATGCTCAACGCGCTCTGGATCCCGCTGACGGTTCAAGATACCGCGTTGATGGCGATCGCCGTGCCGGCCACGACGATCCGGCTTGCGCCGGAGAATCACGTCGTCGTGCTCGCGGTGCTCGCCAGCACCGTCGCGCTCGCGACGGCGGTCGTGCCGCTCTTCGCCGGGTGGCTCTCCGACGCGCTCCGGCGCCGCGGCGGCTCGCGCCGGGCTTTCGTCGGTGCGGGCGTTGCAATCGATGTCGCCGCTTTGGCGGCGCTCTCGTACACGCATACGCTGGCGTTGTTCGCGATTCTGCTCGTCGTTGCGACCCTCGGAGCCAACGTCGCGCTGAGCGCGTATCAGGTGCTGCTCCCTGAATCGGTACCGCGGCGGAATTGGGGCGTCGTTTCGGGCGTGCGCGGCGCCAGCACGCTGGTCGGCAGCGTGCTCGGTTTCGCGATTGCCGGCTCGATGCCGAATCCTTCGCTGAGTTTTATGGCCACCGCCATCATCATGGCCGTGGGAGGCCTCTCCCTTTTAGCAATCGGCGAAGGAACGTACGATGGAGAGGAACACGCTCGCGTTCGCGATTGGCACGATTTCATCGTCGTCTTCGTCGCTCGCGTGCTGGTCTTTTTCGGATTGACGATGCTGCAAACGTTCGTGCTCTTTTTCTTCCGCGACGTGCAAAAGATCGCCAACCCCTCGGCCGGAACGGCTTTATACGCGTTCTGCACCATCGTGGGCGCCGTCATCTCGAGCCTCTATCTTGGTTTGCTCTCGGATCGCGTACCACGCAAGATCGTTACCGCGTTAGCCCTTGGATGCATGGCCTCCGCGACGATCGGATTCGCGCTCGCGCCGGTGCTGGCGTGGATGCTTCCCTTCGCGCTGCTCTTCGGCATCGGGTTTGGCGGCGTGATGTCGAGCGGTTGGGCGCTCGCGATGGATGCAATTCCGAAGATGCGCGACGTCGGGCGCGATCTCGGCCTTTGGGGAATTGCGACGAGCCTGCCCAACATCGTCGCTCCATTGGCCGGCGGCTGGTTGATCGGGCTCTTCGGCGGAACTCGCGCCGGCTACCAAGCCGTCTTCGGACTCTCGGGGTTTAGCTTTGCGCTCGCGGCGCTCTCGGTGTTGCGCGTGGGGCGCCGGCCGCTTTCATCGCTGTGGGGCTGGCCGCTACGGTTCGCCGCCGTTCTGTCGAACTACGCGTGGGATCACCTTGCATATCGCGTACGCAGTTGGGGGAGGCTTCCCCGGCGACGCGGTCCGACGCTGATCGTCGCCAACCATCAGCACGATTTCGAATCGCCGGCGATCGTCTCGTCGACGACGGTGGAGAGCGGTTCTTGGCGGCATCCGATCTTTACGGCGAGTTCGCGCCGCATGTACGAGCCCGGGTTTTTTGCAGACCGGCTCCCGTGGCTGCGGTTCGCCCTGCGCGGAGTGAACGCCGGACCGCTTTTCATGACGCTCGGGCTGCTCCCGCTCGAAAACGAACTTGGCGCGCGCGCACTTGCCGCCTTTGCGTGGGCGGTCCAACGACGGCACGGTCCGCTGCCGATCGGTGAGATCTTCGACGATTCGGTGGCCTCCCGTTTCCCTCCCGAAACCAAGAGCAGCGATCTTTGGCACCGCGAGTTCTTTGACCGCGCGCGCGCCGTCGTAAAGGTCTCAACGGTGCGCGAACCCTACCGGCGCGAAATCCTCGACGAAACCCGCGACAACCTCGAAAAGGACCTGGCGCTCCTGGAAGATGTCGTTCGCCGCGGCGGCACGTTCTATCTCACGCCTGAGGGACATTACTCGTACGACGGGCGCCTCCGGCCCATGCGCGGCGCCGTCCATCGTTTGGCGCCGCTTGCAACGATCTATCTGATCGGTGTCAGCTACGATCCTTTTGTTTCTCGGCGTCTCTCGATGCTTTACCGCGTGGGGCGCCTCGACGGTGCGCCGATGCTTCCGGCACTGGCAGCGATTCGGCCGGTAGTGACCAGCCAGCTCCTCGGCGCGTGGCTGCTCGATCGCGACGAAGCTTTCACGGTGGACGAAGCGTGCGCTGCCGTCGAAGAACGCCTCGCGAGTCTCCCGCCTCAGATTTTCGTCGATCCGGAGCTGCGCCGCAACGCTCGCCGCATGGTTCGCTCCGCGTTACCGTTGATGGTGAACTGGAAGATCTTGCAGCGCGAAGGCGATCGTTACCGGACGACGGCGGAGCGTCGCCATCCGCAGTTTCCGTTCGTGCGCGATATTCTCGCCTATCAAGCAGCGTTCTTAGAAGAAACGATCGAGAATGCGCGCTATGGCGAGCGCCTGGCGCGCTGAACGCCTTCGAACGCGGCGAGGCGCGCGCGCAGCGATTTCCGATCCGCTCCTTTGATTCGTCCGTCCGCGCCAATCACGCGGTGCGCCGGAATGAAAAGCGCGAGCGGCGTGGCCCCCATGGCCGCGGCAACGCCGCGATGTGCCCCTGGGCGGCCGATGGCGCGCGCGACGTCGGCATACGAAACGAACTCGCCGAAGCTGAGCGATGCGACGGCGTGCCAAGCGGCAAGCTGAAGCGCAGTACCTTCGAGAAAGAACGGCAGATCGAAACGGCGCAAGCGACGAGCGAAGTATGCTTGAACTTGCGCCCGCGCTTCAACGAGCAGCGCGTCGCTCGGTTTGCGCTCGGCTGCGCGCTGCCGCGCGACGAACGTGCTTTCGAGGAGCGCCTCGCCGTTGCTTGCGATCAGCAAATCCTTGCCCAACGGCGTGCGAACGAGGCATCGCAGACCGTCTTGCGAAACCAACGTGATTGCGTTCTCGTGAGTCACACGGTTGGAGGTTCTGGTGAATCGAGCAGTCCGTCGAGTTTCAACCCTGTTGTTCACGGCCTACGCCGCCGTCGTTCTGGTTGGGGCGGTCACCGTCGATAGCGCAGTCATCGTCGATTCCGGTTCGACCAATTCGCGCGCAAACCAAATCGTCGTGCGCGCCGAAGGTACCGCGTCAATCACGTCCGGAACGTCGAGCCCCAAGCTATTTACCGTTCCGAAAGACGTCGTTGCGCGTTTCTTCGCGGCGCTGGCGGCGGTGCGCGAAGAGAACGTGCCGAGCGGATCTTGCGCGAAAAGCGCCTCGTTCGGCTCGACGATTCGCGTGAAGTGGGACGGCTGGGTTTCCAGCGACGTCACCTGCCCGCCGCCGAGTACCGTGGGTTCGGCGGCGGTGAAGGACGCCCAGGCGCTCAACGACACCGTCATGGAAATCCGCGGGCTCGCGGGACCGCAACCCCCGAACTGAGTTCTCATGAGCCGCACTCCGCAGTTTAGCCGGCGCTTTCCCTGCTCCGCGGCCGGCGCGAGGGAGGCTCGTACGCTGGTCGCGGTGTTTGCCGCGAACTGGCTTTCAGGTGAGGATCTGATCGGTTTCGAGCTTGGTGCCGGCGAGGCGCTCGCCAACTGCGTCGAGCACGGGGGCGGCCCAATTCTATCGGTCGATTGCTGCACGGATGGCCGGCGGCTCGTCGCCGAAATACGGCACCAGGGCCGGGGCTTCAAACCGCCGGAATGCGTCAACCCTCCGCCACAGGGCGCGCCACGCGGATACGGCCTCTTCATCATGCACGAGGTGGTTGACGGCGTCGAGTTTATGGACGGCGGCAGGGGTTGCGGCTCTTCAAAAACTTGCCCCCTCGAGCGCGCCGCTAAGGCGTGAGCTTCTCGTGGGCCTCATCGGACAAATGGGTGCGGCCGCATTCGTGGCAGACTGCAATGGCTTCAATCGTTTTTTCTTCGAGTTTAATTTGAGCGTGAAGCAGCTGGTCGCGACGTTCTGCGCCGGGTTCGTCTTCAATCGCTTTTTCTGCCAACGCCTTGCGTTCGGCTGCCTTACGCAGCTCGTAGATGCTGTCGATTTTTCGTCTTGACGTTGCCATGCCAAATCCCGCGGGAACGTTCGGCTCCCCCGTCTAACGCCCTAGCGAGGAGGTCGCCGTGACGAGAATCTCTCGCTGTCGTGTCGCACTGCTAGCCGCGGGTCTCATCGCGGCCTTTGGCTCGCTCTCCACGCGGGCGCCCGCGGCGCTCGACATGAACGTGGGCGTCAGCAAGGTCGTTCAGAATCAGCCGGTGAGCGCCTGTAATAGCTCGGCAAAGACCGCGCTGAATGCCGTGTTGCAGAACGCCGTCCAGCTCGGCGTAGATACCGGCGAGTGGCTAGCATTCGGCGCGCCCGATTCGGCGAACGGCTCGACGGCCGCGGCTGCCATTCATTGCTATCCGCTCGCGGCTGCCTATCTCGTCACCTTTACGTGTGCCGCCCAGGTGCCTCCCAGCCCGGATAGCGCCGCTGCTCTGTGCACGAAACTGACCGCAGCGTTTGACTCGGGGGCGCGATAGTTTTGAACGTCAAACGTGGACTCTGGCTCTTTGCCATAGCGATCCTCCTTGGCTCGCTGTCGCATACCGCAGCGGTTGCTTCCGTCGATCTTTCGTCGGGAATTCGATACGTCAGCGACACCGGCTCGCTGAGTGATTGCAGCGCAAAGGCGAAGGCCGCCCTGGAGACCTATTTGCCCGGCGCAACCGAATCATCGCCGGGAAGCGGCGAGTGGTTCGCAATGGGGCAAAATATTGCGACCGGCGCTTCTTCATCCGGCGCGACGGTACGCTGCTATCCGCTCGCCAAGGGCTATGTGGTGACGTTTATCTGCGCCGTTCAGCTGCCGGCAAACCCGTTCGGGGCTCATGCGCTCTGCTTGAACATCGCGCACAAATTCTACGGCGGCGCGATAACGCCATTAGCTGCGATGCCGACCGCATCGCCGGTCCCGACGGGGTGCGCCACGACTAATCTCGTCGGCAGTTGGGTCTCCGACAACGATTCCAAGCGAACGTTCACCATGCAGCTCAACGGCGATCTCACCGACAATGACGGCGTCTCCGGCAACTGGATTATCGACGGTTCGACCGTCAACCTTACGTACTACGGTAATCACACGCTCAAGCTCTCGCCCGACGGAAAGCACCTCTCGGGTGCGGGTTATAATCTCACCCGCAAATGCTAGCCAAATTCATACCTTTTTTATAAATTGACGGCAGCATTAGCAGCATATGGAGCGATTCTTTAAAAAGCTGCTGATCGCGCTGGCGATCGCCGGCATTTCCGCGTGCGGCGGCGGTAACAACTTTACGGCCCGGCCGGCCACCTCTGCGGCCGTCACGAAGAACACCGGATCCTTGGGCCCGGTACTCTCAACCTCGGACGGCGGCGAGATCTTCGGCTTCGACGTCGACCAGAAGGGGAACGACGGCGTGCTGGCGTCGGCAAGCCTGACGGATATCTCCGTGCAGACCTTCGACGCGACTATGGGGAAGATTACCAAGACGCTCGGCGAGCTAAAGGGCGCCAAGGTGGCGCGCGGCGATGACTATGTTGCCGACGGAATCTTTGACGGTGACGTGGGGCTCATGGATTTTCAGAAGGCCGGAAAGCCGGGTCAGACTCCGGCAAAGGATATGTACCACTTGCTCGGCCCGGTTACGAAGGAGCGCTTCACCGGAAGATGGCTCCCCCCAGTCAAACTGTTCAACGTTCTGCAGTGGGCCCCAAACCAGAGCACGAGCACGGCCGTGGTGTTTGGCTATCAACGCGAAGGTTCCGACCCTTCGGAGTTGCTGGTTTCCGACGTTGCAAAGGGCACATTTGGCAAGGTCGTCACGCTCAGCGCGAATCAGTTTTCGCTCGGTACGCAACCCCAGCTCACGCAGGACACGGTAAATAACTTAGCGGTTATGGCGAGCTCGCCGAGCTACGGCGCGGCGGGCGGACCGCCGCCGGTGATCACCACGGTCGACTTGCACTCGGGTAAGCTCAAACAGTTTTCCGGAGTCCAATGCCCCGGTTCGGTCGGTTGCGGATATGCCAACGGAATCGGATACGACTCCGGAACCGGCGTCGCGTGCACGACGACGGAGCTGGACGGCGGCCTCGAGTTTTACGACCTCGCGAAAGAGACCGGTACTCACGAGCTTTTGCCCAACGGCGGAGGCCAGTATTATGCCGGCGGCTTCGTCGCCAGCGATCCGGTCAACAAGCTCTTTCTCATCGCGCAGCCGATTTCGAGCACCTCGGGATCGGGCAGCAGCATCCAGGTGTACCAGGAGGATGGAGCCCTTTTGGAGTCCATCAATGGCTTCAACTTCACTTACGCGGGCGATTTCGTCATTCCGGTCCGAATCTCGATAAATCCCGCGGCGCGAACGGGTTGGGTCAACGGCCCCGGATCCAATCAGCTCCAGGAGTTCTCATACTAAGGAGCCTGTAGGGCTCCTAAGGAGCCCCTATACAAGGCAGCCGCCGTCCGCATGCAACCTTTCGGGTATTACGGATGTTCAATCCCTGTGATGCAGACCACCCTTTCCCCCGTTGCCGTTCTCGCGATCAGTGCCGGTGGTTCCGGCCGCGCCCTCTCGGAGCTTTTGGAGCCGGTCTTCGGTGGCTACGCCAATGCTCGCGGGGAGGTCGTGTTATTCGGAAAAGAGCTGGCCTATCGCGTCAACTTCAAGAAACAGACGCTACAACAGCGTCCGCAGTTGAATCCGGGGGCCCAAGCTCGCTACGACGCAACCGATGCCGGCGAGCCCTTCGAGTACGCCAAGAAGACGTTCCAACGGCTCAGCAACGAGCAGATCATCGAAATCTGCACGTCGGGCCGATTCAAGCTTAGCGCGAGATACTAGGGAGTCTGTCCGGATCGTTGCGGGATCCGGCGCTCTTCTCCGGCGCGATAACGGTAGACGATCCGGCCCTTGGTTAAGTCGTAGGGCGAGACTTCGATCTCTACTCGATCTCCGGGAAGAATCTTGATACGGTGACGGCGCAAGCGTCCGGCTATATGTGCCAGGATGACGTGGCCGTTATCGAGCTCGACCGAAAACGTCGTACTCGGAAAAACTTGTTTGATGCTGCCGAACACCTCGAGCGGAGCTTCTTTGGTGTTCTGGGGAGCGCTTGGCTTTGTGGGGCGAGGACCTCTCCCACGGGTTCTATTGCGTATAGCGATTGGACATACTCTTTCAAAAAAAAATAGGAAGTGGGTCTTGAAGACCGGGAGGGATTGTCTCATAAATCCTCCCTACGCGCAACCGGAGACCTTGCGCTATTCGCTATCGACGGGCAAGTACGAGGGTTTCTGGTGCTCGAAGAAGGCGCGGGTGTACGAAGAGCCGATCTCCTGGAACTGGCGCGGCTGCTGGGTGAAGTCGAAGCAGTCGATGATGCTCGCGGCGCGCGTGTCCGTCGTCCCCAACTGCCCGAGACCCCAGATATTCTCAATAAATTTTAAGATGCTGCCGAACTCGTATTGCTCGTGTTCGACGAGGCCGGGACCGCTGCTTCCTTCTCGCGCGTAGGGCGATACGACGATCATCGGAACGCGAAAACCTAGGCCGCCCCACTGATCCTTAAACGGTGGCGACACGTTGTCGTAGAAGCCGCCCCAGTCATCCCACACGACGATAATCGCCGTTGAGTTCCAGTACGAGCTTTCGCCGATCGCATTGACGACGCTGGCTACCCACGACGGACCTAGGTCCTTCCCATCGCCGGGATGATCGGAGTTGACGTCGTCGGGAACGACCCACGAAACGTTGGCGAGCTTGCCGCCGGAGATATCGGAGAAGAGGTCATTCGTGTTATGGATATTGGTTTTCCATTCGGGGCCGTAGCGAACAGCCGAAATCGCATCGAAGGCGTTCCACAGCCCTCCGGTTCCCCCCATAACCGGCGGCGAATAGTACGTCCACGAAACCGAGTTGGCGTCGAGCAGATCGCGCAACGTCTCGTAATAACCTCCAGACGACGGGAAGTCTTCCGTACAGGGAAACGGGCCTTTATCGAACTCGCGTTTTAGTGCTTTGGGCGGGTGCGAGATCAGCAGAGTCGTCACTGTCCCCGGCGGCGAGTCGCACCCCCACGGATGGTGAGAGGGGAAATCCACCAGGCTCTCGGTCTGGCTCTCGTCGATGGTTGTGCCGCCCCGGATTAGGTCCTGGTGCGCGGTAAAACTGCCGCTGCCTTGCGTCTGGAACATGTGGTCGGCTAGGACGTACTGTTGCGCGAGCGTCCAGTAGGGTCCGATCTCCGACGGGTTCACGTACTGGTAGACTGCAGTGCCGGCCTTTCCCGGGCATTTCACGCCGCCTCCCTCGAGATTGAACTCGTCCATCTTGCCCTTGTCCCAGTCCTTGAGGTAGGTCCTCCACGAGTGACCCCAGTCGCACGGCGAAGCAAGATCGACCTCCTGAAGTGGAACGTACTGGTCTCCCGATGCCAGCTTTTCCAGCCCTTCGCTCGCTCCGTCGGCACCGGGAAACGTCGCGAAGAGATCGTCAAAGCTGCGGTTCTCCTGGATCACGACCACGACGTGCGAAATGTAGTTGGAGCTCCCGCCGCTGCCGCTGCCCGCGGCCGGCGAGAGCCAGGACGGCACGTCCCCGCCCGTCGTTGCGTTACTCGAGCCGCCGGCGCACGACGCGATGCCCAGCGCGGCGATCAGGACCGCGCCGAAAGCGCGAACGAAGCTCGATTGTAAGGGGCCCACGTCCCCCGGATTCAATGGGGGCCAGCGCCCATACCTCCAGCGCGGTCGGGACGCGCGATTGCCTCGAAGATCGCGCCGGCGGCCACGATGACGAACATCACTCCCAGGGTGACCCAGCCGTAGTTGAAGACCGCGCGACCGCTGGAGAGCGAACTCGGCCAGACGATGTTCGCGAGCATCAGGAGCAAGTAAAGACCGCCAGCGATCGTGACCGGCATTCCCCAGGCACCCAGCGTGAAGACCCCGCTTGGCCGCCAGCCCCGTCGCCGGGCAACGAGCGCGCCGAAGACCGTGAGGAAGAAGGCGAGGTAGATACCCGACGTCGCGAACGAAACCAACGCGTAGAGCGCGTTGACGTTGGCCGGGTAGTCGAACCACAGCACGTGCACCGGCTTGCTCGGATTGATCAGCACCAGCAACAAGAAGAGGAACGGAACGATCGTTCCCACCAGGATCGCGTTGACCGGCGTGTGGTGGCGCGGCGAGATCGTTCGTATCTGTGGGCTCAAGGGAAGCGCGCCGTCGCGCGCCAGGGCAAATGCGACGCGAGCGCCGGCGCCTTGCACGGCCGTCCCACAGCTGAAGAACGCAACGACGATCATCACGAGGAAGAAGTCCGCCAGCCAGGCCGGCAGGACGGTGAGCACGCTGCTGACGCCGCCGGTGACGGCGCTCGCGATGCCGCTCGCCGGTGTCGCGAGAAGCAGACCGAGGACCAAGACGAACGATGCGATGCCGCCATAGAGCAGCGCGTTTCGCATGGCCTTGGGAACCTGTCGCCCCGCGTCGATCGTCTCTTCTGAGATGTCGCCCGCCGACTCGAATCCGAAGAAGATGTAGACGTTGGCGAGAACGGCAACCAGCGCCGCGCCGGTCCACCAATGGCCGCCGAAGTCGAGGCCGAGCGGGTTGCTCTTGAGATGTTCGACGTTTTGCGTCGAGAAAATAAAGCCCCAGTGTTGGTGAAAGCCGAAAATCGCAAGTGCGGCGAAGACGCCGAACGTGCCGATCGTCTCGACGTAGACGCCGAAGCGCGCGACGCGCCCCATGATGTTGGCGCCGACGGAGTTGGCGATCGCGGATAAGACGATGATTGCGCCGGTGATCGCGAAGATCGTCACGTGGCTGGTTGGGTCGAGATGCGTTGCAAACCAAATATTCGAGAGCGACGTGACATAACCAACGGCGCCGGAATCGACCGAAGCGACCGTCGCCAGCAGTGCGAAACCGTAAATCCAACCGATGAACCATCCGTAACGCGGTCCCACGCTGTACTTGCCGTACTGGTAGAGCGCGCCGGAGAGCGGGTACTCGCTGGCGAGTTCGCCGAAAACCAGGGCGACCGGCATCATGAAGCCCACGACGATCGGAATCGTCCATATGTAACGCGGACCGCCCGTGCCCAGACCCAGTGCGTAGAGCGAGTACACGCCTACCATCGGGCTCAAGTAGCTGAAGGCAACCGCGAAGTTGTCGAAGAGCGAAAGAACTCTCGAAAGCTCTTGGCGGTAGCCGAGTGCGGCGAGCCGGCTGCTCTCATTCGTGCTCATGGCGCCCGGAGTGACGAAGCCGGATGCTTTCGGAAGTCGTAGACGTAGATCGAGTAACCGATCCTCGCGTCGGGCACCTGCGCGCGCAACCAGCCCCAAGTGGGTCCGGCAATCGCGGGGCCGCCGTACAGCCACGTAACGCTGACCGCGACCACGCAGTCGAGCTTGGGAATGTCGCTGGGGTTGACGTATCTGGGCCACGGCAACTGGACGATGCCGTAGTAGAACGGATAGGCCGTTCCAAAGTATGCCGTGCAGGCGCCGCGGACGCCGCGCGCCTGCAAGTAGGCCTTGAGCTTCTTCGTGTCCTGACCCCAGTCGATGTTCGAGTCGAGCAGATAGCGCGGTCCTTGCGCCGGGCCGCCGGCGAGCACGTTGAAGAACGCCAGGTAGTTCGGATAGACCATCGTTGATTCAGCGACGAGCAGCGCCAGGCATGCAGCGACGGCCCACCGCCATTGCGGCAACGGCAAGTTGAGTGCGACAAACGCATAGAGCAACGGATAGATCGGGAGCAGAATACGGATTCCGAGATCGATCGGTGAGGCGACGCACACGATGGCATAGAGCGTCGCCGGAAGAAACAGCGCGAGCGAGTCGGGAGCGAGGCGCTTTCGGCGAACGATTGCGACGGCCGTTAGCGCGATCAGAACGAATACTGCTATCGGAGTCTTTACTGCCGCCACCGCGGGGTAGAAGTACCAGTGGCCGTGACGAAACGTCGATCCAAAAAGGTAGGCGAGCTGGCCCCCTCTGGCGTGATCGACCGAATCTCGTAGAACGTCCCGATAGTGGTAGATTTGGCCGTGATAGAGGACGGCTACGATCGCAAGCGCGGCCAGCGCGCTGATCGCCGCGCCGCGAGCGAGCGATCGAACTTCAGGCGGCCGGGAGAAGGCGATCAGTGCAGCGGCGGGTACGAGCAGAACTCCCGACAGTTTCGAGCATACGGCAAGCCCTAAGGCGCAGCCCGCGAGCGCATAATCGGTGGGCCTTCCGAGTCGCAGGGCGCGATTCCACAGGATGACGGTGACGAAGAAGAAGAATGCCAGGTAAAAATCGTTTGTCGCATACCGCCCGTGCGCGATGATGTTTGGGTCGAACGCAAAGAGGATCAGAGCCACGATTGCGGCGATTGGGCCGGCTCGTCGCCTCATCCACCAAACAATAACGAGGCCAAAGAGCAGCGTCACGAATATCGTGACGCTGCGGGACGCAAAGAGAATCGTGTCGGCCGGCAGACGGTTCTTGTAGAGAAAGCGCGCTCCGAATGCGTACTCGTCGGCCTTTTGCCACGCCGGGTCGTCGAGCGGCAACGCTAAGTCGAGGAAAAGTAACGGGGCCGCCACCAAGAGCTTGGCCAGCGGCGGATGCTCGGAGTTGAGCCGGAAATCGCCAGTCTTCCAGTACGTGTAGCCGGCGGAAATATACACGGCTTCGTCCCACGTCTGAGCTTCCTGCCGGACCGACGAAATTTGCAGCAACGCCACCGTTGCGAGAACCAGCGCGACGATCCCGCAGAAAAGCGTGTTGGATAGGCGCACGCCTATCTTACGTTAGTGGAGGGCGAAGCGCTCTCGTTCGCCAGTTGTAGTGAACCGCCAGCATGCGGATCACAAAAGTCAAAGCGATGGCGATCCAAGCAGAGTTGGTCGCACTCAAACTCGTCAGTTCTTGAAGCCCGACGAAAACGATGGCGCCGAACAACGCCGCAATCGCGAGCAGTTGGCCCGGCAACATCCAAATCGCGTTGGTCAAAACGTCGCGAAGGAGCCCGCCGCCGACGCCGTTGACGACACCGATGAAAACGGCCGATGGAGCGCCCAACCCCATCGCGAGCGACATTTGAGCGCCGACGCAGGCGTAGGCTCCGAGGCCCAATGCGTCGACGCTGTTCGAGAGCGTTCGCCAAAGCAGCGTCGGCCTTCGGCCGCCGGCCCAAACGCCGATTGCGCCTCCGGCCACCGCGCCTACCAATACCGTGATGAGATACATTGGGCCGCGCACCGCGACCGGCGGCCCGTGCTGCAGGAAGATGCCGTCGCGCAACAGGCCGCCGCCGAGTGCGGAGACGAACGCCATCACGAAAATTCCGGTGTAGTCGTATCCGCGGCGCACTCCCATGGCCGCTCCGGTTATCGCCCAAATGAACGTCGCGCCGATGTCGAAGAAGATCGGTAGCTGAAACTCAGCGTGTGGCGTCAATCTTTCGCCCGTTCACCCAGGTTTGCGAGATTTTTACATCGCCGAGCTTGGCCGGGTCTACCTTGCGCGGGTCGTCTTCCAGAATCGTGAGGTCGGCATACTTTCCCGCCTCGAGCGAGCCGAGTTTGTCGCCCATTCCACAGTGCGACGCCGCGACGACCGTCATCCCCTTAAGTGCCGCCTCGATTGCTACGCGTTGCTGCGCACCGATGACGGAACCATCGATCGAGCAAATCCTCGCAACTGCGGTGCCGATCTCGCGCAGCGGCGCCACCGGGGAGCACGGGCAATCGCTGTGAATCGAAAAGGGTATGCCGTCGGCTAAGAAATCCCCGGCCGGGTAAACGTTGGCGGCGCGCTGCGCGCCGAAAATTTGGTCGCGGTACGCCGCGCCGTAATAGTAGAGGTTGTTCATCAGGTAGCTCGGCTGCACGCCTAGCTTTTTCATTCGCGCGATTTGCTCGGGCCGCGCTTGCGGGCAGTGCTCGATACGGTTGATGCCGGTCGGCGGCCCCGAACTCGAACCGTACGCGGCTTCGATCGCGTCGAGCGCCATCTCCAGCGATGCGTCGCCATTGCAGTGGATCGAGACCGGCCACCCCGCGTTCTTGACTTGCATCACCAGCTCGTTGAGTTTGTCGACCGTGTAGTTGGCCGCACCCCGGCCGGCCGAGTTGAGATATGGTTGGCTTTGAAAGGCACTCTCTTGCTGGGGCGAACCGTCGGCGACGATCTTCACGGCATAGAAGGAAAGTAAACTGCCTGGAATTTCGATCGCGGACGCGCCGGGCTTGCCGTATGGCGCCAAGAACTGCATCGTTTGATCCAAGTAGTCAACCATCGGACTGACGCTGTAGCGAACCGGCGACTGCGCCGCGATCGCCTTGTAGCCTTCGAACACCTCGGGCGTCTGCGCGAACGCGCCGGCTTCGTGGACCATCGTGATGCCCAAAGCCGCCGAGCCGTACAAGAACGCGGTCATCGACTCCGCAATCAGCTCGGGCGTCAACTTCGGAAAACCGCCGAGGAACTTCATGAGCGCCGGCATCTCCTGGATCATGCCGTCCTGCACGCCGTTCGCGTCGACGCCGAAGTAGCCGCCGCCGGGAAGTTCGCGCGTCGACGGGCCGATGCCGGAGGTCTCGAAAGCGAGCCTGTTTCCCGTCGCCGAATGCATGCTCACGTAGTAGACGAACATTGAGTGCGCCGTCGTGACGCCGTCCAGTTCGGCCATCGTGAGATAGCCGCCGTGCAGGATGTTGTCGTAATACGATGCGTAGATCCACTGCCCGCTCGGTGTCTGCGATGCTTTCTTGCGCAAGGCGTCGAGCACTGCGGCCTTCGTCTTATAAAGGTCGTAGCTTACCGACGTCGTGTGCGCCTGCATCAGGCCGCCGGGAAGCGGGTGCTGATGCGGATCGATCAACCCCGGCATCAGCGTTCGGCCCGCGAGATTCACGCGCTGCGCATCGGCGCCGGCGCGCGCCAACACCTCGTCCTGCGCGCCGACCGCAACGATCTTGCCGCCTGCGATCGCAACGGCCTCGGCAGCCGGATTGCGATCGTCCATCGTGATTATCGTGCCGCCCAAGAACGCGGTAGCCGGCGGTTCGACCGTTCCAAAAATATTGGCGGCGCACTGTGAACTACTCATCTAAGAAAACCTCAATTCTTAATTCGCTTGCGAAAGCGGGGTGTGCATTCGGCACACCCCGCTTTTCATTATGGCCGTCGCAAGAGCTCTAGAGGGCGTTGGCTAAGGCCCAGGCCTTTGGAGCTCCGATGCCGGCGGCTTGGTTGTACTGGGTGGCGCTGCACGAGTACGCACCATTGCTTCCGGACGTGCACGGCGTGTAGTAGTCGCTGTAACCAGTCGATCCGAACAGACTATAGATCGTCGGATCGATCCAGCCCAGCTTGGTGGAGTGGAGTTGGTTGGCTTCGAGGACCATCGCGACCGAGGCCGGTGAAGACCACGACGTGCCGAGGTATTCGCCCCAGGCGCCGCCCGTATAAACGGCCACAGGGAAGAACGGCAACGAGATGTCGGGCTGATTGCGACCCGTGGTTATCATGCCGGTGATGCCGCTCTGATAGCTCGGGAGACTAAAGACGGACGAAACGCCGCCTCCGCCCGAGTATCCGGAGACGCTGCCCATGGTGACGGTTTCAAGAACGCCGCCGCTGGTATCGGTGAAATTGATCCCACCGATTGACGAGAAGTACGGGCCGCCGGCCGGGGCGCTCACCCCCTTGCCGCTGCACTCATTGCTTCCCGAGTCGCCGCTCGAGGCCGAGAACTCAACGCCCTCGGCAGCTCCTTGTTCCGCAATCGAGTTGGTGGACTCCGCGAACGGTTTGTCGCTCGATTCGCAGCCGCCGAACGACGAGTTTACGGCGGTCGCCTTTCCATCGGTCAGCACCTGGTTATACGTGTCCTCGATATTCTGATCGGCAAGCGAACCCATGTCGTAAACGATGATGTTCGCGCCCGGCGCGAGCCCCGAGATCGTCTGGACGTCCAGATCCGTTTCAGCGTCGTCGCCGCTGCCGCCGCCGTCGACGGCTTCGTTGGTTACGGTGCCCGTTTGCGTGACACCGGCAGCCGACAAGTACGTGGCGAGGTAGCTCGTGTTTACCGGATCGTCGATGGCGATGGCGGCCGTGTAGCCTGCGCCGTTGCAACCGTGCTGAACCGGGAAGTCGAACGGCTTGGCGACTCCGGTTGCGAGGGTCCCGTCGGAGTTGGTCAGCGGCCCATTATCCGGCGCGGAATTATTGCATCCGCTGCCCGGCGTCGGCGTCGCCGTGGGAGCTGCCGTCGGTGTGGCCGTGGGGCCGGCCGTCGGAGTAGCCGTGGGGCCCGCCGTCGGAGTTGCGGTTGGCTGCGGGGTCGGGGTGGCCGTCGGAGCTGCCGTAGGTGTCGGAGATGGGGAAGGCGTCGCGCCTACCCAGGCAACGTCGTCGACGTACTGATAGACGTATGCTTTCGAATAGCCGTCGCCGTAAGAACCGAAGTAGATGTAATCGGTCTGACCGGCGTACGCGCTGAGATTCACCGTATAGTTTACCCAGCCGTTGGTGTTGTTCACGGTCTTATAGAACGTGGTGAGAATCGATCCGCGCGAGTTGAGAAGGTACCCGGCTTGCCAAGCGTACTTGGTCCCATAGCCGAGCGCGCCTTCGTTGGAGCCCTGATAGACCCAGAAGCTAAGCTCGCCGCCGGAGGGTACGGTCACTTCTTGAGCGATCGAAGCCCAGCCGTTGATTTCGGGCGGCGCCAGCGTGCCCATGAAGGCCGAGTACGTGCTCTGATAGGCCTGCGCCGTCGTGACTTGCACGTAGCTGCCGCGCGTGGTGCTTTCGTTGATCCAGCCCGGGCTAAGCGAACCGCTGGCGAAGTTCCCGTTGACCAGCTTGCCCGTAGAGTCCAGCGGTTTGATTCCTCCGAGCGGAATTACGGTGCGCCCCTGCCCGTCGGTTTGAAACTGTGGTGCGCTTCGTTGACTCTCCACGCCGCTCTGGTCGGCTACGGTCCGGACCACGACGAGATTATTGAGAGAGACGTCGCGCACGAGTTTGGAAATTGACGCAGGCACGGTTGCAGCGGTGACGTTCGTATAGCGCTCGCCGTGCTTTCCTTGGCGTACGGTATGGATCTGGGTGGAGAAGAAGTGCTCGACGGTTGAAGTGCGAGCCGTAGCGTCCACGATCGTTCGATTCGGATACCGCTTTTCGATCGTGAAGCCGGCACGTTCCAGTTCGCGAACGACCCGCTTCTCCTGCGCCTCGGTTGGCGCAAAGCGTTCGTTAAACTGCTTCGCCGTTAAGAACTGACGGTGCGCGCTCGAGTGCGGATCGCTGATCTTTGCGACGAACCGGTCGAGTTCGGCTTGATGATTGTAACGAAGCGTCAGAGAGACTCGGACCGCTGCGTTGGCTGCTCGCCGTCCCGCATCGGTGTACGCCAAGTCTCCGTAGAGCTGCGGAATGGAAATCAAGGGTGTTCCCGGCGTCGTCGACCGCACCGAGGAGTCCACCGGTCCGCGATTATTGCCCGTGGGCATCGACGGAAGCGAGGAGCTTTGTCCTCCGCATGCAGTGAGGGTTAGCGTGAGCCCTAAGATTGACGCAATCACGCGTGAAAGGTGTCGCATGTGCCTCCTAAATTTAAAGTAGCAAAAGTCCGCCCAAACGGGCCTATAATTTATTTCGGCAGCCCCGCAAGCCAACCCCTCGGCGCGGCAAATCGGGCAACCGCCTAGCTGCCCTACCGAGCAGCGTGGGGCTGCCGTTCGGCGAGCAAATCGCCTTCTTCGATCTGCAGGTCCGCGTCGCGCCAGCGGACCGCCTTTCCAACGAGCCCACAAGCCCATACGGCGATCCCGAACAGATCGCGTGGCAGCATGAGCCACGCCGGAGCTACGGCAACGCCGAGCGCCCGACTGGAAACGCGCCGCAAGGCAATGCGCGCGAGCGCCGCAACGACGAGTGCCGCCGCGCGCTCTCGCCGCGGCGCGAGCAGAAACGCTAACAGCGCGAGCGGCAGCGGGTAGGTGAGGAACATGCCGGCGTAGCCGGCCGGCTGCACGCCTCGAATCGTCCGATGCCAGCGCAGTTCGTGGTTCCAGAGCTTCTCAAGGCTCGAGTCTGATACCATCGTTCGTACGACATAAGTTGAGATCTCGACGCGGAGACCCCGGGCGGCAACGAAGTTCCCCAGCATGAAATCGTCAGCGAGATGGGGTGCAAGGGCCTCGAAGCCGCCGATTGCGGAGAGCACCGTCGAGCGCACCGCGTTCGTCGGGCCGAGGCAGTGCCGCGGCGGCCCTAAAAGTCGATTGACGAGCACCGATGGAATGAACTGCTCGTTCATGAACATGGCCCCAAGTTTTGCCGAAAACGTGTCGTCGGGGACGCCGGCAAAAAGACAGGTTACCACGCCGGCGCCGGGGTCCCGCAGCGGCGCCGTCACGCAGCGGACGTACGCCGGATTCACCCGTGTGTCGCTGTCAGCCAGGACCAACATCGGATGGCGCACGAGTCGCATCATCGAGAGGACGTTTGCAATTTTGGGGTTAGCCGCGCCGGGAAGCTCACCGACGTCGATCTCGATGTTCCGATCGGGAAGCGCCGCGGCTACGCGCTGCGCAACCGGCAGCGCGGGATCGTCGGCGCGCGCGACGCCAAGGACGAGCTGACAAACGGGGTAGTCCTGCAAGGCAAACGCACGCAGGTTCTCCTCGAGACCGGGCTCATCACCATGTAACGGGACGAGCAAACTGACCGCCGGCAAGTCGTCCACGCTATCCCGCTCGAGATCGCGCCGGCCGAAGCGTTCCGCGCATACGATCGCGACGGCCGCATAACCGAGCGCGGCGATCGTGACGACGTCGAGGGCGGCGGCCAGCACTCGTGCTAACTTCACGCGACGCGGTTCGCTAGCCACGGGAGGCGGCCTTTTTTTCGTTTGCGAAAGAAAGTTTAAATGCAGATGGGGGAACCGACGGGACTGTGAAGCCCAACTGGACGATGACGGCGACCGCCTACGTCATTCGTCAGGCCTACATTTCCTTTGCAATTCGCGTTCGCCAATGGGGTCGTTTGCCGGCAGGACGCGGGGCGACGGTGCTGATCACCAACCATCAACATATCGACGAAGGCGAGATCGTCACGGCACGCACGTTTCTGCGCCACCCGTGGAAGCCGCTGGTCATGTGCAACTCGCGCCGTACCTTCGAGACGGGGTTCATCGCGGCGAAGTTACCCTGGACCGCGTGGTTTACGCGTGGCGTGAATCTGAGCGGATTGTGGGGCGTCTTCGGCATCCTGCCGATCGAGAACCATCTCTTCTCGCGGCCGCTCATCAGCTTGGCCGAAGAGTTGCGCGCCGAATATGGCGATCTGCCGCTAGAAGCAATCTTGCCGGTGGAAACGCTCGCCCTTTTGGGCCTGGAAAGCCGCGTGCTGGGCGACTTATGGAAGGCCGCTGACTTCATGCGGGCTCAAGCGTGGGTGAAAGTGGCGAAGCTCAAGCAGCCTTACCGGCGCAAAGTGCTCGAGAACCTCCGCGCCGTGACCGAACGCGACGTTGCTGCGATCGTGGAGCGCGTGCGGGCGGGCGTGACGTTCTACATCACGCCGGAAGGCGACTTCAGTAACGATGGCCGCATGCATCCGATGCGTGGCGGAGTCGTCGAGGCCCTCGCGCCCTTTGCCGACCTCTGGCTCTGCGCGATCGCGTACGACCCTTTGCGCGCGGGGCGGCTCTCGATGCTCTACCGAGTCCTTCGATACACGGGCGACGCCGATGTCGGGACGTCCCTCGCCGGCGCCCGGCCGATCACGACCTCGGCGCTTCTGGCCGCGTTTCTGCTCGAGGGTCCGGAGGCGTTCGCGGTACCGGATGCGGTGCGCGCGGTACGTGAGCGGCTCGATTCGCTACCCGCGAACGTCTTCGTCGATCCCGAATTGCGCCGCGCGCCGGATGCTGCGGTCATCAACGCCATCGCGACGCTGCGAAAACGCGGTACGCTAATGCAGGATGGTGAACGGTACCGGCTTACGGCACACCGAGCCGACGCACGGTTTCCCAACGTTGCCGATATGATCGCATTCCAACGCAACATGCTCGACGAGACGCTGGCGTCGGCCCACCGGCTCGGGCGAGCCGGCGCAGATTGTTAGGACGCCGTCGCTTCGACGCGGCGTTCGCCGGCCTGTACTCGCCGCGCTCGCAAGTAGCCGAAAAACTCGCCGCCTTCGCGCAAGCGGCGGACCATCATCTGACGGCTCGTGACCATCTCGGAAACGATCTTGGCGATCTTTTTCGGCCGGAAGTAGAACTCGCGATACATCCGCTCCACCGAGTCTTCGATCTCGGCGGTCGAGAGCGTGTCGTAGCGCAACGTCGACGTCTGAATGCCGGTTCCGGATACCAAGTCGTCGCGCGCGAACCAGCCGTTTGCCAGCGCTTGATCGTAGAGCTCCGTTCCGGGGTACGGCGACGCTATCGAAACCTGAATGGTGTGGGGATCCAGTTCCTTCGCGAACTCGATCGTTTCGCGAACGGTCTCGGGAGTGTCGACCGGCAAGCCGATGATGAAGGTGCCGTGTACCTTGATGCCGAGTTTGTGGCAGTCTCTCATGAACTTGCGCGCCATCTCTAACTTCAGACCCTTTTTTATGCGATAGAGAATCTCTTGGTTGCCGGACTCGAAGCCGACGAGCAAAACCCGTAAGCCATTGTCGCGCAGGATCTTGAGCGTGTCGTAGTCGACGTGGGCGCGGGCGTTGCAAGCCCAACTGAGGTTTAAGCGTTTCATGTGCTTGCTCAATGCAATGGCATAACTCTTTTCGTTGGTCAGCGTGTCGTCGTCGAACATGTATTCGCGTACCTTCGAACCAAAGATCGCCTTCGCTTCGTCCAGGTCGCGACCAACCGCCTCGGGGCTCTTGTGGCGAAAAATGTGGCCGCCGATCGTTTGCGGCCAGAGGCAGAACGTGCACTTTGCCGTGCAGCCGCGGCCGGTATACCACGAGACGTACGGGTGCAGAAGGTAGCCGTTGTAGTACTTCGTGACATCGAGGTGCTTTGCGTAGATGGGCAGTACGCTCGGCATCGCATCCCAATCGTGGATCTGGGGGCGTTCTTCGGTGCGTTGTAGCTCGCCGCCGGCGTCGCGATACGAGAGCCCGAGGATCTCATTCCAGGGCCGCCCTTCGGCTAGTTCCTTGCACGTATAGTCGAACTCGTTCCGGCAAACGAAATCGATGATATCGTGCTCGCGCAACGTCTGCTCCGGAAGTACGGCTACGTGCGCGCCGATGAAGCCAACCTTTATCGAGGGATCTTGTGCCTTGAGCCGGCGGGCGCACTCGACGTCGTTGGGGAGCGACGGCGTACTGGTGTGCATGATCACCAGATCGTGGTTTTTGGCGATCGCCAGCACGTCCTCAGTCGTCTGCCCATGGGGGGCCGCATCGACAAGCGTGCTGCCCGGCACGAGGGCGGCGGGCTGAGCCAGCCACGTCGGATACCAGAACGAGGTAACCTCGCGCTTTGCCTGGTACCGCGCGCCGGCACCGCCGTCAAAGCCGTTGAAAGACGGTGGGCTCAGGAACAGGGTTTTCAATGACAGTTTCCTTCTGCGGCTTGAGGTCGCTAGGGACTCCCTCGCATCCGCGCGCTATCCCTGCTCGAAGTGGAGGATGTGAAGAGCAACGAGGCTTACGTCCCGACGTATGAATCCGCCCCGCATTCGGCGTCTACCCCTTGCGGCGGCGCTCGTTACGCTGGCAGTCCATCTCGCCGGCAATCCGCATTACGGATTCTTCCGCGACGAGCTGTACTTTATTATCTGTGGCTTTCACCCGGCCTGGGGATACGTCGATCAACCGCCGGTCGCGCCGCTGTTGGCGGCGGGCTCGCAGCTTTTCGGCCACTCGCTCTTCCTCATCCGCCTGGTTTGCGCGGTGTTTGCCGCTGCATCGGTGTACACAACCTGCTTGTTGGCTGCCGAACTTGGCGGTGGTGCGTTTGCGCAGTTCTTCGCGGCGCTGATTGCGGCGCTCACTCCGGTTCTGATGGATTTCGGAGGGAAGCTGACGGGCGACGTCGTCGGATTGTGGCTGTGGCCGCTGGCGGCGCTCTACGTGCTGCGGATCGTCAAGGGAGCCGACCCGCGCTGGTGGCTGGTCGTGGGCACGATCGTGGGTATCTGCGTGGAGAGCAAATACACCGTCGTCTTCTTCGCCAGCGGCATCGTCTTTGGTCTGCTCGTGCTTCCGCAGCGGCGCGCTCTCTTTACGGGATGGTTCGCGGGCGGCGTTCTCATTGCGGCGCTCATCGCGCTGCCGAACTTTCTGTGGCAAGCCGCGCACGGCTTCCCGATGTGGACGCTGTTGCGCGCAGCGGCGCAGTATAAGGACGTCTCGCTTACGCCGCTGCAGTTTCTCGCTACTCAGCCGCTCATCACGTATCCGCTGCTCGCGCCGGTCTGGCTGATCGGCTTGGCAACGCTGCTGCGCCGGGCGGACGTCCGATTTCTGGGCATCGCATATCTCGCCTTGATCGTCCAGATGATCGCGCTGCACGCAAAGCACTATTATGCCGGCGACGTCTACCCGATTCCGATCGCCGCGGGCGCGGTTACCATCGAAGCATGGACGGCCCGCGCAACGCTCTGGCGGCCCGTGCTCGCGCTCTACGCCCTGATTGCCGGCATAGCGCTCGTTCCGTTGCTGATGCCGGTACTGCCGGAACGCACGATGTCTGCGTACGATCGTACGCTGCAAAGCATGCTCGCGCAAGAAGTGCATCTGGCGGTGACCGAACACACGCAGATCGGCAACTTGCCTCCCGATTGGGCCGACATGCACGGCTGGCCGGAGCTGGCGCAAACCGTTGCCCGGGTCTACGACTCGCTGCCTCCTGCCGAGCGCGCTCAAACCGCAATCTTTGCAAGCAACTACGGTGAGGCCGCCGCGCTGGATTTCTTTGGGCCGGCATACGGCCTACCGCCGGCGCTCTCGGGCCATAATCAGTATTGGGTCTGGGGCCCGCGCGGCTACAGCGGCAACGTGCTCATCGACGTTAATGGAGACTGCGAAAATAAAGCGCACTTGTTTCGAACGCATCGCATCGTCACCCGCTTCTCCAATCCATGGGTGCGACCGCTTGAAAACGGCATTCCGATCTCGCTCTGCCGCGGGATCACCATGCCGCTGAGCGCCTATTGGCCGAAGCTTCGCAGGTTCATATGATCCTCCGCCTATTCGCCTCGCAGGTTGCAGTGCCGCGCCACGGCCTTGAGCTTCTCGGGGTTTCGCACCACGTACATCGCGGCGATCCGGCCGCCGGCGATCTCGAGCGCGGCCGCGTCTTGCACGCCGTTTGCATTGAACGTTACGATGCCCGGCATGCCGTTGAGCATCACGAGATCCATGCGCACGACGTCTTTCCAGCCTTGCTTTTCCTTGAGTCCGAAGAGCAGACGCGTGACGCGCTCGCGCCCCATTACCGGCACCGTTGCCGCCGGCGCCTTGCCGCCGCCGTCGCTCGTGAAGACGATGTCGTCGGTAAGCAGGCGCGCTAGCGCCGCAGGATCGTCGTTTTGTAAGGCCCTCAGGAATTCGTCGCGGATGCCCAGCAACTCTTTGGTATCGCTTCGCGAGTGACGGCCGGGATCGCGCACGTGCTCGCGGGCGCGGGTCGCGAGTTTCCGAACGGCCGGCTCGGCGCGCCCGAGCGTCTGCGCGATTTCGGCAAAGGGCACGTCGAGTACGTCGTGCAGCAAGAACGCCGCCCGCTCGAGCGGCGCCAAACGCTCGAGCGCGAGCAAAAAAGCAAACGAGATGTCGTCGGAGAGCGTTGCGGCGTCTTCCGGATCGTTGCGGTCTTCCGAGATGACCGGCTCCGGAAGCCACGGCCCGACGTATATTTCTCGCCTTGCGCGCGCGGAGCGTAAGCGGTCGAGGCAGAGGCGCGTCACGATCGTCCGCGCCATCGCTCGATCGTCCTCGACGTGCATCCGCTCGAGTGCATCGCTCCACCGCAAATACGCATCTTGCGCGACGTCCTCGGCCTCGCCGTATTCGCCGAGCATGCGGTACGCGTGCTTTACCAGCGTTGGCCGCAGCGCCTCGAACCGCTGCGCGCGTTCGCTTATCATGCGACCTGCGGATGTTGCATCGCAATCGCTTCGCCGTCGACGCGCACGCCCCGGCACGCATGGCCGTGACCGATGGCGTACTTGAACGTGGGATAGGCCTGGGCGGTAACGATGCCGTAAGCTAGCGAGACAAGTCCGGCGCGTCCCCACCGGCGTAGAATCTCGGCGCGCGCATCTTCGCCGCTGCCGTCGCGAGCGATCGTTCCGAGCGCAAGCTCAACGCCGAGCAACACCTCTTTCGAGAGTCTCGCGCAGTCGCGCTCGAGGATCGCGCGGATCGTTTGCGGCTTCACTCCCGACGCTTCGGCCATCGACACGCCGAGTTGCAAGCACGGCCCGCAGTCCGCGGCCTTCGCGGCGGTCAACGTCGCACCGGCGTACGCATCGGGTGGAACGTTCTTTCGATAGCTGCCGAGCTTTCCGAGCGCCTGCAGCGGCATGACGGCGCTTACGCCGGCGCCGTCGACGATTTCCCGGACGTAGCTAGTGTCGTAATCCCACCGGCGTCCGAACGCTTCGAGCCGTTTCTTGACAAACCACTTGAGCATGATTCTTTCAAACCTCCGCCCATTAGACGGAATGCCCTCCAACGATGTGACATCTCTCGTCTAGCTCACAGGCGATCTTGGCCTTCCTCGGCTACGTTGTTGGGAGAAAGACGCGAAGCGACTTCTCGATAAAGATGTCGCATCGCGTCGTTGAGGAGCGCAGAGATTCGGAATAGACCGTCACCCGAGAGTCGCAGCGCCATCCATGGCGTTCCTTGATGCCGTTGCACCAGCAGGTACGTTTGGTTACCCACGGCATAGATTCCAAATTGGTCCGACTCCGCGATTTGTTCCAGGCCGTCCAAGGTCGATTGATCGATCCGTTCGTTGAAATACATGACTGCGCGCTGCTTTCTACGGCAAGTACCGCTCTTTCACTGCAGCATTGCGATCGGGGCACAGGCCACATACTTTGTTATATCGGCGCTGCTCTCATGGACGTCGATGACGTACTGGCCCTTGAGCAGGTCGCCGAGGGTGATGCCTGGTATCGTCGTCTCGCTGCTCCCGTGTATGATATTGGTCAGGGTATATTTGGGTGCCGGGTCCAGAGTTACGCAAGTGCCGGCGTGGATATGGACGGGCTGTGAGCCGTTTTGACCGCCGGCCATTTTCACGACGACCGTGACACCGGCGGGAATCTGCTCTAGCGTTACCGTGCCGGTCTCACCGGGGCGGTTCTGAGCGTACAGTTTTAACTGCACGGCGGCCTGATTGGCACCGGCCGCCGTACAAGTGATTGCGCCGATCGCGGCTGCGGCGATTGTCGTGCGAAGAATATGCATGGTCCACCTTTTCTAGGGCGAGAAGAAGGCGGTTCCTTCGCTAACGCGTCGGCCTTCTTTAGAGTGATTGAGCGATTCTCTATTTGAGTCTCTTGCGTCCGCGGACGGGGCGGGGCAACTCGCGCAGCGCAGTTACGGCTGCATCGTCGTGCCCGCGACACTTTTGGAAGACGTGCTCCGCGATGGCGGTCGCCAATTCCGGCACGCGGCGATCGTACGTTGTTCGGCACGCCTCGACGAGCTCGCGTTCGCCGCGGAGGTGATTTCGTTCGTGTTCGGTGACGCCGTCGGTGTACAAGACGATCATCGCATCGGCCGGAAGCGCGACGACATAGTCCGCCGCGAGATGCTTGGGGAAGACGCCCAATGGCAAATCGCCAACCGCGTGCGTCAGGAATCCATGGAGGCTTCGAGTCATCAAGAGGGGTGCCGGATGGCCGGCGTTGGCGAACGTAAGCGTGCGCAGCCGGCGGCTCAAAACGGCAACGATGGCGGTGACGATGAGGCCGCTGCGTCGTGAGTACGCCACGGTATTTGCAACGGACAACACTTTCGATGGATGGAGGTTTTCGTGGATGCTCGAGAGGACGGCCGCGCGCATGATCTCCATCGCTTCAGCGGCGGACTCACCGTGGCCCGATACGTCACCGATCGTCACCGCGATCGCGTCTTCCGAGATCGCAAGCACCTCGCACCAGTCCCCGCCATAGCGCGCGCTGCCCGCGGGCGAATTCATAAGACTTACATTCCACACGAGGGAGTTTGGGGCGGTACACGCCTCGTCGAACGTCGTTATCATCAACCGCTACGCAGCGAAACGTGGATCGGTAAAGCACCCGGTCTGAAACGCGCGCCGCAACCCAGTCGTAAGTTGTGACTCGCTCGATTTTTTGGAAAGCACGCAGGTGGCGCCGGCAAGGTGGCATGCGCGACCCCAAGAAAGCTCTTCGCTCGCGGTGTAGACAACGATGACGCACTCGGGCAGGACGAAACGAAGTTGACGCAACGCCTCGAGCGGGTCGACTTCCAAGCGATCGATGTCGGCCACGAGAACGTCGGGAGCGAGCCTACCTAAAGCGGCTACGTCGAAGGCGGCGACGATCGCATTGCCCGACTCGCCGGCGCCTTCCAGTGCGCGGCCGAGCAACTGGGTATCCTCGGGGTCGACGGCGGCCAAACAACATACGCGGGCCATAATATTACGCTTTCGGGGCGATCGGCTCAGAGCCAGACCGCAAGAAGGGCGGCATTCTTTTCCTCGAAACCGAAGTAATCGGTCGAATCGGAGAAGCAGCGTCTCCGAGCTTAGCACGGTGTGGAGAAAGCAAACCATCCTGAAAAAGCGCGATATCACCGATTTGCTGCCGGAGTCGGATCCGGCGTTTCCGATCATTACTGCGATCCTTCGCGTAGTTCCGGCGTCACGTTGGGCGTTTGCGCGCCTGAGGCCCGACGGGGAGCTGGCGGACCTTCTCCTCGACTCGCAAAGAAGCGGGGGCGAGCTTTCGGGGCTCAAGAACGAGTTCGAGCGCCAGCGCGTGAAGGCCAAGACCGGCGCCCGGATCGCCGCCACCCTCGGTCCGCTCGGCGAGTTCGAAAGCGGCATCACCCTTTTGTTCGCCGATGCCCGTGCCAGCTTCGGTATCCTTACACTCCTGCGCACGAGCGAGTTGGGACCGTTTACTTCGAGCGAAATCAGCGTCTTAGCGCTCTCCCTTGACGCTACGTCCGAACGTCTCTCCGCGCTGCGCCTCAACCCCTCTGAGGCCGGAGGATACGCTCCTTCCGATGCGGACGATGGCGCCGACGATTCCGGAGCCTCGGGAGAATCGTTCTACGTGCTGGACAAAGACTTGCAAATCGTGCTGGCATGGTCGGCCGACGACCAACGGCGCGTCGCCCTAACGGGGCTGCGCACCCGGTTAGCGGATCGTTTGCCTGCCGTGCTCGAGGAAACCGTTCGGGACCTGGTCGCCGGCTGGCGCAGCGACTCCGACACGCAGGAGGCGGGTATCGCCCATCCGGTTCCGTTCTTAGTCGTACGGACCCGGCCGATGTCGGGGCCGGCCGGGCTGTTTATCGGGGTACGGATCGACCGGTTTCAGCCGCCGCACTCGCTGACCGGCCCAGCAGCCCGCTTCCACATCTCGCCACGCGAACTGCAGGTTCTGGCGCTGCTGCTCGACGGCGCGAAGCTCGAGGAGATCGGCCAAAAGCTCCACATCACCACTTCGACCATTCAGGACCACATCCGGAGCATGGTCGACAAGACCGGGAGCCGGAACCGCACCGAGCTGATCGCACGCGTGCTGGGGTGGGAGAACGCGTCGGCCTGAGAATCGGGCTTTTCACTATCCCTCCTTTCGCTTGGTCCTTGGTACACTGATGGTTCCAATGCGAACCGCCGTGATGGTTTTTTCCGGAGAGTACGACGTTACGTGCAAGCGCCGATGGTCTGAGGAACTCGCGGGCCTCTGTGCGGAGCCCAACGTAATCATGGACTTTAGTGACGTAACCTCTCTCGATGCTACCTGCGTGACCGAAGTGTTGAGAATGCATGCGCGCCGCCAAGATAAAGGCTTCGGTCCTGAAACCGTGATCCTAGGCGGATTGCCCGTACGAAGGCTCTTCGAGTTACACAAAATGCAAGACGTCGTTCGCGTTGTTGATTCCTTGGATGATGCAATGGAGCAGCCGGCGCACGCTCCGGTAACGCGCTACGCGTTTCTTGGAAGTGCGGGCGATTCGAATGGGAGTACGTGTGGACCGGGTTTATCGCCGGATTAAGGGCTTCGGACTGCTGGGAATTCACGTGGGGGCGCTTGCGGCGTTCTGGCCGGCCCTTTTTCACTGGCCGGCTCTGGCAGCCGCCGCCGCCGTATCGTATACCACGGTGGCCTTAGGAATTTCGCTGTGCTTCCATCGCACCTTAACGCACCGCAGCCTGCGCCTCTTCAAACCATTCGAATACCTCCTGGCGATTTTCGGAACGCTTGCGCTGCAGGGCGATCCAATCCGATGGGTAGCGGTGCACCGCAAGCACCACGCCCATGCCGACCACGAGGGCGACCCACACAGCATTCATCGCGGCTTTAAGTGGGCACACGTGGCCTGGCTCTACCGGAACAACATCGCGCTGCCCTCGGACGAGGAAATGCTTCACTTCGCACCCGACCTCTACGCCCAGCCGTTCTACCGCGCACTGCAATACCTCAATATTCCGCTTCAGGTCGGGCTAGGGATCGGGCTCTTTGCGCTCGGTGGATGGTCGTGGGTGATTTGGGGCATTTTCGTCAGACTCGTGCTCAGCTATCATTCGACGTGGCTGGTCAACAGCGCGTCGCATACCCTGGGCTATCGGACCTACGAGACGACCGACAGGTCGACCAATTGTTGGTGGGTGGCCCTCATCTCCTGGGGTGAAGGCTGGCATAACAACCATCACGCCTTTCCGTTCTCGGCACGGCACGGACTGCGCTGGTTTGAGATCGACATGACGTGGTGGCACGTGCGGCTCCTCAAATTTCTTCACCTAGCGGACCGAATCAGAATCCCGAGTAAGGCAATGCAGAACCGGCTCACTCAACGTGAGCCGACCGCACAAATGACTGGATGAAGCGCTTAGCTGCAACCTTTGCTGCATTTTTGGCGTTTAACGAGAGCCATGATCGATACTTTACCGGTCGCCGCCCTCGCTATTAAAGGTTCCGTCAAAGGGCCGCCATGTTCGGAGTACTCTGAACCGGTCTTCGGAGGCTATGCGAATGCGCGCGGTGAGATCGTATTGTTTGCCAAAGACCTCGCGTATCGCGTCAACTTCAAGAACCAAATCTTGAAAGAACAGCCGCCCCTTAATGTCGGCGCGCAGGCGCGCTACGATGCGGCTGAAGCCGGCGAAGATTTTGAGTACGGTACCAAGACCTTCCTCCGCCTGAGCCGCCAGGCAATCTCCGATATATGCGCAGCCGGCCAGTTTAGGGTTGGCTCGAGATACTAGGCGAAGCGCCCCGCATTCATAAGCGCTATCTCTGAAATCCACGATACCGCGGCAACAGCGGAAGCTGCTACAATCACTCTGCCGCTGTTTTCGCCCGAGCCTCCTCGGGATCACGACGCGGTTGATCGATACCGTTAGCACGCCCACGCTTCTGAAGATGATGCGCGCGCAGAAAATCGATCCAACGCAACTCATTACGCACCGCTTCAACCTCGGTGCCATCACGGATGCGTACGACACATTCGCGCACGCAGCAAAGACCGGCGCGCTTAAAATCATCTTGGAGAGCTAATGCTCGTCCACGTCGCTCAGAGTTCGTTATTTGTCTGCCCAAGGTGGGCATAAGGAAAGAATGCAAGAGTTGCGCCTCATACGAGCTGCCGTCGCAGCGTTCGTGTTCATCGCGTTCATCGCCGCTCCCATACCATCGCCTGCACAGGTCGTGGTCGGTGTCGGCGTAACCATCGCCCCTCCACCGATACCTGTCTACGCGCAGCCTCCCTGTTACGCGTCGAACTATCTGTGGGAACCCGGGTATTGGGCGTGGGGACCCGGCGGCTACTACTGGGTGCCGGGAACGTGGGTTGCCGCGCCTGCAGTCGGACTGCTCTGGACTCCCGGCTACTGGGGCTGGGGGTCAAACGCGTACTACTGGCACCGGGGCTACTGGGGCCGGACCGTGGGATTCTACGGCGGCATTAATTATGGGTTCGGATACTTCGGCAGCGGCTACGCCGGCGGTAGATGGTACGGAAACGCTTTCCGTTACAACGTCGCGGTGACTAACGTCAACCGAACGGTGGTCCACAATACCTACGTGGATAAAACCGTGATCCGGAACACCTCCAGTCACACGAGTTACAACGGTGGTCATGGCGGCATTCAGGCGCAGCCGGCTCAGGCGGAAAAAGCAGCCCAGCGAAACCAGCACCCCCCAACGACGGAACAAACGACCCACGAGCAGACGGCAGCGCAGGACCGCAACCACCTGGCGACCGTCAATCACGGCCATCCCCCGACTACGGCCGTCCAGCATCCGTATAACGCGCAGAACATGCCGCCGCATTACACGCCGGTCACCAATGCGGACCGTCAAGCCGCACAGTCACATGTCGCAGCGCCGCCGCACAATGCAGCGCCACAGCAGCCCAAGGCGCCGCAGCAGAACAAGCCGCCGCAGTAAGGCCAACACTCTTTGAACCTCTAGCTAACTAAAAATAGGACGTCCATTATGTTTCGCACCACAGTTCTCACTCTGCTCGCGTTAACGCTAATATCGACGGGCGTGGCGTCGGCAGCATGCGCCGGAGCCGATCCGGCAATCACGTCGGTGTCCGTCAAGAGCGTTACGCAAGGCGGCCCCGGCGGCGTCAACCGGTACAACATCGCCGGCACCGTGGTAAACGTGGGAACTGAGGGCCAACTTTCGAACGTCTTACAGTTCGTCAATATTTACGAGAATGGAGACAAGCTGGACTCGCGCGGCGTACCGCCGCTGCGGCCGGGCCAGTCGTACACGTTCTCGTATGCCGTATTACGATCGGTCGATGCCGGTAAGGGCACGGGCATCCTCAGCTTCCGACTGAACGTGGGCCAATCGTCAGTTCCGGGCCGGGAAGACTGCAACCTGAGCAACGATAGTTTTACGTTGCGCTTCTAGATCGCCGCACCCGGCGGAGTTTGGGTTTTATGGAAAAACGACAGTTCGGCGACGTTCGGGACGGGCTGTTCCTTTTACGGTAACCTCCTCGCGCACCAGTCCATAAGTATGGCAACCGGCACGGTCATGGCCGGTCGGGCGCTTGCCCGAGAGGGAGCAGTAACGCTGCAAAAGAACACCATAGTGAAGCCCTGACCTGAGGAGAGACCCGCGAATCGTGAAACGTTTGTTGTCGCTGTTTGTCGCGCTAGCCGGCGCGAGTTGTGTTGCCGCAAGCGCTGCCACCGAGGCGCCCGCGATAGCGGCGTTCGACCAGGCGTTTGCCGGAATCTCTGACTACACGTGCATCCTGCACGTTCACGAAGTAGACGGAACGCAGTCACAGGACCGCGTCTATCAATATTCATTCATGAAGCAACATTACGTCAAGACGCTGATCCTCGATGGCGATGGTAAAGGTTCGGGCGGCGTATGGGTCGGCGGTGATCGGGTGAGCGGCCATCTCGGCGGCATTCTTTCGGGCATCCATATGAAGATCGATCTGCACGACCCGCGTGCCGTCTCACTGCGTGGTGTCACGATTCCCGAGGCTCTGATGCCCCGCGTCATCGACGATTATGGGACCATCCCGGGAAAGCTCACGGAGATGAACGGCGGTAAGCTCGGAGGCGTAGAGACCGACCGCTTAGAGCTGACGGTTGCCGATCCGGCGGCGAATCACGACGTCACCGAGCAAATCGTGTATCTTTCAAAGCAGACGCATTGGCCGATTCGCCAGATCATGTATTCGGGATCGCAGATCGTGCTCGACGAATCGGTCGCCGATCTAAAAACGAACGTCGGCTTGACGCAAAACGACTTCCCGTTCTAAGCGCCTACCAGTTGCCGAGCATCCAGTTAATGGAGTGCTGAAGTGGCACGGGCGTGACCGAACTGCCGCCGCAGTACGGAAAATCGATCATAATCGCGACCCAAAGAAGCAGTCCCATCGCCAGCGCCGTGCAGGCAACCAGCGCCAGATGCATGTCGCGGCGCTCGGGATGCACGAACGAGGTGATCGCGATCAGTATCCACGAGAGTAGGATCGTGCCGAGCCAGAGCTCCTCAGGGACCCCGGATTGGGCGGCGCGCAAGCGGCGGTTGCGAAGCGCGGTGAGCGCGTCAACCTCCTCGTCGACTTGGCCGAGCAGGGCCGGAGTCGCCGGCCTTGCCTGGCGTTCCAACTCGCGCTGAACTCTTCCGGCATCTTCGCTACCCTGGCCGCCGCACAACTCCGACCAGTCTTTAACGACAGCGCGGGAATAGGCCAATACCAGGGGCCGTTGAGCTGGGGCGATGTCGCGCCACAGCCTACGCACCGTTAGCGCTTCGGTGTCAACGTCGGCACTAGCGGCATGCAGGTTCGTCCAGAGCGTGACGATGACGAAGGCAAAAATCAGCGCGTTCAACCCGCCCACGATTGAGATCCACGGCGGCACGAACGACCCGTTGTTCGGAAAGCGCCAATGTGAGTAGAGGCGGCGCGCGAGGAGGCTGACGCCGATGGCGAAGATCTCGTAGGCCAGCACGATCGTAATAAACGCGACCCAGGGCGGAACGCTGTTCGACCAGAGAAGCAGCCGGCTCACCATTACGGCGATTCGTTCGCCGATGCTCGGGCGTACTCATCGAATAAGGCGGCTCCGAGTCACGCATCGTGCGGTGGCCCGACGTACGGGAACTCGGCGAGCAGATCGGTATGGGGTTTCACTCCGTCGCCCGTCACCTTGCCATTCGTAAGCACCGGAAGGAAATACGCTTCGACATCGTCGGTGAGCGCCCGGCCGTTGCTTGGGTACGAGGCTTCGCGCCCGGGCTCATACGGCAACACGTCGGGCAACTGCGTCGCTGCTACGCGCATCGCTTCCTCGGGCGTGTACCCACCCGAATGCTCGAGAGAGTGCGCGAATACGGGGACGAACCGCGAGTCGTTCGCCGGCTCCCCGGTAATGTATGCGCTTTTCTCGTCCCCACCAAGGAAGGGCTCCTGTGAGGATCGAGCGTTACGGTCGGACTGGACGTAGCTGCCCGACGTGCCATCCAGAGTGCGGGCCCAGAGCTTCAAACTCTTCGAACCTAATTGGGAGTTGGGCACTTCCAGGGCGATCGAACAGATGTTTTTGTCGGCGAAGAAATCTTGGCCGGTGAACTTCAAATCGTTGAGCGCACCCTGTACGTCGAAGAAGAACGGATCGCTCCGCCAGCCGGCAAAGAAGCGATAGTCGCCGGCGTCGGTCACAGTCGCCTTGGGGCCCGTCGAAACCGGCGCTCCTTCGACAATAACTACGCCTTCATTACCGGTGCGCTGGGACTGCGTCCCCTCAATGCGACGCACGGTTGCAGTCAGCTCCCCTCCTTGGGAGGCCGCGAAACGCACGCTATACGAGATGTCCGTAACAAAATCGCCGTCGGTGTCGATCATCATCTCGTACAATGCGTTGCTCGCGTAGGGCTCCGTCGTCGTCGGGCCGGGTGGATTCACGCCGAAGGACGGATGAGTATCCATGATCAGGATCGTTTTGCTACTATCACCGGGCTTCGGGAACACATAGAGATCGGTGCTATTTAGGCGGGCGTCCCCGTTGGGAAACGCAAAGTCCGGGCCTGAGTAATGATGGGACATCGATTGTCCTCTCCTTAGCTTACGCATGCTGCAGGTTTCGAACGATACTCCGAACTACGGCTGCATGCAATACACAGAATTTGATCGTCAAAAGCAATGCAACGCTGGCCTGCTTCGCGCTGCTTCCTCTATGCAGGTTAATGTTTGATAGCCAGCCTAAACTGGCTCTGACTTGGAATCCTAATTGCACGCAGAAAGGCACCGGAGGTATACTGGGTCCCCCGAACGCGCAGCACATAAGGAGAAAAAAAAGTGCCTTACATTACCGTCGGCAATGAGAACTCCGGCTCAATCGAACTGTATTACGAAGACCACGGCTCGGGACGGCCCGTCGTTCTGATCCACGGCTACCCGCTCAGCGGCCGCGCCTGGGACAAACAGGTGGCAGTACTGCTCGAAAATGGCTTTCGCACGATCGCCTACGACCGCCGGGGGTTTGGGAAGTCGAGCCATCCGGCAAGCGGATACGACTACGACACGTTTGCAAACGATCTTTACACGCTTATGGAGGAACTTGATCTTCGCGACGCCACGCTGGTGGGACACTCGATGGGAACCGGCGAGGTGACGCGTTATTTGGCGCGCTTCGGGTCGAAGCGGGTCGTCAGCGGCGTGCTGATCGCGCCGATTCCGCCGTTCTTATTGCAAACGGCCGACAATCCCGAGGGTCTCCCGGCGAGCCTCTTCGACGGCTTCATGCAGGCCGCCAAGCAAGACATGCCGGCGTGGATGAAAGGCTTCCTCGATAGCTTCTACAACGCCGATAAGTTGCGCGGCACGCTGGTGAGCGATCAGGCCTATCAGGCGAGCTGGAACGTCGCCGTGGGCTCTTCGGCTACCGCTGCGGTGGCGTGCGTTCCGACATGGGAGACCGACTTCCGTGCCGACCTCCCGGCGATCGACGTGCCGATGCTCGTAATCCAGGGCGACGAAGACCGCGTACTGCCGTATCCGAAGACCGGCGCACGGCTACCTGGATTGATCAAGAATCTACAGGAAGTCGTGATTAAAGGCGGTCCGCACGCCATTCCCTGGACGCACGCCGATCAAGTGAACCAAGCTTTGCTGAACTTTACGTCCTCGCCTGTAGCCGTCTGACCGGCGGCCGAGAGCACGACTGAATTGTCCATCACCGTTCGGGCAATCATTCCTAGGTTGCGATACGACGACGCACCGCGCGCCATCGACTTTCTTTGTAAGGCGTTTGGCTTCGAGCGGAACGTCGTGTACGAAGGAAGTGAAGGCCGGATCGATCACGCGCAACTCACGCTCGGTCCAAACTTCATCATGCTAGGCTCGGCGGCCGACGATCCAAGCTCGCCGAGCAAAACGCCACGTGCGCTGGGGGGCTGAGTGAAGATGATCGGTGCAATGATAACGTGCCCCAAGACAGGGAAGCCGGTTCCGAGTGGCTTCGTCTTTGGAAACCTTGCGGCGTTCGATGCCGCAATATTGGAGAACAACATGGTGCAATGCACCGAATGCGGCGAAAATCATCTGGTCGACAATGCGACGGTAAAGGCTTTCCCCAGCGAACCGTAGCCGCTCGCGCTGAATTGCTTGTTGCCTAAGCGAGGCTGTCGATCGGCGGCCTCGCCTGGCGCAAGAGAGCTAGTTCGATACGGCGATCAACGAAGGGTACTGAACCGTGAGCGTGTGTTTCGGTGGGTTGCCGACCCTATACTTTGCGGCGTACTCGGTGACGGTGCCGGTGGAGCCGCCGCCGATCTAGGAACAGCAAAAGGTGTTTAGCACGCACGACATAGCTCGGTTGCTATCCTAGCCGGAGCCACCGCTTGTACTTCCGAACGCGGCGGCGGTGACTTCCTTTGGATTCGGGCCGTAGCTGTTATCGCCGGATTGGCTATCTTGGCAGAAGAATACCAGCAACACCAGCCCACCCAACGGTACGAAGTTGAGTAAGACCCACCAGCCGCTCATTCCGATGTCGTGAAGACGGCGGACACTTACTGCCAGGCTCGGTAGAAAGATGAGCAGCAAGAAAAAGTCGGCGAGATACTCGGCGACTCTGGGCGGACCCCCGGTTAGCCTGGCAATGTAGAGGCTGGCGGCGGCCAGCGCAAAGACGATCAGGCAACTGAAGAGGGTGAAATACCAGTATTCGCTTCGCCGGGCTCGCCCCGAGAAGACGGCGTACTTTCCGAGGGCATCGAGAAAATAGTTCATTAAACGCTCCCATAAACAGCGTGTGGATCTCTACTGCTTGCCTGCTTCTTGTTCGGCGCCCATTTTTACTACCGGGAGGGCCGCGGGCCGGAAGAGTCGGGTGGTCCGACTATATTAAAGTAGTCGAATGACTACAATTATGATACAATGCTCACATGGTTCCTATGAAACTGTTTGGCAGCACCCCGCGGACCCGCGTCCTCACGCTCGTGGCGCTGCTTGACGACACCTATCCCCGCGAGCTTGCGCGCCTTGCCGGCGCGCCACTCGTGAGCGTCCAGCGGATCGTCAAGGACCTCGAGCGGGAGGGCGTCCTCGCGACACGGATCGTCGGGGCGAACAGGCAGGTCAGCCTGAACCCACGCTTCTACGGCGTGGACGAGCTTCGCTCGCTTCTGCTGAAGTATGCAAAGCGCGACCCCGATCTCGATGGCCGGGCCTCTTCATTGCGCCGCCGGCCGCGTCGCGCCGGAAAACCGGGCGATGGCCTCGTTCGTCTCGAGTGTTAACGATGATGCGAAAGCCATCAAGCTCGATGCCCTGCATACGATAACCTAAATAGGATAGGTTATCAAAGCGCGTAGCGGTAGCAGGCTCGACATGAGAAACCCCCAGAGCATCAGGGCCCAGAAGCCGACGCGCATCCCTACCAGCGGATGTGCCGCGCGCGAACGAGCCGGTAGATGCCGAAGCCGATCAGGATCGCCGCTGCAGCGACGTGCACCGCCTTGTGCGGGAGCTGAACCGCGGCGAAGGTTGCGACGAGCACGACGATGGCGACCGAGATGACATGGCCCAACGTGAGCGGCCCTATCGCGCGCACGACGGCCAGCGCGCTGCGGTCCTGATAGCCCAGCGCGACCGCGAAGAGCCAACCCATGCCGGGGTTGAGGCCGTGATAACAGCCAAGCAGAAAGAGCGTCAGCCAAACAGCCGAATTAGTCACCCTTCGACACGGTCATGTGCGAGGAGAGCCTTTCTCGCTACCGTTTGTTGCCGTCCAAGGGTCCAAGCCCCGCGGAACGGAAAACGAGATTCATCCTTTTCGTGGCGCTCGGAGGTAATGCTATGACCGAATCGCTCTTTGGCCGCGCTCTTATCGTTATTGGGGCGCTCGCGTGCGTTGCCGGATGCGGCGGCGGCTCGCCGTCCGTCACGCCTGCCGGGTCGTTGACGCGCGTTGTGCCGGTGGCCGGACCGCGCGGGTGGCCCGATGCGGCGAAACTAGCGAAGCCGATCCTGTTTGTCAGCGACCTTCAGGGCAACGTCGTGCGGCTCTACGATCCCGATACGCCGAACGCGCCGGAGGAAGGTTCCATTACCGACGGCGTCATGAGCCCGCAGGGTATTGCCGTTGATTCGCACGGCGCGCTGTACGTTTCCAACGTCGGCTATACCGAAGAAGCGATCACCGTGTATTCGCCCGGCCAGAGTAAGCCGCGCTTGACGATCCCGACGTCAGGCTATTACGGAATCACCGTCGACTCAAAGGGCGAAGTTTTCGCAACGTCCGAGGCCGGTACCGTCTACGGATATAAGCCCGGCGCGAAGAAGCCGTTCGAGACGATCGGCGGCTTCGACAATCTCGCCGGCATCGCGGTCGACGGCAAAGACAACCTGTGGGTGGCAGACGATTCCGCCAACAAAGTTTACATGATTCCCGCCGGAACCAAGACAGCGAAGGACGCCGGACTCATCGGACTCCATTCACCTAGTGGGGTATCCTTCGGAACCGGAGACACGCTCTACGTCGGAAACTTCGGCAGCTACAACGTCACCGTCTATGCGGCCGGCTCGAAGAAGCCGTCCGAGACGATCACCGAGGGAATAACGAACCCCAACCTCAACGGCGTGACGGCAGCCGATTACTTCTTTCAGGCTAACCAGCTCGGCGCAGTCGTCGGCTACAAGAAAGGCCAGAGGAAGCCGTTCTCGACCATCACCGGCAGCGCCGATCCGCTTGGAATCGCCTCGTCGCCGTTGGTTAAGAAGTAGTTCGCTTACGCAAAGAGCGGCGTCGTGATATAGCGTTCCGCGGTGTCGGCGAGCAGCACGACGATGACCTTGCCTTCTGCACTCGGGCGCGAAGCAACGGCCAACGCGGCCGAGAGCGCCGCGCCGGAGGATGCGCCGGCGAGAATGCCCTCTTCGCGAGCGAGGCGACGCGCGTACGCAAATGCGTCCTCGTCGCTGACGACGGCGATCTCATCGAGGATCGCGCGGTTGAGCACGGCCGGAACGAAGCCGACGCCGATTCCCGGAATCTGATGCGGGCCGGCGTGTCTGCCGGAGAGTACCGCGGCGCCTGCCGGTTCGACGGCGACGACGCGCACGTCGGGCTTGCGTGATTTGAGCAGCTCCCCGACGCCGGTGATCGTGCCACCGGTACCGACCGCGGAGACGAAGACGTCGATATTGCCGCCGCAATCGTCCCAGATCTCGACGCCGGTCGTCTCGCGGTGCATCCGCGGATTTGCGGGATTGGCAAACTGATCGAGCTGCACTGCCCCGGGAATCTCCGCAGCGACCGCGATTGCGCGGGCGACCGCGTCGCTCATCAAAATGCCCGGCGTCAACACGACCTCCGCGCCAAGATAGCGCAGCAACGCGACGCGCTCGGTCGACATGATTTCCGGCATCGTCAAGACGAGCCGATAGCCCCGAGTGGCCGCAACAAAGGCGAGGCCGATGCCGGTGTTTCCGCCGGTTGCTTCGACGATCGTCGCGCCGGGTTTTAGGCGGCCACTGCGCTCGGCATCCTCGATCAATGCAGGCCCTAGGCGATCCTTTACGCTGCCGCATGGATTGCGCATCTCGAGTTTGGCGAGGATGCGGCCGGGTAGACCGCGGGCGATGCGCGCCAATTCCACCATCGGCGTCTTGCCGACGGTTTTCGTTACGTCGGAGAAGGTCATGACGTCGCGCGGTCTTCGGTGGCCTAAGCGCTTATGGCGCGAGGGTCAAAGACGCCGGCGAGGCTGAGGTTATGATCGAGCGCAAAGCGCGTTGCGATCGCAATCGTCTCGTCGTCGGGGGCAACGATTTCGATTCCGACGACCTCACCTGAGCTATCGAGGTCGACGGCGACCTCATAGTTCTCGTCGAGGGTCTGCGTACGAGCTACAGGATTACGTGAGTAATAGAGATAGATCGAATGCGGTGTTTGGTCGTCGCGCGTTATCTCTAATAGCGGCTTCATCGTAACGGTATCTCTGCTACGGTGACCACGAGCGGACCTGCAGGACTCTCTGCGACCGTGACCCTCACAACACGGCGCTCGACCGCTCGGGAAATGCCTTCGTGACGGCGTATACCGCTATAGCATGCGGTAAATTGATTTTCGACGTCATACTCCTTGGCTGGTCGCGGTCGCGCTTTGCGCCGGCTGCGGGGCCGGACCGACCACGGGCGGAACTTTCGCGCCCGTCGGCGCAGAGGCGCATCAAGCCGGCTCGTGGATTGCGCCTGACGCTAAGAGCAAGAAGCTGCTATACGTTTCGTCGGCGTTGACCGATGACGTGTACGTCTATTCGTATTCAAACCAGAAGCTCGTGGGGACGCTCACCGGTTTCAAGCAACCCTACGGGCTCTGCGCCGGCAAGACGGGCGACGTGTGGATCGTGGATGACGGCGCGCAGCAGATCGTGGAGTACAAACACGGCGGGACCTCGCCGATCGCGACGCTCAGCGACTCGGGCGAATACCCCGAGGGCTGCTCGGTCGATCCGGCGACCGGCAACCTGGCCGTCAGGAACTTCTACAGCACCAGCGGCAACGGCAGCGTCTCCATTTACGCACACGCGTCGGGTGAGCCGCAGACGTATTCGGATCCGTCGATCGCAAACTTTCGCTTCTGCGGCTACGACGACAAGGGCAACCTGTTTGCCGACGGCGCCAATAACAGTTCGGAGTTCGCGTTTGCCGAACTTCGCAAGGGCGGCAGCGGTTTGACCGGCATCACCATGCAGCAGAAGATCGAATGGCCCGGCGGCGTTCAGTGGGACGGCAAGTACGTTGCGGTCGGAGATACCGATGCCGACATTATCTACCGGACGGACGGTGCCGGCGGCAAGGTGAAGGGTTCTGCGACGCTCGGCAATTCCGATTACGTCAATCAGTTCTGGATCGCGGGTAAGACAGTCGTTGCGCCGAGCCAAGACGGCAATGCCGGCGTCGGCATTTATGCGTACCCGGCGGGCGGTGCTCCAAGCAAAACCATCAGCGTGGAGGAGCCGTTCGGTGCGGCGGTGAGCAACTAGCGGCGTAGCTCTCCAGAAGGTCGCCGGCGTTCGGGTTCGCCTTCAAAGTGGCATCAAAGTGCGCGACGGTGAGTCCGGCGACGATGCGATGTGCCTCCGCTTCTGGTCGAAGATCGGCAAACGCCCGCATTTCCTGCTGGATCCATTGGAGTTCCGGCGGAAACACCATGGCGCGCACGCGTTCGTGCTGCTCCGCGGCGCGATCGACGAAATGCAAGTGGTCGACGCCCTTGAGCAGCACCAACCTCTTGAACGAAGGTACGCGATCGAAAACATCCCGAACGCAATCGAGGGGAATCGACACGTCGCTATCGCCGGCCATCACGAGCGTCGGCACCTCGCGCCCCCAAGCAAAGTCGAGCGTTGCCGGAATTATACCCGGCCGTGGGTTGGAAGCTCCGGCAGGAGCCAGAGCCACGACCGCCTCGATGCGACTCATTTTCGACGGTGCGGCGAGTGCCGTCCATCCGCCGAAGCTGTGGCCGACAATCCCAACTCGTTGCCCGGCTTCACCGGCGACTTCCAAGAGAAACTGAATATCCGGCACGCGGGCCTCGATCAACGCCCGCAACCGCGCGTTCCTCTCCGCCGGATCGGCAGCATCGCTTGGTCGCGGCAAGATAACGTCGGAATGATCCAACGAGGCGACCGCGTAGCCATGGCTCGCGAGATGCTCGCACAGGAAACTCGAAGCCGTCTTCGAGCCTCCGCTGAAATGCGAGAACAGAATCAGAGCACCCGGCGCTTGACCGACCGGATTCCACGAAGCGCAACTAAACTGACGGCCGCGCCGAACATCGCCGGCTGCAAACTCCCGCGTTTCGAAATCATACGGACCGCGCTCAAAAGGTTCGTAGTACTTGAAGCTCCTCATTCGCAGGACCGTTTCTGCGAGCCACGGCCGAGCCCTCGGCTGGAATCCAAATGCCGAATCGCGATATATCTGATTCAACGACGCTACGGAGGAATGAACAGGGTGCTACGCACGGAACAGAAGATTACGCCGCTGTTGTGGTTCGGCAGCGACGCCGAGGAAGCGGTAAACTTTTACGTCTCGATCTTCAACGATTCGAAGGTCGATGAGATAAGCCGTTTCGGCGAGGGCGGCCCCCGCCCGGCGGGGACGCCGATGATGATCGAGTTCACGCTCGAAGGCCAAGAGTTCATGGCGCTCAACGGCGGTGTGGCCATCGACCTGCCGGTCACCGACGTGCCGCCCCGCGGCAGTATCGCGCTCTTTATGACCTGCGAGACGCAAGCCGAGCTCGATCGCGTCTGGGATCGCCTCGCGGATGGTGGCGTGATCCAGCAGTGCGGGTGGCTGCGCGACAAGTTCGGTGTCGCCTGGAATATCGTTCCGCAGGGAATGGGCGAATATCTCGGCCACGACGACCCCGAAAAGCGCGCACGCGCCATGAAGGCGATGCTGCAAATGAAGAAGCTCGATATCGAGGAAATCCGCAAGGCGACAGAGGGCGTCTAGCCGCTACGCTCCGTCGATTCTTCGTGCGAGCGCTCGCACTTCGTCAAGGATGAGACCTTGCGTCGCCTGCAGCGACGCTATGGCGTCACCGTTTTGTGGTGACAGCGTGTCGAGCGCCGTGCCCACTCCACGAGCGAGCGCGAGAAGCGCGTCGCTTTCATCGGGCGCGTAGGCCTCGCCGTCGCGTTTGGGACCGCAAACGAGCGCGCCGACGAGATCGCCGCGCGAGATCATCGGAAATGCCAACTCGCCGCGAAGCTGTGAATCCTCGAGCGAATGCAGGTTGACCGGTTTGCTCCAGGCTTTTAGGGCGATGATTCCCGGATCGTTGGGATCGATGCGCATCAGAGAACCGTTGCCGCGGGTTACGTACCCCCGCGCGTCATCGCGGACGAGAATCGTCGCCTCGTCGGCATTGGTATGCTCCAGCACTTCCTGGGTCGCCCGATTTAGCAGGACGTCGCGATCGCCGATGAAGGCCGACTCGACGGTGAAGCGCCGCAGCGCGGCTTCGTCCTCATGCCGTTTCCGAAAGAAGAAGCCATCGACGAACGCATCTACATAATGATGAATGTAACGCATGGAGAGGCCAAGTGCGAGCGCGACGACCATCCCGGCCACCACGCTGGTCGTATGGCTGGCTTTGACCAGCCACTCGCTCGCAGCCCATTCGATCAAGATGAAGACACCGATAACAATCGCTGAGACGATGCCGAAAACGGCCGCCCGGTTTAAGACGAAGCCGATGTCGATCAATCGGCGGCTGAGCGCGACGTACGTCACGACGAGCGGCGTGGTGAAGAGGACGAGACTATAGAAGTAGTTTATCGCAAGATAGACGTCGTAGGAGTGCAGGTGCGTCGCCGCGCCATCCAGCATGTAGCGCGCAAAGAAAAGCAGCGCCGGCGGGGCGAGCAGCCATGCCGCGCGCCTTTGGTCGATGCCATGCGATGCCGCAATCGCGAGCACGCCGCATCCGAGTGCGGCGAAAAGCGCGAGGCCGAAGACCGGCCCCGCGGCAAGCCACGAGACCCTCAGGGGATCAAACCACAAGGTGACGACGCCGAGAACGCCCGCGCACCCAAGCGCGATCGAAGCCGCGACGAAAACGTAGCACAACGTTTGGAAGGTGCGCCGAGCCTGAGAGAGCGGCGCGCCGAAACAGCCGGCGCACGTGGCCCAGAATGCCACCGCCAACGGCCCGAAAAACACCGTCCCGATGCGGAAGACGACATAGACCCACGTCCAGGGAGCGGCAAACGCAAACGGCGCGGTAATCTGCCACAGCGCATACGAGATCAGCGCCAGACACAGCAGCCGCATCTCGCGAACGGAAGATCGGCGCCACACGATCAGCGCCGCCAGCACGGCGATCCAGACTTGGCCGGGCCAATTGAAGAACGCGTCCCAGCGCCGCCTTAAGTTGGGCGGGCGCGGCGTCACCACGGCCGTTCGTTGCGCCGAATCGCGCAGAACGAGGATCGTCACGGGGCGCCCGGCCAGCGGTTGGCCCGTAAGTGAGAACCGATCGAGGAGATTGTTCGCCCGCAGATCGACTCGATCGCCCGCGCGCAGACCGCCTTGTTCGGATGCTCCGCCGGGCTCGATCGATTGAATCGTGAGATCAAACGGCTGCCGGGAATCCGAGACCGTTGCGCCCCAGATTCCGAGCCAAGGCGTAGCGCCATCGATGCCGGTCGCGCCGAGAAGCTCGGAAAGCGCAAGGAGCCCCGTTATCCCGCAGAGCACCACGATCACCGCACGCCACACAGCGGGTTTCATGGAAGCCAGGTTATAGCTTCAGGTTGAGCAGCCTCTTTGGCGCAAACTGTGGATCCTTTATGCTAGCGCGCGGGATTACGGTCCATCGGCTCCGTAAGGGCGGTTATGCGCAAATCTTCCGTCGTCGCTCTGTTCGTGTTTTTGACCGCGTGTAACAGCAGTAACGCCACACCCGTCACGCAGGTTCCCGGATCCGGAAGCATCGACACCGATTTCGTCGTCAGCGGCCGCTATATCGACCTGAGCGAGGCTCCGGGCGGCTCGCCTTCGGTGCATTCCGCGGCCGGCAAGAACTTCTTTATTAAGGGCCTTGTCTATTGGCCGACGCCGATCGGGAAAGGCGTGGCCGACGCGCCCATGCTCGACGACGCGCTGCGCGACGGCAACATGGCAGTGTGGTCGCGCGACCTTCCGTTGATGCGAGCGATGGGCGCCAATGCGATTCACGTGTATAACGTCGTGCCGCCGCCCTACGACGATAAGACCGGCCCGATCACCAAATTTCTCGATGCCGCTTGGAACGGCGGGACTAAGCCGGTCTACGTCCTGATGAGCATCCACTTCAACGGCGACGTGTTGCTCAATAAGGACTCGGTGGCGTCGCTTGCCAAGCAGTATCACGATCTCGATGCGAAGTACGCAAAGTATCCGGCGGTCTTCGGTGTGACCATCAGCAACGAGATCGGCGCCGAGAACTTTATCACCCAACAGAAGTGGTGGGACGGGTTCAACACGGTCGCGAAGGCCGCGAAGCAAGGATTCGCCGACGGCGGGGATGCCGATAAGATCGTGACGACCTCAGAGCCCGACGGCAACATCGGCTTCGTGAAGGCCGGCGAAAAGTTTGGGGCGGCGGTCGACGCCTGGGGCATCAACATCTACCGCGGCCGAACGTTCACGACCCTCTTCACGCAGCTCAAGAACACGACGACCAAGCCGACCATGCTGACCGAGTATGGCGCCAGCGCCGCCTATCACCCGGCGTGGAGCAACACGTACACCTGGGAGAACGGCTTCTACAAAGAGACGCAATGCGTTCCCAAAGAAAAGGCCGGCCCGAGCAATCGCGACGTCAAAGAGCTGCCGGCGAAGGGTGACCCGGGCATGCCCGGCCTCGTCGACCTCGTTTGGAACAACGGCCGATGGCTTGCATCGGGATTTACCGACGAGAAGGGCATCCTCTCCGGCGGATTCTATTTCGAGTGGAGCGACGAGTGGTGGAAGAGCGGCAACAAGGACGTGCATCAAGGTAACGACACGTTCAACGGAGGCTTCCCCGGCTGCAGCGACGATCAAGCGTGGTTCGGCCTCAACTCGGTCTCACAGGGAAGCGGCGGCCTCGACGTCTTGACGCCGCGGCCCACGCTGGCGCAGCTCAAGCAAAGCTGGAAAGCATCACCCTAGTGCGTAGGCTGACCGGGCTTCGCCAGGCTATTGCGCAGCGGTTCGAGAATTAAGCTAACCTCGCGAAAGGTGGACCTATCCAACGCGTAGAGGCGCTGGCCGCCGCCACACTAATTCTTCTCGCATCCGGCTGCGCCGGAACGACCACGCCGGGTGGCTCGGGCTCGATCGTGCCGCCGTCGTCTGCTGGCTTGCGTCATTCCGGCGGTTGGATGTCGCCCGAGGTCAAGAGCGCAAAGGCGCTCCTGTACGTCGGCGATCCGACGGGCGATCCGTCGTATAGCGGCGTCATCGACATCCTGTCCCTCCACGGTCTGCAGTATAAGCTCGTCGGTCAGATTCAAGACGACGCTATGCCCGAAGGTATGACGACCGACGCCGCCGGCAATCTCTACGTAACGGACGAGGGCGTCGCGACGGAAGGCCCAGCCCCCGGGGACATTAAGGTGTATCCGAAGGGCTCCACAAAGTACTCGCGCTACATCGTGCCCGCGCATTGGGTTCCAAACGATGTCGCCGTCGGACACGACGGGACGATGTACATCGCGAACATCGCGCCATTCGCGAAGTTCTCGCCGGGCTCGGTTTCGATCTACCCGCCGCTGGCCAGCCAGCCTTCCCGCGTGTTGCGGCTGCATAACTTTCAAGTTGACGGCATAACGCTCCACGCACACACGAACACGATCTACATTTCGTATCAAGGAAGCGGGAGCAACGGCGACATCGCCGAGTTCGAGCACGCGCGAGGAAAAGCGATCGACCTCGGCGTGAGCTACTCCGAGCCGTGGGGGATTCTCGAGGATGGCAGCAACAATCTCCTTGCGTTGGATGGAAGCGGAACGGTCGAAGTCTATTCCGAGGCCACCGGCAAGCTCGTGCAGCAAATCTCGGTTCCCAATGGCGCGGCCTGGGAGGCGTTCAATCAGAAACGGTCCGAGCTGTTCATCTCGAACTTCGAGCAAGTGGAAATCCTGAGCTATCCCGCCGGTAAAGTGCTTGGATCAATCAACGAGGGATGGAGCAAATCGAACTACCCGAGCGGCGTCGCCTACTGGCCGCCTCCGTAGCCGATCTTTTGAAGACGAGCAACTCGAAGGAGCCGGGCACCGCGGTGTAGCGATCGCGGTACGAACTCGGGTGCGGGTTTTCGATCAGCTTCGCGGTTACGAGAAAGATATCGCCTGTCTGCGGGTCGAGCGCCATCGTACGCTCCGTGTGCTTTCGGCTGTATGCGTCGAAGTAACGGACCACTCGACATTTCTCCAAGCCGGCACCGGCAGCACGTAGGGTTGTTGCTCAGGCCTGAATTAACGTCTGATCAAGCTCCTCGATCCGATCTCGTGCAGCATCCAGGTTTTTTGCTGCCCACTCAACGATTGAGGGCTGTTGGGCAAAAACAATGATCTGCCGCGCCTCGCTCATGCGATGGAGTAAGTCCATGATTGCTGCAGTGCGAACCGGATCGCAGTGGGCAGTTATATCGTCACAGAGAAGGGGGCAGCTCTCCGAGGAGGCCGCGGTTAAGTGGTCGACCATAGCGATTCGAAGTAGCAGATAGACCTGCTCGGCTGTTCCGTGCGACAGAAGCACGGCGTCGCGCCACTCGCCGGCGTCGCTTCTTACTCGAACATTCAAGGTTTCAGGATCAACTGCCCCTCTTGTGTAGAGGCCGTTCGTAACAACGGGCAGCCATTTTTCCAATCTTGCCACCAAAACCGGCGCAATGTTTCGATGGACGGCCTCTTGTGCCCGTTCGAGAAACTCGCGTGCGGTGTCGAGCGTGCTGCCGAGGCGCTCGATCCGCTCTAGCTCGGTAGTTGCTTGAGACGCGGCCTCCTTGGCCTCCGGAACGCTTGGCAACGTCCGGACCATCGCCTCAACATCGCCGGCTTCCTTATCGGCCGCGCTTCTTGCTGTTTTTGCCTGGTCCCGAAGTGCTCGCAGATCCTGTCCGGTTGGCGCACCCTTCGCTCTTTTGAACGTCTCTCGCTGCTCGACCGGCAGAGCCGACCGCAGCGCATCAAGTTCCCTGGTTTTTGCGAGCATTTCGCTCTCAAGAGCCTCCAGCGTATCACCCTGCAGAAGGTTTCGCAGCTCTTCCCAGCCGACGATTGCCGTTTGCAACCCCTTTAGGCGCTGCGCACGACGTCGCTGCCAGTCGCGCAAGCCGCTCAGTAGCGCTCCGCCCTTGGCTTCAACAGCGCAGCGGCGTGCGAGCTCTTCGAGACGCGCGTTAAGCTCAGAGCGCCGGCTGTTGTAGTCGCGTTGCTGCGTTTCTGAAGCTTCGGCAGCCTCCAGACGCCTTACCAAGTCCGGTTTGCGTAAGAGCGCGGCAGCGTTTTTGTCGCGCACGGCGCAGTCGTCCGCGTATTGCCGGCACACAGTTGCGAGATCCCCTGTCACCGCGTATCCCCGCGACGATAGGGCCTCCGCCAGCGCCGTACGTAGGCGCCAGATCTGGTCCTCATGATGTTTGGCGCGGGAGCTCCAATCAAACATCTCTGAGCGGTCCGCGGCATCTTCCGCCGCCTCGCGTGGACTGGAGCGGGCACGAACGGCCACCCAGACAGCGAAGATAAGGAGGAGCATAGCCGCCACGGCGGCAGCGACGGGTTGATGTATCAGAAAGAATGCGACGCCGATAACGATCGCTAGGCCCACCGCAGCAAAGGCCTCAACCGGGATTGGTGCGGCGCTCGGCATCGGCAAAGTGTCAACCGACGGGCCCGAAGGCTTGTGGAGCGCATGTTCGGCGGCGGCGGCCTCGGCCTCGACAAGGGTTTCAAGCGTAGCGAGAACCTCCGGACTAGGCTTGGTGTCCTCATTTGTTTCAACCGGCAGCACGGCGAGCTCGGCTTTTATCGCCGCAGGATCCTCACCAATCGATGGCGGGCGAAGCTCCTCGGAAGCGCTCAACGCCGCGGCCACGTCCGTTGTTAGTTCTTGGTCATCATCAAGACTTGCGGGCGGCTCGGGTCCCAGGTCCGCGTAAAGGCGCTTCGCGCGCGCAAACTTAGCATCCAGCTCCTCCGCAATGGCCTGCGTGTGGAGGGTGTCGGCCAGCGCGTATTCGCGTTCGAGCTTCTGCGCGTCGTTCTCGAGCCGGTCGCGTTCGTTAAGGCGGGCGAGGTAATGCGTATGGGCTTCCTGAGCGACCACAAGCTGGGCGTTACAACGCTCGAATGTCTCTTTTGCAACGCGCAAGGGCTTGATGCTGTTCCTGCGATCGAGGCCAACGTTTTCGCTTGTGTAATCGCCGATGGCGCTAATTGCCGCAGATGCTGTGGCGTCCCGGCCCGTGCTGGCTGCTGCGCTCTGCAGATAATTCTGAAGGTCGTCTGCTGCCCTCACGATGTCGAGAATTTCCGTCTGCCCGATGCATGCCGTCTTCGCAAATGCCCGCCGGTCAAGCCCTACGAACTTTGAGCCGTCGGGTGTGCCTTCGGACATGATTTCGCTTGAAAGATCTCGCCCAAGATCGATGTCCGTCGCAGAACAATTAATGCGACCATCTAGATCGTATCGCAGCTCTATCCTTTGCTTGTTGTCCAGCTCAATTTCGGTAACCACCTCCCATTTGTCCTGATCCCACGGCTGGTGGCGCTCCTTGAAATCGCCATCCTCTGAGCGCACGCCCGTGCCACGGCGCATACCGCAAAGGCCGGCATAGAGCGCCGCGTGCCATGAAGACTTGCCCGCGCCATTTGGGCCGGCGACGATCGTCATCCCCGGCGCTAGCTGGATCGTGCGGTCCTTGAAAGGTCCAAAGGCGACCGCAGTTAGGGATTTGAAGCGCACGTCAGACGGGCTCCAGGTCGGTCCGGCCGTCAAGCGCCCTCAACCCTACGACGAGCACGCGCTGGGTTTCGTCATCTCCTAGGTCGCTGTTCCGTACATCACGCACAAACTGACCACGCACGGTCTGCTCCTCTGCGAGCGCGTCGAAATCGTAATCGGCGATTAAGTCTTTCGTGCGAACAACCAGACCATCGAGCTCCGCGGGAATTGCCCGGATATCGTCGAGCTTGAGGTCGACAACCGTGGCAAGGCGCCCCGATACGGTTACCCGCGCGACGCCCTGGAGCTGCGCGACAGCATCGCGCGCCCGTTGAAGGATTTCACTCATCGACGCGGCGCCCGAAACGTCTAAGCGGATGTCATGGAAGGCTACCGAGGACACATCGACTCTCGTGCGGTGTATTTCTCTGTCGGTTAACTCAATGATTAGCGCGCTGCCGGAACTCTTGCCGAAGGCGAGCGGTTGTGGGCTGCCGGCGTACGTCAGCCACCGGCCATCTCTTGATTGGTGGTAGTGACCCACAAAAGCGTGACGGAGACCCGCCGCGCGAATCTCGTCCGCGCGAAAAGGCGCGTGCGGTACTTTTCCTTCTTCTTGCTGTCTGAGAGAGCCGTGCTCCGAACCGTGAAACAGCGCAAGATTCAACGCAGGGCCATCGACGTGAAAGCCCTGTAAGAAGCCGTTAGTATTTGCGGGGGCGCGGTGGGCCGCGCCCCACAGCGTCACCTGCCCGTCGAGCGGGACAGCCGCAAGGCGAGCTTCATCGAAGACGTGGACGTTTGGGCTCCACGGCACTTCCCTATACAGCGCCGTCGGCCCGTACCAATCGTGGTTGCCGGGGGCGATGAACACCCTTAGCGGCGCCAGCTTTTCGAAGGAGCTTCGCAGATACTCCGCCGTGTCCGGAGTGAAGTTCTCCTGCTCATAGAGATCGCCGGCGCACAGCAATGCATCCACGCCCTCGTCCACGGCCAAGCGGCAGATACGGTCGAGCGTCTCACGAAGCGCGAGGCGCAGCTTGCGCCCAAGCGACGGCTGCGCCCATTGAAAGGGCGAGTCGAGATGCAGATCTGAAAAGAGGACGAACTTCATCCGCGGTGCTCCCGCAGGCACCGTTTCTTGGCCGCTCCGAAAGCCCTGCAGGCGAGCCCTAGGTCCTCGAGCCCAGGGCACGGCTGAACTCAGGATGACAAAGGCTGCGCCCCCAGCGCCCTTTAGCCTACGCCCCGTCGAATCGACTGGATCGTGAGATCAAACGGCTGTGAGGAATCCGAGACCGTTGCGCCCCAGATTCCGAGCCAAGGCGAAGCACCGTCCATTCCGATCGCGCCGAAAAGCTCGGCAAGCGAAGCGAGCCCCGTTATCGTGCAGAGCACCAGGATGAGGTTACAGCTTCAGGTTGGGCAGCCTCTTACGGCTTAACGCTAAAGATCGTGCCGCAGCCGCTGCTACAGCCGACTCCGCCGGTAACGGTGGTGCCGTAGAGTATGCCGCTTATGTCGATCAAGGTCGAAGACGGCCTACGCGCGTCGTCCCCGCCTTTGAAAGCATAAACGACGCTCTCGTCACCGTTCGCGGGGTCGATCGAGAAGACGGTACCGCAGCCGCCGGAAAAAACGCCGCAGCCGCCGCCATGCGTCGTGGTGCCGTAGAGCGAAGGCGCTGCTTTACGTCGGTGATCCGACAGGGAGCCCGTCGTATAGCGGGGTCATCGACATCCTCTCCTTGCACGGTTTGCAGTATAAGCTCGTTGGCCAGATTCAAGACGACGACATGCCCGAAGGTATGACGACGGATGCTGTCGGCAATCTCTACGTGGCAGACTTGGGCGTCGCGACCGAAGGCCAGGCCCACGGCGACATTAAGGTGTACCCCAAGGGCTCGACAAAGTACTCGCGTTACATCGTCCCCACCCATTGGGTTCTATACGGTATCGCGGTCGGAGGCGACGGCACGATGTACGTGGCGAACATCGCGCCGTTCGCGAAGTTCTCGCCGGGCTCGGTTTCGATCTATCCGCCCGCGGCCAGCGAGCCCTCACGCGTGTTGCGGCTGCATAACTTTCGAGTTGACGGCATAACGCTCCACGCCCAAACGAACACGATCTACATTTCGTATCAAGGAAGCGGGAGCAACGGCAGCATCGCCGAGTTCAAGCACGCGCGAGGAGGAGCGATCAACCTTGGCGTGAGCCACCCCGAGCCCTGGGCGATCCTCGAGGACGGCAGCAACAATCTCCTTGCGTTGGACGGAAGCGGCACGGTCGAAGTCTATTCCGAGGCGACCGGCAAGCTCGTGCAGCAAATCGCGGTTCCCGACGGTGCGGCATGGGAGGCGTTCAATCAGAAACGATCCGAGCTGTTCGTCTCAAACTTCGACGTAGTGGAAGTCCTGAGCTATCCCGCCGGTGCGGTGCTTGGCTCGATCGACGAGGGATGGAGTAAATCGAACTACCCGAGCGGCGTCGCTTACTGGCCGCCGCCGTAGGTCTTCTAATCGCTGACGGATTCGAGGAATAGGCGCCGCGTGAAGGCGCCTCGCTCTTCGTTTTTCTTCTGACGAACCACCTCGAGCTCTTCGCGAGAATGGCCGTACGCAGTTAAAATGGCCTCTACGACTTCCTCGAGATCGGCGAGCTCGGAAAGCAGCGCGTCGTCCGCCGCCTCCGCGAGCTCTGACGCCTCCTCGAGAACCTTGGCCCACAGCGCGAGCCGGAAGTCGTCGGCGCTCAGCTCTCTCCAGACGGCTGACTTTCCGGCCTGCTCGATTATCTCCGGAATGCGGTCGCGGACGAGCTTCCCGTACTTCTTCATGGTGACCAGGACCGCGGCCACTCGACCGAGATCGCCGCTTCGTAGAGACGCTCGATCTCCGGCTCGCCGATCGCCAGCGATATGCCCGCGCGGGACAGTGTTTGGTTTCGAAGGAGCAGCTTTTCAATGAACGCGTGATCCGGCAGCCAATCCGATTTCGCCGAATTACACGCGCTGCAGGCAAGGACGAGGTCCCAGAGATCGTCCTCCAGCAAGAAGCTCCAAGGGATGACGTGGTCGACGGTGGGCGCGCGTTGCTCGCCGAGCGGCGCCTCGCAGTAAAAGCATTGCACGTTCGACTCCTCGCGAAGGATCTTCAGGTACCTCTGCAGCGACTTTCGCGAGGCACCGTCTCTCGAAACCTTCTGAACGATGCGCGGCGCGAGGCGGTTACAGCCCTCCAAGAACTCGGCCCAGTAGAAGTTTGCGACCAGCTCGAGCGCCGACGCTTGACTCTTTAAGAAGGCGTTAGCCTGCGGTGTAATCACCACATGGTCTTGACCAGGCTCCCACCGATAGAGCTGCGGCACACCGGGCGGCCTGCTCGCGTGGAAGGCGCTTAGAACGTTTACCGTGAGCAGCTTGGACATTTGGCGGTCGATCTTCGCGCGACCGGCTGCAGGCAACTCCGCCAGATCGTGCGCCTTATACTCTTTGGCGGTTTTCCGAATCAGCTTGACCGCCGTCGATTCTTTGCTAAGCGCCACCGCTTGGCGCAGATGATAGACGACCGTTTGATTCCAATACAGCCTGGTGAACTCTCGGCCGATGCCGTCGAGCGAGATATGCAGATCGTCCGACTCCCTGCAGCAGCGCACCAGCGCTTTGAGCAGCGCAGGTTTGTAGCTCGCCGATTTTCGGGCGTGGCGCATCAAGGCGGCGATATCGCCGATGCGCAGGTCGGCTTGATCGTTCAGAGGGCGTTCCACTCTTCGCGAACTTTGCTTCGCTCGATGCCGGCCGGCGCGACGATCCGTACCGACGGCAAGTCGGATATCACGATGGTACAGCCCTGCCAGCCGGCGCGGCGGGCAGTCGCAGCCAGCGGCTTTCGAGGGATGACGCGATCCGCCGTGATGAGTCGGCCCGGGATCGCGTCGACGAAGACGACGGTGTTGAACCGCTTGTCGAACTCGACGAAGATGTGCTCGGGCATCTCGCCGCGCCCGATGGCATCGATCGTCGGCCGGTACGCGGCGCCCGTGATGCGAAGGCCGAATCGCCCGTCTTTCGCTTTGAGTTGGTAGGTTCGCTCGCACACGAAGCACTTGAAGTCGGCGACGGGAGTGTTGGCCGGCAGTGGGTCGAGAGCGTCGCTCGCGCAGTCGAGACAATACAAATTGAACGAAGCCCAGGTTTCCAGCGCGACCCTGGCCACCTGCGTTGCGCTGACAAGGGGAGCCGCGACCGAGAAGTCGACCAACGGGCTGAAGACCGGCGAGATATCGGTGCGCTCGTATCGCCCTGGCCGCGCGAAGCGCAACAGACCTTGATCACGCAGAACTTGCAGGCTCTGCCGAATCTTGGCGTCGATGAAGCGGTTGTGGGGGAAGCGACGCTGGAGCTTGTCGTGGTAAGCCAACACATCGCCGAGCGAGAACTCTCGCGGCAGCGTCCGGACGATATCGCGAACGGCTGCTTTCCAGGTGAGCGTCTTTTTCATCTATACTCCCCTTGCTTGCGCCACTCAGTACGCTGGATTTGCGCAGATCGCGAGGGCTAGGGCGCGTTCGTTCAGCGGGACGAGCCGCTGACCGTCCCTTGCGATGAAAGCGATCCCGTTCTCATGGAGGATCGTGGCCACCCAACCCGTCGCGCGGTCAGGCGCTGCGCCGAACGCTAGGACAGGCTCCGCGCCGGCGACCTCAGCCTTGTAGCGCACTCGGTAGTCGAAGAGCTGCCCCATGCCATACCGCATTCTATCAATCGCCTGTCGCGGGTCGTTCAAGCTTTTCGCTTCGACTAGCAGTGTTTGCTGGCCGCAGCGCACGAACAGGTCAATATTGTTATTATACCAACAGCTGCCGCCGAGGCGCTCTGCGGAGCGGCGAATTAGCTCCAATGTGGTGTTGTGATCTTTGCGAGCGCGCTCTTGCAAAGCCGCTGATTCGTATACGCTGGGAAGCGCTTTCCCCGATGGCACGTATCCGGTTCCCTCTGGAATAACCAGCGCCTGACGAAACGCATCTTTCGGCGCTTCGGCGATAAGCGGAGAGTAGCCGATAGACTGCACCGATTCAGTGGTGACCGGCGCAAACTCGCGAGCCGCCGATACCCCGCCGAGCATCAAAATCCTATAATATGCGGTTTCTCGTATCTGACGCGCCGCGCTCTGGAACTGCGGCGACGTGGAGCTCTCTGTCTCGGCGAATACACTGTTCTGGCGCAGGGGGACCGGTCGCTCAAAGGGCTCGTACCAACCGACGTCAACGAACCAATGATTCGGTCGTGCCCAGTCCTCGAACGATGCGGCAAGGACCCCGTGACCAATGTACGTCGACCTCTCGCCCTCCAACGCCCCCATTGCCGGACGGTAGTAGATGAACCGATCGAAGTCATTGATCCGACTCCGATACTGCCGCGGATAATGGTAAATCACACCCTCGCGATCGAGGTACTTGGGGTCAGCGTCGGCACGCCAGGTGCGTTGGCTTAAGACGACGGGCATCAGGGCCACATTAGCCTTCGAGCCGACAACTCATGTCGTCGGCGGCGCCTGCTGGCTCACACGCGTCGGACAACGACGGCGTTGCAGTTGCCGTCGGACCCAGATCGGGGTATGCGCTGCGGTCGGACGGGGCGGGTGTCGAGAGGCTGGGAAGAGTACCTGACGCCTGTGATGGTTCTTTCAGCGCGTTTTGAAGATGCCTTAGTGTACGCGAACGTCGTGCATCGCAACCAGCGGCGTAAGTCGACGCAGATCCCCTACGTCAGCCACCTGCTGGGCGTTGCGAGCATCGTTTTGGAGTTCGGCGGCGACGAAGACGAGGCGATCGCCGCGCTCCTGCACGATGCGCGCGAGGATCAGGGCGGCGAGCGCGAACTGGAGCAGATTCGTTCGCGGTTCGGCGATCGCGTGGCAGCGATCGTCGCTGGCTGTTCGGATGACATGCCCGAGGATCCGAAGCATAAGCTGCCGTGGCCCGAGCGAAAAGCGACCTATCAGGAACATATTCGATCCACCACGGATCGGTCCGTGCTTCTCGTTAGCGCCGCTGATAAGCTGCACAACGCCCGGGCAACGCTGTACGATCTCCGTCGCCACGGTCCGTCAGTTTGGAGTCGTTTCAAGGCCGGGCGCGATGCGTCGCTTTGGAACTACCGATCCCTCATTGACGCGTATTCGTCACACTCTTCCGACGGACGGGTGAGCGGCGTGGTGAACGAGCTTCGCCGGGTTGTTGAAGAGTTGTCTTCGGACGGCGGCGCGTCTAGCGGTGATTAAGCCAGCGCGCTTTTACGTCGGTGTTACCGACACGAAATGGTTCAGGTTCCTGCGTGACGAGCCTCCGCTCGACGAGGTGAACTTCTGGAGCCCGGGCGGCCGAAAGCTAAACGCCGAGCGCGGAATGCCCTTTCTGTTCAAGCTCAAGTCGCCGGAGAACGTCATCGGCGGCGGCGCATTCGTTTCATTTGTCGAGCGGATGCCGATCAGCGATGCATGGGAGTTCTTCGGGCGCGAGAACGGTGCCGCCACGATGGAGGACCTGAGGCTGCGCATAGAGGCGAATCGCAAGGCGCCGACGCGCGTCGACGACGAGATCGGCTGCTTCGTCCTGTCGCAGCCGTTCTTTTTCAGCAGTCCGGTCGCGCCGCCGGAGGATTGGGCGGGACCGATACAGGGCGGCCGGTACTATTACTTGACTGAGAGTGTCGCTCAGCGCGTCTGGCGTGACGTTTCTATCGCGCTGGCGGCCAACCAGCCTCGGGTAGCGGCAAGTCCGTTCGGCGGTTACGGAACGCCGGCTTGGCAGCCGACACGCCTCGGTCAAGGAGCGTTTCGGAAGCTGGTGCTCGACGCGTACGAACGCCGCTGCGCCGTGAGTGGGGAACACACGGTTCCCGTGCTTCAGGCAAGCCACATCAAGCCGTTCGCAGACGTCGAGCAGCACGAGATCACCAACGGCCTTGCATTGCGATCGGATATCCATACGCTCTTCGACCTTGGCTATGTCACGGTGACGCCCGAATATCGCTTCAAAGTTAGCGATCATCTGCGGGAAGATTTCGCCAACGGCGAAATTTACTACGAGTATGCGGAGCGCCGGCCGACGATATTTCTGCCTGGCGACCAGAGCCGGTTGCCCAATCGCGAGCACCTGGAGTGGCACGTTGCCACGAAGTTCAAGGGTTAGGCGCGTAAAGCGCGCCCCAACGCCTTCGGATCGCGGGCGATTGCAAAGAGCAGAACCCGGGCCGCTTCGGACGGCTGTTTGCGCCCTTGTTCCCATTCCTGGATCGTCCGCAGCGAAAGTCTGTAGCGGTGGGCGAACTCTTCTTGCGATAAGCCAAGCCGTTCGCGCACTATGCGAACGTCAACACTCGGCACGTACCGCGCCGGACCGAGCAGGGAATCGTCGATACCGTCTTCGCGCTTCCACGCGGCTATCTGGTCCTCGGACGCCCCGCGGACCTTCGCGCGATTCACGCGGCCCTTCCCGATTTGCGACTTACTCTTTCTCTCGATAGTCATGATATATCCGTCTTTCTTGCCTCGAAGCCGGCCACGCGCTGATGATGCGCCGCGCCCTCGCTCGGGGCGTCCACACGACTGTGACGATAATTCCTTAGCCGCCGATCTTCGCGTTCTACAAACGAACCAAAAAACACGCGCGATGTAAATTCGAAATCGAATCCTCTCACTGCGGCGTTGCGTTCGCTTTTTGCGTGATCCCATTCAAAGGCCTCAGGTTCGTCCCGTCCCACTCATCGCGATTCTACTACGCTTTAGACGTACATACGGTTACCTCATTCTTTCCAAGGATTTACCCGCGAGGCGCTGGGTCGAACGCGATATCCTGGGGCGCTCGGGGTGACACGCGCGGTGCGGCGAAGGCCTCGAAGCCTAGAAACTACGTTTCCGCGTTATTCGATCGTCTTACGGGAGATCCAAATCAAGAGGCGGCGTGGACTTAGTCGAGGGCCTAGCGCGACGAGATTGTTAAAGAAGCCCGGAATCACGAGGTCCCGGCCTTGCAGCATGCCGCGGTAGCCGGCGCGAGCTACTGAGGTCGCATCGGCGACGGGCAGCCGTTTAAAAAGACGCGTTGTATTCGCTTGCGCGCGGTCGGCGAAACCGGTCGCCGTGGCTCCGGGGCAGAGGCAGGTTACCGTCACGCCGGTGCCGCGCAGTTCCTCGGCAATCGCTTGCGAGAACGAAAGCACGTACGCCTTGCACGCGTAGTAGACGGCCATGAACGGACCGGGGAGAAAACCTGCGGTCGAAGCGACGTTCAGCACCCGGCCCGCTCCGCGCGCGCGCATCGCGGGCAGGTAGGCGCGGGTGACTTCGGTGAGCGTCAAGACGTCGAGCAGCACCTCTTCGCGGATTCGTTCCTCGGGTATCTCCTCAAAGCGCCCATTCGTCGCAAAGCCGGCGTTGTTAATCAAGACGTCGCACTCCGGCACCCGCGCGAATACCTCCGCCGCCGCGCCGAGTCGGCTGAGATCGAGCGCCAGCGTCTCGACGTTCACGCCGTAGCGCTCTCGCAGATCGGTGGCGATCGCTTCGAGCTTGTCGGCCGAGCGCGCGACGAGCACGAGGTCGTGCTTATCGGCGGCGAGCAGCTTCGCGAACTCCAGCCCGAGCCCGCCCGAAGCGCCAGTAACGATCGCGCGGCTCACTAGCTGCGCGTCCGGCCGAAGAGTAGCCCGTCGCAGACCGTACCGCAACGATTGAGGTACAGCTGGGCCGATCTCCCTTCGAGCGTGAAGCCGCATTTCTCCAGCACTTTTGCCGACGCGACGTTTGGCGCGAAGACCGTAGCCTCGAGCCGGCGCAAGTCGCCGCTTTGGAGTGCGAAATCCGACAGCATGCGTGCCGCTTCAGTCGCGATGCCGCGTCCCCAATACGCTCGGCCGAGCCAATAGCCGAAGAGCGCCGTGCCGGTGCGCTCGCCCTCGAGTGGTACGACCGCGATGCCGCCGGCAATGGCGTCGTCGACCTCGATGGCGAGGATTTGCTTGCGAGCGTCGGCCATCGCGAACGCGATCCATTCTTCGGCGTCGCGCAACGCGTAGGGATGCGGGAACCGTCGCGTCATCCAGCGGACGACCTCGAAATCGTCGGCGACGGCGCAGATCGCGCTTGCATCACCGCTGCGGTACGGCCGCAGGCGGCAGAGCTCTCCGTTCACGCTGAATGAGTGACGACCATGCGGAAGCGGGCGGCACCGCTCATCATACGCTCGTAGGCTTCGGCTGCGCGTTCGAGCCGCATCGTTTCGATCATTGCGCGCACGCCGGTCTGCACGCTGAACCGCATCGCGTCCTCGGAGTCCGCGCAGGTTCCCGACGGCCACGCTTTGATCGAGTTGCGCTTGCCGATCATCGCGGAAGTATCCACCGGCAGCGGTTCGGGCGACGCGCCGACGACGAGCAGCTGGCCGTCAACACCGAGGCCGCTCAGCACCGGTTCCATCGCCGCGGCGGCAGTGATCGTGGAGAGCACGAGCTTCGCGCCACCGAGTCGTTGCAACTCTGCGCCGACGTCGCTCGCGCTGCTGTCGATGTAGCCGGCAGCGCCGAGCGAGCGCGAGAGCGGCTCCTTGTCCCGGCCGCGCGCAATCGCGACGGTGCGAAAGCCCATCTTCGCGGCATACTGCACGGCGAGGTGACCGAGGCCGCCAACGCCGAGAATCGCGACGAGGTCGCCGGCCCGCGCCTCGCTGTGACGCAGCGCGTTGAACGTCGTGATGCCGGCGCACATCAGCGGCGCGGCTTCGGCCGCCGTCAGTTCGTCGGGAATGCGCGCGAGTGCGACGGCTGGCGCGACGACGTACTGCGCGTAGCCGCCGTCGTACGCCATTCCGGGGATCTGCAGATTGCGGCACGTGATGAAGTCGCCGCGGCGGCAGCGGTCGCAGGTGCCGTCGTGGCCACCGTGCCAGCCGATTCCGACGCGCTCGCCGATCTTCCAGCCGCTCGTCTGCGGGCCGAGCGCCTCGATCGTGCCGGCAATCTCGTGCCCAGGTACGCGCGGAAACGTGATGCCGGGCCAAACGTTGGCGACCGTTAGAACGTCGCTGTGGCAGATGCCGCACGCCTCAACCTTGACGCGCACCTGTCCGGCTCCGGGCTCGGGGATTGGAAGCTCGCGCAACTCCAAGCGGTGCTCCGTCGCCGACGGCACCACCGCGGCTTTCATCGTCTTCGTACTCATAGTTCTGCCTTGAACACACCCTCGATGCCGATGGTGCCGCCCGTGATAGAATGGCATGAAGCCATGGTCCATCAAGAGATCGTCCTGCCGTATACCGAGCCCGAAACCGAATGGGTGCGTGGGCGCGCGCTGCAAAAAGTGAGCCCCAAACGCACGCACTCCTTCTTGCAAGGAGCGTTGACGATCGAGCTCACCCGTTGGGCGGTGGGGCGAGGAGGGGTCGGTCCCGAGTGGCGCTTCCGCGTTGCACCGCCGGGCGAGGTTCGCCGCCCGCTCGTCCCTGACGTCGCGTACGTTTCAAACGACCGCCTGCGCGGGCTAAGCGACGAGGAGTTGGAGGTGCCGCCGTTCGCACCTGACGTCGCCGTCGAGATTCTTTCTCCCGACGATCGCCGCGTCGACGTCAACGATAAAATCGACACCTACCTGCGAGCCGGCTCGTCGCTCGTAATTGTCGTCGACCCTCAAAAGCGCGTCGTCGAGCTTCACGATCCGCTTGCGATGGCGCGCCTCGATGAAGGCGCCACGATCGAGCACACGGCGCTGCCTGGATTTCGCTACGGGGTGCGCGCACTGTTCGCGGTGCTGCGCCGGCCCTAGCTACACCTTGCTGTTGCGGGGAGCGAAGAGCCCGGCGTAGACCCCGTCCTTAGATCCGGTGTTGAGGTCGGTATTGAAGCTGTACGAGTATGTCGCCGCGCCGGTTGTCGCGTTGTAGTTGTAGATGTCGACCCCGCCATCGTGATTATGAGAAGTACCACCGATCAGGGGATCACCAACGGCGAGCTGAGTGCCCTGGGCATTGAGACCGCCGAAGATCGGTTGCCCCTCGAGCGTTGAACTCGATACGAGCGTGCATGCGGGGTTGCAGCCCTTATAGACATACAGCTCCGCATACTGGTCGATCGTGCCCAGCTGCCCCTTCGTGTCGATAAAGAGCCCGCCGGCGCTCCGGTTCGACGTGCCCGTCGCGACCTGTCCCGAGCCGGTGCATCCCTTGAAATAGATGAGCACGAAGCCGGTGTTGTTGACGTGCGTGAAAGCAGAGAGCCAGCAGTCGCCGTTGGTGGCCATTGCGACGCCGCTGCCGTGGCCGGTAACGGCCTTGTTACTGAACGCCTTGGCGCACCCAACCTTGTACTGGCAGATCGCAATCGCACCAGTGGATTTGCCCTTGAGGGCGAGTTCGGCGACGAGGACCTTGCCGGTAGCCGCGTTGGAGCTATAGGCGTCGCCTGGCTGACCGTTGTTATCGGCTGCCTGCCAGACCGGGCCGACGCAGTTCGGCTTGAAGGCGTAGACGTAGCCGAAGAGCTCGCCCGAATACGTCTCTAGCCAGGGAACTATCACGTATCCCTTCGGATCGGTGCCGAAGCCGTTGACGTAAGTCAGAGGCTTCGATGCGCTGCCCAGCGTGCAAACCGGCGGATCATCGCGCACGTTAGGATTGGAATAGCCCCACATTTCAGACGCGTAAAAATTGCTCGCGTAGATCCCCGCCGTCGTGCCCGGGCGAACGAAACGAGTCGTTAGCTGGAGCCGTCTGATGCCGGCCTGCGGCATCATGGGGACCGCCGCGCTGAGTGGCGCCATTTGCCCTTCCGCTCCGTCCGCCGCCGGAAGCGACGAGGAGGCCGGGTTGCTGCCGGAGCAGCTCGCGAGAAACCCAATGGCAATTATGGCGAAGACCGCTGGGGTGAAGAAGCGCATGGATCCTCCTCAAGCAAGAGAGGGGGATATTAATTCTAATGACCAAGATGTCCTTGATCTCAGGCGCGCCCAAAGCCGTCAGTTGCTGCGATGAAACTGTAGAGCTGGATTTCCTGGCCCGTTGCGCGCACCACCGACGCACTGACGCCGCCGGCTTCCGCCGAAGGCTTGCCGCATGCCGTTGCGAATGGGGTCGCATGATACAGCGCGTCATCGTCATTACTGCTTCCGCCGTCCTGCTCGCAGCCTGCGGCGGCAGCGTTCCACCGGTCGCCGCGCCCACGTCGGCAACGAGCCCACTCGCCACCCCGAAGGACCCCCTACTCTACGTCGGCGATCTCGGCAAGAGCCAAGTCGATGTTCTCACATACCCACAAGGAAAGCTGAGGTCTACGCTGACGGGGTTCGGCTCCGTCAACGGTCTCTGCACCGACTTTAACGGCGATGTCTACGTCTCCGACGGGCACGACGGCAAGCTCGTGGAGTACTACCATGGCGGTACCAAGCCGGTGCGCACGCTATCGGATCCGGGCTATTACACGCAGGGGTGTGCGAGCGATCTAAAAACGGGCGACCTCGCCGTGGCGATCCAACCAATGAGCAGTAATCCCGGCGGCGTCGCGATCTTCCGCCAAGCGAAGGGTAAGCCGCACAACTACGTCGGCTACGACTTTTTCTTCCCGAGTTTTTGCACCTACGACTACAAGGACAATCTCTTCTTTGACGGTGGCGACATTCACGGCATGTTTTTCTTTGCCGAGTTGGCTCGCGGCAGGAAAACGATGCAGCGCGTCACCCTGCCGCAGTCGATCCAGGTCGCGGGCGGCGTGCAATTCGATGGGCAGAACGTCGTCGTCGACGACCAGGGCGCCGGCTATAAGGGCTCGACGCTCTACGAGTTCTCGATCAGCGGAAGCACCGCCACCGAAACCGGCACGACGCCGCTCGGCGGCTCGGTCGACGTCATCGGCTTTGGGCTCTACGGTAACCGCGTGATCGGCCCGAACATCGGCAGTTCGCCGAACGTGATGTACTGGCGCTACCCCAAGGGTGGCAAGTCGCTCAAAACGCTCACCGGCTTTACGGAACCGGTGGTAGTCGTCGTCAGCGAGCTGCCGTCGAGATAGCCTTTATTTCGTCGACCTCGTAGTCATCTAGCACCTGCGCATTATCCCGAGCCTTCTTACTGCAGTCGCTCGAGTTCGACGCGGCGGTTCAGCGCCTTACCTGTTTCCGTCGCATTGCTGGCGACCGGGCGCGTAAGGCCGTAGCGCCACGACGGATTGGCGCGCATGAGCGCGGCGACGTCGGCAATAACCGGTTCGGAGCGCGGCTGAATGTGCGCGCTGTCGTAATCGAAGTGAATGCCGTAGAGGCGGATCGTCTGATGCGGCAAAATCGCGGCCTTCCGCAGCGGCGCGAGGCCGGTCAGCGTCAGCGTCGCCTGCGCTTGCTTCCCGCTGCCGTCAGCCGTTATCACGATCGTCGAGACTTTCGGCTTCGCCGCTGCAGCGATCTGGGTTACGGCGTCGAGATGCACCACGCCGCCGGCAATGTCGAACGATGCGGGGCTGACCGTCGTTTTGAACGGACCCTTCGCGCTCGTGGTGACGTGCCCGTTCCAGCCTTGATTTGCCAACAGGTCGAAATGCGCGGTGATCGTCTGCGGCGCGCCGGCTTTATACGTCATCTCTTGGCTCGGCTCCAGCAGGAACGCGTCGGTGGCGCGCTGCGTGCGGGGCAGATCCGACGGAACGGGCAACGCCAGCTCGAGTCCGCGAAGTTTTTGCAGCTGCGGATTGCCGTCGTCGCTGCTGCTGAAGCCGTCGTAGAGCAGAAAGCCCGACGCGTCGGTTGCGTAGACCTGCACGAAGCCATTGAGGTTCGTCGTTTTGGCTACGAAAAGGTGGCCGCACCAATGCGTGTCGGTGGTCGTAACCGGGCGCGTTGCGCTCAAGGCGGAGTTCGCGTTCGTAACGTAAGCCTTGGTATCGACGAAGTGCGCGGCGTCGTTTCGATCGTTGGTGCCCAGCGCGTCGTCTTCAACTTAGATGAGACCTGAGTTCGTGGATTCGGGCCCGGGGCCGCCGGTGGTGAACGCGTACGGCAGCCACGTGAAGTCGGCACCGCCCTCGCAGCCCGCTCCTGCGAGGATCAGTTTATGTCCGGGTGCGGCAGCCCACTGCAAGAGCAGCGCAACCTGCTGTGATCCGGCGAGATCGGTGAGCTTGCAGACGCCGCGCGCGACGATCGTGTCGTACTTCGCAACGGTTGCGGAATCAATCATGCCGGCACCGATTGCATCGAATCGGTACCCGGCAAGCGACGGACTGGCGTCGCTGGGATAGAACGTCGGAATCGGATCTTGGTCGAGCACTAGCACGTGATGCGCGCCGGTGCCGTTGGTACGGATGAGGCAGCCGCGCGGCGGCTTTGCGGTGCGCATGAAAACCAACGAACGGTCGCCCGACACGCCGGCGATAATCGACGCGTCGTCGTTGACGACGGCGCGAATCGTATCCGGGTTGGCATCTTTATTGCCGGCGAACTTCGCATTCCAAGTGCGACCGGCGAGTTGCCCGACGTATGGCGCAATCGGCACGTCGTTCGTGCAGGTGGTTCCCGTTAAGCCGGCTCCTGCCGCGACGAATCGCGCCCCATCGAGGCCGGGCTGCGTGCCGGCCATCACAAACGAGCCGTTCGCATCGGGGACGGATTGTACGACGTAGGTGCCCGTCGGGTCGAGATGCGCCGGTGCGGGTGCGAGCGTGCCCAGCGCGGCGACCGAATCGAAAGCCTGATTTGTGGTGACGCGCACCCAGCGCGCTTCGACGTTTGCCGCGAGGGTCGCGGTTGGTCCGTTTGGATTGCGCGTGATCGATTGCGCTCGCATCTGCCGTAGTTACCGCGCGACGCCGAAAAAGTCCGCCGGGCGACCATCCAGCGCCCGAAACAACCAGGCGCCGCAGCGCGTAGATGCGGCGATGGAACTCCAGATCGATGGACTGAACAAACGCTACGGCGCCGTCCACGCCGTCCGCGACTTTACACTGCGGCTCGAGCCCGGGATTCTGGGGCTGCTTGGGCCCAACGGCGCGGGAAAATCGACGCTGATGCGGATGCTCGCGACGGTAACGCGGCCCAGCAGCGGAACGATCCGGTTCAACGGAAGCGACGTTGCCAAATCGCCGGACGAGCTGCGCCGCACGCTCGGCTATCTCCCGCAAGACTTCGGCATCTATCCGCATCTCTCGGCGATCGAGTTCCTCGAATACATCGGCGCGCTCAAGGGCATTGGGCGGCGCACGTTGCGAGACCGCATCGCGACGCTGCTCGATGCCCTCAACCTCGCTCACGCGGGATCGCGGCCCTTGGGCGGCTTCTCCGGCGGCATGCGCCAGCGGGTCGGCATCGCGCAGGCGCTGCTCAACGACCCGCGGCTCCTGATCGTCGACGAACCGACGGCGGGATTGGACCCCGAGGAGCGCGTGCGCTTCCGCGCGCTGCTGCGCGAGATGGCCGGCGAGCGCATCATCATTCTCTCCACGCACATCTGTTCCGACGTCGAGAGCCTGGCGACGCGGGTCGCGATCGTCGACCACGGAACCCTGCTAGCCGACGAGCATCCGTTAAGACTGGTGCGCGGCTGCGCGTCGCTGGAAGAGGCGTACTTGCAGATCGTCACCGGCGCGCGAGTCGCCGCGTGACAAGACTCTGGGCGATCTACGCGCTAACGCGTGCGGATCTGCTGGAACGCACGCGCCGCTACCAGTACCTCGCGACGATCGCCGTCACGCTGTTGATCGGCACGCTGCTGGTCCCGGCGAAAAACGCGGGCTACCAGACGTTCCTTATCGACGGCTACCGAGGCATCTACAACTCCGCATGGATCGGCGCGACCTTCGCCCTCCTCGCTTCGATGATGCTCTCGCTGTTCGCGTTCTACAACGTCAAGAGCGCGGTCGACCGCGACCGCACCACGCGCGTCGGCGAGATTCTCGCCGCGACGCCGCTGCGGCGCTTCGATTACTCGCTGGGCAAGGCGCTAAGCAACTTCCTGGTGCTCGGTTCGATGGCGGCGATTCTCTTCGTCGTCGCGATCGTGATGCAGTTCGTGCGCGGCGAGAGCGCGGGGTTCGACCTCGGTCAGATCGCCGCCCCGTTCGCGCTCGTCGTTCTACCGACGATCGCAATGGTTGCCGCCATCGCGCTGCTCTTCGAGATGGTTCCGTGGCTGCGGGGTGGGCTCGGGAACGTCGTCTATTTCTTTCTTTGGATGGGATACCTAATCTGGAGTTTCAAGGGCGACGGCGGGCACGTGCCGTGGTGGCGCGACGTGTTCGGCGGAAATCTTGTGCTGCGCCAAGTCTGGACGGCGCTCTTGCGGATCGATCCCCGCGCGAAACTGAACTCGGTCGAGATCGGCGGCGGCGGCGAAGACGTGCGCCATTTTTTTACCTTTCATGGGTTCGCGTTTTCCGGAAGCGACGTAGCGGAACGTTTCGTCTGGTTTGCCGTTGCGCTCGGTGTCGTCGCCGTGGCGGCGATGCTCTTCGACCGCTTTGCCAGGCCGGCTCGCACCGCGGAACACGCAAAGCGCAACGCCGTCGCTGCCCGGTGGCAGTCGGCGGTGGCGCGCTTGAGCCGGCCGCTGGTCGACGCGCTCTTCATCGGCGACTTCGGCGCGATCCTGCTTGCCGAGTTGCGGCTGCTCGTGCGCGGCCTGAGCTTTTGGTGGTACGCCGTGGCGGCGGGCCTATGGATTTTCCAGCTCTTTGCCGACGCGAAGGCGCAGAGCATCGCGGTGGGACTCGCTTGGATTTGGCCGATGCTCGTGTGGTCGCAGCTTGGCACGCGCGAGGCTGTTTGCGGAACCGAGCAGTTTATCTACCCGACGCTGCATCCGATTCGCCGGCAGTTCGTCGCGCAGTGGCTCGCCGGCGTACTGCTCGCCCTCGCGACGGCGGGCGGAGCGCTCGCGCATTGGGCAGTCGCAGGAAATCTCGGGGGGATCGAAGGCATTCTCGCCGGCGCGATCTTCGTTCCGACGCTGGCGATTGCGTGCGGTGCCCTCTCGGGCACGACGCGCCTCTTCGAAATCGCCTACCTCGTGCTTTGGTACATCGGTCCGATGAACCGCACGACGTTCGACTTCACGCAAGGCGCGTACGCACCCGAGTTTGCAGTAGCCTCGGTCGTGCTCTTCGCAATGGCGATAGGCGCGCGCGTGCTTCGACTGCGCTCAGCATGACAATGTGGGGCGGTCAGCATGACAAAGCACGCGTAACGCGCTAATTACTTCTTAGTGCTTAATGCCGCGCCATCGGGTTGCATGAGTCCGCTGGTGATCGTCTTCGTCGCGGTACCGCCGGCCGGATAGTTCCAATAGCCGACAACGGGGGCGCTGTTGACGTCGGTTGGCGCGATCACGCGCAGCCCTTTATGCTTCTTACTACCGAGATTGTTTGTAATCCAGAACTGCCAAACGGCGCCCGCGCCGCTCAGCGACGTCGATCCGACGACGCTTCCCGTCGATCCGGAGAGTTGTATCTGATAGAGCGTCGGCCCGGCGCCGGCTCCAAACGCCAAGTCCGTGCCGTCCCATTGCATCGACCCCGCCCTTAGGCTGCCCACGCCGCTGACCGCGACCGTTCCCACCGTCGAGCTCCCCTTGGGAAGCTCGTAGAGCGCAAAGGCGTCGCCGGCCCCGTAGGCGTCGCAGAAGAGGTTCCCGTTGTTGTCGTAGGCGCAGCCGGGAAGCCCGGTTTGGCCCGACGGCGTGTAGATCGTCGCCGTTCCCGAGCCGCCGGCGAAGACGACAAAGCAGTCTCCGCAACTGTAGCCGAGCACTCCAAGTGCGAGGTTCCCCGTCTTTGGATCGACGGAGCAGTTGAGTTCGGGATAGCCCGGAAGATCGAGCGTCCGGATCGGCGAGGAGCCGCCGTGCGCGAAGACCTCGACGGTCGTACCGTTGCCGTTGAGAATGAAAACGTCGCCGGCTTTGTTCGAGCAGACGCCCGACGGCGTTTGAAATCCGGTTAACGTGCCTTTGAGCTTACCGTCGGGATACGAATAGACTTCAACGTCGTTCGTGTCCTCGTCCGCGACGTAGAGCAGGCTCTTGGACTTCTTCGCATCGGGTGCCATCCACGAACGCGCTGCGTTCGCACCCACAGATTGGAAAGGATGCGCCGCGCCGGTGCTGCCTATGAATCGTAACTGCGCGGCGGTGTTCTGACCCGTACTGCCGAGTTGCGCCGGCGACATGCCGCCTCCGCAGCCCGAGAGCAGCGCGACTATCACGGCTGCCGCCAGAGTTTGGTGCCCCAAATGTAAACGCATTTTTAGCAACGCCTCCCAACAAATAGTGAGCGTTCCGTTTTCGGCATCGCGCCGCCATGCCTTTCCGGCCGGTCGGCCCAGGAACTCGATGCGCCGCACGTGAAGCGCAGCGAACCCTGCCCTAATTTCACTTTGATTTGGAGGCATTCGTGAACCCCATTGCGACTTCAACGCTCCGCTTGATTCCTTCGGCTGCGCTAGCAGCGCTCGTTGCGGGTTGCTCGGTCGCGGGCTCGCCAAGCTCGCCGGTTTCACCGAGCAACACTGCCTCGGTACGTGCGAATCTCAAAGTTGCCGACGGCCTGATGCCCCGCCAACCTTCCAAAAGTGCGGCGCGCTCGCGCGGATGGATCTCACCCGACGCGAAAAAGGCCAAGAGCCTCATCTATTGGGGCAACTACGACAGTAACACCATCACGGTCTACTCTGGCAAAGGTGTAAACGGAAAAGAGAAAGGCTCGATCACGACCGGCTTGTCGAACCCGGAGCGCCTGTTCGTCGACACGAAGGGGAACGTCTACGCGACCAACCTCGGCAACGACACGGTCACAGCCTATAAACCTGGCGCCACTTCCCCGTTCCTAACCATTAGCGACGGCGTAAATACGCCCACCGGCCTAACCGTCGATGCCGCAGGCACGGTCTATTGCGCCAACGTCGGAAATAACACGATCACGGTGTATCCGCGCGGCAAGACCTCGCCCTCGCTCACGATCTCGGTCTCGGAGGGCAGCCCCGAGTATCTTGCAGCCGACAAGTCGGATAATTTGTATGCCTCGGTCGGAACCGAAGTGCTGGAGTTTCCCAAAGGGTCGAGCAACGGAACGGACCTCGGGCTCGACGTTACTTCCCCCGACGGATTGGAAGTCGACAAGTCGGGCAACATCATCGTGGTCGACGCCGAGTCGACGATCGACTACTTCCCCGCGGGCAAGACGGAGCCGTCGAAGCAGATTCCCGCGCAATACGCCTTCGCGCTCTCGCTCAGCAAGAACGAGAAAGAACTCTATGTCAGCATAGAATCCGGCGCCAACTTCGTTATCGAGAGCGTGGCCTATCCGAAAGGGAGCACGCTGGCGGACAAGCTGACGACCAGCGCGGGTGATTGGCCCGTCGCCGCGAGCCCGGACAACGCTCTGGGCAGTTAAACGACGAGTACGGCGTACGGAAGCGACGCAAAAAAAAAGGAGCGCGATTGGCAGTCGCGCTCCTTTTTTTGCTTGTTAGGCGGCTGGGTTTTGTTTACGCGCGGGCCAGCTCGCGATGGGCAACCGTCCGGCCTTCTTCGAGGTCGAGCAGGTCCGGCCACGAGACGACGTCGGTCCGGCTCGGAGCGATCTTGCTGCGCAGTTCCTCAAAGTGCTTCAACGACTCGCCGGTGGGCGCCGTGGAGAGCCACCGCTTGTTGAAGGCCTCGAGATTGCGAGGGTCTTTCCTCGCGACGAAGGTCTTCACATAGGCTTCGATCTCAGCATCGCTCTTCGCGTCCTTCACGATCTGGAGGAAGGCCTGCGAGTCCATTCCGAGATATGCGAAGAAGTCATGGTCCATCGGGCAATCGTACTTGTATTCGCCAATGGTACCATGCGCTAACGCCTTTGCTTTATCGGTCACGCGAGCGAGCTGGACGATGCCGAGCATCATTTCGCCGGCGCTGCGCGGTGTGGTTTTGGTTAAATCCATAAAATTTGTTCAACTTTCAATTGAGTTTCTTTTCCTGCTATTGCTGAACCGAGCCGGTGCAGTAAGGTTGCACGTTTTTAATTCGATCGGCAGCGAGCAGGTATTTTCAATACTTTAGCGATAGAGTGTTTAACGCGCAAAACGATGCTTTAGGAGCAAAAATACCAACGAATAGCTCCAGGGAGCATCTTCGCCGAACGAATGCATGCATCAGGCGACGAACTGATTGTTTGGTTCGAATGTCGAACATAGAGAGCATGCAAAAAATACACATACTAAGAGCTGCGGTCGCAGCTTTCGTTTTTCTCGCGTTTATCGCCGCTCCGTTGCCGTCGCCGGCAGCCATAGCGGTCGGTGTTGGCGTGGCCATCGCGCCGCCCGTGACGCCCGCTTACGCGCAACCGCCCTGTTCCAGGCCAAACTCCATTTGGGCGCCCGGTCATTGGGCGTCGGGATCGACCGGCTACACCTGGTCATCCGGAGCATGGGTAACCGCGCCTGCAGTCGGACTGCTCTGGACTCCCGGCTACTGGGGCTATAGATCGAACGCGTATTATTGGCACGGCGGTTCCTGGGGACACTCGGTGGGATTCTACGGCGGCATCAACTACGGTTCCGGATATTACGGCACCGGCTACGTCGGCGGTAGATGGTATGGAAATGCCTTCCACTACAACAGCGCCGTCACCAACGTCAACCGGACGGTGATCCACAATACCTACGTGGATAAGACGGTCTACCGCAACTCGTACAGCCACGTGAGCTACAACGGCGGTCATGGCGGCATTCACGCGCAACCCACCGCGAGCGAAATGAATAACCGTTCGCACCACACGACGGTTACGCATACAGACGGGCAAAAAGCCAAGTCGCACAACCCTCCGCGTTAAGCTCGAGACGTTTACAAATGAGGCGGTGCGCGCATGCGCACCGCCTCGCCTATTTGAAGGCCTCCGTTACCTATTTCGTCGCTTTGCTTATCGCTGCCCCGAACGGATCGGAAACGCTGGAAAGCGTCATCGTCGGATTGCCGCCTTTGGGATACTTCCAAATCCCGGCGCTGTTCGAATAAGCGTTCGGTCCAACGACCCGCTTGCCGGCGATGAAGTACTGGAAGATGCCGTCGGAATCGGTCAGCGACGTCGTGCCCTCGACTTTACCGCCCGCGCCGTTGGTCTGGTAGATGTTGCCATTCTTCGCGTCGCCGACCGTGACGTACTTGCCGTCCCACTGCACGCCGCCCGGCGTGGTGATCGACACGCTCAGCGAGATCTCGGTAAAGCTGCTGCTGCCTTTCGGCAACTCCACGAACTCGAAGTCGCGGCCGCTGTCGACGCCGTCGAGGAAAATGTTGCCCTTGTTGTCGTAGCCGATTTGGTAGCCGAGGTAGAGATTGGTATCGGTTAGAACGGTCGGGCTCCCCGACGCGTTGGCGAAGATTGCCACACCGCCGCCGCCCCCTCCGTTGCTCGGCTCGAAGTCGACCGCCGCGAGGTCTCCGGTCGTCTTATCCACGGAGCAGCCCTCCATATATTCGCCGGGGTTGCTCAACGTGTTGATCGGCGACGTCCCGCCGTGCGCGTACTCCAGAATCTCCTGCGACGAGAAGGTCGTGAAGAACACGTCGCCCTTCTTGTCAACGCACTCGCCCTGCGGATCGGGCAGCCCGGTTAGCGTACCCATCAGCTCGCCTTTTGGATACGAATAGACGTACACGTCACCCGCCTGGGAATCGAGGTAGAGTAGATCCGACTTTTTCGCCGCCGGATTCATCCAGCTGACACGCGGCGCGCTCAGGGTGACACGGGGAGGCGTTACGTGGCCACTCGCGTTTGCCACGCCACTTGGCCCGCTCATTCCTGTCGTCTGACCGCAACCCGCCGACGCCATCGCGGCCGCCGCCGCGAGCGTCAGCAAACTCAACCGTGAACTCATTATTACCTCCGAGAAAGAAGTGAGCTAGGGTGTTACGCTAAAAATTGTGCCGCAGCCGTTGCTGCTGCAACCGGTACCGCCGCCTTTATAAGTTGTGCTGTAGAACCCGCCTTTAAACGCGACCACCGGCGCTTGCGGCGCGTTGCCGTCGTTGCCGCCTGCGAAGCTGTAGAGCACGCTTTCGCTGCCCGTTTTGCTGATCTCAAAGACGGTGCCGACGCCGGTCGTGCCGCCGCCGACCGTTGTGCTGTAGAAGTTGCCGTTGAGATAGAGCAAATTTGCGCCCGGAAGGTTGCCGTCGGGAATGTCTTGGAACGAGTAGAGCGTTTGTAGCTTACCGGACTTCGTGATGCTGAAGAACGTTCCGGAGCTTCGGGCGCCGCCACCCTCCGTCGTTCCGTACAGGACGCCGCCGGCGGCAGTGAGCCCATTGGGAAACGCGCCGTCCGACGTGCCGCCAAAGCGGTACAGCACGCGCTTCTTTCCCGACAGGCTCAACTCGAAGATCGTCCCGCATCCGGTGCTGCCGCATCCCGAACCGCCTTCGAGCGTCGCGCCATACAACTTGCCGTGAAAGTAGGTTACGCCGGAGTACATTCGTGCGCCGTCGCTGCCGCCGGCGAAACTGTAGAGCACGCTCTCCTTCCCGGCAGCGCTGACCGAAAAGACGGTACCGCAGCCTGCCCCTCCGCATCCCGAACCGCCGCCGTAGACCGACGTGCCGTAGAGCGTTCCCTTAGCGACGACCAAGGTCGCTTCCGGATCTTGCGCATCCGTACCGCCGGCGAAGCGGTAGAGCACGCGCTCTTTACCGGAGGTGGTTACGGTATATACGGTACCGTCGCCGGTACCGCCGCCGCTCGTCGTACCGTAGAGCGTTCCCTTGAACTGTGCCAGGCCGGCAAATGGCCACGAGCCGTCTTGCGCGCTGCTGAAGTTGCCTTTGAAATTGTAGACGACGCGCTCTTTTCCGGATGAATCGACCGAAAAGACGGTTCCGCAGCCGAGATAGCAGTCGTTGCTCCCACAGCTTGCCGAGCAGTAGTTTTTCGAACCATTCAACGTGGTGCCGTATAGCTTGCCGTGCACCGCGATCAAGCCCGCCAGCGGACTTGCGCCGTCCGGCGTCCCCGCAAAGCTGTAGAGAAGCTTATAGGTGCTGCTCGACGAGTGCGCTTTAGCAGCCAATGGTGCGCTCGTCGAGGTCGAGGGGGCGAACCGGCTGCCGCCGCATGCGGCCAGCAGCATCGCCGTAATAGTAGCGGCGAGAAGCAAGCACGATCGTTTCATCAACGGTCCTTTCCTGCGTGCTCACTCGTTCCTTCACCGTCGAGGCATTGCGCGAGTCTGCTGCTTCCACCGCCGGACATTGATGCCGACGATCAGGAGCCAGAGCATGAGCGATCCTTCAGCAAGAATTCCCAGAGCTTCAAGGTAGCGCGAAAAATGGCTCGCCATAGGTAAGGAAAAGGCGAGCCATCCCAAGCCCGCAAGCACCATCAGGGCGCCCAGAACGCGCGGCAAGAAGATCGATCTCATAATGAGGTAGCCGATCAGCAGGCAATAGCATGCGAAGAACAAGAGCGGGCCGACCCCAGACGGCAAGCGATGAAAGACGGCGAGAGCGCCAATGACGCATCCCACGAGGCTGAAGCACGCCGCGATTAGAGAGACGCTTGCGTTCACCGGCTTGAACAGACTATAGAAGAGCAACGTCAATGCGACATAGCACGCGTACCCGATCAGGCTCACGGCGTTCCCAACGGCGAGAAGCCCGCGGCTGTGCAAGGCCTCGCCGAGGATTGCCGTTAGAAAGTAAACCAGGTAAACGACGCCGATCGTCCTTGACCTACGCGGCGGCGCTGCTGCACCTAGTTTCATAGCTTCGTCCTCTCCTTAAGAGAGACGCTCCAGCACGACCTATTGTTTCAGGCGTATGCCGGGAACCATGTCATGCTGCTAGCGTCGGAAGCAAATGTCATTCCTTTGCGGTGTCGTCCGATGGTGGAAGCTCCAACTTTGGCAGCTTGCGGTATTCTCCGCGCAGGTACACTCCCATGTCCTGTTCCTTCTCTCGTTCGGCTTCCGATTCGTGCGCTTCGCGCGCTTGGAGTATGCGCGCGAGCCAGTCAATCTCCGAATCGGGGTAGTCGTAGCCGAGCAGTTCGATGACGTCCTCCGCGAGCAGCGTCTCGATATCCCAGGGATATTCGCGAAGGTCGATGCCGGCTTCCAACGTTCCATAAACGGCCACCATCGGGACGCTCGTCGGCTGGAAGCCGATGATGTTGAAGTCCTGGTTTACGAACTCCACATTCGAGCGATCTGCTAGGATCGGCCGCGTATGAATGACGCGGATGGCGTCACCCTCGTGCTGCCATGCCTCCTCCAGTACGACGTGCCCCACGACTGGAACCCGAAGAAAGACGGCCGGATGAAACGGGCCGAAATCCTCGTCTTGACCTGCGCGAATGAGCGGTGGCGGCGGCTCGGATATGTCTCCAATGCGCGATCCGATGAACTCGTAGGCCGTTCCGTCGAGCCTTTTCCCGAAGTCGGCTTCGAACGCTACATACGTCCGCCAATCGTCGTCGCTCTCTGCCTCGCTCGCGTCGCCTTCCAGCTTTTCATCGACGTCGGGGATGTAGGAAGCCGTAAATATCCCGGCGCGAGACAAGATGTCGAGCAAGGGCGTGAGATCGTCCAGTAGCGCCTTCGCTTGCTGCTCGTAACGGAGCCAATAACGTTTGGCGGCCTTTTCGTCTTCGTCCGGAGCATCGGCAAACGCGCCTGCGGCGCCCGCAAGCCTCTTCGCACGCTCCAGCAGGTCGGCAAGCGTGACTCGGCGTGCCTCTTTATGTTTTGGTTCGGACTTGGCTTTGGCCATGCGGCTGTTATTCGATGTAGACGGAAAGGGGACAGCTTCCGGCAGGGGTGAAGCATGCTTGAGGCTGGTTGGTTCTCACGGTGACAGCGGAGGGGTGGCCAAATTTGCACGGTAAAGAAACAGCCATGCGCCTACGAACGATAACCATTGCAGCAGCTTTCACGCTTGCGGCCGCAAGCATCGCCGCTGGTGACCAGGTGGCCGGACAGTCGATTATTGCGAAGCTTGCCTGGCGCAGCGTCGGGCCGTTTATCGGCGGCCGGGTCGTCGCGGTTGCCGGCGTGCCGGGTCAGAATCTGTTCTACATGGGCGCCGTCGACGGCGGCATTTGGAAGAGCACGGACTACGGCATCAAATGGGTGAACGTTTCCGACGGCACACTGCCGGGCGATAGCAACAGCATCGGCGCGATCGCCGTGGCGCCTTCGAATTCCAACGTGATTTGGGCTGGGACCGGCGAGAGCGATATTCGCGGCGACATGATCGCCGGCGACGGCGTCTTTAAATCAAGCGATGCAGGGAAGACGTGGGCGTACGCCGGTTTGCGCGACACGCATACGACCAGCGCGATCGCGATCGATCCGCGCAACGCCGGCGTCGTGTACGTCGCTTCGATGGGGCATGCGTTCGCGCCCAACGGCGACCGCGGCGTTTTTAAGACCACCGACGGCGGCAACACGTGGACGAAGGTGCTCTTCGTCAACGATGCAACCGGCGCGATCGCGCTTTCCATGGATCCCCGGCATCCGGCAACGCTTTACGCGGCGATGTGGCAAGCGCAGCGTCAGCCCTGGAAACTCACCAGCGGCGGCCCGGGCAGCGGCCTGTACAAGACGACCGACGGCGGCGCGCATTGGACGAATCTTTCGCACAACCCAGGCTATCCGAGCGGCGTTCTGGGGCGCATCGGCGTCGGCGTTTCGGCGTCGGACCCGCGCGTCGTCTACTCGATCGTGCAGGCAAAGGCCGGCGGCATCTTTCGTTCCGAGGACGGCGGCGCGACGTGGCGGCGCACCAACGACGACATGGAGCTGCGCCAGCGCGCCTTCTACTATATGAGCGTCTACGTCGATCCGACCAACCCCAATACGATTTACGTGCCCAACGTGCAAGCGGCTTGGGTGTCGCGCGACGGCGGGAAGACCTTTCGCTCGCTGCGGCCGCCGCACGGCGACAACCACATCGTCTGGATCGATCCGCGCAATCCGAAAATCTTGCTCGAAGGTAACGACGGCGGCGCGACGGTTTCGACCGATGGCGGCGAAACGTGGAGCGGCGAGCACAATCAGCCGACGGGCCAGTTCTATCACGTCTCCATCGACGATCGCTTCCCGTTTCACATCTACGGCGCCCAGCAGGACGAAGGCTCGATTGAAGGCCCGAGTGCATCGGTGAGCGGCGCCATCTCGGGCGACGAGTGGCAACGAGTGGCATACGGTGAGAGCACGTTCGTCGCGCCGCAGCCCGGCGATCCGGACATCACCTACGGCAGCGGCTACTTTTCGATCTTCCTGCAATACGACGCGACGATCGGCCAGTACCGTAGCGTCAGCCCGTGGCCGGATTATCAGGAAGGCGCGTCGTCGGCCGAACTCAAGTATCGCTTCGGCTGGACGCACCCCGTGCTCTTCTCGCCCGCGAATCCCAAGCAGCTGCTCGTCGGTTCGCAATACGTGCTGCGCAGCGACGATTACGGGCGTACGTGGCAAACGATCAGTCCCGATCTTACGCGCAACGATGTGCGCACCGAAGGCCCGACGGGCGGCCCCGTCGATCTGGATCAAACCAGCGCCGAGGTCTATCCCGACATTTCGTCGCTGGCCGTCTCGCCGCTCGACAACAACCTCATCTGGTCGGGCTCGGCCGACGGCCTCGTACACGTAACAAGCGACAGCGGTGCGCATTGGAGTGCGGTCACGCCGCCGGCGCTGCCGCAGACGGCGCAGATCAGCTCGATCGAACCCTCGCACGTCGCAAAGGGTACGGCATACCTCACGGCGTCGCGTTATATGTGGGACGACTTCCGTCCCTACGTGTACGAAACGCAAGATTACGGCGCCCACTGGACGGCGATGACCGCGGGCCTTCCCGGCGATCAATCTGCGTTCGTCGTTCGACAGGATCCTAACGATGCGAACTTGCTCTTCCTCGGAACCAAGAGCAGCGTTTACGTTAGCTTCGACGGTGGTGTCGCGTGGCAGCCGCTCGCGCTTAATCTACCGAAGGTGCAAGTGCGCGACGTTGCCATCGATACGCGGCAAGGCGCGGTGGTCGCGGCAACGCACGGTCGCGCGTTTTGGGTGCTCGACAATCTCGCGCTGCTCGAGCAGCTTTCGCGCAGCGGTTCGGCTGCAGCGAACGGCACGCCGCAAGTTTTCGCGCCGCAGACGGCGTGGCTGACGCATGCGTACGGAGCGAGTGCCTCGCCCGCATCGGGAGCGGGTGAGAACCCGCCGTTCGGCGCCACGGTTTTCTTCAACGTTCCTGCGTCGTACAACGGCAAGACGCCGGTCACGCTCACCTTGAGCGACGCGTCGGGCGCAACGGTACGGACGTTCGCGCTGCATCTCAAAACCAAAGCGCAACCGACGCCGGCGGCCCCGCTCTTTGCATCAGCCGCGAGGAAGCGTCAAGCGGACTTCGAGGCGACGGGCATTCAAGGCGGCGCCAATCGCTTTCAGTGGGATCTGCGCTATCCCGACGCGACGCAGGTCACGGGTTTCCAGCCGCCGATTGCCGCGGGAGGTGAAGAAGACCAAGTGAGCGGCCCGGTCGTGCTTCCCGGAACGTACACGGCGACGCTCGACTACGGCGGCAACGCGATGCGCGCGTCATTCGACGTCGCACTCGATCCGCGCATTCACGTGCAACCGGATGCGCTTGCCGCGCAGTTCGCGCTCGAGCAGCGAATCCACGCTGCGCTCGATGCGCTCGATCGCAAGGTCAACGAGGCGCTGGCGTTTCGCAGCCGCGTCGGTCCGAATGTGGCTCTCGATAGCGCGATCGCCGACGTCGTGCAACTCAAGATCAGCTCGAGCGAAGGCGACCTGCTCCACGAAGCGAAGCTGCGCGACCGGCTAGCGTTCCTCGCGGCCGACGTCGAGATGGCCTACGACCGGCCAACGGCAGCGCAGTATGCCGTCTTCGATGAATTGGCAGCTCAGGCAACGGCCGCCGAAGCGAAGCTCGCGAGCCAAATGGCGCAAGCCCGAGGAATCTAAGGTATGCGCACCTTGGGGTTAGCCGTTCTCTTGTGGTTTATGACCGCAGTTAGTGCGGGAGCGGCGACCATTACGCCCACGCTGCAAGACCGCCAGACGTTCGAAACCGGTGTCCGTCAGCAAGAGGGCGTCAATATCTTCTCCGATCCACGAGGCTGTGGAATCGTCCTCATGCGCCGATACTGTAGGGATGCTCTCACCGCCCTCGTCGGCAACCTCGCGGCCATACCAGGCCTCGAGCGGTTCGTCGCGACCGGAAACGTCGATGCCTACGACAAGAAATGGTCCGATGCGAATGCTGTGGGCTTCACGGATTCAGCTTGGAGTGCAAACCCTCGCGACACGTGGTTGCGCGCGGCAGGCGCGATGTATGCCGCATATTATACTCCAAATTGGGATGCCTATTCGATGATGCAGATCTTGGTTTACCGGCAGTTAGTGCGTTTCGCCGCCAGCGCGGTACCGTACGATTCGCTGCTTTCGCCGGAAGATCTAAAGGCAGGGGCCAATGGCGTCGACATTCAAGGGCCGGCTCGAATTTCGAAATACTTCGCTCCCGCTCTCGGAACCGTCTTCGTGCCGGAAGCTGAGCCGGCGTTTATCCTGGATTCGGGGCCGGCGCGTGAAGCGCAACTCGGGGTCTATGCTTCTACGGCTCAGGAAATGTTCGAGTCGCCCGTGGTGTTTCTAGCGCCAAGCAGCCGCGCGTTTCTAAACGAGGTGGCGACTCGCCTCGGCAATGCGGGGCTTGGGCAGCAGTTCGTCTCTGCCTCAAACCCGGAAGAATGGCAAGCGGCTGTTAGCAATTTCCAGAATCTTGAGGCTGCCGCGATAAGGGCGCTGCCGGACAAACGCCAAGAGGCGTTTCTATTTGGAATGTTTGCCGCTCAAGCCGCGTACAATGCCGCGGTTCTTCGCGATAAAACCGCCGCGGAACAACACCTGGCTACGCTCGCGCATACGTCGGCGGCTGTCCCGACACGTGTAGCATCAAAATTGACGGCAGTAACCGCCGCTCGGGGCGAGTGGCACGACTTGAACAGCGCTGCTACTGCGCTGACTTTGGAAATAATGCAGCCATGATTGAGATCGGTTTAGCCGGCTCACGGGACAATCGTTAGGTGTGGAGTGGCACCGGGGTTGCCTAGATCGATCTCGCTGAAGCGGCCGTCCTTCAGAAAGGCGATCCGATTCGCACCGTGCTCGGTAAACCAAAGGACGCCTTGAGCATCAAGGGTTAGGTTGCCCGGCGTTGCCGTTTGGTTGGGGAATTTATAACTCGTCGAGATTCCCTGCAGGCTGATGTGCCTGAGTGTCTGTGAGCGATCCGCTACGAACCAAACTCCGCCGGCGTCGTCTGAGATCCCCTTCTCGGGGCAGCCGGTCACGTCAAAGTGCCGGTCCATTCCGCTGCTGACGCGCCGAACGCTGTCGTGAAAGCAGTCGAGAATCCAAACTCCGCCTCGCCCGTCGCTAACTGCTTCGGGCGGGGAGTTTGACAGAGCGCCCCCCGATTGCTGGAGCGTCCCGAGAAGAACGCTCGTCTTGCTGTCTTGCTGCAGCGAATAGAATACCGGATTGGCACGCGTCACGTCGGGCGCAAGCTTCACTGGCGACGCTCGTTCAAGCACTATCTTAGAAGTAGAGATCTTGGCGAGATTGTCAGCATCGGTAACGTTAAACCAAACGGCTCCGTCGTCGGAGACGCCGACCTCCCATAGGTTCAGGTTCGCCGTCAGAAGTACGCGCGATACGGCTCGGTCCGAGGAGATTCGAAATAAGCCGGATGGGTAGGCGGACACGACTAGTAACGACCCGCCCGGCTGCGGCAGCAGACGCACGATCCGAGGCGGGCTCCGATCGCCAATGGAACTGAGGCTGACCTCGGCGACATCACCGCCTGAGTCGGTGTGACCGACGATTCCGTCGGCTTCTGAAAACCACGCCCCTCCCTTTCCGTCGGAGATAATCAATTGTGGCGAATGACCCCGCGGCAGCGAGAACTCTCGAAGCGTACCATCGGGTCTTGCGATTCCAACGGCATCTCGCCCGTCATTGGTGAACCATGCTCCCGAGAAGCTGCCGGCAATGGACGAGGGATTGCTGAAAAGCGTACCGGTATATTCAAGTCGAGCGAGGACGTCGGAAGCAGTGAGTGCGACGGTAACATAATCTCCGGGACGCACGCCCGAAAGATCGATCGGAAAGTCTGCATGCCGGCAGCAGTCAACCCAGACGCGTAAGATCCATTTCGTCCGCTGAAGGCTGTCGACATAGAACGCGCCATCTTCAACGTTGACGAAGGGACCATCGGAGCCGCCGTTCTCGCGCGCGACATCCAATCTGCTTACGGGGATGCCCAGCGTGCCGGCAAGCCCCGCGTGATCGTGGTCGAAGAGCATGCTCCACCAGCCGCCAAGAACCAACGAGGTCGAGCGCGATCTGCCCGCGAGCACGACCGCCATCACCTGGCCGCCGGGACACCCGTCAGAGCGACCGTAGATCTCATAATTCCCGGGGGGCAGTGCCAGGGTGAAGCGGTTAATCCCCGGCGCGATGTGCCGCCCGGCGGTTTCGGAAGAAGTGGACAAGGACGTCGGGCCATGGAGTAGCCCGTGTGGAAGATTTCTGTCGTTCATCTTCAGATACGACAGGTGCGGCAGCGAGTGAAGATCTTCGAGACAGTCTATCGTCGTGACCGTTAGCGCCCCGTCGGAATTATGCGCGTACGCTAATGCCGTCGCGCTCAGAGCCGCGGCCAACGATAGCGTCAACGAAAGCCGGCGGAGCATCAGTGAAGCGTTTCCACGGGTTTGGGCTGTACGGGCAAGCGGTCGAGCCGGCCGTCTGCTCCGATGCGATAAACGGCAAAGTCGTGACGGTTCAGAAACCACACATTACCAGGGCTATCTGTCACGAGATCCTGAACCTGCTGCATTCCAGTCGTGTCGGGACGTGCGGTTGGAAGACGGACGCGAGCCACGCTTCCGTCAAGGCCGACGGAGACCAATTCGTGCGTCCAATTGTCAATAAACCAGAGGCGATGATTTACCGCACGCAGATCGGTGGCATGCAGCGGCGGCTTGAATAACAGAACCTCTTGCCCTCCCCCAGCGTCGACGCCGACGAATGCGCTCCCCTTTCGATTGATAAACCATTCGCGCCCGTCCATTTGCGTTGGAAATGCCACAACTCCATCGTGTGTTGCAGGAACGTGAAGCGGCCAGGCGTGCAGGGTCGCAGGGTCGATCATGCCGGCACCGTCGGCGCCATACCAACAAGAGAATATTCGGGCGTTTCCCAAATCGTCTACCCTATTCGGGCCGCACTTCCACGGTAGGTCCATTTGCGTCATGGTGCCGTCCGGAGAGAATCGGATGATCCGATTTCCGGCCATGCTCGTGAACCACACGGCTCCGTCGGAAGCGGCTGTTAGCGCAATGCTATCTGAGCCGGGATCTTCGTGCGGCAAAACGTACGTGTGCGTCCGTCCGCTGCTTGGGTCGTAGCGGCTAACGGCCGAAGTGTCGAAGCCGGTCATCCATATCGAGCCGTCCTTGGCGCGGACAATTCTAGAGTAGCGCTGCGCGGGGTCAGAAGTAACTTGGACGATTTGTCCACTCGGCGTGATTCGGTCGAGAGCGTCGCCATCGGCAATAAACCAGAGGGCCCCGTCCGGTTCCGGCGTCAGAGCGCCGGCGCTTCCGCGCTTCGGTAGCTGGTACTCCTCGAGTTCTCCGTGGTTATTCAGGTGGGCGATGCGTGTAGAGATGCCGAGATACTCAACGAACCACGGAGAACCGTCGGTCGCATTGACAAGGCCGTCTAACGTCGATTCAGCGAGCCGCTCTGCGGAGGCTTGGGAGTAGAAACGGGACAAGTCCAAGTGAACGATCGTGAGTGCGCCGCTCCTGACCGTAACGTCCTGGGTAAACGCGCAGCAGTTGCCAAACTCGGTGACCACCCTGGAGTCGCCGGGCTTAAGGCTTTCTGCGTAAAACCGTCGCCCATCTACGGAGGCCCAGGTGCCACGACCGCTTCCCGAGTCTCTCGATTTCACAAAAACGCGTAAACCTGGGGCCGGCGCGGTACCGGCTAGCGCGCCGCTTTGCGACGTCTGCTTCTCAACCACATTTGGCCGTTCGGCGATGCCGATCGTTCGATTGATTCCTGGTAAGATCGCGAAGTTGACCCCTGCCGAGCAGGTTCCCGAATGGCTGCCGATCGCGTAATACCCGCTATGGAGCGTCACGCGAAACAGCCATGAACCATTCCTCCGCGTGCCCTTGCTCAGACGAAGCTTCACCGGATCCTCGATACCGACAACGGGGGATGACTCCGAGGCGTTCCGGCACGGATAAACTACGATCGTCAGCGTTGCCATGCCCGTATTAGCCCGCGCCGTTGTAAGGCCGCAAATGCCGATGCAAAATACGAGCCCGATCGTCACGATCGCAGCCGGCAGCTTGCTCATGGTCAGTCGATTCGCAATCGCGAGGGACCGCCCTACCCCTTGAGCGTTCTCAGCCCGCCCTAACACCGCCCTGATAGGCTAGCAGCGGAAGCAACTGACATGGGGATCGACGCGTTCGGTCATACGCAGCTAAGCGAGGAGCGATCGACGGCTGCGCCGGATCGGTTCGCCCACCTACAGCGCCTCATCGCCTATTTGCGGTCGAATTTGCCGAAATATCGCAGCGTCGAGCGCGCCGCTGCCGACGGTTTTCGTCCCGAAGGTCCCGACGTGCCCGTCGGCGCCCTCAAGCATTTCGTCAACTACGCCAACATTCCAGTGAGCTGGCAGCAACTCGACCCTGATCGGCCGATGGCGCTCCTCTATCGGCGAACGCAAAGCGGCTACGAACTCGCCGGCATCATGTTCACCCGATGCGGCCGGCGGCGTGTTCATGGATAACGTCTTCGGCTGGATGGTTCACGTCTATCCGTTCGAAGACGATATCGCCAAACAGTTTTAGTGGCCCCGAACGGGCCGAGTTTAGGCGAACGTGCGTACCGGCTTTACCAGGTAGAAAATGTCGCCCGATGCGTGAGCGGCTTCGATCTGCTCGATGTGCTCGGCCCGGTAAATGATGGCGCGAGCGCGCCCGTCGTCGGCGTAGAATACGCCGATGCCGCGAACACCCGGCGGAACGATGCTCTCTACGTCTACGGAGCTGCGCTCGAATGCGTAGCCATCGTGCGATGTTGGATCGATAGCCGCGTCGCCCGTCACCGTCGTAAGCCGATAGAGTCCAAGCTTGAGAGATTCGGCCACGTCGTGTCGCTCCGCGTCGAGGTGATGATCGTCCCAAGCTGCGACGAGATGCCGAAACGCCTCATGTCCATCTAAATGCAGCATCGCGATCACGCGCCGCTGGTTATGCGAGAGCAGGATTGCTGCCTCACGCACTTTCGGCGCGCCGGAGCGAGCTTTCTCGACGAGGGTTTCGTACGACGCAACTCCGGCGAGGGCGCGATCATCCCTCACGTCCACCACGGCGATAGCCCACCAGGAGGGCGCCGTAAATGTGATGACGGGTCCGCCGGAGCGGTGATCCGTCATGGTGTGCCGTTGGAGATCTTCATGTGGACGCGTCATCAGGCCCACTCGCTTAGCGCTTCGATAAGATAGTCCCTACCCGAAACAAGCGAGGGTGTGCAAAAGTACAGCCTTCAGGGAGCGGATAAAATGACGCGTTCCAGGGCCAGAATCACCGGTGCCGTTTACTTGCTGTATTTTCTGACAGCCATACTCGCGGCGTCTTCGATCGGACGCGTGCCGGTGGCCTATAGCGACGCGGCCAACCTCATCGCAAACGCGGGCTACGTCGCGGTAACGCTGCTTCTCTATCAGATCTTTCAGCCGGTAAGCCGGAGCATCGCCTTACTCGCGGTCGCGATCAGCATCGTGGGGTGCGTCGTTCAGTCGCTAAGCCTCTTTCATCTTGCCCCACCGCATAGCTCGCTGCCGATTTTCGGACTGTTCAACCTCACCATCGGCTACCTTATTTTAAGGTCGACGCTCCTGCCGCGCGCCCTGGGCGTTATGATGGCATTGTCCGGCTTGGCCTGGCTGACGGTTCTATCACCGGACCTTCTGAAGCATATAACTATGTTCGTCGAAATTATCGGCGTCTTGGCGGAGGGATCCCTCATGCTGTGGCTCCTGATATTTGGCATCAACGTTCAACGGTGGAATGAGCAATTATAGAAGGCGGGCGCATTTTGCGCCCGCCTTCCATGGGATTGAGCTTTGTTCGGTCTTTAGTACGCTGTGATGCCGTTCGGGCTACCCCAGCCGGCAGGACCGCTGTACGTTTTGTAGCCGCCATCTTTCTTTGATAAGCCGGCCTCGCAGAGGTAGTCGCCGCAGCCGCCGTCTTCACCCGACTTGATGTCGTGAAGGTCTTTCTTGAGTGCCTTCTTCTTGAGTTTCCAGAAGCTCTCGCCGGCGTTCAGGCTCGTTGCGTTACCCGAGAGCCCGATGACTCCGGCGGTGAACGGTGAGGCTACGCTGGTACCGCACACGCCGAACCAGCCGCCGTAGAGGTCGCTGTATTCGGCAACGGCAGGTGAGCAACCGGCCTCCGACGAGACGTCGGCGTCGGTGCGGCCGGAACAACTGGGATCGTGCTGCCAGGAGGGCTTCGAAACACCGGTTGCGCAACCGGCGCCTGCGTCATTCCAGATCGTTTCGGAATACTTTGAGCCGCTTAGGGAAAGCTGAGTGCCGCCGACCGCGATGACGCTGTCGAGCACTGAGGGGGCGCCAATTTCGTTATACGCGTCGTCGCCGGACGCGGCGAGATACGCGATGCCCGGCGTGTCAAAGTAGCTGCTGAACTTTGAGTCGCTGCAGTCGTCGTTGCCGTAGCAGATCCAGCTATTGCTAAGCATCTTGGCGCCCAGCGTGACGGCTTCGGCCTCGGCTGTCTCAAAGTCGGCGATCGAGGACCCAGCCTCCATCAGATAGACCGTGCATTTCGGGCAGGCGGCAGCGACCATCTCGATGTCGAGGTCGGTCTCCACGCACCAGCCGTAATCCTCACAACTGGGAGGATAGTTGCTCTCTTGGCCGTCTTGGTTGTACTTCACGAGCGTGCCCGTTCCAAGCCCATATTGGCTGCGGTACGTCGAGAACGTCGTAGCGGCGTCCGGGTCGTCGCCCGCCTCGATGACGGCGACGATCTGTCCCGAGCCTTTTCCTAACGAACCGGTAAGGTTGTAGGCTGCTTCGAGTTGGGTTGCCGTCCAGCCGCAAGTTGACGACGGATTGCAGCCCGAGAGGGGGTTGATCCCGTTCTTGTTAGAGATGAGCGCGAGGCAGGTTGGCTTGCCGACGACTTGCGGGCACGCCGCATGCGCGAGATGCTTTGCCTGCCACTGCGGGATTGCATGGGTGAATGCCGACTGGCCGATCTGGGGCGCGCCGGCGGCAGCGGGTACGTTCGAAGATCCGCCTGTACTACAAGCGGTGATTGCTAGGACCGCAACGAGCGGCGCGGCAAATTTTAAGACTTTCAACAAAATGCTCCTTAATTAGGTTGGTCTGGAGGCGGTCAAGTCAACGTCTGTTCTCGGGCGAACCTCCGCTTGGCCTGCCGGCTTTTGTAATATCTTGGGCCGGCAACTGGGCCCTCCGTCGCACCGGAAGGAACGTTTGCAGGCGCATGGCATTCGCCATCAATGGGAAAGCGACTGCCGGCATCTCTCGCCCTAGTTCTTACGATTTGCGCGTGCTCTGCGCCGTCGAATCCGACGCCGGAGGTCTTCGTCCGCGACAACGCGTTTCTGCAATCCCTCGATCGAAGCGGTACCGGAAAGATCCGTCACGTCGTCTATGTCATTCAGGAGAATCGAAGCTTCAACGATATGTTTGAGGGCTATCCCGGGGCCGATACCACGTCGACGGGCGAAGACTCGTCCGGGAAGAAAGTGCCGCTGCAGCCAATTTCGCTCAAGAGGGTGTACGACATGGATCACTCGGCGAATGCGATGTTTGAGGACTGCAACGGAACTGGTGTGCTTCCCGGCACGCGGTGCCGGATGAACGGCTTCAACAACGAAGAGATCTATGGAAGCCCACGCAACGGCCAGTATGCGTACGTGCCGCACGGGGAAAGCAAGCCCTATTGGGATATGGCGCACGAATTCGTGTTGGCCGATCGAATGTTTGCATCGCAGCTCGACGAGAGTTTTGTCGCGCACCAATACATTATCGCGGCTCAAGCGCATTCGAGCGTCGACGTACCGTTTTTCTATTGGGGATGCGGCGGCGGTAGGCACGACCAGGTCCAGACACTCAAGAAGAACCGTACGTACGGAGCCGACCAGCGGCCCTGCTTCAACTACGAGACCCTTGGCGACGAACTCGACAAGGCGGCCTTACCGTGGCGCTTCTACACAAACGGCTACCGCGTGCCCCTTGGCGGACTTTGGTCCGGATATCAAGCCGTTCAACATATCTTCCGAGGACCGGACTGGAAGAAGGACGTGCTCACGCCGCAGAGCCGGTTCCTCACGGACGTCAAAGCCGGAAACCTCGCCAGCTTTACGTGGATCACGCCACTTTGCGCGAACTCCGATCATCCCGACTGCGGCGGCGGTGGTGGGCCGTCGTGGGTCTCGTCGATCGTGAACGCAGTTGGCGAGAGCAAGTTTTGGGATTCGACCGTCATCTTCGTCCAGTGGGACGATTGGGGCGGTTTTTACGATCCCGTTCCTCCGCCCCATAAAGGCTACGACGGCTTGGGCTTCCGCGTTGGATTGATCGTCATTTCACCGTACGCGAAGCACGATTACGTTTCCCATGTTCAGTACGAAACGGCAAGCGTGCTTCGCTTTGCGGAAGATACCTTCGGGCTCGCACAGCTATCGGACGCGGACGCGCGCGCGACGTCACCGGCCGGCGACTGTTTGGACTTCAACCAAGCACCGCGCAAGTTCGTGCCGATCAAAGCCCCACTAACCGCCGCGTTTTTCTTGCATCAGCCAGTGGACCAAAGAATCCCCGACACACAGTGACGCGTCACAACGGTACGGCGAAGACGGTGCCCTGATTCTTACTGCCGCCACCCTGGGTGGTGCCGTACAAAGTGCCACCGACATCGATGACACCCGCCATGGGTTCCTCACCGCCGGTCTCCGAAGCCCAGGAGCAAAGCACGGATTCCGCGCCGGAGGTCGTGATGGCGAAGACCGTTCCAATGCCGACTTGGCCACCCATGGTCGACGTGCCGTAGAGCGTGCCATTGACGTCGAGCAAGTCCGCGTTCGGATTTTCGGCGTCGCCGGCCGTTCCAAAGCTGTAAAGCACGGTTTCCTTTCCGGCCGCAGTGATCTTGAAGACCGTTCCCCCCGCAGCAGAGCGAACCGATCCGCCGTTTGGCGTTGTGCCGTAGAGCGCACCGCTAACCTTAATCAATCCGGCAACCGGCGATGCGCCATCGGGGGAACCGGCAAAGGCGTGAACCACGCTTTCCTTGCCCGACGTGGTCACGCTGAAGACGGTCCCATAACCGCTGGTGCCGCCACCTTGCGTCGTTCCCCAGAGCGCGCCTCTGAACCGGACCAGGCTCGCTATAGGGCCCGCGCCGTCCGAACCATTTGCAAAACTGTAGAGCACTTTTTCGACGCCGGACGTCGTGACGGAGAATACGGTTCCGTTGCCCGTCGCCCCACCGATGGGCGTCGTGCCGTAGAGCGTCCCGCCGTCGTTAATCAATCCGGCGGCGGGCTCTGCGCCGTCCGGAGTGCCGTTAAAACTGTACACGATGCTGACCTTCCCGGCTTTGTTAATCTTGAAGACCGCCCCGTCCCCATGTGCACCGCCGTGGATGGTTGTACCGTAGAGCGCGCTTCCAACGGCGATCAATCCGGCGTACGGACTCGAGCCGTCCGGTGTTCCTGTGAAACTGTGGACGATGGTCTCCGAACCGCCGGCGACCGTATAGACCGTGCCGATGGAGCTGCTACCGCCAGTGGCCGTTGTGCCGTAAAGTGTGCCGTTGAGGTTGAGGAGGGCCGCTTCAGGTCGTGAGCCATCGGGGTAGCCTTTGAAATTATAGGCCGTTGGGCAGGTCGGCTGAGTGTGCCGCTTAGCTCCGATAGCACCGGCAACTCCCGGATTGGCGGCAACTCCCGGGATGCTGCCGGCGCCTCCTTGGGCACAGCCGGCGAACAGCGCCGAGCACAAAAGCAACAGTAGGCCGCTGCTCTTTCGAGGGTATGGAATTGGTAGAAATTCGGGCATGGTGAACTCCTCTTAAGCGAGACGAGGCGGCGCTCGCGGCGGCCTCTCCCATAAGAGTGCGCCAGGTCGAACTAAGGGGATATGCGGGAAAACACCACCTTATCGTCCTTCACTGAGTCCTTCGTCCTTCGACTGCGCTCAGGATGACAAGCGTGACGGTGGGCTCGGGGAGGGTCGCTCCTTCGGACTCCAGCAGCGCCCGCTCTTCGCGGCTTAGCCCAGCGTCGAGTAGGTCTTCGATCGCGGTTTGAACGCGGGCGTCACCGGCTTCATAGTAAGCGCGCTCCGCTTTCCACGAGCGCACGTAGCCGAACAGCCGCGCCGCCGCCGGAAGGTCGCCGGTGTGCGCTGCGAGCCCGGCGGCGGCGAAGGCCGTCGCCGCTAACCACGTGTCGCTCTCGAGCCGCCTGGCAGCGTCGACGGCTGCGGCGATATCCTGCGCCGCGCCGGGCAGGTCGCCGCCGACGATCTTAAACTCGGCGAGGTTGCACAGCAGGAACGCTTCACCGTCCCAGTTGCGTAGCTCGCGGAAGATTGCGAGGTTCTCGCTGGTCAACCGGATCGCGGTCTCGACGTCGCCTTCGAGATAGTAACAGTTGCCGATGTTGCATCGCATGTAGGCCGCGCCGTTGCGGTCGCCCATGCGGTTATAGATGGCGGCCGCCGCCTGAAACTCTTGACGGCCAAAACCCGCGTCATGCATCTGGCCGAGTAGGAAGCCGCGCTGGTGGTGGATGCTGGCCAGGGTGCCGTCGTCTTGCGGACAGAGTTCGTCGCGCAGATGCATTACACGCATATTTGCCTCAAGCGCTTCGGGAATGCGGCGTTGCTCCGCGAGCGCTTTCACGCGTTTGAGATGCGCGCGAACGACCATCGCGCTGCGATCTCCCGCCTGCTCCAGCAGGGCGATTGCGCGTTCGGCCGCATCGAGCGCCGGAACTCCCACGGCTCGGCGAGCGATGCCCAGCCAGATGCCGGCTCGTAGGGCCGGATCTATCCGGTCGCCGTGTTCGAGGAAGTATCGCGACCGCTCGAGATACTCGCCGTACAGCCGCTGCGTATAGAATACATTGGTGCCTGCCAGGATTTGCGCGCCGAGGTTAAGCGAGTCGCCGCCACTCGAGCACCACGACAGCGCGGCCCTGATATTTTCGATCTCGAGGCTGAGCGTTTCTCTGGCCGACGTGCGAGACCGGTCGCGAAGCGAATCGATCAGTTTCGCCACGTACGCGACGTGCCGGCGCGCGACCGCGTCGCGTTCGTCGGATTCGTCGAGTTTCTGCATGGCGTACCCGCGCATCGACTCAAGCAGCCCGTACCGCCGCTCGTCACCGCCCTCGAGCGCAACGACGAGCGACTTGTCCACCAGCGAAGCCAAAAGCTCGAACGCATCGTCGCCGTCATCGCCGCACACCGCTGCGGCCGCGTCGAGGCTCCAGCCGCCGGCAAAGACCGCCAGCCTGGCAAAGAACCGTTGCTCGCGCGGCGTGAGAAGATCGTAGCTCCAGTCGATGAGCGCTTGCATTGTCTGCTGCCGCGGCAGCGCCGTGCGATTGCCGCCGGTGAGAATCGCAAAGCGCTCGTCGAGCTTGCGCGCAAGCTGCGGCAGCGCCAAGGTCCGCACGCGCGCCGCCGCCAGCTCGATCGCCAGCGGCATGCCGTCGAGTCGCCTGCAGATCTCCGCCACGATCGTCGCATCGCGATCCGCCAACGAAAACGCGGGATCGACCGCGCGCGCTCGCTGTTCGAAAAGCGTCGCTGCGCTCGAATCATCCAGCGAGGGCATCGGATAGACGCGTTCACCGGCAACGCGCAGTAACTCGCGGCTGGTTGTCAGCAGCTTCACCTGCGGGCGCTCGCGCAAGAGCATTTCGGCAATTCGCGCTACTTCGTCGATGAGATGTTCGCAGTTATCGAGCAGCAGCAGCGCCTGTTTTTGTTTTAGGTGGCGCAGCAACGTTTCCGGCGCCGTTTCATTCAACTGCTGAACGGCGCCCAGCGCCATCGCAATCGTTCCCGTAACGAGTGCGGCGTCACCGACCGGCGCCAACTCCACGAACCAAACGCCGTCGGGCCAGCCGTCGACCTCCTGTGCGGCGACTTCGAGCGCCGCGCTGGTCTTGCCGATCCCGCCGGCGCCCACCAGCGTCACGAGCCGCGCATCGGCAAGCGACGCGCGGATCTCCGCGACGACGCCGTCTCGGCCAACGAGATCGCTGAGACGGGCGGGCAAGTTGTGCCCGGACGCCGCCTCTGTGCCGGAAGACGATTGAGCGTTGCGCAAACGCGCGCGACCGGCCGCCGCGAGCAGCGCCGCGCGATCCTCCCCATTGGGCTGGAGTGCCGCGAGCAGCAGATCGACGGTCTCACGCTGCGGCGCTCGACGGCGCCCGCGCTCCAGTTGACCGATCGCATCGACGCTCATGCGCGCTCGCTCGGCGAGCTCTTCCTGTGAAAGTTCGGCCGCAATCCGCAAACGCCGCAAGAGCGCTCCGAACTCCTCCGGGACCGTTGACCGAGCGTGCACGCCGTCCGCTTCGCTCGCTCGGCGGGGCCTTCCCCGCTATTTGACCGGGTAACTGACCGGGTCGTCCCTGGGGCCTACGGCCACCGCGAGCCATGATTAGAGCACGAAAAACGCTTTGCGATTTAGCTTTGAAGGAGAACAACGCAATGGCACTAGTCGCATACGTCTAGATACCGTCGTTCCCAGGGCCGTTTCAGGATTTGAGCGTTCGGGAACGCTATGCTTTTGAGATGCAGCAGTTGGATACCGATTTTTTTCGGCGCATCGAGTTGAACAGCGAATACGATTTGAGTCAGAAGGAACAAATCGCGGCGCTTCTCGGTTCCTTGGGCGCAGACGGTCCGGGCGTCATAGACCTGACCAAAGTCACGTATATAGACTCGACGTTCTTGCAAGAATTAGCCGCTCTACGATTACGCTTCAAGGGACAATCGATTACCTTGACTGGAGCGAACGCCGGCGTAAAGCGCATTCTAAAGCTGGTCAAGTTTGAACGACTCTTTACTCTAACCGATTAGGGTGCGGGTCCGCTTCAGCCAAGGCCCGAAATGGGAGTAACGGCTATGCGAAAAGGAAGAACGCTTGCTCTAACGCTGGTTGCCCTTACCACGGCGACGGCGGTGGCCCTCGCAGCCGGCGACGTGCAGCGAATCACCAACCACCAGGGCGCCTTCACAACGGCGGCGTCAGGGCGCCACGCCGCAACGACTCCGCTAAACGATTCCCAGGACGCCGGATTAGTCGCGATAAGCGACAGCTTTTCCAAGTATTCCAAGAGCCCGTACTGGGCCTGGACCGAAGCGAACGTCAACGGACCGAGTTACTCCGGGTACGCCGAAGTGTGGACGGCGGCACCCTTTACGCCTCTCGCCGATCACGCCGCGACGAAACTCGAAGTCGCGGCCATTTGGAGTTCTGGACCCAACGGGCTCGTCCTCAGTCTCGATAAGGACGCCGGGGGCGTACCAGGCTCGGTCATCAAGGCTTGGAAGTTGACGAACCTTCCACAATCGTTGTGCTGCAGTGTCGAATCGGTGAGCGATAAAGGCGGGCTACAGCTTAAGGCCGGTACCCAATACTGGGTGGTTCTTACTACGGACGCAGCGGAAGCCGGCACCTCGGCGGGTTGGGCACTGAGCGAGCTCGGCCAACGGCGAGGCGCGACGCTGGCGCAATACTGCTCGGACGATCGCGGCGGTAGCTGCGCCTCGTACGGCCTGCAGAACGACACGTGGATCGCATTTCACTCGCTCTACGGCGTCGCGTTTGCGGTGCTGGGGAAGTGAGGTAGACGTTATGACCTGGAAAACGCCGGTGCTTGCGTTGTTGACGGGCGCGATCCTCAGCGCGTGCGGAGGTCGTTCGATCACGCCGGCCGCGCAGGTTGCTGCGCCGGCAAACTACGCACACGCCAAGCTGGTTACGATCGTTAGCAATCTGGCTTCATACGCGTCCGGCAGGTATTGGGCTTTCGAAGGTAGTCCAGTCACCGGACCCGAGGGGCAACGAGGCTTCCCCGAAAATTGGCGCGCGGTGGCTTTTTCCCCGAGCGCAAATCACACGGCGACGGCCGTCCAAGTCGGAGTTGCCTTGAGCTCGGGGACCAACGGCCTGGTGCTCAGCCTCAACCGTGACGATAAGGGCGTACCCGGCAAAGCGATAGCCACGGCACAGCTGAGCGACCTGCCGGCATTCGGAACGTGCTGCACGATCAAAGCGGCAACGCTTGGGAAAGGCGTGCCTTTAAAGGCCGGCACGCGATATTGGGTGGTGGTCAGCACGAACAGCTCAGAACTCACCACCAACGCTACCTGGATGTACAACGACACCGATCAAGTCGACTCGTTCCTCGAGGCTTCGTATTGCCCAACCAACTGCGGAAGCGCTTCGGGTTGGACGCCGTACCAGAGCGATACGGTGAGCGGAAGCGAGTTGGCTTACGCAGTCCTAGGGAGCAACTGAGCGCATCCAGGGGTTGGGTCGTCGCTGCAAGAATGACGGATGCCTCCGAGCCGACAAGGAGTGCAGGATGACCAAGCGAGTTACGCGTGTCGCACTTTCAGCGTTCGTCTTTTTGATTTGTGGGTGTTCGGCGGCGACCACCGTTCCATTGGTTACGGGGCAAACTCCGCCGGCGCCCCTAGCGAAGACGAAGTCAACGCAGTACCTATACGTCTACAATACCGGCTCGGCTGGCCTCTACTACGGACAGCATGCGCGCTACAGTTTACCGGACCTGAAGTTAGAGGAAACCACGGAAGGGGATGGCGTGGCAAGCCCGACAGCATTCGGAACCACCGGCTTGCCGTTTTTCGTGGATGAGGCCCTGCAGGGTGGCTTCGCGGTCTATCTGCAGCCCGTGAAGAGCGGGACCGTGCCGGCGCAGCAGCAGTTCTCCGGCGTACCGTGCGACAGTTCGTCGCTCGCCACCGGCCCGACGGGCGACTTCTACGTCGTTCAGTATTGTTCTGGGAATGTGCTCGAGTTTTCTGCCGGAGCCAAGAAAGGCGGGAAGGCGAAGAAGCCAATTGCGACTTACACGGGGGGAAACCTCACCGGCGACGTCCTGCCTACCTACGCGACGGTCGATACCAAAGGCGATCTTTACGTCGGGGACGACGGCGGCGGTGTGACTTATTTCGCCGCTGGAAAGACTAAGGGTACAATTGCCTTCGCGACCGGGCAGAGCCAAGCCGTAACGCAGATGATCGTAGATTCTCACGGCAACGTTTGGAGCACCCACTATCCCAATCCAACGACTGTGTATTTCAAGGATAAGAAAACGTGCATCCCCGATCCGAGTGGTTCCATCAAGCGCTTCGAAGGGGCAGAGGAGTTCTCAAAGGGTACGTTGGTTAAGCACCTGTACAGTTCGACGACCGATAGCCCCGTGTACGCCGCCGGCGGCCTGTCAGTCGCGGTCGATTCTTCGGGAAGGATCTACATCGGAACTCAAGATGGCAGCGACGATGGCGTACTGATCGATTACAACCCGAATCAAGCGTGCCCGAACGATAGCCTTTCCTTTGTCTTGCCGACCCGCGCCTTTCCGCAGGTTGCCGTCGACAAGCAGCGCCGGTTGTACGTGACGGACCTCAACGATAATACGATTTCGGCCTACGAAGCCGGCTCGAAAAAGCTCCTCAAACGCATAACCCAAGAGAAAGGCGTCATCAATATTTCGTCCACGGCCATTAACCCGTAGCTAGCGCGTAAAGCCCGGATCGATCTGCTTTTCCAGCTCGGCCTGCAGCGTTTCAAACGCCGTTGGGTCGTTGCCGTAAACGTACTGCCGCGTATTGACGAGAAACGCATAGTTGCTGCCGTTGGGGAGCTGTTCGGCCCAAGTATTCGTGCCCGGCATCGAACCTTCTCGCGCCCAGTCCGCGCCCGGTTCGGGCGTGCCAACGCCCCAAATCAAGTACTTGTTCATGAATTCGAGCATCGACTCGGCGTTCGTCGCGAGTGCCGACGCGCCGCCGGCAACCTCGAGCACCATGCCGTCACCGCCGTAAGGATAGGGGTACCGCTTATCTGACGTGACGTAGACGGCGGAGAGCGCTTTGAATGTCGAATAGTATTTGGCGACTTCCTGGGGAAGCCGCTTTCCAACGGTGGGCGAAATCAACACGTTTTTCAAGCCCATCGGGCCGGCGACGTCCTTCGCAATATAGTCGGCGAAGCTTAAGCCGGATGCCTTCGCGATTACCATGCCGAGCACGGTGTAGCAGAAGTTGCAGTAGGCATACACCTTTCCGGGCGGCTCTTGCAGCGGCTTGCCCAGCTGGTATCGCACGTACTCAACCTGGTTTACGGCCTTTTTCAACTTAAGGGCCAAGGCGATGGTGCGCATCGCAAACGTCGGGTCGTAGTACGGCGGCTTCGAATCGTCCCAACCCGACTTGTGCAAAATCATGTCTTCGATCGTAATGTCGTAGACGCGCCTATCGACCTTGGCGCCTTTGGGAAGCGGTTTGGTGATTCCCAGGTATGTGAAGACCTTTGCGTTGGGGTCGACTCTCTTTTCTTCAATTAGATTGTAGAGCGCTCCATCCACCCACGCCTTCGTATTGCTCGCCAGACGCATGATCGTCGCCGGCGTGGTGGTCGAGGCCGCAAAGCCACGATACGTATACCCGTGCGAGAACGTCGTTTTTCCTTTCACGGAAACTGCCAACTGCGCGTTGGGGACGTGCTGCGCAACCATGAACGCAGCGACGAGATGGTCGAGTGACGGGCTCCGGCCTGGGCCAACGATTGAGATTTTGGAATCCGGAGGGATCGCAGCGAAGCGAGCCGGTTCCGGGGCGAAGCCCGGCACTCCGGCGTTCGGCCTGTTGCCGCATCCCCCCAGTAGCGCGGCCAACGTCAGCAAAACGCCGACGTTGGATGCCGCCCTGACTATTGGAACTCCAGCGGCGCCTGCACCATCTGTGTCGTGCTTCCGCACGTCATCTTTCCGGCCAAAGTGGCCGAACCCGAGTAGTTGGGCCGGCTGCGATTGACCGCGTAGAGAACGAATCCACCCGAAGACGTGAGGTTCAGGGTCGCAGAGAAACTATCGATCACCTTTTTCCCTGAGGTAATGGCCCAGGCAAGTTTGCACTTTCCTTTATACGAGATGTCGGTGAACGACAACGAGTACTGCCAAGTATCGCCAGTGGGAATATAGCTCGACGGTCCCGTTAAACCGATATTGTCACTGCTGGACGCCCCGTTGACGCAGTTGATGCACGGAACTCCGTTTTGGGCCGGACCATCCGATACGAAGTTGATCAAGACGGGTGACGACTTCGCATTTGGGGCGAAAGAGAGTCTTCGAATGATTTCGCGGCCACCATTCACTTCGGGCGCTGAGTCGAGAGCTGCCGCTACAACTTGTGGCGCGTTGACCGCCGGACCGGTGTCCGACAAGGCAGGCGATGTGCCGGTGCCTCCGGTTCCCGAACACGCGGCCAGAGCGGCGACGACGAATAACAAAAGACTACGCCGGGCGTAAACGAGCATCGTGCCTCCTAAGATAGAGCAAAGAAGGCTGGCACGTTCCACGGGCGGTGTGATTCGGCCTGGGAAATGCCTCCGCGTCGTCGAATCGCGGGCCTTTGAGGGAGCGTTTTGTATGGCAATCGTAGCCTTCTTACGGGGTGCGAATGTTGGCGGACATCGACGGTTTCGCCCATCACTACTGGCCAAGGAGTTAGAGCATTTTGACGTCGTCAACATCGGAGCCACGGGGTTGTTCGTCGCGCGCGACCCCGGCCGCGGCCAAGCGTTTCGCTCGGAGCTCATGAACCGTTTGCCGTTCGCTACGCAAGTGGCTTTCTGCGAGGGCGCTGACGTGCTCGGTCTCGAGAACGGTTCGCCATTCCAAGAAATCAGGGTGAAGCCCGATCACGTTCGCTTCGTGAGCATTCTGATAGAACCGGTGCCCGCACGGTTGCCTGCAATGCCGTTCGGAATCCCTTCGGACGACGATTGGTACGTGCAGATCGTCGGACGAAAAAAGCAGTTCGTGTTTGGCGCGTACCGGCGCCACATGAAGACAATTTCGTATCTCGGACAGATCGACAAGGCCCTGGGCGCGCCGGTCACAACGCGAAACTGGAATACGATCGACGCGGTGCTGAAGGTTCTGAAGACGTAATGGTTCTCTTAGCCGCCATCATTGCCGCGATTGCATCGCCGTCCGGCGCGCAGACCACCATCCCGTTTACCTACGTCGACAATCGCATCGTCGTCGAGTGCAAGATCAACGGGAAAGGCCCGTTTGCAATGATCCTCGACACGGGCTCGCCGACGATCGCGCTGACGCCGGCAACCGCGGCCAGGCTAGGCCTAGCGGTCCCGTCTACGCCGACGTCTTCACGCTTCCCAGTCTCGACGTTTTCGGCTCGCGCCTGACGAACGTCGTGACGAGAGCGTCGAGACAAACCGGGGGCGTCTTCGCGAGTACGGCCGATAGTGCGAGTATAGGCACGGGGGCCTTAAAGCGGTTCAACATCGTCTATGATTATCCGCACAACACGATTGTCGCCTGGCCGAGCGAGTACTTCACGATTCCCGATACGTTCGTTCCGCCGGGATCTTAGCTAGCGGGGAACAGAGAGTGCGGAAAACTGCTCTTTTAGCGCGTACGTACGCACCGGCGTCGAACCGCCGGCCGCGTAGACGGCGATTGTGTTCGTCCCCTTCCTGGGAACGTTTGCGACGTAGAGCCGGCCCGAGCCATCGAATGCGAGCGCGGCTGGAAAAATGATCCCGGAGTGAATCGAGCGCCAGACATTTTTTTGCCCCCTCCGATAGACCGTTATCGAACGCTGGGCCTTTTTGTCCGCGCCATTGGCGACGTAGATATTGCCGTCGGCATCGACTGCGATAGCGTACACCGACTGTACGCCTTCGGTGATCGTCAGCGATGGCGTGTTTTTTCCGGCCGGATAGACCACGACGTCAGAGCCGCCGCTGAAGAGTCCGTTGGCGACGACCAGATCCCCGTTCGGAGCGACAGCCAACTGGATTGGGAGGCCGATCCCGTTTTGGATGGTACGCGACGGAACGCGCTGCCCGGGCTGGTACACGCTTACCCAACCGGGAAACACGTCGAAGTTGGCCACGTACACATTTCCCAACTTGTCGAGCACGGGTGAATGGGCGAAGCCGCTAAGACCCTTGAGACGTTGCCGAGGCTTCGTCGCGCCGGCCGTGTAGATTGCGCCGGTGCCTTCTAATTCACAACAGCCCGCACGATACTGAGCGACGACGAATAAACGTCCGGCCGCGTTGGCAGCAAGCCCCTTAGGCACCCCGACTACGCCGCCTAGAATCCGTTGCAACCTCACACTTTTCGGGGCGTACACGCTGATGTCACCTTGATTCGACGTGGTCGAATTGCCGACATAGAGATTGCCGGAACCATCGAGCGCTAGCGTCGTCGGGTTGACGATATCTTTGGTAATCGTCGGGCCGCCCAACATCTGTACCAAGCCGTTCGGCGACGGGCAGGACGAACTTGACGCACACGTTTGCGCGACATAGGCAAACGGGGGCTCGGTTTCGGAAGCACGCGCAGAATCGATCGGTGCGGCGAGACTTGGGGGCGCACTTGCCGCCGGGATGCTGCCGCCGCAGCCCGACACCATCGGACTAATAAGGATCAGCGTAGTCAGCAGTATCAATCGCATGACTACGGCGGTTCGACGATGCGAAGACCCGCACCCTATCTAGAGGGCGACGCGGGGGAACTCAATCTCTTTGCACGTAACCACGGCGCAGCCCGATGAAACCGCCAAACTGCCGCATCGCGCGCGCAACGACTCACGATCTCACGCAGATCCTCGCCTTGTTCGATGCGTATCGGACGTTCTTCGCCGGAAGCACCGACGGTTCGTCGTACCGGTTCTTGGAGGAGCGCTTGGAGGGCGAAGAGTCGGCGATTTTCGTGGCTTGGGACGGCACCGATGCCGTCGGCTTTATCACGCTCTATCCACTTTGGTCGTCGTGGTACTGTCGTCGGATTTGGTTCCTAAGCGATCTCTACGTGGCCGAATCGGCGCGCAGGCGCGGGATCGGGGCGAGTCTTGTCGAGCGCGTTATTCACTACGCGATGGAGACGAACGCTTCGAGCGTCATGGTGGAGCTGCCCCGGCGCGAGCCTCAATTGGTGGAGTTCTACGCGAAGCTTGGCTTTGCTCGCGACCAGATGTTTGAACTGGCGCGCTACGGCCCAGGCGGGGCAAACCTCTAGAAAGTTCCTGGTTTTGCAGCGCCCCAGTTCGCACCGCATGGAGGATGAAGTTTTTGCGCGTTAGGTTGGAGAATCGTACCTGAGTGATTCACAGTCTGCTCCTTGCTGCGACGATCTTACTGGGCAAGTGGGGCTCAGTTATAATTGTCTCTTTACTAGCCGTTTGGTGTTTTTACCAAATGCTTAATGTAAATGAACAAATGCAGCGGCAAGAAGAGGTTATCGCGGGAAGCCCCAAGTTTATGCGGGTTTTTTATACCGTCACCACTTGGGGCCTATGGCGCAATCGAACCTTTACGCGGGCGTGGTCCTTCACCGTGTGGCTCCTTGGCTTCATTTTTTGCCTTGTGCTCATCGCGGCGTTACTCTTCGCGCATCCGTAGCGGTGGTACGTTGTATCCCCTAGTCGACGGCGCCAGCCTGCTTACTGAGATCGGTGACACTTGCGTCGCCCGGGACGCGCCATGAGGCAGCGCTAGCGCTTCTTCGACGACCCTTTCTTCGCTCGGCTGGTGGTACTACGCGGCTTACTCGATGCTTTGCGACCTGGCTTTCAACCTTAACAACGAGATCCTCGGCGGCCTCACCCCCGGCCGCGACGATGTTGCCGATAGTGCTCACGATACCGCCTAATTTCTGAGCCCCGCGGGCAACTTTCTTGGTGCGCTGAGAGGCCTTTGACACAGCTGCGGTCGCTTTCTTAGCAAGACTCTTTCCGCGGCGCGCGATTTTTTTGGCGGATGTTTTTTCCGGAGTGCCTGCGCGCCTTCCTCCGGACTTCGTCGCGGACTTTTTGCGCGTATTTTTCTTAAGTGCCATAAATGTTCACGTACCTCCAAGTGGCGCCATAAAAATCGGCGCCTATTATTGGTACGTTTCCCTAAGTTGAGATAATGTCTCCGACGGCGTTTACTTGAGCATTTAGCTGAACATAGGCCTTCACAATCGGGAGCGATAACCGAGAGAACTCTTCAATCTTCCGGCCATTGACGAACGCATAGAGGGCAGTCCTGTCCCCCTTCAGCTCGATCTCGCACGCGGGTGCACATTCTGCCTGCACCGGATTCCAAGATTTCTTCCCTGCCGATGTCGACGCCGCCGTGAAGCCGCTCAACGTCGCCGCGTCCGGATCGCCCCGCGACAGCCCAATCTCAATCCACGACGGAGCCGTCCGGGCCTTCAGCATCACACCGACAAGTGACCAGGATCTATTCGAAGGTGCGGGAGCCATCGTGGCGTCGTACTGTAGGTCAAAGTCTCCGGAGAAATCATCGGTGCGATAAACAGTGCCTTGATAGTATCGAGCGACGCGCGCTGCGGGGTCTTCTTTGTCCGTGTCTAGTCGCCCGTAGGTCGCCACGAACGCTGTGGTCTTGCCGAGAAGAAGAGTCTGTTCTAAAACGACATTCATCGTTCCGATAGCGAGCTTGTTTTCCCAGTACCAGCCGTTGGCCATCCCGCTGCAGACTTTCTCCGCGTGCGTTGCAACCATGTTTTTCGGGGTCGAAAGCGATTGAGCCGGCGAGGCAGTTGCGGCCGGCATCAGAAAGATGCTGGTCAGAATACCAACGCGCATCATCAAGTGAAACCCCGTCATCTTAATAAAGCACGGTGGCGGTGCTTTGACGGTTGGCGACCATCCCAATGACCACCAGCAGAATCCACAGGCCGAAAATCCGCGCCCAGAGCTTGGTAGACATGCGTCTACGCGTTCCTTTTGTGCGTTGGGGAAAACTGTTTTGGTCTCGCCACGCTCAGTAAGTAGCGAAGCATAAAACGTCTCTTTGGAGACGTCGCTCCCGACGAATGACGCCATTGTGACGTCTCCAGCGCCGGGCGTCTACAATGTCAGCAGTTGGAGGCGCGCCGCTCCTATGATATAATCTCCGCATGCCATATCGCGCAAGGCTGGTTTCCATACTCATGACTCTGGCGATTGCCGCCTCCCCCGGACCGCCAACGTTGACGGTATCGCTCTATCCGCTGCACGGTTCCAATGAGCGTGGCACGGCAACGATCACGCAGCGGGGAAGTGGCTTGATTATCACCATCCACGTTACGGGCACCACGTCCGGCGCATCGCCACAGTTCGCACACTTTCACCGAGGGACGTGCGAGCACATCGCAACCCCGACGGTCTACGAGTTAGAACCGATACGCAACGGCCAGTCGACAACGCAGCTGACAGACATCGGCTTCGAAGCACTCATTCACGGAGAATATTCGATCGTCATTCACAAGACGTTGTCGCACGGCAGCCCACATGTTTCCTGCGGAACCGTTGCGGGGGCATAGGTCGCTGCAGCGATTAGAGAGCGCCCCGCCGCCTCGCGGCCCGGTGCAGGGGAGGGGCCTCGTTTGCGGGGCCTTAGCTCCTTGTATGACGTCGTGGGTGGGTCACGCTGGTTGAACTCCTTGGGATTTGAACGTGTGGGATAGATAGGCGGCCTGCCCGTGACGCGTTGTACGGGATCACTTACGTCGGCGGATCTGAGGGCGAAGGAACCGTTTTCAAGCTGACGCCGTCGCGAAGCGGCTATACCGAGAGCATCCTCTATTCGTTGCGGACCGCCAACAGTTACGGAAGAGCGATCGTATCGAGGTCTACTTTGCGTCGCCGATTCGCTTTCCAGGTCACGCGGAGCTCGCTACGAAATGAACCGTTATACGATTCGTTGGCGATGTCGAGCGCGCGAGTTTGCGTCGTGCTCACTCGAAGAAAGCCGTAGGCCGGTGACCTGACCGGAACGAGTCCTTTTGCCGGTGCTGGGGATGAAATCAACCGAGCTGCGCAGGGAAATGTTCGCCTGAATAAGCGTTGGCACAAGGAGACAAGACAGATGAGGACCTTTCGCTGCTGGTTGAGTTTCTGCTCAAGTGTTGCCTTGCTTGCAGGCTGCGACGGTGGACGCGGCACGCCGTTTAGCCCATCGGCCGGCCCTTCGACTGCGCTCACGATGACGTCGGCAGAGCGAACGCACGAGCATCTTGTATATAGCGTGCTTTACAGATTCAAAGGCGGAACGGATGGGGTAGCACCGGCTGCTTCCCTTCTCGACGTCGACGGGACCCTCTACGGCGCAACCGTGGGGGGAGGCGGTACCGGCTGCTACGGCTCCGGTTGCGGCACGGTCTTCGCAATCACGATATCCGGTCACGAAAGTGTCCTCTACCGGTTCAAAGGCGGGAAGGACGGATCGTTCCCGGAGGGGAGTCTCATCGATGTTCACGGCACGCTGTACGGTACAACATACAGTGGCGGTGGCACCGGATGCTACGAGAAGACCGGCTGTGGTACGGTCTTCGCAATCACGACTTCCGGCAAGGAAAGAGTGCTCCACCACTTCCGCGGCGGGAAGACCGACGGGGCGTATCCGGAGGCGAGCCTCATCGACGTTAACGGGACGCTGTACAGTACCACCGTCGGCGGGGGCGCAAGCCATGAGGGGACCGTCTTCACAGTGAGCGCGTCCGGCGCGGAGAGTCTCCTCTACAGCTTCAAGCGTGACGCGACGGACGGTGGAGTTCCAGTCGCGCCCCTCCTCGACGTCAACCGCAAACTGTACGGCACAACCGATGTCGGCGGCACAAGCGACGACGGAACGGCCTTCAATATCACGACGTCCGGCAAGGAAACTATGCTGCACAGTTACGCTGGCGGGGCGGCGGACGGTGCACACCCATTCGCGGGTCTCATCGATGTTGAAGGCACGCTCTACGGCACCACCCTAGAAGGGGGCGAAGCGCAGTGCGGAATGCTGCCCGGCTGCGGCATAGTCTTTGCGGTCACGAGGACCGGCAACGAAGCCGTGCTTTACAGGTTCAAAGGCGGCTCGAAGGACGGATGGTATCCGTCTGCGGGACTCGCCGCTATCGGCAGCACGCTTTATGGCACCACCGTATACGGAGGAAGTACAGGCTGCCTTGTTCGAGGCTGCGGGACGATCTTTGCGGTCACGACGTCCGGCAAAGAACGCGTACTCCACAGCTTTGGCGAAACGTCAGGAGACGGCGAAAACCCGTCGGCGAGCCTTATCAAGGTCGACGGTACGCTCTATGGCACGACCGAATCCGGGGGCACGAGCGGTGCTGGGACGGTCTTCTCGTTGTCGCCGTCGCATCGTTAGTGTTCAGAGGGCCGCCCTCTGGACCACTGGAGCTGACCCGGTTTCGTGGAGTCTTTCCGCTTTGCGGAGAAGGACCCCACCATGGCCAAACAACGAGCCTATCCCCCGGAGTTTCGCGCTAAGATCATAGAGCTGGCCCGCTCAGGCAAGAGCGTGAGCTCGATCGCTAAAGAGTACGACGTCGCTCGCCTCACGATTACCAACTGGTTGAAGCAAGACGATCTCGACGCCGGCCGCCGATCAGACGGCTTAACCACCGCGGAGAGCGCGGAAGTCGCCAAGTTGCGCAAGGAGGTACGTGAGCTCGAGATCGAGCGAGATATCTTAAAAAAAGCCGCGGCGAATTCAATGGGTCGACGCAACACGCGACCGATGATTAGTAACGGAGGTGTTGCCAATGGCTCAGCTCGGGCGCCCGGGGTTGTCCCCGAAAGAGAAGGCCGAACTGGGGAGGCGGTGGAGGCAAGGCGAATCGCTGAGCGATATCGCTCGTGCGCTCAAGAAGGGTGGCGGCTCGATCTTCGGCGTTCTCAGACTACGCGGTGGCATAGCACCTGTCGAGCGCGACCGGTCTCCGATAGCACTTACCCGCGGGCAGCGCGAAGAGATCTCTCGTGGGCTAGCCGCCGGCCTTTCGATACGGACAGTTGCTGACCTCATCGAAAGAGCGCCATCAACGGTAAGCCGTGAGATAACAAGGAACGGCGGGCTAGGACGTTACCGCGCTGCCGAAGCCGATGAGAACGCATGGGATCGAGCGAGGCGTCCCAAGAAGTGTCTTCTAGCGACAAACGGTAAGTTGCGATCGATCGTTGCCAACAAGCTAAAGCTGCAATGGTCTCCGCAGCAGATAGCGGGGTGGCTTAAGACGCAGTTTCCAAAGAACTATGATCTGCACGTCTCCCACGAGACGATCTACCGAACGCTGTTCGTCCAAGCCCGCGGCGCGCTGAAAAAAGAGCTACGGCAGCATTTGCGCTCGGGGCGCGTAATGCGGCGTGCGCGAACGGCCACTAATAAAGGACAGACTCGATACCAGATTGTTGATGGAGTTTCGATCAGCGATCGGCCGCCAGGAATCGAGAGTCGTGCTGTTTCCGGTCACTGGGAAGGCGATTTACTCTGCGGCTCGCGCAATTCTCAGGTTGCGACCCTCGTTGAACGCAAGTCGCGCTTTACCATGCTTGTAAAGGTTACGCGTAGAGACGCTCTCACGGTGGCGAAGGCGATGAGCAGACAGATTCGCAGCCTTCCCTTTAAACTCCGAAGAAGCGTAACGTTCGACCGGGGTCCAGAATTTGCCGCTCACAAGAAGTTCAGCATCGCGGCAGGTGTCAAGGTGTATTTCTGCGATCCACAAAGCCCGTGGCGGCGTGGGACGAACGAAAACACGAACCGTCTCCTCCGGCAATACTTTCCAGACGGAACGGATCTATCACAGTTCTCTCAAGCCGATCTCAACCGCATCGCACTCAGACTAAACCAACGCCCGCGCAAGACCTTGCAATACAGGACGCCGGCTAGTAAACTAAACGAGGTGTTGCGCCGACCAGTTGAATTCCCCGCAGCGTGGTTCGCTCGCGAGACCGATTCGGTAAACCGTCCGCGAAAGCGGGTCAGCTCCGGCGGTGATAGTTACACCTATCAAGGCGGTTACTGCGGTTGCGGGACGGTCTTCTCGATTACCGCATCCGGTACGGAAACGGTGCTAGGCACTTGGATGTCTACGATGGCTCAGGGCGGGCCTTATGAACGTGAACTTCATCAACTGCTATGTTTCTGGTGCGCACTCGTCTGATGGGATGGTGCGCTCGTACGCTGCTAGCGGCTCGAACGATAGCGACTATGCGCAACCACCGATGTGAGGTCAGACTTCAACGGTGGTTTCAAATATTCACAGGCTCCAGCATATCGACGCGGTTACGGAAACGACAGTTGCACACATTTTGCTGATGTATGCGGCGACTTGTATGCAAGTTAAGGATGTTCGCGAACAAATGCAGTTAACTTCGCTCGCGAATGGCCCGTGTGACGCAGGCTGGTCTAAATGACCCCTTTGACCGTGCCCGCAAATGCGGGCTAGACGTAGGCACCGCCGGTCCTGACGCTTCAGGCAATAGTAGTAAAGACAAAGGGGCGGCAGCCGTTGTGCCGTCGGCGTTTGCCACCGCCCGCGGGTTTCAGCAGTGCTGCGGAAGGGGGCATCCGGACCGGTGGTTAAGCGAACGTCATGCGTTTAGCCTTTTGCGTGCTGTTCTTGCTTTGCGCGGTTTCGTTATGGGCCGCGACAACATCGGCGCAGACGACGACCCAGCCGTTAGTGGGCCCCTACGCCACGTTGCCCCCGGGGCCCGTATCCTCACCGCAGACGATGAAGCCAATCCAGATGCCCTCGCCATCTACGACGGCGCTCTCGGGGACGCCACAAGCGAGCAGCACTCCATAGCATCGATGCCACCAACTGGCGCAAACCTAAACAAGGTTCGTCCTTAAGCGATTCGCGCTCCCGCTCAGTCCGTCGCACTTGCCCGATGGGGCGGCAAAATGGAAACCGCTCCCATCACGCAGACATGGAGGTGGCAGCAGTTCAGCGGCCGGATAAGAGGATATTATGAGCATCGGCGTCCCGCATGTTGGCCACACGGCCGCGTGGGAATATATCGAGAAAGATTCCATCCTTCGCATCAAGCAGTTCCGTCAAACCGACGACGGAATCGTCGCAAACTTCTTGCATTTGCAAGTGAGCGGCCCCGAAGAAGCAGCGATTATAGCCGCGCCTATCGTCCAAATCCTTAACGATCGCACGAAAATCAGTGGGATGGCGCAATCGATGGATGGCGGCGTGATGTACGTTTTTCGTCCATAGCCATTTGGTGACTGGCTCCGCAGACCGGGGAATATTCGAGCGAACATTTCGCGGATCGTAGCAACAGCCAACGTGCGCTCGAACTCCAGGTGGATCGTGTCCCCATAGAAATTCACAATGTCATCAATGTCAAGGGCGACCCTCGCGTATTTACGAGACCACGGGTGCAGGCGGAAAGATCGTAGGCACTACGCCGCTTACGGGCTCTGGCGATGTCTACGGCTTCGCGATCTACGGCACTCTTTCGCATCGATGGCGATTTGCCATTGACGTCGATCGAGGCCGCCAAACGGGTATTGGCCGTCCGGCAGCCTTAAGAGCTGTAAAGCACGCTTTCTTCGCAAGCGGTCGTGACCTTAAAAAACGACCCCGCATACACCGCCATGGCAGTCCGAACCGCCGTAGGTCTCCGTGGCTCCGTAGAGCGTACCGTTCACATCGACCAAGCCGGCAGGCAGCTTAGTGTCAGCTTTTATTCCACACACATTATTTAACGCGGCGAGTTTTTTTGGATGGTCCCAAAGTGAGCTGAAGGCGTGCGCACAGCGGTGCGCCGCCCTTCTTTAGGATCCCTAATTGCGCTGTGACGCGAAGCAATCGCGGCAGTAGACTGGTCTGCCGCCGCTTGGCACGAATGGCACCAGGGCTTCCTTGCCACACTGTGCGCAAGTCGCCGAGTGCATTTCCCGATCGGATCGGCTTCCGCCGCCGTAGCTAGACTTATCGCGGCTTTGTCCGCCTTGTCCGGATGCCTTGCGCGCCGCCCGGCAATCGGGGCATCGGCTCGGCTTGTTCGTAAACCCTTTCTGGGCGTAAAACTCTTGTTCGCTGGCGGTAAAGGCGAAGGCCGAGTTGCACTCAGCGCAGGTCAGGCTTTGTTCGGTATACATGATTTTCTCTAGGTTGTGGCGCTTGTTGCGTTCATACCTCTTTCGCGGGGCGGAATTGCGACTCGTCTCAAATGCATCTCAGGCATGGTAGAGAGGTTGGAGCGCGACCGCGTGTCAGGAGTATTTGGCGAAATCTCAACGGTTCCGCACGCACAAATGATTCGATACTACGAAAACACGGCCAGAGGAGAGTAAATGGTGATCAAATGGCCTTCGTCCACCGCTCTGTGAGCAGGGTCGTTAGCCAAAAACACCGGTAAAACAAAGGCACTTGCGGGTCTTGGAGAGGTGGCGGAGCGGTTGAATGGGCGCAAGCCGCGATCGCGCCTGGTTCTTGCGCGAGGTCCATCGCCTAAGATAACAGTTATTAAGGCAACAGCCTTATCGGATAGGACTTGTCTGTTAGCGCCAACGGGAGTCGAATCCGCGAATCGGGGTCCCGACCGCTCCCGTCCGGCAAATTATGGTGCTTGGCTAAACGCGGTCGCCTCGACGGAATCGCTGGGGAAAAGGTCGCTATGAACCTATAGAGATACAAAAGCTTGGTGCGGCTGTATGAGTAGACACCGACTTGCCCGTTCTGAAAGTCGCTGATCGACAACGCGTCGATTTTCGCGTTCACGTTGCCATAGAACGAGTCGCCTGGCAGCATAAAGGGTCCACCGACGGCGCTGCATGCGGGGTTGCATCCTTTGTAAGCCCAGAGCACCGGGGTCTCTTCATCCTCATTGTACGAAAATGTTTTGGCGTCCAAGCGATGCCCACCGTTGCCATGCAGCCGCTATCAGCATCGATCAGCGTCGGTCTACGCTGCGGTAGAATAAGGAGTTTTCGCTCAGCGGCGATCACGCGCAGTCACGCTAAGTCTGGCTCAGTGCAACCAAACTGCAACTAAAAACTGCAACCTTGGACGAGGCCGACCGTCACCCTGTGAAGGCAACGTTGTACGATCTACGTGCAGCCTGGGTGAAAGCACCGTTTCTGAACTCATTCTGGTCTCAGGTCGGTATCATCGATGAGCCTGATTCTATCCGGCCCCGTGGTTGTCACACTCTGCAGCTCACGAAATCCGTGCTGTAGCTTCGTTCGGAGGGCGTTAGGCGATCCTGGAGCTGTCCAGCTAAGCTCTTGTGCTTCCTGGGCTGTTGTAGGGTGTCGGATCTTATCCCCGGCCGGGTTGGTTTTTTGCCCGAGATAAAAAGCTGGTTTGCTGATGTAGCGTGGTGCCAGCTCATTACATGCGACCGATGAGAAGCGCAGCGCTGTACATGAATCCTCCCGATAAGCAGTTGAGGGCGCAACGCCGCAGCATCACGCCCTCGGGGATACCTCAGGAGCCAAAAGCGCCCATGAAACAAATGCACAGCCCCGTTCACTCCGCTATGTCGCTAACGAAAGGAACTTTATCGAGATCTCAAAGACCCCGTAGGATCGTCGAGTTTCGGCTTGCGCTGGGCTTTACGCGCCGCCTGAACGTCTAGCCATCTGCCTCGCTAACGCGAGTCGCCGTGAACGGCGTTATTTCCGAGCTCAACATGTCGCCGACCTCATTTTGCCGGGCATTTTCCTGCGAAGGTATTGACTTACACTGCCGTTGTTTTTCGTGCCGCCTCCCTCGGTCGTGACGTACACGTTGCCTTTACTATCGGCAGACGGTCCCGCATATGGATACGCACCATCGGTGCCCTCGTAACTGTAGACGGTTTCCCTGTACGTGCTGCCCGACGGCGCTAGGATGAAAAACGTGCCATAACCGCTTGAACCTCCGGAGCCACCTCCAGATGTTGTCCCGTAGATATCACCCTTCGAATCGAGGCCGAGACTTCCAAGCGGATATGCGCCATCACCCGAGATGCTACCGAAGTTCCAGAGAACGCTCTCGGTGTAGCTGCTGCCGTTCGGCGTGAGCTTGTAAACTGTTCCCAGGTTTTGTGTGCCGCCTTCCGAGGTCGTGCCGTAGAGCGCCCCATGCGAATCAGCGTTTAGGCAGGAATGGGGCCGCGACCCATCATTCGGCGGTCCTTGAAATGAATAGAAGCTTCCGCCCTGGCCGGCCTTGGATGGCGACGACTTGAAGACCGTTCCGTAACCGGAAGAGCCGCCTACAATGGTGGTCCCGTAGAGCACGCCTTTCTCGAGAATGAGGCCGGCATTGGGCTGGTCGCCGTCAGTCCCGCTCTGGAAGCTGTACAACACGGTTTCGGTAAAACTCGACCCCTTCGGCGACATCCGATAGACCGTACCCGCGTTGTCCGTACCACCAGCGCTCGTCGTACCGTACACGTTGTTTTGCTTATCGACGAGGAGGTCCCCATAAGGATTGGCGCCGTCAGGCGTGCCCTTGAAGCTGTAAATGAAGCTCTCCGTCCAAGGGCCGCTGCTGGTCGAGGTCAGCTCGACTACCGTGCCGTTATTGCTGGTGCCGCCGGCGATCGTAGTCACGACACCAGCCGGTGAGACCTTCCTTATCCGGTTGACGGTACCCGTCGGTTCCGATCCGTCGTTGGGATAGCCGCTGAATGTGTAGAGAACGCTCTCGTTCCACGCACCCTTCTTGCCTGGCGTCAGGCCGTACACCGTCCCATCATTGTTCGAATCTCCGCCCCTGAGCGTCGTCCCGATATCGCTGGGAACGTTCGGGTTGTCGCGATTAAAGGCGATCCCGGACCACGGTTGCGCCCCGTCAGGACTGCCGAGGAAGCTATGAAGGACCTCGGGTCCCCCCTTCGCATCGGTGTTCTGGTGCTGCATTCGGGTACTTTCCGGCTGTGTCGCGTTCGGCGTCCCGATCGGTGGCTGCGATCCGCCGCATCCGGTGAGAATCGCAACGGCTACGGCAACGCCTAATGTAAAGCGTCCCTGATGCAAAAAAGTCATGCCTCGCTCCCTTCGCCCTTTACGGGTCGGCCTAGGGCTAGGACGCTTCGACGGCAGCTTAACGCTTCCCACGGACCCCTTTTGCTGGTGAACTTAAGCGTCTCCGTGGCCGCTATTCGTCGGTTTGTGATGCCTCGGTGAGCGCTTGTCCTTCGCTTTCGTGGGCGGGGATCTCGACCTCAAACCCCGAGTGGTCGCTGGGTCTCACGTCCTGGCGATCAGCCAACTATTCCGACTCCTGAGCCAGTGCATGCATATCCGCCGCTGTGAAAAGCCCCTTCACGAGAAGAGCCCGGAGGAGCGCTCCAACGAGCGGACCCAGCAACGATGCATGCGGCTCCCTCCGAAAATCGCTCGAACCTGGGCGTCAACCTCTTCGTATGTCATGGCGTGAAGGCTTCGAGGGTACGCCGCGCTCCCATGCAGTACGCCGTTCGAGTAATCGCACTTTTAACTATCCCCTCCCACAAGTAGGGCATGCTACCTTTGGGGCCTCACCCTAATACGTTTGACCGTCAGCTGGTCGGCCGGCCAATGCGCATTTCCTAGAGAAAGGCCTGCCATGACTTCGATGGAGCGCGTCTGGACGCGCATGAAGACCACCGCAGACAAATTTGCGGAGAGCAAGACGCTAATCAGCGTACGAGAGTCGCGAAATACGGTACTAAAGATATGCCGCCGAGAGAAAGCAAAGACCCCGCGACAAGACGCGCTGCATTATCTGGCTACACAGCTAGTGCGCCTCACTCTGGAGAGGCAATACCCCGGGTAAGTGGTAGACCTAGGCCTTCGCGATTTTCGTAACAATCCGGATGGTGTCTGTTTCGATCCGGCCGTTGCGGCGGAAGCCCATAGCGAACTTCTGCGAGGGCTCGCATCATAGCGTCTAGCTCCTCGTCCGTGTATTCCTGTTCGAGTCGCTCTGGTTCGGCCGGTTTCATTTCCTCCAGCTGCTTAATCAGGCGTTCCTCGATGGTAATGATTCTGAGAAACTCTCGAACGGTCGGAGTGGTAGCGCGTTCTCGTTGCGCAGGCGTAACGTTCGGGTTGCTTGGATCGGTCAGCCAGTAATGGCGCTGCTTCGCCGAATCGATCAGTTTGAAATAGGCCTTTGCGGCCTGCACTTGGTAATCAACGGTAGCAGCCATGCTCTTTTCGGCCGCCGCTCGGTCGTACTCAATAACAAGTCGTTGCCAGCCGTACCGAACCGACCAGCGCTTCAATGTTGGCAATGACGCCTTAACGTTATGCTGGGCGCACTCCCCGGCCAGGTGTCGCAACGAGCGCCTGGAGTCTTGGTTGAGATAGAGTTCGAGCGCGTCGCGCACGGGCACGGGCATTGACTTCGTCACCATGCCAGAATAATAGCACGAAGCGTCGGAGCGTTCATCAGCCGCCCGGACAGGAGTCATCTGGGAAACGAACAGACTAAGGAGTTACCTCGAAAACCGTTCCGCAACCGTGATAGCAGGACTTACGCGGCAAGCCACCAGTCGTCGTCGTACCGTAGATTTTGGCGTTCACTGCCGTAAGGCCGCCTTCTGGATGTGAGCCATCTTTGCCGGTAGTGAACTGATACAGTATGTGTCTTTTGCCCGAGGTACTCACTGCGAAGATAATGCCGCACCCTTTTGTGCCATAACTACTGCTTACGTGACAGCCTGGGCCGCCAGCGGGCGTGGCGCCATAAAGGGCTCCATTAACGGCAAGCAGCGGTGACATCGGCATTGCGCCATCGTGCGGGGGTCCTTTGAATCCGTAGAGCACGCGCTCAGTGCCCGACGTGCTTACTTCAAATACAGACCCGTAGTCAATACCGCCGCCATGGATCGTCGTACCGTAGAGGCTGTTGTTCATGACCATCAGCGCCGCCTCCGGCTCCGCACCGTCCGAGCCACCTTTGAAGCTGTGAAGCAACTGTTCCTTGCCAGATGTTGTTACCGAAAAAACTGTTCCGCATCCGTAATCGCCGCTGGCGAAGCACGAACCACCCGAACCCCCGGCGAAGGTCGTGCCGTATAGCTCTCCATTTGCGACTGTTAGCCCAGCCTCTGGGGCTTCACCGTCGTAAGGGTACCCTTTGAATGCATGGAGCACGCGCTCAGTACCGGAGGCCGTGATCTCAAATACAGTACCGCAGCCAAGAGCATAGCCACTCAAAGGGACGCATTCTGGGCCGCCGCCCGCACCCGTCGTGCCGTAAAGTCTCCCGTTGAGCGTGACCAAGCCAGATGATGGACCGTTTCCGTCCTTGCCAGCCTTAAAGCTGTACAGTATCTTCTCACTGCCGGATGGATTTATCTCGAACAAGGTTCCACATCCATATGAGCATGCGTGCTTTTTAATACCACCGGACTGCGTAGTGCCATAGAGCTCGCCATCTAGGTCGATCAGGCTTCCGCCCGGGCTTGCGCCGTCGCTTCCACCTTTGAAGCTGTAGAGCACTTTCTCGCTACCGCTCGACGTTACTTTGAAAACAGTTCCCTCGCCGTTAGCTCCTCCACCACCGGTGGTTCCATACAGCGTTCCATTCATGGCTAATAGACCGCCGTATGGAGATTCGCCGTCGCTTCCATTGAAACGAAAAAGGATTTTGTAGCCGCTACCGGTCAGCGGACGTTCTATAACGGCGTTGGTTCGTACCGTACCCGAGGTGCGATTTGGAAGCCCGGGCGGAAGTGGAGAAGAGGTGATCGCACGCGAGCAACTCGCGAGCGCGAGGCCGCAAACAGTCAAGACGATCATCCGCATGGTGTAAACTCCAAATCTGGTGGCATCTGCATGGCCAAGCCACCTCCCTTGTTGACAAGTTCTCTATTATAGTGCCTGGTACGGCCCTAGTCCAGCAAATCTTTGCGTGGCCCGAATGGTGATCATTCGTTACGCTTCAGACAGTGCGGCCGGTTACCATCTCTCAGGTACTCAAAGCGATTGCCCGGAACACGCGGGCGATTCGGTCGTCGATGAAGATTAGTCAGGAGGAAGCGGCCCATCGGGCCGGGATGGTGCCGCGTCTGTGGCAGCGGGTTGAGAACGCTGATCCGATTACGATTAAGACGCTAGTAGCGGTTGCGGGAGCGCTGGGCGTAGAGCCCGCGGATCTGCTAAGAAGATAGGCACGTCGGGCCGGAGGACCGCGGTGTCCAGATACTAGCCCTGGGACCGCTCTGAAGATCGCTAGGGCTCGCGTCCGGTTCGGGTTGCGTTATCGACGCAATCGTTTCATTTCGGCGATAGCAGCAACTAGCGTGGCGACCTTTTTGGGAATCTGATCGGCGCGTTTGGCATCATCGCGGCACGCGCTAGGGTGCGGAACGTGAACCTTTCGTTCGTAGTCATACAGGGCGTTCAGCGCATGATTTCCCATTACGATAACCATGCGTGGCTGTACAATCGCAACCTGACGGTCGAAGAACTCAAGGCACTGACTCTCGAAATAAGAGCCGCCACCCTCCATCTGTCCTACTGCTTTACCAGTCCGAAGGCCCATGAATACGTTAGTCATAAAAACATCCGTTGGATCAATGTTGGCGTAATCCAAGTATGCCAAGAAAGTTTTCCAGAATGGCGTATTACGCCGTTCCCATCCCCGTTTAAGCATACGCCTATATGACTTCGAACCGTCGTAGTTGTGAGCTACGAACATGTACGGTTTCTCGGGGAAATACAATGGCAGCGCGTCACCGATTAGCTCATTGCCACGCCAAACGCCCGCGCCACCCGGAAAAAAGGAAGTCCAC
>JBEKMH010000030.1:0-15561 GCA_050008615.1 Candidatus Cybelea sp.
TACGACAATCCCGACGTCGTTAGCGACTTCGCGGTCTACCGTAAGGGCCAGGGCCTGCCGGTGGGCAAACTCAATAAGTACAACCAAGAGGGCTCGCAGAGCAACTACCCCTCGAACAGCCCGGGCTGGGGCGTTGAGATCGATCTCGACGTCGAAATGGCTTCAGCCAGCTGCCCGAAGTGTGAAATCAATCTCGTCGAAGCCAACTCCAACGCCTGGACCGACATCGAAGCAGCCGAAACAGAGGCTGTGAAGCTCGGTGGAACGATCGTCAGCAACAGCTACGACGGCAGCGGCGCCTCCGAGTCGGATTATGACACCAAAGGCGTGACGTATCTTGCCAGCTCGGGCGACGGCGGCCTCGGCCTCTACGACCCGGCGACCTTCCAGCGCGTCATCGCGGTTGGCGGCACCGTCCTCAACCCCTCCAGCGACAAGCGCAAGTACAACGAACTCGTTTGGACCGACTCCGGCGGCGGATGCTCCAATACCGATGAGGCCAAGCCCTCGTGGCAGAAGGACCCCGACTGCAAGTACCGCACCGGAAGCGATGTCGGAGCGGTTGCAGTGAATGCCAGCGAGTACGACACCGACAGTGAAGGCGGCTGGATTACGGTTGACGGAACCAGCATCTCTTCGCCGCTTACTGCTGGAATGGTCGCCCTTGCGGGCAACTCGACCAAGCAAACCGGCGGCGAGAACCTTTGGAAGCTTAGCAAAAAGAGCCAGAAGAAGGACATCTACCCCGTCACCGAAGGCAGCGACGGTTCGTGCGGCGGCACGTATCTCTGCACCGCCGGAACCAAGCAGTTCGGAATCTACTCCGGCCCGACTGGTTGGGGAACGCCCCATGGCGTCGGCGCCCTCTAGAAAACCACCCTCGGCTTAACCGCCGTAACGAAGAGGCGGGCGCGAAAGCGCCCGCCTCTTTTCTATGTGGCCCCTGGGCCAGCGGGCCGCTGACCAAACTGTCGCATCGCACCTGAGGCCCTCTTAGCAGGCTCGCCGCGTCGTGCAGGGTCCAGGGCGGCGGTCAGTGCGGTACGGAGTTGGGCGCCAAATGCGCTTTGCCACAGGTCCGCTCGCGATTTCTGAGGATCGCGGCACCTTCGATTCGATCGCAGCACTGAGGGCGAAAGAGTCGAGCAGGTCGCGTTCGGCTTGCATCGTGCGGCGGCGTTCGACGAGCTTGACGCTGGGCTGGAAAGTGGTTTAGCAAATCGTTGCAACCTGTTGCGGCAGAGCCCGTTCACGGCTTCGATGGCCGCGGGCGCATGGAAGCGCTACCAACCGAAGATCTTTCGCACGCGCGTCCAGTTCTATTGCTCGATGTGAACTCCGCGCCGCTCGCGCGCGTGCGCCATCCACGTCGACAACATCGCCGCTAGCCGGGCGGACCATGCATAATCGGCAGCGCATCCTCTTTGGCGTATTCGCGGCAAGCCTTCGCTTCCATGAGCGATGCTTCGCCGGCACGTCCTGCCTTTGGGTAGAGCCCGTTTCGGCGCGACGATACCCTCCCCGGTAAGATCCAACTTGTAAGATCCAACTTGGCGCGATTCGCCCCAGGTGAGCGGCTGCGGGCTCCCCTTCGGTATCCCGTTCCGGACGCCAAAAAGCCAGGGGCCCGCATGTAGCGGGCCCCTGGTGATTCGCGTTCGAATCGAGTGGGTTTTCTTAGGTCAGGTTACTTCTTGAAGACGACGGCTTGGCCGTACGGTTCAGCCGAAACGCCAGAGAGGCTTCCGGTCTTCGCGCCACCGGCCGGATACGCCCAGTAGCCGACTTCGGACTTGCCACCATCGGGGCACCACAGGTTGGCGCCGACCATGGTGTTGGCTCCGCCAGCCTTCTTCTTGTCCGGCGAGATGTTGCTCTTGCCGTTGGTGAAGGTCGGGTTCACAACGTCGGTATAGGTGTTGTAGCAGGTGTCGGTATAGGCTACTTCACTTCCGGTTGCCGTAAGGGTCGTGCCGCTCAGCGACACTCTCCACGTGCCCGTATCGTAGGTTCCGTTGGCTTCCTGGTCGCCTAGGCCGAGATACGTGCCATCCCAGTGCGAGCCGCCCGGGAAGTCGATCGTTCCGGAGAACGAAAGGGATTCGAGGCTCTTACCACCAGATGCCAGCGCGTTATAGCAACGGCCTCCAGACGAGGTCTCGCCAACAGCGATAAGGTTGTCGCTGCTGTCATAGCCGGCCGTCCAGATGTAGGTGCAGGAACCGGTGTAGGTGGTGCCTTTGCTCGGGTCGCCACCGGCGAACACTGTGATTTCGCCTGGGTCGAAGCTCGTGGCGGAGACGTTACCCTTGGAATCGACCGAACAGCCGATCGGGGTGCCGCCGGAGTCGTAGGTGTTGAGGATCTTGGTTCCGCCGTATCCGTATTCAACTACGTCACCGGCGTCGAAGTTGGCGATGTAGACGTCACCCTTGGAATCGCTGCACTCGCCGTACGGTCCGTCGAAGCCCGTCAGGGTTCCGGCCGCCGCGCCCTTGGGATAGCTGTAGACGTAGACGTCATTGGTCGAATCATCGCCAATATACATGAGGCCGCCCTTTTTCTTCTTCTTGTCGGGAAGAATGAAGGATTGGCCGTGATCGGTGTGGACGTTCGGCTGCACGTAGTGCGGCATCGTGAGAGACGCATCGCGCAACTTCGCAAGCGTCGTGACGCCGGTCGTATGACCGTTCGAGGACACTCCCGAAGGACCGAAGCTCGAAGAGCCGCCGCTGCTGCAAGCAGCGAGCATGGCGGCGGCCACAGTTACGCCGGAGGCGTACTTGACCCAACTCGAGATTTTCATTATGGAAATTTGCTCCATTTCTTTCATGAAAGTGTGTATGGGGGTCATCAGGCTCTCTCGGGAAGCCTGACTGGGGACTCCGTGGTCGGTAGAGCGTTCGGCCCGGGAAGCGAGTAGCGAACCACGGCCTCGCAAGCCAAGACGGTCTACTTTGGTATGGGGCTCCCGTCCCCCGTCCTTGGCGCTTCCTGAGTCTGTTCCTGCTGTCAAATTTGCGCGAGTTGATTAATTTGCTCGAGCCGATTTTGCTCGGTTGCATTGCGCACGCAACCCGACGCCAAGGCGCGGTCTACGAAGCAGGCATACGGTTTGCCAAGCTACCCCTCGGCGATGCTCGTGACGGCTTTGACCAGTGATTCCTTACCCTTCGTCGCCGTCTGAAACGCCATCTGAAAATAATCGAGAACCTCCGGCAGTCGGCGCAGATAGCCGGTTAGGAAGCGCCACGAGAGCAGCCGTTTGGGAGAGAGATACTCCGCCTCGTAGAGCAGCAAGAGGTTCGTGACGATGAAGTGACGCATCGCGCTGCCGCGCTTGATGTGAACCCGCCAGCGCTTGGAGATATCGACGTTGGTGAATACCGTGTTCCGCAGCGAAGCCGAAAGCACCGCAGGCGAGACGGAGACGGCGCTGTCGTACGCGGCCGGCATCTGGCCCGACCGGGTAATCGTCGAGTCGCCGAAGTTCACGCACCAGTACTCCATTTGCTGAGTTTCGATGGGAAAGACCCAGCGGGCTTTGCGCATGAAGGGCCGCAGCAGCCATGTCGCCTTTAAGAACCCGGTAAAGTACTTCGAAAAGTCCTCGAAGGCGATCTGTTTCTCGCCTTCCAAACGATAGACTTTTTCGAGCCGCTCGTTCTCTTGCGCCGCGCGCTGTTCCGCGTAACTTACTATGTCGACGATACTGTCGCCGGCCACAGTGAAGCCGGAGGCGGCGGACCAATGGCTGCCTGGCGGCAGGAGGACGAGCGCCGTTTCCGGAGCCCGCGAAGCGTTGGCTTCGAAATACTCCTTCATCTCGGGGCCCGAGACCAGGTAACGATTCTCATCGCGGACCTCGCGGTGCAAGTGGCAGATTCCACTCGCGAACGGAATCGCGTAGCGGGGGCGCAACTGCTGCGCGGCCGCAACGAAGGCATCCATATAGGTTCGCGAATCGACCGGCAGACGGTCTGCGGGGTCCTCGAAAGTATAGCGCGTCGGGTACGACCACGCCGGCGAGTGGCTGCGCAGCATGAAGTCGACCTTTGGATACTTCGCGCGAAACGTTCGCCAGCTCGAGGGCAGCGGCTTGGAATCGTTGAGATCGAACAACACCGTCCCGTCGGCCTCGACAACGGCGACGCTATCGTCTTGGAAACTGATCTGATAGCTCGTAAACGAGAAGCCGTCGGCGAGCGCAATGGTCTTGCCGTGCGGCAGCTCGATGATGCGCTCGAAGCCGATGTCACGCAGCTGGTCGCCCAAACCGGAGACGGGGAAACGCGGTACCATGACCGTCGTCGTCTTCGCGAACTTCTTGAGCGTTCTCGGATCGAAATGATCGAAGTGCCAGTGCGTGATGTAAACGTAATCCGCGCCAAAGATGTCCGGTTCGAAGACGGGCGGCGGCGCGTGCCACCAAGACGACCAGTAGGTTGGCTCGTTCAACCAGGGGTCGATGACGAGCCGTTTTCCGCGGGCCCTGATATCGAGACAGGCATGGCTAACGATGTTAAATTCCATACCGCGGCTCCTTCGGCGGCGTCTTGACGTCTCCCCGATGGGGCGCCCTACTCGATCGTTCGAAGCGCGATCGCGCCCGTCGTCGTGTTCAGCCGAATGCGCGCGCTTCCGGATCCGATCTTGCCGCTCGCTCGCACGCCGACCACGTTCTCGTGGCTTTGCTCGATTCCCGAGATGTCGCTGGAAAAGCCGCCGACCGTACTCTCGGCATTGACCGTGGCGCTGCTTTCGGGCGCGATTCGTACCGTGATCGCGCCCGTAGTGGCGCGCAGGTCGATCGCGCGATCTCCGTCGACCCGGCCGAGATTTGCCTCAATCGTGCCTGCCTGCGTCTCGACGCTGACGTTGCCGGTGATGGCACCCACGGAGACGGCACCGGCGACGTTGCCGACCTGCACCGAAGCACCGGCCGGAACCGAGATACGATAGCGCACGCCGCCGGTGTGATTGCCGTCCCCATAGGTCGTAACCACGAAGATGCCGTTGCCCTCGCGATTGACGCTGATCGTGACGCTGCGCAGCTCGGAAGCGTCGTAGCCGTACTTCGTTGCGGCGATGTTCACGATCGGTTTGGTCCAGCCCACAATCTGAACCGTCCCGGCAATATTGTCGACGTGAACGATCGGCGTCGCACCGCTATCGACGGCTTGATGGAACTGTTCGTGAACGCGCTCGCCGAACGACCCTGAGCACGCGCAGAGCGCCAGCAGCGCGCCAAGTCCAATCGCCCGAATCATAACGGCCACTTCTCCTACGCTACCCGCAGTACCGCCACTCGCGGGAAGGTAAAGGCGAGAGAAGCTGCGCTTTTTCCAGCATGAACACGATCTTGGTCCCCGTCGATGGGTCGGAATGCTCCCTGAGCGCCCTCGACGTCGCGGCCGATTTGGGCACGAAGCTCGGCACGACGATCGTAGTCTGTCACGTTCTCGATATTGGGAGAGCGGCGGCAATGAGCGGCGGCGCGCCGCAATTGGTCGCGGGCTGTTTGGAGGCACTCGAATCCGAGGGCAAAGAGATCGTTGACGAGGCCTTCAAGCGCGTCACCGGTCGCATCGCCACGGCCGCAGCTGGCTCGCTTGATGATGGGCAGCGTCGCAGAAGGAGCCGTTCGTCACGCGTCCGTCCCGGTAATCGTCGTCCCTTGTGCGAAACGCTAGGGAACGTCTCAATCATGGCTTTGCAAGCTTGTAGCCGACGCCGTAGACGGTAAGCACGTACGAAGGGTCATGGCTATCGCGCTCGATCTTTCGGCGTAAATTGTTGATGTGGCGGTCCAGCGTGCGCTCGTAGATTTTGCCGCCGTCTTGCAGGCGATCGAGCAACTCCGCGCGCGTGAAGACTTCCCCGGGATTTCCGGCAAGAATCGCGAGAATTCGGAACTCGGTGGCGGTGAGGTTTGCAGCCTTCCCGGCGGTCCGAGCCTTGCGAGCTATCTGGTCGATCTCCAGCTCGCCGATTCGCAACGTCCCCGCGCCGTCTCGCGCCCCCGTTCGCTCGTCAACGCGCCGCAGGAGCGCGCGAACGCGCGCGAGCAGCTCGCGCGGCGAAAACGGTTTGGTCACGTAATCGTCGGCGCCGAGCTCCAATCCGACGATCCGGTCCGACTCCTCTCCGCGGGCGGTTAGCACGATCGTAGGAAGCAGCGAGCCCGACGCGCGAGTCTCGCGCAGCACGTCGAGGCCGCTCCCATCGGGCAACGAAACGTCGAGAATCATGACGTCGGGTTGCGATCGCGCCAGGGCCGCGAATGCTTCCGCAACGGTGCCGCAGAGCGTGGTTTCAAAACCGCCAGCGCGCAGATAGCTTTCGAGAACCTCGACGATTAGAGGCTCGTCCTCGAGAACGAGCACGTGCCTACGGTGCAAGGTTCCTTCACCACCTACGCATTCGGAGCGGCGTTTTCTAGGAGCCTGTAGGGTTATGGCCGTTTTCGGATTCGTTGCCAAGTTTTTTTCGAAGACGAGGCGCGATGAGGGAGCGAAGCCGTAGCTTCGTGACCGAAGAGCAACGAAGTATTCGGACAAAACTCGGCACGATGATGGGAATGCGCCATAACCCTACAGGCTCCTAGGCTTTCCTCATTTTGTAGCCCACGCCGTAGACGGTTAGGACGTACGCCGGATTGCGCGGATCTTTTTCGATCTTCTTCCGGAGATTGTTGATGTGACGATCGAGCGTGCGTTCGTAAATTTCAGAATCGTCGCCGAGGCGATCCAGCAGATGCGACCTCGTAAAGACCTCGCCTGGGTTCTCGGCAAGAAGCGCGAGAATTTGGAACTCTGTCGCGGTCAACGCCGCGGGTACGCCTTCAACGTTCACCTCGTGAAAACTATAGTCGATCTCTAGATCGCCGACGCGCGTTTTGTGGGCCGGTTTATCGTTGCGCGCGCCGTCGGCTCCCTCGCCCGTTCTTCGCAGCAGCGCACGAACGCGAGCCACCAACTCACGCGGCGAGAAGGGCTTGGTTACATAATCGTCGGCGCCAAGCTCCAACCCGACGACGCGGTCGGCCTCGTCGCCGCGGCTGGTGAGCATGATCGTTGGAATTCGCGGGTTGTGCGCGGAGGCGCTCCGCAAGACGTCCAGACCGCTGCCGTCGGGAAGCGTGACATCGAGGACGAGAAGGTCGGGATGAAGTCGCTCGAGGGCACCGACGGCTTCCGCTATGCTGCCGGCCGACTCAACGAGCATCCCCTCGCGCTCCAGGTAGGCCACGATAACCTCGACGATTTGCGGCTCGTCGTCGACGACGAGGATGCTGTGTCGCTCCATTTACCCCGGTCCGCCCCCTTGCAACAGCTTGGATGCACGGCGCAAAGCATCGGCCACCGCCTCCAAACGTGAAGGCGTCGGCGCGACGAGGCCGTCGATCATGCCCTCCACGTTTGCCAGCGCGATAGCTAGCAGGTTCCCCAACTCGTGCCGTCCCTCATCCGAGCGTTGCACGCCTGTTGATTCCGCGATGAGCCTCCACGAGCCCTATCGCGAACGGACGCATCCGGCCGCACGGCGAAGAAAAACCCATGGACACGGCTGCCTATTCCTTGGCAGATATTGCGGGAAGCCGCTTTCCGCTGCTGGAGTATGCGCCTGACGCTACGGTCATCGTCGATCCACACGGCACCGTGCGGCTGGTCAACGCTCAGACGGAGAGGCTCTTCGGCTACTATCGCGAGGAGCTCCTCGGCCAACGAGTGGAAAGGCTCATCGCGCGCTACCACGGCAATCAGTTCGAGGAGCGCAGCATCTATTTCGCCGATCCGCAAGTCCTGCCGATGGGCGTCGGCCGCGAACTGTACGGACGCCACAAAGACGGAAGCGAGTTTCCCGTGGAGATCAGCTTGAGCCCGCTTTCGACTACCGAAGGCACCTTCGTGGCAATCGCCATTCGCGACGTCACGGAGCGCATCGCAACCCAGCAGCGCCTTCAAGAGCTCAACGCCCAGCTCGAGAATGCGAATCGCGCGAAAGATCATTTCCTTGCGTCGATGAGCCACGAGCTGCGAACGCCGCTCAATGCGGTCCTCGGCTTTACCGGGACGCTCCTCATGAAGCTTCCCGGACCCTTAACCGACGAGCAGGAGCGGCAGCTTCAGATCGTTCGCTCCAGCGCCACGCACCTGCTGTCGTTGATCAACGATATTCTCGATTTGTCTAAGATCGAGTCGGGCAAGCGCGATCTGTCGTTCGAGCCGGTCCGCGTCGAAGAGGTAATCGCAGAGGTCTACGCCGCGCTGTCGTCGTCCGCACACGAGAAAGGGCTGGCGTTCACGGCGTCTGCCGGTGCGCAGCCGCCGGAACTCGTCACCGACCGGCGCGCCTTGCATCAGATTCTGCTGAACCTTGCCAACAATGCGATCAAATACACGCAAACCGGCTCCGTGCGAATCGATACGGCTCTGGCGACGTGGCAGGGATCCGCCGCGTTCGAGATTGGCGTGACCGATACGGGCATCGGTATTAAGGAGGGCGATTTGTTGCGGCTTTTCGAAGCCTTCGAACAGCTCGATCCCACGAGCACTCGACGGTTCGAAGGAACGGGCCTCGGGCTCTACCTATCGCGAAGCCTGACGCTTCTCTTGGGTGGCTCCTTAAACGTGGTCAGCGAATACGGGGCCGGCAGCACCTTCACGCTGACGCTACCGCTCGTCGGTCGCCCGTCATAAATGCCGAGTAGGATACTCGTCGCCGACGACAATGTGGCGAACCTGGAGCTCATGCTCTACCTGCTGCGTGCCTTCGGTTACGCACCCCAAGGGGTAGCCGACGGCATCGCGGCCTTCGAAGCAATTTCGTGCGGCAACTTCGATATGGTCGTGAGCGACATTCTTATGCCCGGAATCGACGGCTACGAGCTGGCGCGCCGTATGAAAAGCGACCCACGGCTGAAACGGACACCACTGGTCGCCGTGACGGCGCTCGCCATGTCGGGCGATCGAGAGCGGGTCGCCAAAGCCGGATTCGACGGTTACATTACTAAGCCGATCGAGCCTCAAACGTTCGTTTCGCAACTGCAGGCCTTTCTGCCGCCCGGCCCCTGCTGATGGCAACGGTGCTCGTCGCCGACGACGATTGCGATACCCGACTACTCGTCCGCACCGTACTCGAGCACGCCGGCCATGCGGTCGTTGAGGCGGAGAATGGTTCGGCCGCGCTGTCGATGGCCGAGCACGAGCGTCCCGATCTAATTCTTCTGGACCTTTCGATGCCGCGGATGAGTGGAGCCGAGTTCATGCGTGCGCTACGCGTCAATCCCCAAACACGCTCGCTGGCCGCTGCGCTCTACACGGCAACGCCGATGAACGCGGCGATTAGAGATTTCATCGAGATCTATGCGATGGCAGGCGTCGTTCCAAAGCCTTCCGAACCGCTCGAACTGCTATCGGCCGTCGAACGCCTATTGCAACTGACGGCCGCGGGTTAAGAAGGACTTAGGAATGCGGCGATTCCCTCGGCATTCACAATGCCGTGGTAGCCTTACGCCATGACGAGCTTAAAGGAAAGCACGTTCTTGGATTGCACTGCCGACCAAACCCAGCAGGGGCTTGAGCACTTTTTCAATTCCTTGCGAAAGCGGGACGGCATTTCGCGCTTTCGGCTGCGAGTGCCGGTGCGCGGCGCAACCAAGTATGGGCTCTCGCTCGATCGCGAGGTCCTCATCGAGGCGCGCCGAGCTCGCTATGACGGCGAAGTTCGCGAGCGGTTCGAGATCGCGTGGATGCCCGAAGGCAGCGTCGTCTTTCCGCGATTCGAGGGCACGTTAGCCATCGGCGACAAGAGCGATTTCGGGCGCTCTTGCATCGAGCTCGACGGCTCGTACACGCCGCCGTTTGATGCCATGGGTAAGATTTTCGACGCGGCCATCGGACATCAGATTGCGCAGGCAACGGCGCGGGAGTTCCTCAAAGATTTGAAGAGCGCCATCGAAGCTCAATTGTCACCCTAGCGCTGTCATCCTGAGCGCAGTCGAAGGACGAAGGACGAAGGGCGAAGGGCGAAGGGCTCACGGCGCGAGGAAGAGGTGCTGGGTTCGCGTGACGCAGCCCGATGAACCGCCCAGGCAGTCTAGCCTCAACTCCGGCTTCGCGCCGCCTTGCAGCGGCAACCCATAGACGTCGAGCTCCCCGTTGAGCAACAGCAGCGTGTAGAAGCGTTCGCGCGGCGGATCCGCGATCAGTGCGCCGACCACCGTGTTCACGTGGTCGTTGGGAATGAGCCCTTTCGTCGGCTGGAGCGGCTCGTAGAACTGGCCCATCACGTCAACCGGCGGTGAAGGCGGTGAACCGGGCTTCGGCGTCCGTAACTCGCCGGTGTACTGTCCCAGCAAAAGGTCGGCGGGATTCTTGGAGGTCGGTAAATATTGGCTGGCATCGACGAAATCGGGTTGCGCCAGATCGATGCCCATGCTCGAGGGCTGCTTGGCGTAGGGAAAGGAATCCTTGAAGAGCCGGCCGCGCCCCGTGCCCGTTAATGCGTAGATATAGAGCGCCGAGTTTACGTCGAAGCGGCCCTGTGCCATCGTGAAGCCGGCGGTCTTCGAACCGGGTTGACCGAAGCCGATCGTCAATGCGGCAATGCTGTGCTTCGTCAACGGCGCACGCAGTTCGGAAATTTCACCGCCTAAGTTATTGAAGAGCCAGAGGTTGCCGCTGGGATCGTACTCCATGTCGATCAAATCCGCGCCCGACTGGCCGATCTCGGTAATTGCCGGCGTCAACTTGATCTCCAGCTCCGCCTGCGATCGTTCGAATGAAACGATCGGCGGATGGAAGACCCGTATGTCGTAGTTGCTCGCGACGGCGACCTTCCCGCCCGGATCGACTGCGATCTGCGGCGTAACTGGAAGGTTTGGCCACTCCGTTAGCGTGCGCGCTGGTTTGGAGTTGCTGGTTAGCGGAAGATTGTACTCGTACAACGTGCCGTAATGGTCGACGTAGATCCAGTTCGCCGGCGGCGTCGGATTGGGCGGCCCCAGTGGTGGCGAGGTAATCGGAGCGGGGCCGCTGGTGCCGCAACCCGATACGACCAGAATCGCCGCACCGACCGCCACGACTAGAGCAAAGACAGTTGAAATCTTCATTCATCGAGACTCCCGAAGACTGGCCCACTACCCGATTTTACGTCGAAGAGAAAGAGCGAGAAGCGCGTCGCATTGTGAAACGGCAACACATTGTCTTTGTCGAACGTATTCACACTAGCCAGGGTTACATCACCGTGCGCAAACGGTTTCTTCCCTTGACCGGCATAACCGCCAAAGTTTGAAACCTTCGCGCCAAGCGAGACCGTCACGACGTCGCCGAGCTTTGCGCTCCCCAGCTGTTTGAAGCCCGAATGGCTTGAAGCGGTGAAGCTGCCGAAATCGGCGCTCGGCACGGAGGGCGACGCTTCGTAGAGCGAGAGTTGGGCCTTTCCTTTCGCACTCGCCGGCTCTTCGAAAGTCAGAACGCGGTAGTGCGGGTAGCTGCCGACGACGATCAGCGTGTAGCGCTTCCCCGCGCTCAGTTGGGCACTCTTGAGCGGTCCGACGGCATAGCCGTCTTCGTCACGCGCGACGAGCGAAAGCGTGCCGGGAGTCACGTTCAAGAACTCGGTCGCACTCCCGTAGGCAAAGAGCGACGTTACGGTCTGCCCGTTGACTTGCAGATAGCAAGGAAGGCTGGCCGAGGCGCAGATATCTTGCGGAACGCCGTTGATCGGCGCCTCGAGCTCGGGAGCTCCGTCGGCGAAGCGGACTCGTGCCGTACCGTTCGATACCGGCGGCATCGAAGTCGAACCCGAACTCGATCCGCCGCAAGCGGTCACCGCAAGCAGCACGCCGGCGACCACGACACCGAGGCGAAACTTCATGGATGACTCCGTAAAGGAAAATGTATTTGCGCGCGCCGCACGGCGCGGCGCGCGCAAACACATGGGGTGATGATTCGAGGTTATCCGCTCGTTATTGCAAGCAGGATGCGACCCTGCCGTGACCGTTGAGGGCTTTGAGTATCTGATTGTGAACGCCGGTGACCAGCGGCGTGTATTCGTAGTGGCTCAGAACCTGGTTTGCTGCCGATGAAGCGATGTACTTGACGAGCGTCGTCTTATCCGCCGTGTGGACTCCGAGGTTGGTCCCGTAGAAGAGCCAGTAGCTGAGTCCGACGACCGGATAGGCCTTTGCGTTGGTCGGGGTTACAAAGACCGACGGCGGGATGTAGAGTTGGCAGTTGGGCGTGCTCGATTGGAGCGGACTACCGTCGCTGCCCTCACCGTAGACAATACTCGAACCCTTGACGGCGCTGAGGGACTTGGCGACGGCCGACGCGTTCGTCGGGTCGATGAACTTACCGCTAACTTGGTTGAGCAGCCAGGCTTGCTTGATCGCTCCGTAGGTTCCTGGGGAGGCGGAGGCAGCCCACGCGCCTTCGACGTAGCCAGTGGCGAACTCGCCGCCCTGAATTCCGGCCAGGACGCCCGGGTTGCCGCTCGCGCCGACGAAGTTACCAGAGCTGGGGCCCGGCCACAACTGATTCACGCCGTAGGTCCAGGCCGCGTTGCGGCTGGCGCTGGCGTAGGGAGCCGTGTTGTACGGTGCGCCGAACGATTGGTTGCAGCCCGAGTGGCTGTCGTTCAGCTTGTTGGTGAAGAGATAGGTCGTACCGCTCTTATCGGAGCGGAAGTAGAAGGTAATGGTCTCTGCGGTGCCGCCGGTGACCGAGTGGCCGCCGTTATCCGCGGTAATCGCCCCGTCGTTCCAGTTGCTGATCGTGCCGTTGGCGATTGCGCAGTAGGTCCAGGTCGAGAACTTGATCGGGCTTACCGAGAAACCGAGGGCGTTCGTCGCGAAGACGATCGGGCCGCCGAACGTCGGGATCTCGAAGGGCTGACCGTACGTCGAGGCGCGATTCGTCGCGTAGGTCGTACCGGAGGCGCAGCACTCGGTCGACGGCATTGCTAAGTCGCTACCCGCGAAATCCGGCGGGTCCACTGCGGCACCGAATCCGGTCGGGGTAGCGCCGAGCGCGGCGCAGGCGGCGGTCGATTGACCGTTGGTGTTTCCGGCTTCGAATGTGGAGCGGCCGAAACCGCTGCCCGTCAGACAGTAGTAGATCGTTCCCGTGCCGCCGTACGAGGCAAGGATCGAGCCAGGGCCGGGAGTCGCTTGGCCGGGGCCGGGCGTGCCGACCGGCTGTGCGCCGTCGTTATACCCGTAAGCCGGGAAGGTGGCGCCGCCCGAGTACAGGGCGGTCGTGCTAAAAATCTTCCGATGAACGCGGCCGTGCGATGCGGCGGGCGCGTTCGACGTTGGCGTAAGTGCGGATCCTCCGGTGGCATTTCCGTTACACGCGCTAATGCTGAGTAGCAGCGCCGGAATAGCCGCCCACGCCAACGGAGCGAGGGTCTTTTTCATGTGGATTTTCCTTTAGCTAGGGGGAGTGAGTGCTTTGAGGGTTCCGGCGCGCGCGCGCCGGTGACCGGACGGGCCGTGGCCCCTCCGGAAACTGATGTGATGACCAGCGCAATCGGTGCGTCCAGCTGCGTCGCCGATCCGGCGATCTGCAGCGACGGCTTGACCGTTCCGTTAGCGTCGGACGCGAACGCGTCGATCGCGTTGTTGTAGTCGTCCGCCGCGAACAGCGTGGGACCGTAGAGCTGGATCGAGGGGAAGAACCCAAGGAGCGGACCCTTTGACGCTTGGCAATTCTTCGTCGAGACGCCACTAAACGTCAGGATGCGCAACGGCTTATCGCTGCCGCCGCTGGCTCCCGCCGCGTAGACGTTTGCGCGGCCCTGGCAGGTGGCCGAGCTGCCGCTACCCTCCGTTACCGCGTTGCCGATAAAAATCTCGCCGCTCTGGTTGAGCGCCACGTTGAAGGTGAGGCCCGGCGTCAGCTCCGCATCACTCCACAGAATCGTGCGCGACGGCGTACCGGTTGGGTCGCCGATTTGAGAGGCCGGGTTCACGAAGAGCCCATCGCTCGGCCCCAACGACGTGTGGAGCGAACCGTTGACGTAGAAATTGTTGCTGGAATCGATCGCCAATCCGGTCGGTCCGCTGTATCGCAGCGTCGGCGTACCGAAGTTCCAGCCGTACTCGGGAACAGCGTCACCGGTGCTTCCGGCCGGGTAGGTCAGCACGGCGTCGCCGGCATTGCCGTCGACCACCGTGGCGCCGTACGTGACCAGGCGCCCCGATGGGTCGAAGCTGATGAATATCGGGAAAAGCGTCGTGGCGGTCGCTTTATTCTTATTCTCGACGAGCACCGCGGTCGGCTGATCGTTTCCGCTGGCATCGGGAGCGTACATCGCGATCTCGTTGGCGGGGTCGGGCTCGCCGGTTTCAAACGAGTAGCCGTACTGATTATCGAGATACCCGACGTAAATGTTACCGCTTGAGTCCACCGCAATCGTTCGCGCGTACAGCTTGGAGCTTAGGTTCAAGGTCCGCTCGGGTGCTGCGTTGCCTTTGGCCTTTCCGCTGTACTCCGTCACGGTGGCGGAGACGCCCTCATTGCTGCCGAGATTGAGCGCGTAGATCGTTCCTACCGGCGGCGGAGGCTGCTTGCCGACGAGATCGAAGCCCGCGCTCTTGCTGGCCCCGCTCGGTCCCGAAACCGTCGCGACGACGGAGATCGGCGAGCCCTGCTTATTTCCGTCGTAGGTGAGCGTCAAGCCGGAGGTGGGCTTGCGAATCGGGAGCGACTGCCCGGAGCGATCGCCGTCGTGCAGGAGGAACGATTTGTTGGTATCGCCTTGGATCGCAAGCGCGATCGGCTCCAAGTAATCGCTGGGCCCGACGATCTCCGCGCCGCTCGCGTCGTACGCGTCAAGCGTAACCGCCGCGGTCGTCCGATCGCCGCGCTTTGCCTTGTTCGGCTCAAGCGAGATCCGGAGCGAAGCGATGACTCCGTCGAGCGTAAGCGGTATGCGATTGGAAATTCCGACGCTTCCGCCGTTGCCCGCGATCTTTGCCGCGACGGTGCCGACGGAGAGAACTGCGCCGGTCGCATCCGTGCCGGCATAGGAAGTTACGGAAAAGACGTCGCTTCCGGGCGAGCCTTTGACGCTCGCGCTGCAGACGTTACCTTGCCCCTGCGATTTGCAGCCACGCGATTTCGGCAGCGTGTTGATGATACTGGCGCTGACACCGGTCACGCCATTGCCATTGACGGAGACGAGTTGAACCGCCAGCGACTTGGTGCTGTAGGAAAGGTAGTTCGGACGCAGCTTCCTGCCGGCCGCAGGTACCGTGACGGTGACCTTAACATCGACCAGCTTCGTTGGCGGCGGCCCCGGATTCCCGGGGTATCCGACGTACGGGCCGTTCGGCGTGTTCGGCGATCCGCCGCAGCCGGAGCTCAATACGACCATGGCTATGGTCGCAGCGACGAAGCGGATACGCTTGGCGGCGGCGTTTTTCGTCACGGGTACCTCGGGTACGCCGACCTCAGCGCGTCGGAGGTTGTGACGTCGGCTTGGCCGTTGGGCGCCTTGATCAATGGAAACTGCGAAAGGTTCCCTGGGTAGGACGCCTCATAGGCCGGA
>JBEKMH010000031.1:0-13984 GCA_050008615.1 Candidatus Cybelea sp.
CAACCGGTAGTGCGCGCAGTATTTGAGGCGCTCTGTATCGTGAGATAGACATCGAGGGCTTGCTTCTGCGCCGGCGTCCGCTTTCCCGGGGATGCCAGCGATTGGCCTCGATCAAACCAGGCGAAATCCTCGCTTTCGCTCGCGGGACGCGCGGTCGGGCCCCTCGTATATCGCCTTCAAGCACGAACGCTGACGACGGGCTGTTCTTGGAAGTACGATGCCCGTGCGGAAGGCTCCATCCCAACCGACGCAAGGTCAATCCGAGTAGGTGTCGCGGAGCGAAACCTCCAAGTACGTCTCGCAATATCGCTTCTAAAAAGGCTCAAGAGTTTTCCGTTGCGACACCTTCGACCGACTAAGCTCAGGCGCCGCCGTTGCGTACGCTGCTTGCTAAGCTCTGCGCCCTGCCTCGGTTGATGGCCACGCCGCGATCGCTCGCTTCAAACCCGTTCGAAGCGCTTTGCGGGCACGGGATGATTCGCGAGATTGCTAAGCGCAACGCGATGTCGCAAGCGCCCGGCGATCCGTTAATGCGGGCGCTCGACGCCGCCATTTTCTTCGCTCGGGGTCGGTTTCACGAAGCCGCTCGCGCGGGGCTCCAAGTCGCTCTCGTGATGCTGCGCGGCGAACGAGGCTCCGCGCGCAAGCGACACCGCTTCCGAATATTTTGCGCTGCTGCGTATCTCGCGTACGCTCGGGGAGCAATGGCTCGCGCCGAATATCTCGCCCGCAGTGCGAGCGCGCAGGCGCGCCGCCTGGCGCCGGCCGAACGGCGCGCCGCGCGCCACTTGGCTCGCAGCAACCTTGCGCGCGTGCTCGAGAAAACCGGCCGCTGCACCGAAGCGCTGGCGCTCCGCGAAGCGTCGCTTCGCGAGTTGCCGACGACGGTAAATGCTATCAATCTCGCCTTTGCCTACCACGAAGCGGAACGCTCCGACAGCGTGATCACCGCTCTCGGCGCCCCCGGCCGGCCTTTCGATCCCCTCGAAGCGGCAAGCGCGGAGCTGCTGCGCGCGGTCGCGTTCTTTCGGCTCGGCGAACGCGCGCGCGCGCGGCAAGCTCTTCTGCGCTATCGCTCGCTTGCGCGCGAGCACGGGTTCGAACCAGTTGCTCTTTGAAACGGAGGACGTTCGTTCGCGGCTCGTCGACGGACGAACGATACTGCTCGATATTCCCGCCGGCGATTACGTCGTCTTCGATCGGACCGCGACCGCGATGTGGGAGGTTTTACGCACGCTTCCGCCGGCGCGGCGCGTCGACGCATTGCAGGTGCGCTTCAACGCCCCTCGCGATCGGCTGGCGGTGGATTTGGACGCCTTCGAGCAGCTGTGCTGCAGCCGCGGTTTTCTCAGCACCGCCGCGCACGAGGGCGCCCCGCGCGCACCCTTGCGCCGGTGGCCACGTCGTGCCTGGACGCTGCGCGCTTGGTGGGCGCTCGCCGCGACGACAGTTGCCTTGCACCGCAATGGTTTCGCCTCCGTTTACCGCGCTGGCGCGCTATTACCCCAGCGTGCGAACGCACCGATCGACGAAGCCGCGCTGGACCGCGCGGAGCGTGCGTTTCTGCGTGCTGAGAATTTCTTCGCCTTGAAGACCGCGCCGAAGGATTGCCTTCCGCGTTCGCTCGCACTCTACCGGTTCTTGACGTCCATCGGGTTCAGGGCCGAGCACTGCATCGGCGTGATGCGCTACCATTTCGAAGCGCACGCGTGGGTGCGGTGCGGCGACCGGCTCGTCCTCGATTCACCCGAGTTCGTTGCGAGATATACCGTCCTTGCCCGGATGTGATCCTGACGGTTTTCTCGGCGTGCTCTTCGCCGGCGCACCGCCGCGGCTGGGCAGCCGGCCGGTTCCGGCCCGTATCCGTTCCCTGCAGATTCTCTACCGCGGCTACATCGCGAATCGTGCGGCGCTGATTGGAGATGAGGGTTCGGAGCGGGCCGACCCCGATGCCGAGTTTTTTGCCGCGGCGTACGATCGCTGGGGCGCGCAACTCTCGCGCCACGTTCTCGGCGAGTACGCGGTGGCGATCTACGACACGCAGCACCGGACGCTCGCACTGGCTCACGACGAGCTCGGTCTGATGCCGCTCTTCTACGCTGTCGACGGCGACGCAATCGCATTCGGCACGCATCTTGCCGATCTCGTCGACGAAATCGGCGTTGGTTCGCTCGACGAAGAGTACGTCGCCGATTACTTCGCCCGCGGCGAACATCTCGGCGGTCGCACGCCCTACGAGCGCATTTCGCGTCTCTTGCCGGGCGAGAACCTAACTTACGGCGAAGGTTGCCTTCGCGCACAGAGTGCGTGGACGTTGGCGCAGCCGGCGGCTACCGGTGCGAGCGGTCTCGCGGAGGAAGAAGCACGCCTGCGCCAGCTACTGAACGAAGCGGTTACGGCCGCCCTTCCGGCCGACGGCCGCGTGCTCTGCGAACTCTCGGGGGGACTCGACTCGTCGACGATCTTCAATCTCGCACGGCGTGCTCCGGGAACGAACGTAGAAGCGCTTTCGTACATCTACTCGCATTCGCACACGGCCGACGAGCGGCGTTGGATCGAAATCGTACTGCGTGAAGCGCCGTTGCCGTGGCATCCGCTCGACGTAGATGCGACGCCCGCGCTCTCCGAACTACCTCACGGGCGAATCGGCGAGCCCCACGTTTGGGTTTCGCACCTCGCGCTGAACCGGCGCTACGTCGAAACGGTTCGGGCGACCGGTGCGAGCGTTGTGCTTACCGGTGAAGGCGGCGATTCGGTGCTCTGTGGCGACCTTCAGATGCCATTTTTCTTGGCCGATCGGCTTCGCTGCGGAGAACTGACATCGCTCGTGCGGGAGGGGCGCGATTGGTGCGACGGATTGCAGGGAAAGCGATCGCTGCGCCACGTGCTGACGCGTTTCGCGTTCAACGGTACGCTCGCGCGGATGCGCGGTGAAGCGCTGGAACACCGCACGCCCGAGATTCCCTGGGTCGATGCTGTCTACGCACGGCGTGTCAGTCTCTTTCGGCGTGGAAAGAACCCCTGGCTGCCGCCGGCCGGCAGCGTCGGCAATGCGTACGCGCTGCAGCGCGTGATGCGCTCGGCAAATCTCGTCGCGACGAACTATCATTTTCGCCGTGACCTTCCACCGTCGCGCCATCCGATGCTGTACCGGCCGCTGCTCGAGTTCATGCTTGGAGTGGACTGGGACCACAAGATCGCGCCGAAAAGCGATCGGCTTTTGCAGCGCAGCGCACTTCGCTCGATCCTCCCCGACGCCACGCTGCAGCGGCGCGATAAAGGCGGCAGCAGCCAGCCCTTTTTTGACGGACTCGACGCGAGCCCATCGTGGCGTGCCGCGCTCACCGAGCGTCCGCGAATCGTCGAGCGCGGCTACGCAAAACTGGACGAATGGCGCAGGGCCGTCGATCTCGCCCGCGCCGGCCGCACGAGCGATCTCAGCGCGTTCCGTGCCGCGGCGATTCTCGAAGTCTGGCTCCAGCATCTCGAAAGCCTGCCGCAAACCGGCAATCGCAAGATCGCCGGTGAGGCGGTCCCGATAATGGGTAGTTCTTGATTGCAGGTGCGGCGCGCCGTCACTGCCAAACTGGCGGTACGCCTGAAAGGAGTAACACATGTTCGAAGAGACTCGCGAAACTGCAAATGCCGTCGAAACGGAGAGCTATGCCTCGCCGGAGCTGACCGTCATCGGCCGGGTGAAAGACTTAACCGCCGGTCCGATCACGACCACCGACGAGAGCCCCTCGGGGATGAAGGGCTAAGCGCGAACGTTCGCGTTTTTGCGTCAGTGGGCCGATCCGAAAGTGACCGGCCCTCTGACGTTTTCTCCGAATGACCTGCCGCAACGATGAGCGCGCGCTGCCTCGGCGCGATCTGCCTGAATGCCGCGCTGCTGGCTCCCGAACTCCAGGCGCTTAGCGCCCGGAGAAAATTTCCGTGTGCCGACGCGGTGGGTGAGTGGGGTTTCTGCGATTTGTGGACGGGCCCGGCGTGGACGCGGGGGACGCCACCACTCGAAATTGACGCGGCACGCCGCGAACTGCCGGCTCTGGTGGAATGCGTGGAATCGGTTTTCGACCTGTCGCAGCTTGCGATCGCGCGCGTCTTTTCCGCCGCACGATACGGCTTCATTCGGCCGCACCGCGATTGGATGGGAAGCGAAGTTCCCTTCACTCGACTGCACGTGCCGCTGCAGACCAATCCGCGAGCACTCAATTCTGAAGACGCCATCATTTACCACATGAGCGTCGGCGAAGTCTGGCACCTCGACGGATCCCGCGTGCACGGCGGCGGCTGTTTCGCCGATGAGGTTCGCCTGCATCTCGTGCTCGATTTTGCCCCGCAGTTCTCGCCCAAAAACTTGCTGCGCGATGGCGCTGCATACGCTCCTGCGCCGCCGGCCCCGCTCGCGCGGCCGGCGCTGACGACCGCGCAGCACGACGCTGTGCGCGGCCTGAGCCCCCTCGTCGGTAGCGCAACGCTGAGCCCGCTGACCGATCTGCTCGGCACGATACACTACGATCGGGAGACAGACTGCGGCGTCGCCTATGACTGGCTCTGCGCGATTGCCGGCGATGCCGGCGATTCGCAGGCGATCGAAAGCGCTCGGGCGACGCGAGACAAGTATCTCGGACCAACGAGTCCTCCCTCATGATGGCGCACCCGATCGGCAGGCTCGCCTTCGACGACGGCGTGCTCGCGAAAGAACTCGAGACGCTTGAACTGCAGGCGACGGTTCCGTGCACCGGCTACGCTCACGGCCACTGGGGAAAGTGCATCCTGGCAATGCGTGCCGCGGGCGAGGGCGCGCCTCGCGTAAACACCTCCGGCGAAAATGCGCCGCATCTCATGGAACGCGTCGCCGCGACTTTTCGCATGGAACACGTCAAGGTCGTGCAGCTTTTCGCGGCGTCAAACGGCGGCTTCGTACGCCCGCACGTGGACTGGAAGCCGGATGCGCCGCTCTATACGCGACTGCATGTGCCGCTGCGCACGAATCCCTACGCGCTCAGTTCGGAGGAGGACGTTGTCTTTCAAATGGGCTACGGCGAAATCTGGTTTCTCGACGCGAGCCGGCCGCACAGCGGCGGATGCTTTGCGGGCGAAACGCGGCTCCATCTCATCGTAGACCTCGATGCGACGGTTTCGCTCGAGCGCGCTTTCGTAGAAGAGTCTGAATACGTCGTGTCGCCGTGTCGCAACGTCGTCGCGTTGCCGGAGCTTACCTCCGCCGATCGCAACGCGATCGACGGCCTCGCGGAACTCGTGACCGATACAAATCTTAGCGCGATCCTCGATTTCCTGGGTGCGATACATTTCCAGCGCCGCGTCGATTGTGCGAAGACGTACGATTGGCTTCTCCAAATTGCCGGGTCCAGCGGCAACTCTCACCTCGTTTCGCGTGCTCGGGAATACCGCCGTATCTATCTGGCGCCGTTCGGATCCGAAAGTTAAGCCAGGCCATGCAGCGGGCTCGTCTTCTGTTAGGCGGTCCCTACGCAGCCTTCTCGTTTCGCCTTATCGGCGTCTCGACATCGACCATCGCCGCGGCGATCTTCATTGGCAACCCCGTGGGCAACCACGTGGCCAGGAGTCCCAACGTTGCCGTGCGACTGAGAAGTTCGGAACGTCAAGGTCGCCGTCGAGCGGCGGCATTTATCCGTGAACGACGGGATCGGCCGACAGCGGCGCGCAGGCCGCTTTGCGAAGGCGACGAGCCGGAATGATCGCGTTTTGAATGGCATCGCACTCGGTGTTGATCGGCTGGATTGCGGCGGCATTCGCCATCGCGCCGGTCGAGGAGGCTTTCGCCGGAAGGGCGACGCCGGGGATCACGGCGGCAAGAAATGCGGCAACCATCACGACGTTGCTGCAAGAGCGGATATCAAACATAGGGCCCCCTGCTGAGAAAAGGGCTTGGGCGGGACCAAAACGCTTACGTGTTCGCTGACCGCGACGGATCTCCGTGGGACCCCGGCGCGTTCTCGAGCGCGTTTGCCAAGTTGGTCAAAACCGCACGCTTGCCGCATGTGCGGCTTCACGATCTACGCCACTCATACGCGACGCTCAGCCTGCAAGCGGGCATCGACCTCAAAACGATCTCAGCAGGCCTGGGGCACGCCGACATTGGCACAACCGCTAACCTGTACGCGCATGTCACCGCAACACTGCAGGCCCGTCATGCGGAGCGCGTCGAGTCTGTGATGGGAGGCGCGTTAGCCACCGCCGTTAACGGAACCGACTCGCCGGACCTCACGCACAGTAAGTCAAACGTAAGTCAAAAACCGACGTTTCGAATAAAAACGGCCCATAAATATGGACATTCTGTGGTAGCGCCAACGGGAATCGAACCCAACTATAGCGGTCCTGGCCGTTCCGCGTAGCTACTGAATAGTCCGATGCTATAACGGTTTTCCGCGATGCCCGCTCCTGTCCGATACTGCCCGATTCTGGCCTTTTCGAGCCGCTCAGTTACATGGGCGTTACACGGAGAGCCCCAACGAACGAATCCCGCGAGGGTCCCACCGGAGACCGGGCCTTGCGGGTCGCCAGGTCAAGCAGAGGGTCCGCGAGCACGTCATCCGCCCCTTTGGCTAGTCCGAAAAGCGCCTACAGGAAACTGAGCGCGCCCGGCGCTACAACCGTTCCAGAAACCCTGAAGCGGCAAGGCTGATAAGTGGCAGTTGTAGCCTTACATGGCCCGAAGGCGATGTGCAATCATCGAGGCATGCACCGGGAGTCTTCTTGGACCATAGAGCTTCGGCGCCGCGAAGCCGTTACGGGGGCCGAGGGCGAGGGCTCGAATCCCCTGGTCATGCCGTCAGTCTGGTCCGAGCGCGCTTGGGCGCTAGGCATCGGTGCCGGGGCTCTGGTGTTGGGAACCGCTATCCTGAACCTCCCCAAGGTCTTGCCGGAATCGGCGGGACTCTTAGCGCCTCTAGCCGCAGCGCTCGCGACCATACCTCTTTGGCTCGTCTTACTCGGCACATTCCTCTCGACTTTGGGTATCGTTTATCTTATACAGACCGCAAGAAGTGTCATGCAGTCCAAACACCGACAGGCAGAGCCCCTAAAAGCGCTGCGTCCGGTCGACATCGAAGTCGACCTGCACAGCATCTTCTCTCTGGTTGCCCTCTTTAGCACAACGGTGCCTGAGATATCAATCCTCCTTCGCGTTACGAACCATTCGCCTTACGATATCACCGTTAACACGCTAAAGGTGTCCGTCTGGTTTAACCAGCCGACTACTGAGCTAACGCTGGATGCGCCTTTTGAAGTCAAAGCCCATTCTACAAGAGACACTGTATCCTTGAGAAAACTTCTCGACGGTAGCATTGCAGCAATTGTCAGCGAGTTTTTTGATAGCGACAACTGGAGCAAGTTCATCGCCATCGACATTATTATGAGCGGCACCTCCGACGCAGGCCCTTTCACCAGAAGCCCCCACTTCGAATTGCGCGGGCACGACTTGAAGGGCGTCCAAAGGTAACATGCCCGATGTTTGGGGACCAATCTTAGGCGCGGCGGTTGGCGCTGCTGCCGTACTTGCTTCGCAGTATTTCACCAACCGGCAGCAAGAGCGACTTCAAGGTCAGAGAATCGCCGCCGACAAGGCGCTAAAGGACATGGACTTTGACCGACAGGATGCAGGAGTACGTCGGCAACTACTCGCGCGTGTCGGCCAAGTCTGCACCTACGTTGCAGCCGCGCGCGAGACAGGGCACACGGACTACGAGGCATTGCGGCAAATGCTGGACCGCTTGAATGAACGCATCTACCGATGGGAGGTTCCGATTGCAATCGAAGACATCGTTGCCGAAATGCTATATGGTGCTTCGGAAATCTTAGAGCACTGACGCCGAGGCTTCGCAACACCTCATCAACCTCGTTGCTTCGCTCGACAAGTTCAGAAAAGGGCCAGCGATCGCTCATGGGCAATCCGCTTTCAACGCCTGACAGCAGGTCAGAGGTGGGTTAGGCAGCGCGCGTTTGCAAAAGCCGTGCGCGTCGAACACGTTATATGGCACAAGGCCCTTTCACGCGATCCCGACATGCATGCTCCACGCGCTATGCCTTCAGTGCTTAATGGCTACAGTGGGCATTTTACCGAAGGCCCGACGAGGCGTGGTTCAAGCCCGAGGTCGTGCCGAAATCCAGGCGCTCAACCCGCCCCCGTACCTGAGCCCACGCTGGCCTTCTCGACGTACGGAAGCCACCTAGTGCCACTCGTTCGCGCTCAGAGCACCAACGATCGCGCTTCGAGTACTCTCGCGCAGATCGCTGCGCGGTTGCCACTTCCCGTCCTTGCTGAGTACGAATACGAACAACTTGTAATGCATGACGCCGATAAAGTTCGGGGGTTCCCACGCCTCGAACAGAACGTACTCCCCGTGCTTGTTAAAGTCTACCTTGGCGTACCTGACAAACAGCAGATCGTAAACTTCATGTCCTAGCTTTTGCTCGTCGTTGTAGATTTCCGTTCGGTAGCGTACTATGATTGCCGGCTCAGACAGGTCGCGCAGATAGACCTTTTCCAGCTGCTTCGAAGGATGCGTGTTTGCCACCGTAACGGCGTCCGGTGATGGGTCAAACGGGATTGGATAGGGCTTGCCGCCGGTGGCTGCGGTCGGTGTAGAGGCGGTGCCCACAGCCAACGCTAGGACGGCAGTTAAAAACCACACGAGCGGTGGATTCGCGTCTTAACGATGGCTTCCATCCAGCGTCATCACGTCGATTCTATGACTGTCAAGCTTTCTTTGGGTTTTGGGATTCTTCGCCCGTGCGCAAGCCTTGCATAGGAGCAGAGGCGCTACTACTAAGACCAACATTGGAATCATGGGACGATTTTGAAGTGCGAGTTGGTTCCTGGTACAGGCAATCATATTCCGGCGCAGAGCGCCTCTTTTCGAAGAAACGGTGGTACGCCCATCGGATATCACCTGGCAATAGCATATATCAGGAGCACTTAGGAGACACTTGGGATACGCCAATCTCGGGCCTCGTCGCCGCGCTGCGGAGCCCACAGGGACGTAAACCAACGCATGGGAGCTTCTTCTGACGTGGAGTTCGGGACCGCGCATACGCGACGATTCGAGCGCGTATGGCCGCGTGGGGGACGCCTCGCGCCCTTTGACAGCGATGGAGTGCGGAGCAACTCTATGTCGATTCGTATTCCTCAAGCGCGAGCGCGATCGCGGCGTCGGGTGTGAGTGCGGCGCCCTCGGCGGTCAGTCGTGCGAGTTCGTCGGGCGCGAATTCGTCGCGTAGGAGGCTCGTGAGGCGGTCGTACGTCCTCTTCTGGACGAACTGAAGCTCGAATCCCCGTCGGCGTAGCGCAGTTTCTGCGTAGCCGCAAAGGGTGGCCGCGCGCGCACGCTCGCCGCGCAACGCAAGGGCAAGCGCCAGTTCATAGATCGCAAGCGCGACGTAGTTATGATCCGGCTCGCGAGCGCCGCGAATTCCGATCGACTCGCGAGCGGCCGCGAAGGCGCCCGGAAGATCGTCCATCGCGACGCAATAGCCTGCAAGGTTGTAGAGAGCGGTGGCGAGCAAAGCCCTATCGGAACCAGCCCGCACCACCGGAAGCGCCTCGCGAACAAGCGCCATGGCTCGCAACGTTGCACCGCGCGCGTGTTCGACCTCCGCGAGGTCGAACGCTACCACCTGCTCTGCACGAGTCTCTCCGAGCGAACGGTACTCCTGGCGAAGTTGCTCCCAGGCGTGCGCTGCCGTTTCGAGATCGCCACGCAATAGACTGAGGTGCGCACGACTTTCGAGCAACCCTCTGCGAATGTTTGTTGAGATCCCCGGAATCAGTTCGGCTTGCGTTAAAGTCTGCTCCGCGTCGTCGAGCCTACGGAGGTGCAATGCCGTAACCGAGTACTGGCGTAGCGCCATGGCGAGCGACGAGGCGTCCCCGCTTGTCTGCGCAAGTACGACGGCTTGCGCAGACAGCTCCAATGCGAACACTCTGTCACCGGAATAGGTCAGAAAGTACGCTAATATGGTTGACACCCGAGCGCGTAGTTGCAATTGGTCTGCCGGGAGCGCCGCGAGATGTGCCTCGCAACGCGCGATGCCTTCCGCCTCCAGTCCGACGCCTAGCCAAACAGTGTAAGCGCTGGTGAGCAGCTCGGCGCTGTCGATGAACTGGGAACGCGCGAGCGCACCGTCGAGCGCCGAACGCACTTCCTCCAACTCGGTCCGCAGTAGGGCACGGAGATCGGCACGTCGGTCAGTCCGCTCTACCTCTGGCCGCAGCTCCGCAAAGCGCTCGCGCAGATAACGCAGATGGCGGTCTGCAATCAAATCGCGCTCGCCCGCATCGCCGAGTTTTTCCAACGCATAGGCGCGCGTCGATTCGAGCAACCGGTAGCGCATCGCCTCACCCTGCGGCTCGGCGAGCACCAGCGACTTGTCGACCAGCGACGCCAACACGTCGAAGACGTCGAGCTCATCGAGATTTTCGCCGCTCCCAACCGCAACCGCTCCCTCAAGCGCGAAGCCGTCGACGAAGATACCCAGCCGCCGGAAGAGGGCGCGCTCGCGCTCGTCGAGCAGGTCGTGGCTCCAATCAATCATCGCTCGCAGGGTTTGTTGCCGCGGAAGCACGTCGCGCCCACCGCCGGTGAGCACGCGAAAGCGTTCGTCGAGCCGGTCGCGTAGTTGTTTTGGGCCGAGCATCTTAACGCGCGCCGCTGCCAGCTCGATCGCCAACGCAATGCCGTCGAGCCGCCGGCAGATCTCCGCGATAATCGGCGCGTTCTCGTCGGTGAGCGCAAACGTCGCGCTCGCAGCCCGGGCCCGCTCGACGAAGAGCGCGACACCGGTGGGAAGGTCGAGCGAGGGCACGTGGTAGGTCGCCTCTCCTGCGACTCCCAACCCTTGACGGCTCGATGCCAGCACCTCGACCTTCGGCGCAGCGTGCAGGATGACGGAGATCGCGTGCGCAGCCGGCTCGATCAAATGCTCGCAGTTGTCGAAGACCAGCAGTAGCTCTTTGCCCTTGAGCGCACGCGCGAGGTTCTCGACCGGATCGCCTTCGGACGGGAGCGTGATGCCGAGTGCCAGCGCGACAGTCGATGGAATGTACTCCCCCCTACTCAGCGGCGCGAGCTCGACAAACCACACGCCGTCGCTGAAGTCGTCAATGAGATCGGCTGCGACTTGTAAGGAGAGGCGCGTCTTGCCGACGCCGCCCGAGCCGACCAGCGTTACCAGGCGATGCTGTTCGATCAGCGCGGTGATCTCGGCGATCTCCGCCTCGCGACCGATAAACGAAGTTACCTGCGCCGGCAGGTTGTTGGAAAGGTGTTCGAGCGAACGGAGCGGCGGAAAGTCGGCGATCAGGTCAGGCGTGAGCAGCTGGTAGATGCGTTCGGACTGTGCGAGGTCTTTGAGCCGGTGCTCGCCCAGATCGCGCAGGCTGCACCTCGGGGGCGGCTCAGCTTGGAAGAGTTCCGCGCAGGCCCCCGAGAGCAGCACCTGGCCGCCGTGGCCGACCGCGAGTAAACGCGCGACGCGATTGACGGCCGGCCCGAAGTAGTCGCCGTCGCGTTCGTGGGCGCTGCCCGCGTGTAGGGCCATGCGTACGCGCAATCCCTCAACGGCCGAGAAATCTGCAGCCGCGAGCGCGCGTTGTGCGTCAAGAGCCGCGGCGATTGCCTCCGCGGCCGTCGCGAAGGCCGCGCAAAATGCGTCGCCAATCGTCTTAAAGACGTAAGCGCCTCGTGCTTCCAGCGTTGCGCGCATCAGCGCGTCGTGGTGTGCAAGCGCCGGCTCCATCGCCGCGCTGTCGCGCTCCCAGCGCACGGTGCTGCCTTCGATATCCGAAAACAGAAAGGTTACCGTGCCGGTAGGGCGAGCCAAGCCCGGCGGTCCCGACTCTACGTGCGTCGCCATAGCCGGCGTTTCGTGCTGGGGGCGTTTCCCTCCGCCGAGCGACAACCGAACGGTAACCCTTCACTTGTGGTAGAGCCAACGGGAAGTCGAAATAAGCGGCAGCCGAATCAAACGACTACGCAGTGTTCAGCGACAGCAGTATCGGTTGCGCTTAAACGAGGTTCGCGTGTTCTATGATATTTCTGGCTCGACCGTAGAGATTTTGGCGGTCGTCGCCAAGTCGGCGGCTAAAGCATGGCTCGCCCAATTGGCAAGACCGAAGTGAGGGAAGTTCCCCTCTCCGAAATGACTTATTGCGCTACCTGCGCGAGGCTGGAAAGCAGGAGATCATCGTTACCCGCCCCGGAAAGCCGGCCGGCGTGCTAATCGCTTTCGACACGGCGGACGATTGGTTTGACTATCGGCTCCAGAACGATCAGCGCTTACTCAGAAGGATCGAGAGTGCGCGCGATAGTCTGCGTAAAGACCGTGGGGTAGGGCTCGAGGACGCAAGACTCTAGCCGATTTGGTAGCGCCAACGGGAATCGAAAGCGATACAGCAGCGCAACCTGAGACAACTGAGGACGACGATACTACGCACTTCTAAGGATGATGCCGCTATCCACGTTGCCACCGGTTGTCGTCGGTAGCAACCGGTATGTGGGCCAATTGTGGGCCTTTTTGCTGGCAACAGAGGAGCCGAATCGGTTGCAGGTTTTCTACCCCGAGCTCTTGCGGATTGCAACGAGTAAAGATGCGGCCGACCAAGAATTAGTTAAAGTAGAGGACGAACGTTTTTTGGAACGGCCTTAGGCAAAGGCTCGATTCCTCTGAGTGGTGATGCTCTGTATATTTGCCTCCGGCACAAATCCATTCTTGATCCGTCCAGTCGCCCGATAGTCTCACGCGTCCTTGGCGGTTCGTCGTGCCTTTGGTGATCAGCTTGCCATTAGGCCACTTCTCATGCGTTATCGTGATCTCGATATTCGGAAGCGGCAGACCCCCCTTTCGGGCGGTAATCTCGACCTGCGCATCTGGACGCATTCTGCTCGCGACTGGAACGACTGCGAGAGCACCCGCTCCGTTAGACGCGCCCAGCCGGCCTGCGCATGCGGAGAGGGCCATTAACGAAAGCACGACAACAATCGCTGGACGACTAAGGCTCATAATGACTCCCCTTTTAAGCGCGAAACGAGCTAAGTTCCCCCGTGCCATGCCTCCAAATAGCTCTACGGCCGGTGATCTTCGAGGTTCGTCACAACAGCGCTCGGTCCCGCCGGAGCAGTGCGCTGCTATCCGTCACGCTTCGGTGCTCGGACGGCAAGTTTTTTCGTTTCTAGCCTCGGCTAGTTCCTTCGAATCTCGACGAGTTTTGCTGCGGGCGCTGTTGTGCTCGCCGGCCAGCCTGACCGCGGCAACCGGCTAGAGACGGCCGGCCTTGTGAAGCGCTACATAAAGCTTGACCGCGAGTTTCCCTAATGCGTCCTGCTTTAGGTGCCGCATCAAGCCGCGGGCAATAAAAAACGCCCGCAAAATCGGACGTTTCTGGTAGCGCCAACGGGAATCGAAAGCGCTTTTGCCTGTAGCTAGAGCGAGCACGAGATCGCAAAAAGCTCGTTTTACAAGGAAATTTTGGAAATCGAGGTAGCTGGAAATAGCAGAAAGTTGCTCGCGCATAGGCCGGAATTAACCCGGTGGCACAAATGCAAGAGGTACCACGATGACGCTGCTATTGGAGCTGTGAGTTAGAGACCCGAAACATGCCTAAGATTCAAGCTCCCGGAGGAGCCTACCGAGGCCTGCTGCCGGCCGAACGGAGATTCCCTGCATATGATGGACCGCGATAACGTAGCGGGCCTGTTCCAGGCCACTCAAAACGTGTTCGACGATAGCAGGATGAATGTTCAACGAGAGTGCCATCATCATGGAAGATCGCACGTTATCGTTTTGAATTGCCCTCACGATGGCTAATCTTGCGCGCTGGTATTCCGACAACATGTAGTGCTGCAAGTAGTTTTCCATGCCTGAATACGATATTATGCCCGCCGAGGGGTACCGGCTTCCCAAACCGTGAATTACTTGCTTAAAATAGCCGCCTTGTTCG
>JBEKMH010000032.1:0-14126 GCA_050008615.1 Candidatus Cybelea sp.
CTACGTCCTCCACATCATAACCGCTCTTCGTAAGCACGTTCATTTACCGAACTTTGATCACGAGGCTTTCGTATCAATCCTTGAGTATGCCGTTGACCGAGAGGCCGACGCGGCTGCAGGGGCGTTTGATTCCGGCAATTCTGACGAGGGACCGTCGTGGTCAAATCTGCTTCAGATAGTAGCCTTTGGCATAAGCGACCTGCTGCGCGCAAAGACTACGCCACCGACGCTCCGGGAACGGCTCTGGGCGGTGCTTGAGGTTGTACTGCGAGACCCCGACCCTTCCACGGAAGCCGACGCTAAGTACGACTTGCATTCCAGCTACGGCCCACCGTGGCAGCTCGCACTCAACTCAGCGCGCGGCGCCGGAATGCTCGCCGTCTTCGACTATGCCCGCTGGGTCTACGCAGCCGCTGGGGGCAAGAGCAGCAATGTGGAACTCGCTGCGGAAGCTCCGGAGGTTTTCGTTGCGATTGATGTTTGCCTTAGCGCGGAGCAAGAGCCGACGCGCGCTGTCCGTTCGACGATCGGGACCAACTTCGTCTCCCTCTTTGCGATGTCAAAGGCGTGGACAAGAGATAACGTCGACCGCATTTTTTCGCCGGATAGATTGGGCGACGCGGCCTGGGATTCTTACCTAGCGCACAATGCGGCGTATGATGAGACTTTCGTTGTCTTAGTACCACGATACACTCAGGCGGTAGGTAGGTTGCCAGTTGAGGAGCCACCAGCTGGGGCGTGGGGCGCTGACGTTGTCGGAAACCTTGGCATTCACCTTACGACAGCATATGTGCGAGGCCACCTGTCAATCAATGGAACGATAGTCGAGGACTTCTTTCGATCTGCTCCTTCTTCAGCGATCGGTACGGCGCTGACTTCGCTGGGCAACGCCCTTGCTACTGAGCGAGACGCTTTGCCGAAGTCAATTGCTGAGCGATGTCAGGCAATTTATGATTTCATCCTGTCGATAATCGTAGAGCGACCGGAAGACACCCGCCTCGCAGCTTTGGGAGGATTCGGAATATGGTTTCAATCGACTCAGCTTCCCGACGAGTGGTTACTAGATCGGTTACTTCTCACGCTGAAGCGAACCAAAGGTAAGATAGCATGGGAAGGTCGGGTCCTTGAACGGCTGGCGGACTTGTCGATGGCACATCCGCGAGAAGCGGTGGAGGCGCTGCGCGACCTCACTTTCGGGAGTCCTAGTAACCTCTTTCTAACGGAGGACTCTATCGAAGAGATTGTCAAAAATGCAGTTCAGTCGGGAGGCCAAGCCCGTCAAATCGCTGTAAGGACGAACGATCGCATTGTAAACAATATGGGAATACTGCGCTTTAACGCACTATTCGGCTAGGCTCGGAGCCCCCTCGGCTGGAAGACGAGCCCATTTGGGGATTCAAAAGTGTTTTCCCTCGGCAAAGCCTTCGAGAAGCCGCCGATGCTCGGCTGTCGGCTTTGTTTGCTCATTTCGGATTCGTTGAACCGTTCGGCGGCTAATTCCCGTCTCGTTAATGATAACCTGAACGTGTGTCCGGCGCAGAAGCGGTAGAATCTTCGCGTTCCATTCGTCGCGCCGCGGATCGGGATACGCTTAGAACATTGGAGCCCAGACGGCGAGGTTCTCGGGCGTAATCTCGCCGCTATGGGCGCCGGGCCGCTGCTCGAACGGTACGCCGAACGCGTGACAGGCGCTTTCGAGTGAATGGTTGCGATCGGTATAAGCGAACGCCGCGAACATGATGCCGGTCGTCGCGCTTGATGCGGCAGAAGACCGGAGGCGGCACGTCCTTCTTGGTGCCGACGAGGCCCTTCTTGAAGCCAAAGCCGTTGCAGAACCTCGCCCCTAGGCGAGCGGCGGTCCGCCGATGAAGATCGCGCCGAAGCTCGACGGCTTTTCGCTCAAGGAGATCGACAAGGCCACGGGCTTATCGCTCGCAGCCTGCTCACGCGTTCGGGCTGGTGCGAAGGTGCCGCATCCGCGGCATTGGGAGGGCTTACTCTCGCTGGTCCGACAATAGCTGGAGCTTGTCGCGCGCACGTCGAACCGGACTCCGCTGTGAAATCATGCTTGCCACCGGCGGCGATTCTTCATGTCTGACTCGGCCAGACCATCGGAACCGAATCCCTATCCCGGTCCGTACAGAGAGCGCTTTCCGATCGGCTCCCCGTTGAAGTCGCGGACGACGTGGTTTCTGAGAATGAACCGAACGTTGCTCGATTTGGCAAAGGCTAATATCCGAGATGAACGAGTCTGAAGACTGGCATGGATTCTGGATCGGCCAGCAGGCCACGCTGTGCCTTTGGATCACCTACCTGCAGCCCTCTGGAATATCGGCTGAAGGTTGGCATCTGTTTCGAGCCGAGGCGGCTGCACCAGGCTTTAAGGCGCTTTTCGATTTTCAGTCACAGCTTGGCGAGTTCGCCATCTTCAGAGAGCAAGTGCTAGCGATGTACAAAACGCTCCAGGGTGAGGCTCACTTCGAGTCTATGCAATCGAACGTCCTCGTGGACTGTACGATGGACCGTTTCGGTCACGTCTTTTGGGCGATAAATCTTCGCAGCCCACGCGGTGGGGAGACTTGGCCAGAACTAACCTTCAACATTCAAGACGATCAGACGCTGCTCTGGAACGTCGGGGCAAAGATCGGAGACATGTTTGAATGGCTCGGAATAGAAGAGTACAGTTGACTACAGCTCTGCTAGAAGAACAAGACGTTTGCGCACACTACGCGTTAAGCGCTTGCGTAGCCACAGCAGTGCTCGCAGGCTGCGGCGGGTCGCAGCCGCCGATCGGCGCGCCGGGCGCGATACAGCAAACCTCGGCGCTCGCAACGTACACCGATCGTGGCACTTCGTGGATGCTGCCCAAAGCAAAGAACGAGAACTTGCTGTACGTCGCAGACTACGGCGTCGGAGTTATCGTTTATTCGTACCGTCCGTCGCAAATAAAATATGTTGGTCTCTTATCGAGTCCGCAACAAGCCCAAGGCGAGTGCGTCGATAAGGCGCAAAATATCTTCGTCACGGCCGGACCGTACGGCATCTTCGAATATGCTCACGCCGGGACCGACCCGATCAGGATCTTGAGCTCTCCATATAACGAGCCCCTAAATTGCGCCATCGACCCTAAGACAGGAGACCTCGCCGTTGTCGGTGATCCTTACCGAGGAGATTCGGACGGAGTAGAGATTTACAAAAAGGCGCGTGGGAGGCCAACGCTCTACGCCGATGCTGGCTTTGGAAGCTACGAATGCGGCTATGACGATAAAGGAAATCTCTTTATGGGTGGCTCCGTGATCAGCGGCCAGCTCAGCTTTGCCGAACTTCCGAGAGGAAGCAGTACCTTCAAGAAGATCACGCTGAACCAATCATTCGACGAAGCGGGCGGAATCCAGTGGGATGGAAAGCACCTAGCGGTGGGAGACCTCTACGCTGGCGTTATCTTTCAGTTCGATATTCGCGGAAAGCGCGGTGTCGAAGTCGGTTCTACACCCCTCACGGGTTCGGGGGAGGTGTGGCAATTCTTTATCGACACAGATAGGATTATCGTGCCCAGCATGTTCGAGTTCTACTCGGGTTCCGTCAATGTTTATCAGTATCCGGCTGGCGGCAAGGCAAAGAAAACACGCCTTAACGCATACGATCCATTTGGTGTCGTCGTCAGCCGCGCTCGGACGGACGCCCGATGACGCTGAAGGGCGCACGGTACGCGCTTAGTTACTGCGTAGCGGTCGCGATGCTCGCAGGGTGCGGCGGATCGCAGCCGCCGATCGGCGCGCCGGGCGCGATTCCGCAAACCCGCGAACTCGCTGCGCGCACAGATAGCACGAACTACAAAGTCGTGTATCGGTTTCACGGCTCCCCCGATGGGGTCGACCCCGCCGCGAGCCTGATCGACGTGAGTGGCACGCTCTACGGCACGACGTTCGGAGGCGGCACGAACGGCGAAGGCACAGTCTTTATCATCACCCCGAGCGGCACGGAGAAACTGCTTTATAGCTTTGGCGAAAACCCCGATGGAAATCGTCCCGAGTCAGGCTTGATCGACGTGAGCGGTATGCTTTACGGCACCACAGAGGATGGCGGGGCACACTACTGCGCTCCTTTCTACACCAACTGCGGAACCGTCTTCAGCATCACGACGGCCGGCACCGAGAACGTGTTGCATTCTTTCCGCGGCAGCCCTCACGACGGCAGCGGCCCCGTTGCGCCGCTGCTTGATGTCAAGGACACGCTCTACGGCACGACGGAGTATGGCGGCACATACTGCTTGGGGACCGGTCTGGTCGGGTGCGGAACCGTCTTCAGTATCAGCAGGGGCGGCACGGAGCGAATCTTGCACAATTTCGGCGGTCCACCCGATGGCGCCTATCCTGGAGGCCTCGTTGAAGTAAACGGCACGCTCTACGGAACGACAAACAGCGGCGGTACGAACGGCGACGGCGCGGTCTTCAGTATCAGCAGGGGCGGCACGGAGAAGGTGCTGCACAGCTTCGGTCCATACCCCCACAGCAACGATGGCAGCTATCCCACGGGAAGCTTAGCCGTTCTAGACGGCGTGCTCTACGGAACAACCGCAAACGGCGGCAAGCACCACCTCGGCCGCGCGGCGGGCGGCACGGTCTTCAGTATTACAGTTGGTGGCGCGGAGAAAGTCTTGCACAGCTTCCATTGGGCGCCCGACGGTGCGCATCCGGCAGCGGGGCTGGTTGACGTTGCCGGCTCGCTCTACGGCACGACGCAAAACGGCGGCGCATACCTTGACCGGGGGACAATCTTCAGCATCACGACAGCGGGCGCGGAGAAAGTGCTGCACAGCTTCGGCAAGGGGACCGATGGCAGTTTTCCCGCGGCCAATATGTACTACGAGGGTGGGAGCCTTTTAGGCACAACTACTTACGGAGGTGTTCGCGGAGGTTTTCATGGTAAGGGCACGGTTTTTTCGCTTACGCCCTAGCCCGTTTGGAATCCCCACACCCTCTGCCCCTCTGCACGGCTTCGCGACAGCGAGGCCGCATCGCGTTAGGGCTTAGCGGCTTCGATCGGCGCGCATAGCTCGCATTTGCAGCCTACGCATACCTCGCAGCGCAGCGGCCTAGCTTCCGCGCTGCGAGCATGCGCTGGGGTAATGCGAGGCTATGCGCGCCGATCCAAGCTGCTAAGCATACCAGCCTCGCTGTCGCGATGTCGTGCAGAAGGGCAGAGGCGCGGGGCTGCGCAGCTGCGAGGCTCTAAGCTGCTAAGCCGTAGTGCTCGCTAACGCGATGCGGCCTCGCGAGCGCGGCTAAAACGTCTGACCGTTGACGAGGGCTACTCCTTCGCCGCTGCTACCTGAGTTTACACCGATCCGGAATGCAGCGCCTTGCTTAAGCGGATAGTTAATCTCGTAGACGATACCTTCTATGCTCGAAACGAAGAGGCGATTCTCTTCTCGGTTGATGGCGAGTTGCACAAGCGATGCTGAACAGTCGAGCGTGAGTTTGGGACTCTTTGATCTGGGAAGATACTCGTCAATTTGGTTGCCGTAACGGGTTGAGACTGAGACGACGAGAATAACGCCGTTCTTGTCGACGACGAGCCCCTGAGGCCAGTGGAGCACCATCCCGAGGATGCGATGGCGCTTCAAGCCATTGGTGAATTCGTCTATGCTGTCGCCGTAAACGCCACCGCGGAACGCCACGTAGAGATTTCCCCGTTTGTCGAAATCCATGCCGTCCGCTTCGGTGCCGTCGGTCTGAAGCACTCGGGGATTGGACGCGCTCCCACCCATATACTCGACGACCGTTCCATTCGAGTTGCTGACGAACAAGTCGCCCTTTGCATCTAAGATAGGGTACAACGGCGCACTCAAATCCTGTGTATACGTCGTCGAAGGCTGCGATGACCCGAGCTTATACTTCGTTACGGTGTTTTCGTTCCAATTGCATACATACAGGTTGCCCTTGGCGTCTATATAAAGACCGTAGGGGAAGCTAACGCCGTCAGTTAAGCGCCCGAAAGGTACCTGATACTGCTCAGGTTTTTCTGGAAAGATCGAAACCGCGTCTGCGCCCGTGCGCAGAGTGGAAACGTAAGCCAGATACCGACCCGTCTTGGCATCGGAAAAGAGCGACGCGGGTAGTCGAAGCCCGCGCGGCGCCTTTCTCGGCGACGGAGCCAAGGTCTCAGGCGCGGTCGTTTTGTCAGCGTATTTCCCGAAGCTCACCGACTGTCCGTCCGGCGCCTGTGGCGCTCCGGTGAGCGTAGAGTGTGGATTTCCGCCTTGTAAGAAAGACCAAAAGTCAACGACGTTCGAACACCAAAGATTGCCGCCAATCACGACCGTGGCCGCCGTTTTGTTTACCGGCGTGTTGTGGCGGCCGACGAGGAAGGGTTGCGCTACGTCCGCATAGACTCCGTTGCACGTGTCGGAGAATCCAACTTTGCCAACGAGATGAAGGCTGCTCCCGGAAAGAGTAGCAATATATAGCCCGGTCTGATAATTTCCGTAGTTTTGATCCGTGAGCGCCAAGGACTTACCAGTCCACATGACGCTACCCGGGAAACTGATCTGCTGTCCGAAGCCAATTGCGCTCATCGACGTGCCGCCCGCGGGGAGCCAGCAGACGCCGACTGAGGTATATTCACCCTCGGCAAATAGGTTGCCGTTATCATCGTAGCCGGCCGGCCACAGATAATAGCAGTCCGAAGGATCAGAGTACGCTGTCGGCTCACCACTGCCGCTCTTGAAGATCAAGACGTTGCCGGGGCCCTTCTTCGTGGAAAAGTTCGTGACCGCGAGATCGCCGCTTGGCGAGACCGAGCAGCCAACGGCGTTGCCGTTCGTCGTAAGGGTTTTGATCGGCTCGGTGCCGCCGTGCGCGTATTCGACAACATTTCCACCTTCGAAGTTGGTGATGTATACATCCCCGCTAGCGTCCACGCACTGGCCGTCGGGGTAGTCGAAGCCGGTCAGCTTACCAACCGCCATGCCCTTTGGGTAATCGTAAACATAAACGTCGTCCGTCGCGCTGTCGGACACGTAAAGTAGTTTCTTGGTGTCCTGCGCTCCTGGCAGCATCCACGACGTGCCACGATCGACGTGCGTTGCGATGGCGGTGGTTTGCGGCATCGCGCCCGGCGCGCCGATCGGCGGCTGCGATCCGCCGCAGCCTGCGAGCATTGCAAGCGCAACGCATCCACTTAGGGCGTACGAACCAAGGCCAAAGTTCTTCATTCTCCGCGCTCCCCCGATCCACACAACGGATCGACGCTAAGGACGTTCGGCGCTGACGCTTAGTTCCCGGCTTCGACCAGCGCGAGCAAGCGATCCCAATGCCTCGCATGCGGAACCTTTGCTCGAGCCCGGATGCGCGAGCAGGCCGCGAGCGACAAGCCAGTCGCCTTGCCGATCTCTTTCAGCGAGATCGCGCCGAAGCTCGATGCGTTCTCGCTCAAGGAGATCGCGGACCAGACGGGGCTATCGCTCGCGGCCTGCTCGCGCATCCGGGCTCGAGCAAAGGTGCCACATCCGAGGCATTGGGATGCGTTGCTCGCGCTAGCCGAGAGACGCAAAACTACTTTAAAAGACTTTGGCTAGTCTGCGCTAAATCGAGCCAACCTTATGGGTTTACTTACGGGGCGTGGTCACGTGGCCTTCGGAATCCTCTGGGCTGTCGCAATGCTTTTAATTATCGTGGGCTTCTCAGGCGTTGGCGGTCTCAGGTTCGCCCCGTGGCTCTTGTTACTCGTACCGTTTGCCGCTACACGGACCGCGCTGCGAGGGTCGAAGAGCGGATCTGAATCGATGCGTACCTCGCGCGTCCTTTGGGGCATTAACGTTACCATTGAAATCGCCATGGTAGCGATATTCGTTTATATGTATAACTTGGCGGTGCTATCTTATTGCCCATCTCCAAAGTGACCGTGGGTTCCATCTTGTGAGGCTTACCTGACGATGAACGAAAAGCGGAGGGCGAAGATCGAACGCGATCTTGATCTTGCGGAAACTCATTTTGAGGAAGAATTGGTCTCCGCGCTAAGAGCGTGCGCTGCGGGACACTGGGGTGTATTCGGCCGTAATGGTGAGCACTGGGACGATGGCGGCGCGCTCATTGCGCTTGGCGACGAAATCTCCGAGCTACGAAAGCAACTGGGCTATACGGAGGGCTTTGAACTCTACGATCGCTTCGTCACGTATCGACGGCGACGCGGTTCGAATGATCCCGGTGAGCCTAAGCTAGCTCAGGCCTTCCTGGCGGAGATAGCTGAGCGGGCGACATCGTGAAGCAATATGTAAGACTTACCTTCATCGACGTTGACCCGGAAGCGATTACACGGCGCCTCGGGATCGAACCAACGGAGTTCCACAAGTCCGGCGATGAGCGCGCGCCCGGCCTTTCTTGGCGCCGCGATTCTTGGCAGTTAACCTCCGAAGTTGACGAGAACGAAATCGCCGCCGATACCCACCTTCGCGCTCTTCTCAATAGGCTGGCTCCGCACTTTGATACCATTCGCGGACTCGACTCGGAGCCGACAATAAGCTGGGTTGTGCATGTTGGCCCGGACGAAGCCACGCCAGATGGTCTTATCTCGGCTTTCACGCTCGCAAAGATCGCAGAACTCGGCGCATGTCTTAACGTCGATATGTATTTCGACGCTCAGGGACCGAGTGCGTCGCGAGGCAGCGCTATTTAGCCCCCCCCACGCCTCTGCCCCTCCGCACGGCACCGCAAGAGCGAGGCTGCGTCGCGCGTAACGCCTTAGCTTTGCACGCAGCCTAGCTCGCATTGCAGCTGCGCATGCCTCGCAGCGCGGTGGCCTAGCTCGCAGCAGCCTCGCAGCTTCGATCGCGGCGCTTAACGCGTTGCGGCTTGGATTATCCTACGCAAAGCATCTCCCGCAGAGCTTGCGCTACGGCTTGCGGAGCCTCGATCATGGGGGCGCCGCGTACGGTAGCAAGGATGGTAGCTGGCATACGTGCCGCCGTTTTCCGATCCAAACGTGACGTGCCCACAAGGACGGTTCGGCGCTGCACCTTGGCATCGATTGCCGGATCAATCGGATTGGTGATCTCAAGAATGGTCTCCACGATTCTCTCGACTGAATGGGCGGTGCGCGGATCGGCCACGCGCTCCACGGCCTCTTCGACCAGCGCATCGCTGATGCGGGCCTCGTCGACAAACAGCAAAATCTGCTTCTTGAGGAATTGCCGATCAGTCAACAGGCGGGTTTTCTTCGAGCGGGCCAGCGATGTCAAAACTTGCCTCCCCAGACGCGTCTTGACAACGAATCGCAAGGCCCTCAGGAGAGGCGTCCTACGACGAACGAGCATCGGAGAAAGCAATAAGACGGGCAAAGCGCGTGACATTCGGGCCAACGCTTCGATGGCCGGTTTGGCTGCGGTATTGTGAGCGACTACGCCATCTGCATCGTGCGCCGCGCACAAAACCGCCTGTCGAAAAGCTTCGGTCACGTCTGAGGCGTCAGCAAAGTCTAATGGGTCTATTTCAACGAAGGCGAAGTCCGGTGCTGCCTGACGCAAGGGACCCCACGTGCACGGCCCACCCAAATATGGAGACGCACCAGTAGTAAGGACGACGCGCCGCCCCGGCACAGATGCTCCTGGTTTAAGAGAGAGAAAGGAAGAACGACATTATCATCCCGAGGTTCGCCAGACTGCGAGCATCTCCCTAACTCGGAACTGCGCTAAGTCACGCTCCCACGCCTCTGCCCCTATGCACGGCGTCGCGATGGGGAGGCCCGTTGCGCTTTGCAGCTTTAGCAGCCTGGATCGGCGTGCGTGGCTCGCTGGCAGCTGAGCATGCCTGCAGCGCGGAAGCCTTGCTCGCAGGAGCCTCGCAGCTTAGAAGCTTAGATCGCGACGGCTTTGAGCCCCGCTGCCGAGGGGGCGGCGTTTTGGAGGGCTGCGAAGCGATTAGGGGCGCAGACGAAGAACGCTTCAAGCCAGTGAGTATGCGCAAGCCCTCAGGTCACGATCTCGAATCTATTCGTCGTCAGCTGGATTTGGAACGCCGCACGCTAGCGCCCGAAGGCTGCATCCTCGAAACGCTCCCGCATGTGTCACGACTGCGGTGTCCCGACCGTGGGCAACACATGATTGTATTTTCCTCCTTAACAGAAGACATCGCAGATGTGACTATATCGGAACAAGCCGCCCATTATCGGACCCTGGCGACCGAAGTCGAATGGAAAGTTTACCAGCACGATAGCCCATCGGATCTATTGCAACGCCTTGAGCGACATGGTTTCGAAGCGGGGTTGCGCGAGACTGTACTCGTGTTGGAATTGCAAAAGCATGCGGGTTGGATTGAGGCGCAATCAGCCTACCAAGTGATTCGCATTGAAGACGCACACAAGGTGGGCCTGTATCGGCGAGCGGCCGAGGATATTTTTGAAAGAGACCATGAATCCACCGCCACGGAACTGCTCTCTGGCATAAGGAGATGCTCGACACAGCATCTCGGTTACGTGGTGACCGAAGGAAACACTGCCGTAGGTATTGGTCGCCTATATAGTCATCCACAAAGCGCTTTCGGTGGAATGTACGGAGGAGGAACGCTGAAACAATATCGGGGCCGTGGCGTGTACCGAGCGACCGTCGCGGCCCGCGCGCGGGAGGCAATAAAGTTTGGAGCTCGCTACTTGCTCGTTGACGCTCTCCCTACCAGTCGGCCAATCCTCGAAAAGCTTGGATTCGTTCGCTTGACCGACACGTGGCCTTGTACACTAAAACCGTGACTGTTTTCCCCCGCGCCTCTGCCCCTCTGCACGGCTTCGCGCTCGCGAGGCCGTTGCGCTTTGCGGCTTAGCAGCTTCGACGGCACGCGTAGCTCGCATTGCAGCTGTGCGCGCCTCGCAGCGCAGCTGGTTGGCCTCGCAGCAGCCTCGCAGTTTAGCGCGTTGCGCTTAACGCGTTGCCGCTTGGATCGCGGCGGCCTCGATCGCTTGGAGCGCACCGCATCGTTGCAGCAAAACGGCACGGCCCGCTTAGCTTAGAATCCTCGCAGCTGCGCAGCCTCGGGCCGATCGCCAAGACGTTGATCTTTCTTGCGCGATCACTAGCTTTGTGATACAAAGGTATCGCGTTTTGCCGTACAAAGAAACAATACCGGGGCAAAGCGATCCGACGAGAGGGGATGAGGAATATGAGGCTGGCCCTTAGGCTGCTGATTTTCCCGACGACGTGGTTTGCAGGGCTGCTGCTCATCGACTTCCTTTTTACTCACTTTCGTTCGACTCCGCGGATTTCGGAAGAGACAACCTTCTTCTCATCTTTTTTCGTATTTGCCATAGCCGTTGCGTGGGGCGCCGTCTGCCTGGTCGTCGCGCAATTCGCCTTGCGGAATCCCGGCCCAAAACGCGGACTCGTGTGGCCGTTAGAGCTTGTGGTATTGATCACTTCAATCGTATTTGGGCCACTTATCGCCGCAGGCTCGACTAGCGCAGTAACTTACGATCCGATCGGTGCGGGGAATGATGTTGACGCTGAAGGCGCTCCCTGCAAGCCGACCGATGCCGCTCGGTTGGCTGATGATGGCGAACACGTAGCGACGATACGCGAAGTGCACTGCGAGGGCGAATGGGATGAACCGTCTACCTATTTCGTGTTTGTGCACAGAATTGGTAATGCGCCGATGCGGCAGGATTTAGTATTACGATATTCTGGCGGCTGGGAGGGCACCCAGTGGGGCGAAGCACCGCACGTTGTGTGGATCAGCAATGCCAGTTTGAGCATCAAGGGCGGGGGCAAAATTGAGCAGATCACCGAACGGCAGTCGCGAGTGCATGGGGTAGACGTCGAGTACGCGCTAAAACCTCCAGTGTGCCCGCCGGTTTACAATTCGCTGGAGCGATTGTTATGGAATTGGTTTCGTTGGTTTGCCTTGTGCGAATGGATGGGTTGACGCACGCTCTCCCGCGCGCTAAGACCCCCGCGCCTCTGCCCCTCTGCACGGCTTCGCGGAGGCGAGGCCGCGTCGCACTTAGCGGCTTGGCTTTGCACGCAGCCTAGCTCGCATTGCGGCTGAGCATGCCTCGCAATGCGGCGGCTTAGCTCGCAGCAGCCTCGCAGTTTACGCGCGGCGCTTAGCGCGTCGCAGCTTGGAGCATGGCGGCTTCGATCGCCAGCAGCTCAGCCAGCTAGGCTGCCTGGAGGGGGGCGCCATCTTTTTGCGGCCAACCCCTATCCCGTACGGCTGCGTAGTGGGCATAGGGGAACGAGGCGAAACGCCGCACCCCTCGCCTCCGTCGCGCCGATCGAGGGTCATCGAAAAAGCCTTTAAAATATGCACTTTTCGCCTCGCGCGTCGCGCCTCGCTTGTTGCGTGCCTTTTGCATTCGCGATTGCAAAACATCGGCAACGTCTAAAACGCTATATGGCGTATGGGTTTGTCGCATCGGCTCGGGATGCATGCCGGAGTGCGGTGCATCGGAACGCGAAGACGGCCTCACGATCGCGAAGTTACTCAGCCGTCAGCTCGTAGGCCAACGCAACGATTAGCGCGCGCTCGCGCCAGCTCAGTGAAAACGGTATAGCAGGTTAAACTGGCCGCCGGTTGTGATGCTGTATACAGTTCCGCAACCGGTAGGGTGTCCGGGGTGGCCGCAGTGTATCGGGTGGCCGCCGCCAAGCCACGTCGTGCCGTAAAGCAGGCCACGCACGACGACGAGGCCCGCCCAGGGCGTGGAGCCGTCGTCAATGCCGTTACAGAAGGCGTGCAATACTTTCTCGACGCCGGCGGTCGTGACGGAGTACGCCGTTCCTTGCTGGCACCCGCCGCCGTAGTAGGTCGTGCCGTAGAGCGTTCCCTTGACGTCGATTAGGCCGGCGTCAGGCACCGCTGCGTCGGACGACCCTCCCTGCGTAGCGAAGCGGTAAAGAATCCTCTCTACACCTTGCGCCGTGATGACGAAGACGGTTCCGTTGCTGCTATAGGAGCCACCCTCACTCGTCGTGCCGTAGAGCGCGCCGTGCACCGGGAGCAGCCGGGCCTGGGGATACCTCCCGTCGTGCCCTTTCCCAAAGCGGTGCAGCACCTTCTCGGCACCGCTCGTGGTAATGCTGAAGACCGTGCCGCAACCGATTCCCTCTTCCCCAATGCATCTGCTCTGATTACCGCCAAAGAACGTCGTCCCGTAGAGCGTGCCGTGCATGTGGACGAGGCCCGCCCCAGGACGCTGGCCGTCGTCGCCGTTCCCAAAACTGTGCAGCACCCTTTCGGTCCCGCTTGTCGTTATGCTGAAGACCGTGCCGCAACCAGGAGGTGCGTTTAGGTGTGGACACACTCGTGAGCTGGAATCGCTGCTGCCATACGCGCCGCCGCTCCATGTCGTGCCGTAGAGTTCTCCTCCTACCTCGATCAACGATTCGGCGAGGGGATCGCTGCCGTCTGGCTGCCCGCCGAAGCTGTGCAGTACGTTCTCGACGCCGCCGGTTGTAATGGAGAAGACGGTTCCATCGCCGGCTGCGCCACCCGCACTTGTCGTGCCATAAAGCGTGCCGCCGACGTCGACCAGGCCCGCCTGCGCGGGATACTGCCCGTCCTGGGCGTTCCCAAAGCTGTGCAGCACCTTTACGACGCCGCTGGTCGTAATGCTGAAGACCGTTCCGCAACCGCCGTGGCAGGTTTTAGGGCTGCGAAACGCGCCGCCATTATTCGTCGTGCCGTAGAGGGTGCCGCCGACATCGATCAGCGGCGCTTGCGGATACTTCTCGCCATCTGCGTTGCGCTTCGCGAGGCTGCGCAGATTACCGGCAGCGCCGAACGGGGCGTGCATCGACACGGACGCCGAGCTTTGCGGCATCGCGCCCGGCGCGCCGGTAAGCGGCTGCGGTCCGCCGCAGCCCGCGAGCATTGCCGCAGCTACGCAAATGCTCAGCGCGTATCGACTAAAATCTGAAAGCTTCATTTTGTTGTATCTCTTTACCAGGAGATCACGATCAGCCCGGCACCGTCACTACCGCTTCCTTTTTCGATCGTGACATTTTTCGCGGATGTCTCGACGAAGGAAGAGCCTCCGCCCCCGCCTCCGCCCGACGCCACGCCTTGCCCGTAACAGGGCGCGGGACTGCAGCCGCTTGCCCCACTGCCGCCGCCACCGCCACCGTAGTAACCGCCACCACC
>JBEKMH010000033.1:0-12508 GCA_050008615.1 Candidatus Cybelea sp.
CATAGCGAGATGTTCGTATCGTGCGGAAAAACCGTTCCGATGCGCTGCTGAAAGATTGCAAGAAAGAAGTTACTCGTCACATAGGACCACGGGGCGGGAACCTCCGCGCTGTAGTGATGCAGCGTGCCATGTTGGTACGCAAATGCGAGCGGAGCTAAGCCGAATGCGGTAACGACGAGGCAGACCCAAAACGCTGGGAAAATTCGCAGGAAACGGTGCCAGATGAATCGCCCCATGGAACTTACGGTTTGGTAGCTGCGCGTAATCAGAAAACCGCTCAGAACGAAGAAGCCGCCCACGGCCAAGAAGCCGGCGGTCGGAGCGTTGACGTTCAGGCGATTGAGTGGATCTTCGCCGAAGCCTACCAGCCCGAATGCGTGCGACCACACCACGGTCACGGCAAAGAGGAGCCGCAAAAACCCAATGCTGTTGCTATGAAAGTCTAAGTCGCCGAGCGTGAGGCGGCGCCTCGAGCGCCCGTTCATCCCAAGGATTGTAGCACACCAACGGGGCGCAGCGGGAACCCGTTCCATTGCTGCGAGGTCGCCTGTGAACCGCCGCAATCTGCGAGTATTGCGGCAACCGCGCAAGCTCTTAAAACGTCAGTCAAACTGAGATCATCTTCATATTGAAGCTCCCTATGCTACCATTGTCATGGTATCTTAGACAGGGAACGGCAGCGGCCCCGCCGGCCTTCGGTATGATGGAGCCGCTAGGATAGCTCTTAGCACTCAATGCTCAATCCCATCGGGGGCGCCGCGTCCTATTGCTGCGCTGCACGAAGGCTCGCGCTATGTAACTGCGGCTTAATACATCGCCCTAATGCGGCTTATACTATCGTCTACACTATGCTCACTGCGTAGCCTCTGTGCTATACTACGCCGCACATGGATGCGCCTCGCCACCGAATCGCTTACATTGACGGGCTTCGAGCTGTTGCCGTCCTGACCGTCGTAGCGAGCCACGCCTATCCGCGCATAGAGTACGGGACGAGCTTCGGAGTCGATCTGTTCTTTGTGATCTCGGGGTTCTGTCTCGCCTATCCGACCTTACGAAAGCTGCACGATAACGGAGCGGCCGACTTCGACATCGCCAGGTATGCGGCTCATCGCCTGGTTCGTATCGTGCCGCCGTACTACATCGCCATCGCCCTGCTCTACGCCGCCTCGTTCTTCGTGCCGTGGGTGAACCACGTTTCGCTCTATGACGCTGTTCGGCAGGCGCTTTTCTTGGACAATGGCACCAAGTTCCTCACCGGCTCGTTCTGGACGCTGCCTATTGAGTTCCGCTGGTATTTTTTCTTTCCGGTTGGGTTGTATCTTTGGGTGCGCTACCCCAAGGCGCTAGTCCTGATGATCGCCGCGCTGGTGCTGATCGCTCCGCAGACCGTTACGTTCACGATGGATGTGCTCTGTCTCCCGGCCTTCCTGGCCGGCATCATCGCAGCGGGGATACACTTCAAGCCGCACCGACTCACGCGTTACGCCTTCCCGATCTGCGTCCTCTTGCTGGCTGCGCTGAGCTTCCGGCCTGGGAACCTCACAGTGCTCATCCCAGTTTGGCAGGCGGCGGTCTTTCTACTCGTGATCGCGGCTGGCTCACAGGCATGGTTGCACAAAGCGCTTTCAATGAAATGGCTGACGACGATTGGCCTCGCATCATACAGTATCTATCTCGTGCACGGCCCGGTTGTCGCCTTTGCGCTTGCAAGGGGCTGGAATCCGGTCGTTGCCGGATTACTCGGTATTGTGCCCGGGTTCGCGTTTTTCTTCGTTGCGGAGCGGCCGTTCCTAAAGGGGCCGTTACGTTCGAACCTCATAGCACAGTTCGAGGAGTTCCTGCCGCGATGGTTTACAACACTCGGGCTTAATCGCTCGTTCCATTTAGGGGCTCCCAGTGTCGTCGCCGATCACGTCGCTAGACGAGTGGGAGCGAGACACAACTAAGTCCTGGCGGCGCTCGCATCACGAGCGCGGCACTGTTGCGGCAAAGAAAGAAGCGCAAGAAGCCAATGCTATTGCTGCGAAAGTCTAAGTCGCCGAGTGTTAGCCGGGCCTTGGAGTGCTCGTTCATGCCGGGGTCGGCGACTACTATTCCAGCGCGAGCAGGTCGCCGACCAGAAGATCGCGCCGCTTCGTCGGCGCTGCCCCGAGTTCGATGACGGCGCGTGCGCCGGCGCATGTTACCGCAAGACGATAGGGTGCGGTGGAATAATTGATCCGCATGACGCGGCCATCTTTTGCAAGGAAGACCACGTCGATGCGCTCGCGCATCCCGATCGTATGGATCGCCGAGCAGTTGTCGAACCAGAGGCCCTGGTCCGGGCGAATCTTAGCGTACGTGAGAAAGCCAGTGAATCGCCGCCAGAGCGAGTTCGCTTTTCCGACATCGTCGGCGACCACGTTTCCCGTTCGCAGGTTCCTTAGGCGTGCCACGTTAGTGGAGCAGGCCAAGCGGAATCGCGATGCCTGCAGCGGCTGCGATGTACGGCGCCAACGCGATGGGGCGGCTCGGCCACCCGGCGATCCGGTGGCCGAGCACGGCAGCCGCGCAGCCAAAGAATAGCGCGAAAGCTGCAAGCGGTGCGCCCAACGCCGCTCCGACGATCGCGACGAGCTTCGCGTCTCCCCAGCCCATGCCATAGCCACGTGAAAAGGCCGCGGCGCCCGCGAACGGCACGAACACGACGAGTGCGGAGAAAATGAGTCCCCAATTGCGCTGCGTCAAGGCAAAGACAAGCAGCAGGCCAAGCGGAGCGAGCGTGAAGACGTCGGGCAGGATGCCGCAGAGCATATCGCTGCACCAGCAGGCCACGAGCGCGAAGACGACGAGTACAGCGATTCCAATCTGCGTCGGCGTCGCGCCCAGCGCGACCACGAGCCCTCCCAGCAGCGTAGCGGCCGCGATCAGCGCTGCGGTGGGGGGCGTGCTCGGCGCAGGGCCGTCCGGCGCCGGCGAGACGCCGCTACACGCGGCACGGCTCGCCTGCACGGCGATGAATGCGATCGAGCCGAAAAAGATCGCTGCGGCGATAATTCCGATCACGGCTTGGGCGCGAAATAGTTGGCGGCGACGGCGCCGAAAATGATCGTGAAGATCGCGGGGATCATGAAGAAGACCATTGGGAAAACCATCTTGACCGGCAGCTTACCTGCCATCTCCTCGACAAACATCAAACGGCGGTGCCGGGCATCCCCAGCGAGGTCGGTGAGGATGTTTGCGATGTTCGCACCCATGCGCTCCGCCTGCGTCATGGCTCGCAGCGCATTTCTGAAGTCCGGCTGATTCGTCCGGTCGCCGGCGGCTTTTAGGGCGTCCGCCCGCGCTCGTCCGAGGCGAATCTCGGCCAGCGCCTCTTTGATCTCTTCGCCGAGCGGCCCGGGAGCCACGTCGACCGCGTAACCCAGGGCCGAATTGAGCGCGAGCCCCGCCTGTACCGTCGCGGCGATCATATCCAAAAATTCGGGCAAAGCCTTTTGAATCGCCACCTTACGCCCCTCAATGGCCTGGTTGAGGATGAAGAACGGTGAGTAGCCACCCAGGAACGTGACGATTGCAAACACCGCGAGCAGCCAGGTTGGGCCAAAATGAAAAAACTTCCACAGCAGCAGCGATAATAGCGCGCCAAAGCACAAACCTGCGATGATTCGCATGAAGAACTTCGTGGGCGTCGTTGTGTACCATCCGGCCTCGGCAAACAGGCGCCAGAGGGCCGTGCGCTGGCCGGGCGTGAGGACCTTCGTTACGAGCGGAGATTCTTCACGGTCGCGCCGGAACGAATCGCGAGCCTGCAACTCCTCCAGCTGCTTTGTGAGAACGCTTTTCGACGGCAGCAGCGAAAGGACGAAGAAGAATGCGGCAGCGGCGAACAGCAGCGGGATTGCATACTCGAGAAGCGCGACCATCATACTCTAACCCGCAAGAGGCTCGCAAGCCAGAAATAGGCGCCGGTCTCCAAGCCTGCAACGATTAGCATCACCATGTGCCCGATCGGCGTGTAGAGCAGCGCATGCCCCATCGTTTCTTGCGTTGACACGATGAAGAGACCGAGGCCGACCGGGATCGCCATGAGCACCCACGCGCTCATGCGGCCTTCGGCCGTGAGCGTGCTGATCTTTCGGTAGACCTGGCGGCGGGCCTTGATGGTTTCGGCGAGCTGATCGAGAATTCTCGCCAGGTCGCCGCCGGTCTGCGATTGCACGCGAAAAACCCTTGCGACCATGAGCGTCTCGTTGTTGGGCATGCGTCGCGCAAGGTCGTCCATGGCGTCGAGCATGCTGACGCCGATGGTCGTTTGGCCGATCACGCGCCGAAACTCGTAGCTTGCCGGGTCCGGGAGTTCGTCAACGACCGCCGCCAATGCTTGACGCATGCTCAAGCCGACCCGAGTTCCGCCCGCCATCAGGTGCAATGCCACTTCCAACTGGGAGACGAACGCCTCGAGTCGCTTGCGCATCTTCAGCTTCACGTAAAAGCCAAAGACGAAGAAGGCCGCGCCGAAGATCACCGGTATGAGCACGATTGCTAGCAACGGAGCTGGACGCAGCCCCAGCACGAGGAGAATCCAGATCAGCGCGCAGATGCTTGCAACGGTGAGTACGATATCCTGCGGCTTCATCCGAATGTCCGCCCGGTCGAGCTGGTCGCCGAGGCCGCGGACCCTCGCGGTAGCCCGCTCGTTGACAGTACTCCAGAGCGAGAAGAACGCTAAGATGATCGTCGCCGCGACGCCGACGAAGATCGCATATGGAGCGAGCGTCGTTACCATAACGATTGGAGCAGCGCGAGCTGGTTGAGATCCCTGGAGTCGTACGGGATTCCGTACTCCTCGAATCGCTTTAGACAGATCGGTTGGACGCCGGTATAGCAGAACTCACCGACGACTTTATTCTCCTTGTCCACGCCGCGTTGCGAGAAGCGAATGATCTCCTGCATCGTCACGATATCGCTCTCCATCCCTACGACCTCGCTGACGCCAACGAGCTTTCGCGATCCGTCCCGTAGGCGCGAGATGTGCACGACGATGTCGAGCGCGCTCGCGATCTGTTCGCGGATCGCCCGCACCGGAAGGTCGAAACCCGCCATCAGAACCATCGTTTCCACGCGCGAGAGCGCATCGCGCTGGCTGTTGGCGTGGATCGTGGTTAAGGAACCGTCGTGGCCGGTGTTCATCGCCTGAAGCATGTCGAGCGCCTCCGCTCCGCGGCACTCACCGATAATGATTCGGTCGGGGCGCATGCGCAGCGCGTTACGGAAGAGGTCGCGGATGCGGATCTCTCCGGATCCCTCGACGTTCGGGGGCCGCGACTCGAGACGCACGATGTGCGACTGATTGAGCAGCAGTTCGGCTGCGTCTTCGATCGTGATGATTCGTTCGCTGTCCGGTAGAAAGGAGGAGAGAACGTTGAGGAAGGTCGTCTTTCCGGAGCCGGTTCCGCCGCTAACGATACAGTTGAGCCGCGCTTGCACGGCCACGCGCAGAAAGTCCATTACCACTGCGGGTACGGCACCAATCCTGATGAGGTCATCGGCGGTCAGCCGTTTTTTACCGAAGCGCCGAATCGTCAGCGTCGAGCCGTCGATCGAGACCGGCTCGATGATCGCGTTGACGCGCGAGCCGTCGGGAAGCCGCGCGTCGACCATCGGCGAGGATTCGTCGATTCGGCGGCCCAGCGGCGTGATGATCCGCTCGATGATCAGCCGCAGTTGCTCCGAGTCGCTAAAGTGCTTGTTCGTCGGCTCGATGATGCCGCGCCGCTCGACGTAAATCGTCTGCGGCCCGTTGACCATGATCTCGGTGACGTCATCGTCTTTGAGGAGGTCTTCCAGCGGCCCCAAGCCGAGGGCTTCGTCAACGATATCTTGGCGCAAATCCGCGAGCTCTTCGGCCGACCCGTCGAAGCCATGCTCGGTAATCAGATCCGACGTGATGCTTTCGATCTTCGCTCGCAGTTCGATAAGCTTCGCCGAATCGGTATGCGCGCCGCTCGCCGAAACGAGATCGACCTCGCGCAAGAGCGCTTGGTGAATCTGCTGTTTGAGCTCGTCACGTTTAGCCTCGAGCGAGGTTGCGACGCGTGAGACGCTGCCGTTGCGGTGCGCTCCCAGCGGCGACCCCGTTGAAGGCTGCAGCATCGAGAGGATGTCGTTGGGCGGAATGCTCTCGACGTATTGCTGGAGCGCCGCGATGCTCTTGGCGTAAGCACGCGAGGTTAGGAGTGGGATTTCGGCGACGACCTGGCTTTGCAGGGCACTCTGGATCTCGCTCCGCGGAACGGGCTCGCCGGCCGAGCGAACGTTCGTTATCAAGGCGATGCGATCGGAGGGAACGCCGAAGCGTTGGAGATCGGCGATCAACGACTGCGCACCCGCGATGCCCAAGAGCGTCGACTCGAGCACGACCAAGAATCGCCGGGCGCGCGTGACGAAGGGGCGCACCACTGCCGCGAATGGCTGCGGCGCATCCACTAAAATCGAGCTAAAGCCCGTCATCCCGGCGGCAAAAGCCTCCACCGGCCGCTCGCCGAGCGTGAAGACTGCGTCGTAGCGATCGATCAGCTCGACGAGGGTGATGCCGTCCACGCGGACGCTAGCAATCGCAGCGTCAGTTCGCGCCGCGTCGAGGCTGCGCACCGCTTCGAGGATTACCGCGATGCTGCGGCGTCCCGTCAGGTCCGCGTCGACCAGCGCGACGTTCCCCGTTGCTTTCATTGCTTGCGCAAGCTCTGTGCAGAGCGTCGTCGTACCCGAGCCGCCCTTCGAGCCGATGAAGAGCGCTATGGGCGAGTCGCCTGCCATCGTCTTCAACGGAGCGGACCGGGGGTTGCGATCTCGTCGCCGATGATGATCTGGACCCCACTCGACGGGGCGTGCGCGGGGGCCGGTGCAGGCATGCCGACGGGCGGCCCGATGACGGGGGCAGGAGGACCGATTGCCGGCGCCGGTCCGGGCGCTGCGCCGTTGCCAATCAACGTCAGCTCTTCCACGGGCTCGGAGCGAATCGGCTCGCGCGGCGAACGCAGCGCCAGCCGGAGATTCGAATTAGCATCGGCCCAGGCCAGCATATCGGCCTGCTTGGGGTTTACCTCGAGCGTTACGGTCGCCGAAGCCATCTCTTCCGGTGAGGGCGTGGCGGTGGGATCCTCGAGATTGGTCCCGACGGCGAGCACGCGAATGCCGCGCAGGATCGTGACGGCCTTGGGCGGCGGCCCGGCTGAGGTCGCCGGTGGTATTGCGATGACGTCCACTCGGTCGCCCGGCAAGATCATGCCGGAGACGCCCTTGACGCGATCGATCGGAATGCTCACGGCGCGCATCCCAGGGCGTAACCGCACCGGCAGGGCCAGAGCGACGTTCGTGCCGATCTTCGATAAGGTGATCTGGCCGCCCACGGGTATCGTCACGAGCGTAAGGGCGCCGACGGCCTGATTGGGGTTGGAGACCGCATCCGGTTCGAGCGACTGCGCGGGACGCATTTCGGTTTGGAACATCGTCGCGACGATGCGCACGCGCGCCGGAATCTCTTGCGTTGCCACGAGCACGGCGCGTAACTGGTTCGGCGGCGGCCGCAGCGAGGACAGGTACGTGAGGGTCAGCCAGCCGGTGCCGATGGCTAGGATGATCGCGATCAGGAGGGTTGTGCGGCGAGTATTCATTACACGGTTATCCTTAAAAACGGTGCGACGCTCTGCGAGAGCACGATCAAGATCGCGCCGAACGCAAAGGCGACGGCGTACGGCAGTGTTTCGCTCTTACCAGCGACAACGCCCCGCGAGCCGCCCATTGTTGCCAGCATAACACGTGAAGCGGTCTCGCGCACCTTCCTCCGCGAGACGATGAAGACGAGCGCGAGCACGCCTCCCCCGATCGCCGTGTAGAGCAGGAATGGAATGCAGAGCGGCAAGCCGAGCATGCCGGAGGCCGCGATGCCGAGCTTGATGTCGCCGCCGCCGATTCCCCCCAGCGCGTAGACGAGCGTGCCCGCTGCGGTCAAAACCGCCATAACGGCGAGGCTCTCCGCGACGGAGTGAATGCCGGCGAAGGCGTGAACGAGGATCGCCGCGGCGGCGAGCGATCCGGTGAGCCAATTGGGAATGCGGCGCGTACGAACGTCACAATAGCTTGCGACTAGACAGCCGGCCAGTGTTAACGAGATAGCAAGGGGCATGGTCTTAAATGTCGGAGAGTGATCTTCTCAAATGCTGCTCTCCGCGTTAGCGTAGAGGGCGGCGACGGCCTGGCCGAAGGCTGTCACGCCCACGATGCAGACGATCGCAATAAGTGTTACGAGGAGAACATACTCCGCGAGCTGCGCACCCGTTTCGTCGCGCCACAGCGCCCGAAGGCTAAGCATGAGTATTACGCTCGCTTTCTGTGCACAGGAAAGGGTAGAAGGCGCGGCCACGTCGAGCGGCCGCGCCGTATCCCTGGTTGCTCGAGTTTTTTAGACTGAGGCTGCTGCGGTGTTGAACAGCTTTGTGAGGTTCGTTCCGAGCAGGGCGACGCCGACGATGGCGACGAGTGCGATCAAGGCGACGAGCAGGCCGTACTCGACCATCGTCGCGCCTTCTTCGTCGCGGATCATCGTTTTGAGGGTGGTGATCATGCTATCTCCTTAGTTGGTGTTGTGGGTAGTGAGTGAGTTTACGAAGTGAGTGAGTTTACGAAGTGAGTAAGCTTACGTAGTGAATAAGTTTACGTAGTGAATAAGCTTACGTAGTGAGCAGGTTTACGTTGTGAGTGAGTAACGTGGGAAGCTTTCGTTTGGTTACGCGCTGCGAAAAAACCTGATAACGGCGATCCTGCGCCTTTTTCTCCGTTAGACCGAGGCAGCCGCGGTGTTGAACAGCGTGGTAAGGTTTGTGCCGAGCAGGGCGACGCCGACGATGGCGACGAGTGCAATCAAGGCGACAAGGAGGCCGTACTCGACCATCGTCGCGCCCTCTTCGTCGCGGATCAATGCAATAAGGTGGGTAACCATGCTAACTCCTCTATGCTTAGTTCTTGGTGGGTTCGCGGTTTACCAGATGCCGCTGGGCTGCGCTTCGGCGGGGACTACGACGCCTGCGTTTGGCGCGTCGACCAGGATCTGCTCGCTAGCCGACGTGACCCCTGGAACGGATGTGGCGAGCACATGTATGAAACTGCTGCGGAAATAGTCGGAAGCGATCGGAACGATCGCTTGAAACGTTCCGGCAGGGCTGGAGGTAAGGTCGTTACGACTGAGCAGGACGTTGGGCAGATCGGAGGAGAGCGTCGCAAGCAGTGTGATGCGAACGGGTACCGACGGCGGTGCCTCTCCCGTTACGAGGAGTGCCTCTTGGCCCTTGAGGGGCTGAACGTGGAGAACTATAATCCCCTGCAGCTCCGGAATGACGGTCGTGTTTCCGGCGGCCATTTCACCACGCGCAATATCCTCTTGTGCCTGCGAGAAGCCGAGCCACGCCTGCGATGCCAGCTGCGCGATGCGTTTAGCTACGGCAGCCGACACGTAGATGTCGTTCGCTCCATAGACCGGCGGGATCGCCGCGACCTCAACGTGGTCGTTGACGTCGTAGAGGTTGGCACCCGGGCGAATGACGAGGACGAGGCCCGGGCCGCTGAGCTGGACGGCGCGCTCCGACGCCAGCCAAGCATACTGAAGGTTGGCCCGTGCAGCCACCCTGGCCAACGGAACGCCCATTGGAGCCGCCTCGGCGATATAAGGCGCCGAGTACAACGAGCAGACTATGACGACAACTAGCCCAATAATAGGCCGCATGTAAACCTCCATGCTCCTGGTCGGGTGTATCATGACATTAAGGCTCTCCCCTTGGCAAGGGAGCGCCGGTTATTTTTAATCTAACGTTTTTAATCTGTTAATACATTAACATAAAAATCCGTGGCATAATCCCCTAAAGCGGTTTGCCTACCAGGCACCCGCATGCAGTCGCGTCCCGGAGGAGACTGGATGAATTCGCTTACCCGCCGAGTTATCGCGGGGGCCGTTATATTAGGGTTGAGCCTTTACGCCCGGCCTGTTTTTGCCGACCAAGTGACCCTCCTCTCGATCCAATCTGGCCACTCGGTCTTACTGAGGGCGGAGGGACTCACCCGCGTCGCGGTCGGCGACGGGCGAATCGCGGGCGTCGTGCCGGTCGGAACCTCCCAGGTTGTCGTTAACGGCAAGAGTGCTGGGCATACCACCGTATTTATCTGGGCCGGCGGCCGGCGTGAGATCTACGAGGTTACCGTCACCGAGCAGCAGCTTGACGATCTCGCTCAGATGCTTCGCAGCGCGATCTCCGCGCCAAGCGTCCAGGTCGTGAACTTCGACCATTCGATCGTCGTTCGCGGAACCGTCTCCGACGGCGCACAGTTCCAACAGATCGCCGATATTATCGCCCGCTTCGAGCCTTTCCTGAAGGCGCAGAGCCCGGTTGTGGTGATCGTCAATGCGGTGACGATCTCGCAAAATCTCGGCGACTTGCAGCGCGCGATCGCATCGATCCAGGGGGCAAGCGGGGTCCGAGTCGATCCCGACGGCAAGGGCAACGTCATCGTGAGCGGCAACGCAACCGACGCGGTCACGGCGCAGGCTATCCTCGACCGGGCTCGGGGACTGGCCGGCCCCTATCTAGCCAGCAACGGACAGCTTATCGACCGGCTCAACACTCTGACCGACAGCTTGATCGATATTAAGGTCTACGTCCTGGAAGTCGACAAGACGGCGACATCGAACTTGGGAATTCAGCTTTACGGCGCGCAGCCCGTCGAGGGCCAGCCCACGCCGAACCTCATCCCGCCGTCGATTCCCTTCTTTGAATCCATCCGACCACCGGGATTAGCGGCGACGATCGGTCCGTTCTACCGGACGATCACCCTGGCTCCGACGCTCAATCTCCTGATGCAGGAGGGGCACGCAAAGATTCTCTCAAGTCCGGATTTGGTAACGAGCCCTGGGGCCAAGGCGACCTTTCTGGTCGGAGGTTCGATCCCGGTCGTAACGTCGACCGGCCTGGGGGCGATCAACGTCCAGTACCAGCCCTATGGCGTGCAGCTCAACGTGACCCCAACCGTTCGCGGCAACGGCTCGGTAGAGGCGGTCATCGCGCCCGAAATCTCGGCCCTCGACTACGCGAATGCGGTCATCGTCTCCGGCTTCACGATCCCGGCCCTGACCATAAGCCAGCTTACGACCGACGTCATCACGCGACCGGGCGAGAGCATTCTCATGGGTGGCCTGGTAAGCCGAGTCGAAAAGCGAACGATCTCGAAGATTCCGATCCTTGCCGAGATCCCGATCCTCGGGAAGCTCTTCACCTCGACCTCGTATCAGAACCAGCAGAGCGACGTCGTCTTTGTTATGACCCCCGAGATCCTCACGAGGTAACTTTTAATCTCTGGGGTACGTTTGTACTATAGCGGCTGCCCGGCGGGTAATGGTAAGATGACGCTTGGCCGCCCCTTAAGGAGGTAGTAGGTTGAACAAGCGCATGGGTGAACGCGGGCAGGTGCTGCCGTTTTTTGGTATTTGCCTGATGGTCCTGATGGGAGTCGGAGCGCTTGCGGTCGACCTCACGTACATTGACTATCAGCAGATGCGGATGCAGTCCGCTGCGGACGCCGCGGCCGTGGCCGGCGCACAGCAGCTCGTTACGCACGGCTGTCCGGATCAATCCGATGCCAAGACGGCCGCGCAAAACGATTCCCAGGTCGACAACTTTACGCCGAGTGGAAGCGTACTCGTCCAGGTGGACAACCCCCCAACTATAACAGACGGACCGTATCAGGGCGACAACTGCGCTGTCTACGTCAACGTCAAGGTGCCGCAGACGACGACCTGGTTTCTGAGACTCTTCAACGCACCCAGCGGCATGGCGGTATCGACCACGGCCGTCGCCGAGATGCAGACGAGCAACCCCGGTTGCATCTACCTCTTGAGCCCGGGACTTTCTTCGAGTTTCGCCGGTGCCAACATTTCCGCTCCCAATTGCAGCATCCTTTTGAATGATACGGCGAGCTTTGCGAGCGCGACGATCAAAGCCCAATCGATCGGTTACGCCGGGCCGGCGCCGTCGGGCGGAACGTTTCCGGTAGCGGCGCCGACGCCGATGATTCAAAGCCAGAATCCCTGTCCCGAGATTGCAGGCTGCGCGGCTATCGTCGCCAGTCCGCCTTCGGTCAGCGGATGCACGGCACTGTCTCAAACCGGCGGTGCGATCTCTGCGGGCTGCTACAGTAGCCTCTCGCTGAGCGGTGCGGTAACCTTGAATCCGGGAACCTACGTGATCAACGGTGCCTTAAGCTTCAACCCTGGTACGACGCTCACCGGAACCGGTGTTACCCTCTATGTCACCGCCAGCGGAACGGGTCTTGACTTCTCCCCGATCGCGGCAGGCTCGTCGTTGAGTCCGCCCTCGAGCGGGAGTTACAGCAACGTGCTCTACTATCAGGTCCCGGGCAATGCCATCAATCCGAAGTTCACTGGGGGGCTGACTAATATCAGTGGCCTGATCTACGCTCCGGG